>FR903072.1 GCA_000438195.1 Mycoplasma sp. CAG:776
CATAGTATCCACCTTTGTTTTTCCATTCTACTACATTTAAAACTATATTTCATCTGTTTCGACAAAACTTGTCAAAACTTATCATATAGTTAAAACATAACTTTTATCTTAATATAAATATACAAAATTATTAAATAATAGTCAATATCATTTTCAATATTTCAGTCTTTTTTATTTTAAAAAAAGATGCCTGTTAAGACATCTTATAAATATTTTTTAAATTCTCTAAATTCAGGAGCATCATCTAAGTCTGTTTGAGCAAGCTCTTTTATTAGTTTCTTCTGAGCCATCGAAAGTTTTTCTGGAATAATAACATTATAAATTACATACATATTACCTTTACCAAAAGCATTTACTTTCTTAACTCCTTTACCTTTTAATTTAACTTTATCTCCTGTATTAGTTCCTGGTTTTACCTCCAAAATAACATTACCTGTTAAAGTTGGAATCTCTTTTTTACAACCAAGTATTGCTTCTGTAATAGTAAGTGGTACAGTTAAATAAATATCTTCATCTTCTCTTTCAAATAAAGGATGAGCTTTTACTTTAAATTCAATATAAATATCTCCATTCGGTCCACCATTTGTACCTGCAGAACCTTTACCACTAATTCGAAGTTGATATCCAGTATCTACTCCTTCTGGAATCGTAACTTCTATATCTTTTTTCTTTTTAACACTTCCAACTCCATTACATTCGCTACATATTCTTTTAAAAGTTTTCCCAGTACCTCCACATTCATTACAAGTAGTTTGGGTTTGAAAAACGCCGAAAAGACTTCTTTGTTCACTAATAATTCTACCCGTTCCTCCACAAGTAGAACAAGTTTTTTCGTCAAATCCACCTTCACCATGGCAATTATCACATTTTTCATTTAAATCAAGGGTAATCGTTTTCTTGCAACCATTAATAGCTTCTTCAAAATCTAATGAAACTTGAACTAAACTATCAGCACCCTTACGTGGTCTTTTTGAATTTGATCGAGCATTACTTCTTCCCCCGAAAGAACTAAATCCGCCAAAGCCACCAAAGCCACTACCAAATATTTCGCTAAAGATATCACCAAGATCAATATCTTCTGCATTAAAACCACTATACTGAGCATTTCCATTATTGGTAAAAGCTTGATGTCCAAATTGATCATATTGTCTTCTTTTATTAGGATCAGATAAAATAGCATAAGCTTCTCCTACTTCTTTAAACTTAGCCTCATCACCTGTTTGTTTATTATCAGGGTGATAAGTTTTAGCTAGTTTCCGAAATGCTCTTTTTATTTCTTCATCAGTAGCTGTTTTACTAACCCCCAATATTTCATAATAATCTTTCTTATTCATCTATCATCACCTTAATTCTTATATAATTCTTTTAGTTCATTTACTAAATCATCAAAATAGGCAAAAGCATCATTTAAAGTTTCTTTCTGAGTCATATCAACCCCTGCTACTTTTAAAGAATCAACTGGTGTTTTAGTACAACCCAATTTCAAAAATTCTAAATATTTTTCTTTCGCTCCATCTTTATGATTAAAAATATCCATGGCTATTTTAATAGCTGCCGCATAAGCAGTAGCATACTGATATACATAAAAATTCATATAAAAGTGTGGAATACGTTCCCATTCATATTGAATTAATTCATCAATTACTATATTTTCCCCCATATATTCTTGATTTAATTTATAATAAGTACTACACAAATACTCATGAGTTAAAACTTCACCCTTTTGTTGTGCTTCATGAATTGTTTTTTCAAAGTCAGCAAACATCGTTTGACGATAAATAGTTGCTTTAAAATCACGAATTAAATCATCAATCAAATATATTTTTTCTTCAACATTATCTGTCTTACTAATCAAATATTTACTAAGCAAAATTTGATTTACTTGACTTGCTACTTCTGCAACAAATATGGAATAA
Source organism: Mycoplasma sp. CAG:776 (assembly GCA_000438195.1). GTDB lineage: Bacteria > Bacillota_I > Bacilli_A > RF39 > UBA660 > Caccenecus. The sequence continues at coordinate 1,917 of FR903072.1, forward strand.
CCATAGTCTTGATAACTTTGATTTTGAATAGCATAATAATAATGCATTGCATGACCAAGTTCATGAGCAAGAGTTGAAACATTTTCTAATGTTCCATTATAACTCAATAAAACATAAGGATGAACACTATAACAAGCCGTACAATAAGCTCCATTTCTCTTTCCGTCATTCGGACAAAAATCGATCCATCTTTGTTGAAAAGCTTGTTTTAAATCATTAATATAATTATCACCTAAAACATTTAAAGCTTGATATAGCAATTCTTCTGCTTCTTTTTCACTATATTTTTTAGTAATCCCCCTACTCATAGCAGTATTAGTATCATATATATGAAGTTTATTAAATCCTAATGCTTTACTTTTAATTTTCCAAAACTTAGATAGAGGCGCAACATTCTTCTTAACAGTATCAATTAAAAAATCATAAATCTCTTCTGGTATTTCATTTTGATATAAAGAAGCTTCTCTAGCACTTTTATATCCTCTAATCTGAGCTATTTTATTATTATTATTTACTTCACTAGCAAGTAAATTAGCATAAGTATTCTTAAAATTACCATAAGTAGTAAGTAATTTAGTAAAAGCTTGTTTTCTTTCACTTCGATCATTAGATTCAATAAACTCATGATAAGTTTTTTCATTTAATTCTACTTTTTTACCATCTTTATTTTTTATAGTACCAAATTTCATATCAGCATCCGTTAAATAAGAATAAACTTGATCCGGTATACTAAAAGTAGTAGATAAAGAAGAAAGAATTTTTTCTTCTTTATCGCTTAATACATACTCTTTCAACCGAAATATATCCGTTAATACTCGTTCATATTCTTTTAATTTAGAATTTTTCTTTATGTATTCTTCAATTAAAGCCCTATCTCCTTTTAAAATTTCTGGAACTAGAAAAGAACAAGCTTCTTGATACTCTTCATATAATTTATATGCTTTTCCATACATGGCTTGATACTTCACTTCTGTAGTATCACTATCATTATTAATATGAGCATATACATAAATTCGCTCCAAAATTTTCGATAAATGATTATCAAAAGATAATGCTTCATATAAAATATTCTCATTATCTAAAAGATGCCCTTGGTACTCACTATAATCTTTTAAATGTTCCTTTACGAATTGATAATCTTTTAGATAATCTTCTTCTGTTTTATATAAATCTTGTACATTCCATTTTAAATTTTCCTTAAAATCTTTTCTTAATTTAGCCATAGTATTCCTTTCTCGAAAGAAAGTTCTAGTTTCCTAGAACTTATTTTTCCTCATAATTTGCTTCTTCTACATCATCTTTTGAATCTTTATCTTTAGATTCTTCTTTTTCTTCTGACGCAGTTTCCGCTTGTTTTTCTTTTGCAGCTTCTTCATAAACTTTAGTTGCAAGCTTCATTGCTACTTCATTTAAGCTTTCTGTTTTCTTTTTGATATCATCAGTATCATTAGCTTCCATAGCTTTCTTTAATTCTTCGATTTTTTCTTCAGCATCTTTCTTATCTTTTTCATCTACTTTATCGCCTAAATCTTTAATGGCTTTTTCTGTTGCAAAAATCATTGATTCTGCTTCATTTTTAACGTCAGCCTCAGCCTTACGTTTTTCATCAGCTTCTTTATTTGCTTCTGCTTCTTTTACCATCTTATCAATTTCGTCATCACTTAAATTAGTAGATGAAGTAATGGTAATAGATTGTTCTTTATTAGTTCCTAAATCTTTAGCCGTTACATGAACGATACCATTAGCATCAATATCAAATTTAACTTCAATTTGTGGAATTCCTCTAGGTGCTGGTGGAATATTTGTTAATTGGAAGTTTCCTAAAGTTTTATTATCAGCGGCCATAGGTCTTTCACCTTGTAAAATATGAATATCTACAGCTGGTTGATTATCCGCAGCAGTTGAGAATACTTGTGATTTACTTGTTGGAATAGTCGTATTTCTTGGAATTAATACGGTCATAACTCCACCTAAAGTTTCAAGTCCTAAAGATAATGGAGTAACATCAAGTAAAACGATATCTTCTACTTCACCAGTTAAAACACCACCTTGAATAGCAGCACCCATTGCTACAACTTCATCAGGGTTAACACTCTTATTAGGTTCTTGTCCAAGTTCTTTCTTAACAAGTTCTTGAATATAAGGAATACGAGTTGAACCACCAACTAAAATAACTTTATCAATATCTTTATTAGTTAATTTCGCATCTTTTAAAGCTTTATGAACTGGTTCAAGAGTTGAATCAAATAAATCGCGACATAAATCTTCGAATTTAGCTTTTGATAAAGATGTCTCAAAATGTAAAGGTCCCTCACTATTTTGAGCGATGAATGGTAAGCTAATAGAAGCCGTTGTCATACCAGATAAATCTTTCTTAGCTTTTTCAGCAGCATCTTTAATACGTTGCATAGCCATTCTATCTTTAGATAAATCAATGCCGTTTTCTTTCTTAAATTCATCTACTAAATAATCCATGATTCTCTCATCAAAGTCATCACCGCCTAAACGGTTATTACCAGCTGTTGCTTTAACTTCAAATACACCATCACCAAGTTCAAGGATAGATACGTCAAATGTACCTCCACCTAAATCATAAACTAAAATAGTTTGTAATTTATCTTGTTTATCAAGTCCATAAGCTAAAGCAGCTGCTGTTGGTTCATTGATAATACGTTCAACTTCAAGTCCTGCAATCTTACCAGCATTTTTAGTTGCTTGACGCTCAGCATCATTAAAGTAAGCAGGAACGGTAATAACCGCTTTTGTTACTTTTTCACCTAAATAAGCTTCTGCATCTTTTTTTAATTTAGCAAGAATTTTCGCACTAATTTCTTCTGGTGTATATTTTTTATCATTAGCTTCTACTTTCTCACTAGTACCCATTTTTCTTTTAATAGAAGAAATCGTATTTTTCGCATTCGTAACAGCTTGGTTACGAGCAATTTGTCCAACCATTTCTTCTTCGCCTTTAAAAGCAACTACAGAAGGTGTTGTACGAGCTCCCTCAGCATTAGGAATAACCTTTGGTTCACCACCCTCTAAAACAGCAACACAACTATTTGTTGTACCTAAATCTATACCTATAATTTTTGCCATGTTATTCACTCTCCTTTTCATTTACTTTAACCATGGCTGGTCTAAGTATTTTATCTTGATACATATATCCTTTTTGTAAAACTTCAAGGACAACATTATTTTCTAATTCAGGATCATTACCAGTTACTACTGCATTCATAATATTAGGATCAAATTCTTTATGGAAACATTCAATTTCTACCACACCTTTACTAGTTAAAATACTAATCAGGTTATCATAAATCATTCTAAATCCTTCTAAAAACTTTTCGGTACCTTCTTGTTTAATTTTTAAGGCTCTTTCAAAATTATCAATAATTGGAAGGAGCTTCTCTACCATATCAAAGCCATCATATTTATAAGCATTTGCTAGATCAATCTCACTTCTTCTTCTGATATTTTGCATCTCAGCAGTAATTCGTAACACTTTCTCTTTTAAGTCCAAATTAGCTTTAATAAGTTCATCTTTTTCCTTGTCAATTTTTTTTCTTTTTTCTTTTACTTTCTTTTTGGATTCTTCTTTTACAGGTTGCCCCTCTACTACAGTATCATTTTGTAGAGGCTCTGTATTATTTTCTTTTACTTCTTCTTCCATTTAATCACCTTTTTCCTCTAGCCATTTATTTAAAATATTAAGTACTGCTACTACTCGATCATATTCCATTCTTTTTGGACCGATAATCGCAATCGTACCTTCTTCTCCACCTAGAGAATAGTTCGTCTTAACAACTGTAACGTTATCATCGAAATTACTCTCACTACCAATATAAATGCTAATATCTCGATTATCATTCTTTTCAATCTTCCTCACTTGTTCTTCATCTTCAAGTTTAGAAATAAGACGTTTAATCTCCGATGGTTCATTATACTCCGGTTGATTTAACATTTTCGATTTTCCAACAACATGGATATTCTCATTATTATGAATGAAATCATGAAAAGCATCATAAAATATGCCATAGACTGCTTCATATTGTTCTACTTGTTTTGAAATAATAGGCTTAATATCATATTCTAAACGTTCTCCAACTAACGGAAGTGGTGTCCCAATAAGCATTTTATTAATAATTTCACTTATTTTAACTACTTCCATCATCCGAATATCTTTTGGAATACTAAATTGTTTATTTTTGACAATTCCTTTATCCGTACAAACTAAAGCCACTAATTTTACTTCATCAAGTGGAATAATATTAATTTGTCTTAAAACATTCTCATCACTTTCTTTACCTAAAGAAACACTTGTATAATTCGTAATATCGCTAATAATCTCCAAACATTTTTCAATGGCATCACTAACTGTTAAGCTTTTATTCGAAAATAAAGTTTGAAGTTTCAACATATCTTCCCCACTTAACTCTTTTGGTTCCATCAAATACTCTACATAATATCTATAGCCAGCTTCACTAGGAATACGACCACTAGAAATATGGTTTTTTTCAATATATCCCAATTTCTCTAAAATAGCCATTTCATTACGAATTGTAGCACTAGAACACTTAAATTTATCACATAGATGTTTTGAACCAATCGGTTTAATCTCTTTAATATAACATTCTACAATTTCTTTAAGTAAGCTTTTTTGTCTTTCATCCACTTTCATCACCTACTTAGCACCTTTTACCTCTAAGTGCTAATACCATTATAATATTATGCTTAGCACTTGTCAATATATAACTGCTAATTTTTTATTTTTTTAGCAAAAAGGCCAAAATCCTTTTCAAAAAGTTACTCTACGCATAATCTGTATTTGACAACAAAAAAGAAGAATGCTATGATAAAGCAACAAAAAAAATAAAGGAGTTGAAAGAATGCAAAAACTAAAACATTTTAAAAAATTTTGGAATTATATAAAAGATGATAAATTAAAGCTATTATTTTACATCATTTTAGTAGGCTTATCCTACTTACCAGCTTTAATATCCGTTTACTTTTGGGGAATCGCCGTCGAAGCTTTAGTTGCTAAAAACCTAGCAAATTTTACTTTATATTTAGCCATTTATGAAGGAATCTATATTATTTTTTATACTTTTCTTCAAATTCCCCGAGATTATCTTTACACTTATTTTGAAATTAAATTTACCAAAAATGTCAGCATTGACTTATACAAAAAGATTGATAATCTTCCAGCGATTGCCTTTGAAGAAGTTGGAGTTGGCGAATTTATCAATCGCTTATATACCGATCCTGATCGTGTAATGGAACTTTTAGCTAAAATCGTAAGATTAATATGTAAAGCTATTGTCGTAATTGTTGTAATGATAATTGCTCTTCAAATCTCTTTCATCTTATTTTTAGAAATTATTTTCTTAGCTATTATCATGGGATTTATTTCCACAAAATTTTTCCCTAAAATCAAAAAAAGTCAAGAAAATATCAAAAAAGAAAGTGATGCTTATGTAAAAGTTGCAACCGAAAATATTACTGGAATTCGTGAAATTAAATCTTTAGGAATTACCTCAATCATTGAAGAAAATATTTCCAAAGTGATTCATAAATTATTTAATCATACAGCTAAAGTACGCAAATATGAAAGATGGTATTATGCTCTAAACAATTTAGCATATTTCCTAATTCAATTTTTAATACTTTTTACAACTGGAAAAGCTTTTTTAGAGGGAACCATTAGTTTAAGTATTTTCTTAATGATGGAAACATACATTTGGCGTATTGATGAAGTAGTTGAAAGTATCAGTGATTTTGGAGTAAGTTTTAATAAGGTAACGGTTTCTTTAAAAAGAATTAATGAAATATTAAACAATAAATTATATCAAGATGAAAAATATGGAAATCAAGTTCTTAATAATGCAAAAGGAATTATTGAATTTAAAAACGTAAGATTTAAATATAAAGAAAATGAAAATTATACATTAAACAATCTAAATCTCAAAATTACTCCCCATAAAAAAATAGCCATTGTCGGAAAAAGTGGAAATGGAAAGAGTACAATTTTTAATTTATTATTACGATATTTTGATCCTACTAAAGGTGAAATTACTTTAGATGAAATAAACTTAAAAGATTTAACCAAAGAATCTTTACGTAACAACATATCTATTATTAGACAAAGCCCTTTCATATTTAATCTGTCTATCTTAGATAATTTTAAACTAGTAAAACCCGATGTTACTCTAGAAAATGTTCGTTCTTTTTGTAAAAAAGCATATATAGATGATTACATTATGAGTTTACCAGAACAGTACAATACAATTATTGGAGAAGGTGGTATCAACTTATCTGGAGGGCAAAAGCAACGTTTAGCTATCGCAAGAACTTTACTATTAAATACTAAAATTATCTTATTTGATGAAGCCACTAGTGCTTTAGATAATGAATCTCAAGAATTTATTAAAAAAACAATTGATAATTTAGTAAAGGATCATACAATTATTATTGTTGGTCATCGCTTATCTACCATTATGGATGCTGATGAAATTCATGTAATTGAACAAGGTAAATTAATTGCTAGTGGTCCTCACCAAGAATTATTAAAAACATGTAAGTCTTATCAAACTTTATATCAATCTGAATCAAACTAGCTATTGCTAGTTTTTTTTGAATAAAAATTAAAAAAGCCCATATAGTTTAACATGAATATAGGAGTAAAATTACAAAGACTAAATACTGAAGATCTAATTTGGATAGTATATCTTTTTATAGCACTAGCAGCTTTAATATCTGATCAATACGAAAGAAACTATCTAAAAACCAATAATCCAAATAGTCAAAAAAAATTTAAATTAATTAATATTACCGTATTAACAATTGCTCTTTTTATTTACCTGTATTTTATTATATTAAACTATGATGATATAAAACATTTAAAAAAAGAAGCCACAAGAAAAGAGGTTATTACCTCTCATGTAGCTTTAATAGCAGCCCTATTATTCTTTATTGGTGGTATTCTAACATGGATAGCTGAAATAAACCGTAACACACCAGATAATGATTTTGGAATTATCTAATCAACCCATCATTGCTCGATAAGCATGTCCTGCCTCTAATGTTTTCCCTTGAAGAGTAGCAAGTTCACTAATACTAACCACCTGATAACCTGCAGCATATAATTTAGGAAGTAAGATTTCTAAAGCTTCGACACTTGTCTGATATAATTCATGCATTAAAATGACAGAACCATCACTTACATTATCCATGACATAATTAACAATGTGGTCCACATCCCGATACCGCCAATCCTCAGTATCCAAATTCCACAAAATAAGTGGATAATCTACATTTTCTAAATTCGTTTTACTATATGCTCCATACGGAGGTCTAACATACTTAATATGATCCCCTGTAATTTGATAATATAAATCATCTGTTTTTTTAATATTTTCATTTACATCTAAAATACTATTCTTTTTCATATTCATATGATTATAAGTATGTGAAGCAACTTCATTACCCGATTTATATGTATTTAAAACACAACTTTGACAACTATTCATCATAGTTCCAACCATAAAGAAAGTAGCATGTGCTTTATTTCTAGCTAAAACATCTAAAAATTTAGCATTATAAGTACTACTAGGACCATCATCAAAAGTAATAGCAACAGTCTTTTTATCTTTACTATATTGATATCCATCTTCATTTTCATAATTCTCATCTAAAACATGCGTAAAATCTAAATAATCATGAATTTCATTATAATTAATAGTAAGCGAGACCACATCTTGATATTCATAATCATAAGTATAATCATAATAATAAATAACCATTTCCTGATCCTTTATGACATATACTTTTACTCCCTCACTATTTTGAATTCCTTCAACAATAAATTCTGGATATTTCAGTTTTAAAAGTTCTAGTTCTTTGTTTTCAAAATCCTTTAAGCTTCCCTCTTTTAAAATATCTTCTAAAGTTAATTCTTCTCCTGTATAAGAATCAATCATATAAGATTGCATTCTGTTATCTTTTAGAAAAGTTAAACAAGTAAATTCATCTATCTTATCACTTTCATAATAAGGCTCACCATTTTCATTTTTAATATCAGAAATAATCTTATTTACATCAACTTTAGAAACACTAGGAATAGAAGGATTCTTAGAATCTTTATCTTCTTCCATTGTTAAACCTCTGATCAAAAAAACAGTAGCTAAAATAAACATAATAATAATTAAAATAGCAAATATAACTTTAAAAACTTTATACTTCATATAATCACTACCTATTATTTAGTATAGCAAATTTTAAATATTTTTTACATCCTTTTTCATAAAGAAGACATAAGCTATACATAACATTAAAAATATATAAGCTAAAACAACCAGAATAGAAGTTAAAATAGAAGCTCCAAAAGGTTGTGTTTGAACAGTTACAAGATAGCTAAAATCCCAATAAAGCGAAACAAAAACTTTAAAAATTGGAAGTGAATAAATAAGAGCTAAATTAGAAATCACATTTCCAAGCAAATAGAATAAAAAACTAATCGTAATGGCTGCAGATGTTGAAGCTGTAACAGTACTAATCATAAATGCCACCATTCCAATCACATAATACATAGGTAGACTACTTAACAATAACAAGCCTAAATATTCTAAAACAGAATAACTAACAAGACCACTACTCGTATATAAAACAACCGGAACACTAAGAGAATCAAACCCTAAAATAATTCCTCCAATTAATAGTTCGAAAAAACTCATAAATAACATAATAAGAGGAATAAAAAGAATAACAACTAACAACTTAGAAGTCAAAATAGTTCTTCTCTTAAAAGGTTTAGTAAGTAAATATTTAATAGTCCCCCTTGAATATTCTTCACTTACAATCGAACCAGCGAGCATAATAACATAGATTAAAATAAAAATTCCAAATTCTCCTGAAAAATTAGTAAAAACCGCTCTTAAAGTATGTTCATTTAATATATCTTGTTGATGCTCTAATACATATTCATGAATACTCATATTTTCTTTTAAAAAAGAAAGTCTGCTTTCTTCTTCTTTAGTTAAATTATCATCATGTAATAAATTGATATATTCATACATATTTTCTTCTAAATAAAGAATAGAAGTATGTAAATAATGATCTTCATCATATGGTACATCTTTTTCTTTTCGATAAAGAGCAAGTTTTAATAAAGCCTGATATCTTTCTTTTTCAATATCTTTTGTTTCATTCACTCTTTTTTCTAAATACTTTATTCTTTGTTCTTTAAAATAACTCCAATCATTATTTTCAATTTTTAAAATATTATTCTCTAACTCTAAATTATATTTTTGATATAATTCCTCATCTTCTAAAACGTATTTACTTTCATACATCTGATAAATAAGAGAATATAAATTATTTTCAATTAAAAATTTTGCTTCATTAGAAGAATAAACTTCTTTTAATTCTTCTATTTTTAAAGTAGTTAGATTATCTACATAAATAGCTAAGTCATCCTCTTTACTTAAATCTAATCCTTTATTTTCTGCTTCTATTTCTTCTATATTAATATTCTCTTCTAAAATCGTATCCAAAGAACTATCATAAACTACATTAGTAAGAATGCAAAATAATACAAAAATAAAAGTAACAATATAAAAACTCTTTTTCTTAAGTAACTTAATAATCTCATTTTTCATCAATCTTATCATTTTTCTCACCACCAGACTTCTTCATAAAAGCTTCTTCCAAACTCATACTTTCTTTCTGTACTTCAAAAATACGAATATCATTCATAACTAAATTACGAATAAAAAGAGCAATTTCATCTTCATCCCGAATGACTTCTAAATATTGTTCATCAATTATTTTATCATTTTCTAAAAGCCATTTTTCACATTTCCTACTATCATCTACTTTAAGAATATATTTATTTTCATCCATACTCTTAATTTTTTCAATTGAGCTTTCTTCAATAATTTCTCCTTTAGAAAGAATGCAAACCCGATTACAAAAACTTTCAAGTTCACTTAAATTATGACTAGAAATTAATATCCCCACTCCACTTTTAGCAAGTCTTTTAAGTAATACTCTTAAATCTTTAATTCCTTCTGGATCAAGTCCATTAGTTGGTTCATCTAAAATAAGTAATTTAGGCGAATGAAGTAGTGCAATAGCAATTCCAAGTCTTTGTCTCATCCCAAGAGAATATTTATTTACTTTATCATGAATTCGTGTTTCTAATCCAACTAACTCTACTACTCTAGTAATATCATCCATTAAAACATTTTTATACATTCTAGCTTGAATCTTTAAATTTTCTAACCCTGATAAATACATATAAACATCTGGTTCTTCTACAAGGCATCCAATTAAAGATATAGCATCCACAAAATCTTTCCTTATATCAAAACCATGAATCAAAACTTTACCAGAACTAATTCTTTGTAACCCTAAAATACATTTAATTGTTGTCGTCTTACCAGCTCCATTCGGGCCAATAAAAGCTAAAATATCCCCTTCATTTATTTCAAAAGAAATATCTTTTAGTATCTCTTTTTTTCCGATCTTTTTACACAATTTTTCAACTTTTAATATACTCATAATAACCCTTCTAACCTAATCATTATACCAAAATATGTCTTTAAAAACACTCTTAACTTGATATATTACCGAAAAACAATAAAAAAGGCAAGCAAAACCATTCGACAAAATCTGCAAAAGAAAAAAGAAGTTCTACACTTCTTATTCAGCTCCAACTACTACATACGGATCACTACTTGTTCCACTACCCGAAATTTCTACATCATAAGCCAGATTAATTACTGGGCGAACGCCCGGCTCTCCCCAATAGACGCCGCTGACACCATTGAGGTCGCCATTCGAATGCACAATAACCACGTTAGCTTGAGGATAGAGATATGGAGACATACTCCAATACTCTTGCTCCGTATATAAGTAATATTTTTGATTATTTTGCACCCATACTCCTCCAGCCATTGATACTTCATCAGCGGTAATAAGTCCTATTGGATTGGTTAGTGCTTTATTTCCTTTACTACTTGATGAGGTTGTATATAAATCGGCACTATTACTGCATTTAAAACTTGGACTTTTATTTGTATTTAATCTTTCATATGTTTTATAATAAATTGTACTACTAGGCTCACTACTCCATGAATATCCACTTGCCACCTCTCTATCTCCGCAGAATCCTGCTTCGACACTAATCTTATCTGCATAACTTGCCAAATTACTACTATACCAACTATCCAATACATCTTTTATTGGACTATCTGTTGTATTTCCGTGTTGTTGGCCACCAGTGTACATATATCCTACATATTCACTTCTGTTATAACTTGAATTAAATGCATTTGTTTGTAATTGTGTACCTGTTCCTGTTGTATTGGCACTTGTTCCTTGATAAATCATTCTGATACTTCCATCTCCATTGATTCGGATTATTCTCCAATAAAAGCCTGCAAACTTTACATAGTTATCCGTTGGTGCTCCTGCAAAATAATATACTTCTAGCTCCAACTACTACATAAGGATCACTGCTTGTACCAGTTCCTACTAATTGAACATCGGATTTTACATTAATTACTGGACGATAACCATGTGACATATTTTCAACCCAACCACCATCTATGCTACCATCATCATTAATTCGAGCAACCATAGCTCTACCATCTTCCGACCTGCAAAACCATGGAGACATGGTCCAATAATACTGTCCTGTATATAAATAATAATTTGTATTGCTTAAACCTCTTACTCCACCCGCAAAAGCTACTTCATCCGCTGAAATAAGTCCAATTGGATATGTTAGGGCTCCATTTCCCGCATTACTTCCACTTGTGGTATATAAATCACTACTATCACTACATTCAAATGTTGGCAACTTATCTGTCCATAATCTTACATATGCAGCATAATACGTTGTAATTTTACCTGTTCCACCTGAATTATTTATTGAATCGCTGCTTGTACTTGGTGTTCTATCTCCGCAAAATCCTGCATTACCATCTATCTTACTTTTATAATTTAAAAGGTTATTTTGATACCAACTGTCTAATGAATCTTTTATCATACTACTAGTTCCTAATCCCCTTAAACTCCCCACACTATACATATATCCTACATACGCATTATCACCAATTCTTCCACTAAAATCTCCACCACCTACAGCAATCGTTCCAGTTATCTCCGGCTTATCTTTACCACTATAAATTAGTCTTAATGTTCCATCTTCATTTATTCTTATAATTCGCCAATAAAAGCCAGCAAATTTAACCCAGTTATCTGTCGGATTCCCTGCAAAATAATAAGTCGTTCCTTTACTTGTATTCGCCAAATATACTGTTCCAGTTGTATCTTCTGTTAAAACCGTGCTAAAATCTGTTCTTACTGCTATATTTTTATTAGACAAGATTATATTACATGCACGACCAGTACATAATTGCTCATCAAAATATAAATAACAACTTGTTCCGCTTTTTGTTAAAGATTTTACTTTTATGCTATCATCATCATAATCCCAACCAACGGTTGCTCCATTATTACATACACTTTTCTCTATATTAAGTGTATATCCACTTTGTGGTATCTCACTTACTTCTTTATATGTTCCATCTTCTTGTTCTATATACGCTGCTATAATATTAATATCTGGCTCTGTTTCACTTAGACTTACTGTTACTTCACCTTTGAAACTATTTCCTATATCTCCATTCTGACTCTCTTCTAAGTTTGGATATTCTAATATTACATAATAATATACTTCTTCCCCTGTTGGTGATGCTGTTATAAATTCATCTTTTACTAGTATCTCTTTTACTTTTCCTTCTCCTATCGTCCCTTCCGCTACTACACTTCCTAATGACTCTACATTCTGAATAGAACATTCTTCATAATACATCTTTGCTCCATTCATAACTTCTTGCTCTTTTTCACATTGAACACTTACATCTACTTTACTACTAGTTTTATAAACTACATAATTTAATGGTGTATTTAAACCATTTTCTCCTTCCCATATTACATGATACGGGATTAATTCATTATCTCCTGTTGCTGTCACCTTTATACTACTTACATTTTGATGCCCCGGATACATATCTATATCATCAAAAACTAAATTTCCTTCTACTACCAATTTTGATCCTTTTAGGGTTGCTGTAGTAAAATCTACTTTACTTCCCTCACCTTTTAAGATAATAGAAACTGTAAAGTATGCAAATGAAACTCCTATTACTAGCAATAAACTTGCTACAACAATCATTAATTTTTTATTCTTATCTTTCATCTTATTCTGCTCCTTCTACTATATATGGATCATCACTAGTTCCACTACCAGTTATTTCAACATCATTAGCTATATTGATAACTGGGCGCACACCATTCGTGAGATCCACGCGGTTGAGGTTGAGGCCGCCACCCGAATGCACATAGAACACGCCAGCATTACCGTTAGAGTTAACGTAATACGGAGACATGGTCCAATAGTTTTGTCCTGTATATAGGTAATAACTTGTATTATTTGTTCCTCCTTTTCCTCCTGCATATACTACTTCATCTGCTGTTATGAGTCCTACTGGACTACTTAATTTCTTATTCCCTTTACTACTTGTTCCTGGTGTAAACATATCACTACTTAGTTGACTACATTTTAATGTTGGATTTTGTTTACTTGCCCAACCTCCACCTGTTGTCAAAAATCTTGAAAATGGTGCATATGCTGTTATATTTGTTCCGTATCCCTTCTTTGTATCACTATTCCAGAACGTTTCATTCTCTCCTGCTATTCTTCTATCATTACAGAATCCTGCTTCTTTACTTACCTTATCCCCATATCCTTTATTTACTATATTGGTTTGATACCAACTATCTAACACTCCCTTGATTATACTAGGATTATTATTTGCATGTGTTGCTGCATAACTATTTGCTCCTGTACTTCCATACATATATCCTACATAGGCATTATCATTATATGAAGCGTTATATACACTCGTACTTATTTGTGTATCTGTTCCTGTTGTTGCCGTACTTTCTCCATTATAGATCATTCGGATACTTCCATCTCCATTAATTCGGATTATTCGCCAATAATATCCTGCAAACTTTACATAGTTATCCGTTGGTGCTCCTGCAAAATAATATACCTCTCCATCTTCATCATATTGACTCTCATCTAATGATTTATAAATTGTCCCTGTTGTCGTATTCTCTACTGTTTCACTAAAATCATTCCTTGTTAAAATCGTATCATAATGACTTAATATATATTCACTTCCTACTCTCTCTGTAAACTCTACTTCGACATTTCCCTCTATTCCCTTGTTTTGATTATGGTTTTGATCTTTTCCTATATCTTCAAAGGTGATAGTTATAGTATAGTTAAATACTGTTTTACTCTCTACTTCTTTCTCCGTATAGTTAAATACTGTTTTACTTTCTACTTCTTTCTCTTCTGTTAATAATTTGATCTTTCCACTCTTCCCTGTTAAATCTCCTTTTGCTAGCTCTCTATTTGTATCTTTATACTTCCATCTCCATTAATTCGGATAATTCGCCAATAGTATCCAGCAAACTTCATCCAATTATCAGTTGGATTTCCGGCAAAGTAGTAAGTATCTCCCCAATCATCTTGAGCTTTATAAATTGTTCCTGTTGTTGTATCTGTTACAATTGTACTAGTCGTAAATGGTAAACTTCTTGTTTTAATTGTTTTATAATGTGTAAGAATTTCTTCTCCAGCATTGCCACCAAGATCAGTATCAAAATATAAATAACACTTTGTTCCTTTAGAAGTCATAGGTGTTACACTTAATCCTTTAGTTGTACTATCATAACTTAATTTAATACTACTATCTTCTTTGCCATTCACTGTACAATAACTTTCACTTGTTAATTCATAATTTCCCTCAGGGATTGTATCTACTTCTTTTCCATCGATTGTAATTGCTACAATATTTAAATCTGCTAAGCTATAGTTGATTGTTCCTGTTACTAAAGGAATACTTTGTGTTGTTCGATACTTTGCTCTTGTAAAGTTTAATACTACTGCACTAATGATTGCTATACATACTACTCCTATAATGATATTTCTTTTTAAATGGCTTTTCTTTAAAGTTTGAAACTCCATACTTTCTCCTCTTTTCTCATGAATAGTAACATATCTTTAGATAAATTACATGGTATTCGACAAAGGTTATCAAAACTTGCCAAAATTATTACCATATAATTATCTATGTTATATTTCTAATATACATTATTATTGAGAATTAGTCAATAATTTTGTGAATATGTACAGCCAAAAATAACACTTCTTCCTTTATTTAAGTGAATATGTACAGCTTTTAATCTATGAAAACCATAATCATAATAAAATACTTATAAATAGGCAAAAGAGAGTGGTTTTATGAGATTAAAAGATATAAGAGAAGAAAGTGAATTAAAGCAATTTACTGTCGGTGAACTTATAGGAGTTACAAAAGGAACATATTCTTTATGGGAACTAGAATTAGATATTATCCCCTTGAAAAGATTAAATAGTTTTTGCAATGCTTTTAATTGTAGTATTGACTATGCTTTAGGATTTACTAATACTAAAAATTATAAACATAGTAAAAAAGAAATTAATATTAATTTATCAGCTAAAAGATTAAAAGAAATTAGAAAAGAACATAAACATACTCAAGAATATATTGGAAAAAAATTATCTTTAAATCGAAGTTTAATTAGCAAATATGAAAAAGGTCATACTTTAATTAGTACAACCTTTTTAATGGAATATGTAAAACTATATCATATTTCTAGTGATTATTTATTAGGAAAAATAGATACTAAAATAATAATAAAAGAAGCTGATATACTAACTTTTAATAACCAAGTTATATAAAAAAGAATTATACTAAACTAGTATAATCCATTAAGCAATATCAGCACTACTACTAACATTAAGAAAATAATCACTAAATTCTTTTTTTAAATATTTAGGATAAGCAGCAGCCCCAATCATAGCAGCATTATCTGTGCAATAAAGAAGTCTAGGAATCATTAATTTAGCATTATATTTACTACATAACTTTTCCATTTCGCTCTTTAAATATTGATTGGCAGATACACCACCAGCAATAACAAGTCTTTTAATGTTGGTGTTTTTAAGTGCAAGTTCTACTTTTCTAACTAATTCATCTACTGCAATATCTTGAAAAGTTCTAGCTAAATCGGATTTTCTAATCTCATTACCACGTTGAGCCTCATTATGTACTAAATTAATAACTGCACTTTTAAGTCCGCTATAGCTAAATTGATAAGTATCATCCATAACCGGTTTTGGTAACTGATAAGTATGTTCTCCTTCTTTAGCGAGCCTTTCAATATTTGGCCCACCAGGATATGGAAGACCTACTACTCTAGCTACTTTATCATAAGCTTCTCCAATAGCATCATCCATTGTTTCTCCAAGTTTTTTAAATTGATAATCATCTTCCATTATAATTAACTCTGTATGCCCTCCACTAACAATTAAAGCTAGCAAAGGATATTCCATTTTATTTTCCAAATTATTTGCATAAATATGCCCAATTAAATGATTAACAGCAATTAAAGGTTTATGATACATTAAAGAGATTATTTTAGCTGCTTCTACTCCAACCATTAAAGAACCGGTAAGACCTGGAGCATAAGTAACAGCAACCGCATCCATATCTTCTATTTTCATCTGTGCTTTTTCTAAACAATCCTCTAATACTAAAGTTATTGCTTCTGTATGCATACGACTAGCAATTTCTGGAACAACACCACCATATTTAGCATGCGTATCCATTTGCGTTGTAACTGATAAAGAAACAACTTCACATCCATTTTTAACGATAGCCATACTAGTTTCATCACAGCTTGATTCTATTGCTAAAATATAGACATCCATATTCTCACCTCACTTTATTATTCACTTTTTCTTGACATCAAATAAGCATCATCATCTTTATAATAATTCTTTCGCACATGAATAACTTCAAATCCAAATTTCTCATACAAATTTAATGCTGGAATATTTTTAGTAGCAACTTCTAAAGTAATAACCTTTAGATTTTCGTCCATATCACTAATTAAATAATCGAGTAAATTACTAGCAATCATTTGTTTACGATATAAAGGATCAACTACTAAACTTAAAATATCACAAGTCTCATAAAGATAAGTAGCAGTTAAAAAACCCACAACTTGGTCATCTTTCTCATAAACAAAAACTTTAGAAATACCATCCTCTAACATCTCATTAATAGAATAAACTTTACTAAAGTTTTCTTCAAGTAAACCACCAAGCTCATTTATTCTTGGAATATCATAAACATCAGCTTCTCTAATCATTGTCCACCTCAATTTTCTTAACATAAATAGGTTTAACAAAATGAGGTTCTACCGCTGACTTATTTTGTAAATATTGATAAACCATATCTAAATTAATTTCTTCATCTTCTATTATATTTTCTGGATAATCCTCTAACTCTTGATTACATAAATAGAAATAGTCTCCTATTAACTCATGATCTTTATCAAATCGTCCTACAAACATTCCATTTCTATCTTTAAACCCGACCAAACATTCATTATCATATTTCAAAGCTAAAGCTTGTAAATAAGAAATAACCTTTAGAGGAACACTTTTACAATAACTAATTAATTTAGAAACAACTACACCAATTCGCACCCCTGTAAAAGATCCTGGTCCATTAATAATTATTATACCACTTAAATCATCAAAAGTAACGCAATTTTTTTCCAGCAATTCTTCTAACAAAGGAATAAATATTTCCGAATGCTTTCCTTCACATTTAATAAATTGATCCCATACCTCATTATTTTTAAATAAAGCCAATCTTAATTCTGTATAATGAGTATCAATAAAAAGTGTATACATAAAACCCTCCTTTAGAGCACAAAATCTCACATTTTAAAGTGAGATTATAAAACAGCATTACATAATTCTTCGTATTGTTCTCCATGTGGAACAAATAAAAGAACTCTCGTATTTTCATCAACAATCTTAAAATTAATATCTAGTCTTTCACTTGGAAGTCTATCTTCAATCAATTCAGACCATTCAATAATACAGATTCCATCTTTATTAAAGTAATCTTCAACTCCAAAATCTTCATTATCATTAATCCGATAAACATCCATATGATATAAAGGCATTTCACCACTCATATATTCTTTTACTATCGTAAATGTAGGCGAAGTAATATTATCAGTTATGCCTAATGATGCTGCAAAACCTTTAACAAAAACTGTTTTGCCACTTCCAAGATCGCCATTTAGACAAATAACCATACCTGAAAATTTCTCACTTTCAATATTTTCAGCCAAAGTTAAAGTATCTTGAACATCTCTTGATGTAAATTTATAATCCATGTCACTCACCTATCGTTATTATAGCAAAAGACAAACCCAATATACAACCCATTTTTTTAAATTTGACACAAAAATCATATCATATAAAAATATATTAGAAAAATCTATTCTTTAATATATTTTGAAAACATATTAAAATATATATGAGGTGTGAAAATGGATTTTGTTGTAAGACAAACAAGGCAAAAAGATCCAGCTAGTTACAAATCTTTATATATTAAAGATTCGCTGTTAAAAGAAGTTGAGAAAATAGCAAAAGAAAACAGCACCTCTTTTAACAATGTAGTAATTAGTATGATCGAAGCCTGTATCTATGGTAATGGTGAGGGCCAAGAAGAAAATAAAGTAAGAAATTAATTTATTTTTTATAGATACGAAATCTCCTTGAAGTTTCACAACTCAAAAAAAAAGAGCTACAAAGCTCTTTTTTTAATCCACCAAAACATAACCTAAATTCTCATATTTTTTAACTTGACTACTTGTAATTTTCTTACAATCATCATAATCAACTGAAATAATATCTAAATATAATGGTAAATAATAAACTCGTAAAGAATTGGTAACACGATATGGCGAAACATAACGAATATTTCTTAAATTAGATAGCTTACGATCAATATCAAAATAATAAGTATTTCCAACTCTTTTAACATAATCGACTTTCACTGAAAAATTATCATCTTTTAAAGAACTATCTCTTAAATCTCCATAATTATTAGGATATACTCCATATTCTCCTAAAGCTAATAATGAATTACCATTTTTCATATAATTATAAATAGTCAAATATTCATTATTTACTGTTATAATATCATACTCCACATCAATAATATCCAGATCTTTATTAATATGATAAGAAACCTGATAACTATCTCGATAAGTACTAGAACCCGAAATCATATTTGTAGTAACAAAACCCATCGAATAAACCCGCGTTTTATCAGTACTACAATAACGATAAGTTTTCTCTTCATTAACATAGACTTTTACAGAAGCTGTTTTTCCCCCAACACTAGCTTTAATTGTCGTAGTTCCCTCACGTTTGGCCGTTACTTTACCGCTAGAAGAAACCGTTGCTACTCTACTATTACTACTTGACCAAGAAATATTCTTATCTGTAGCATTACTTGGATTAATAGTAGCTTTAAGTGTATAATTATCCCCTACATCTAAAGTTATACTACTACGGTTTAAAGATATACTTTTAACCGCTATATTAGAACTTCCACTATTAGAATTTCCTTTTAAACTATTTCGATTATCAATAATAACTTTACGATTACCATTCTGATCCAAATAATAAGAATAAATCGTTTGAGCCGAATAAGTAGAGCGTTGTTTAACACTAAAATAAATTTGATATCCAACATAACCAGTATTGGCTTTATTTGCTACTTTAGAATACTGTGGATTACTAACAATCAAATCAGCACCTGTACTTTTCTCAAGATCCGCTACTTCTTTTAACAATTTAGTATATTCAGTATTACCCACACGTGTTGCACTATTAGAATGTAAATTATTTAGTGTAGATAAACTTACAGCACAATTTCCACTAACAACATAAGCAAGAGGATAAGTAGTTGAGTACTCCTTTTTTCCATAACTACATGTATTAGAAGTAGAAGAACCACTATTATTATTATGACTACCTTGATTAGAACTAGTACCACTATTATTTGGCTTAGAACTTCCAGAAGTATTACCAGATGGACGATTAGAATTACTTGTCGTACCTGTTTGATTAGAAGAATTTTGTTCCGAATCATTTTGATCTTTTGAATCATCTATATCAGTTGGATTTTCATCAACAATATCCTCATCTACCACATCATCTATATTATTATTACTATCTGTAACTTTACGTTTTACAGTATTAATAATTGTATCACTATCATTATTACAAATAAGTTTAACTTCAATTCGATAATTTTCCTCATCCAATTTTGTGGCTTCAGCATAACTATTTACAGTATCACAAGAATCTCCATTTTCATCTTGAAATTTCACTAACAAATTACGATCAAACATTTCCTTTAAAGTAATTTTTTTAGAGTCATTCACTCCACTAGGAAGCCTTGAACCTGTAAAATATTCAGTTGCAGCATCCCTCATAGACTGTAAATTCACTCCAAAATTAGAATTATTTTCATCTTTCTTACTAAATAAAGAAACAATCCAAATAACCAGAAAAACTACAACTAACAAAACTCCCAATTTGATAAGTAAAGACTTCCAATCAATTTCAATAGTCTTTCTAGACTTATCCTCATACATAAAAAATCCCCCTTATATAACCATAACCTTTGGTTTTGACGGCTATAATACCATAAAAAGTTTAGTTTGTCAAATTAAGACATTATCAGTACTATTTACGCTTTATTTCACTCTCAGTTTTTAAATTGATCTGATGAGCCAAATAAAAGTCTAATAATTGCATATAATAATTAAAATCTTTACATTTCAACTCTTCTAAAGAAAGCGAACTTTTTTTCATTAAACGCTCTTTATTAAACTGAACATAACGAAACGCATTTAAATAAGAGATAGTTGCATATTCTTGATAATTCAAAAAATAAGAATTGTCATAATCTTCATATTCTCTAAAAAAATCTCCTTTTAAAAATTGATGTTCTGGAAATTCTATAACCTCATTCTCAAATAAAATTGTACAATCTTCATCTACTCGACAGGAAATTCCTATTGTTCTATGAATAACACCGCCTACAGTAAAGTGAGCTTTGCAATGAATTAAATCATAAGCTTCCTGTGTATACAAAAACTCCTTAAAATATCTAGAATTTTTAAATTGTTTCAACTTTTCATAATAGCAAGCTAAAGACTCTCTTTCTGGTTGGAACATAATTAAGTCTACTAAAAGTTGCAACCACTTTAAAAACATTTCACGTTCAAAATTTTTTTCATCTTTCAATATTCCCATAACAACATAATTAGGTATCCCATGATTAGTAAACTGAAAAAGCAAAAAATGTTGTGCTTTCCCTTGAATATCAAATGGAATAATTGGAAAAACTGATATGAGATTTGGATTAATAACAATATCTGAACAAGCTAAAAATCGCTGTATAAAATTTCCCATAATAATCCCCCCTTTTTGAATTGCTTATTATTATAACATAAACATTTTAAAAATCAAGTTTGACTAACATTTGTTCGCGTGCTATAATATACACACGAGTTATAAAAAGCACAAGAATATGCAAAATAATAAAAAAGGAGTGACCCAAATGGATAAAATAATTGTAAAAGGAGCAAGAGAGAATAACTTAAAAAATGTTAATATTGAATTACCCAAAAACAAACTTATTGTAATGACTGGAGTATCAGGAAGTGGCAAATCTTCCTTAGCTTTTGACACCATTTTCGCTGAAGGACAAAGAAGATATGTTGAAAGTTTAAGTGCATATGCTCGTCAATTTATTGGAATTAGTGAAAAACCAGACGTAGATTCTATTGAAGGATTAAGTCCTAGTATCTCAATTGACCAAAAAACAACCAATAAAAACCCTAGAAGTACCGTTGGAACCATTACTGAAATCTATGATTACTTAAGACTTCTTTATGCCCGCATAGGAATACCTTACTGCCCCAAACATGAAATTCCTATCAGTAGACAATCTATTGAAGAAATGACTAATCGAATCATGGAATTAAAAGAAAATAGTAAACTAGAAATTATGGCTCCAGTTGTACATGGTGAAAAAGGAACACATAAAGATTTATTTGATGAATTAAGGAAAAATGGTTTTTCTAGAGTTCGAGTAAATGGTGAAATGCGTTCCTTAGATGAAGATATCGTCTTAGAAAAAAATATTAAAGACAATATTGAAGTAGTTGTTGACAGAATTGTTTTAAAAGAAGAAGAAAGAGGAAGAATATTTGAAGCGATTGAAACAAGTTGTAAATTAGCCGAAGGAAAAGTATTAATTAATGTAATTGGTGAAAATGAAATATTAATGAGTGAGTCCTACGCATGTCCTCATTGTAACTTTTCTATTCCTGAATTAGAACCAAGACTATTTTCTTTCAATGCTCCATATGGAGCATGTCCTGAATGTAAAGGATTAGGAACAAAATTAAAAATTGGAGAAGCTCTATTAATGCCCGACAAAAATTTAACTATTTTAAATGGCGGTATTAAAACAATTAATAACGATCAAAGTATTGAAACCATTCAACTTTTAGCAGTTTGTTCTTATTATAATATTGATGTAAACAAACCCCTAAAAGATTTCACTCGAAAAGAATTAGATATCATCCTTTATGGTTCAAAAGATAAAATAGACTTTAAATACGTATCAAAAAATGGTAACGTTCGTTATGTAACGGATTACTATGAAGGAATTATAAATAAATTAGAAAGATTACATCTAGAAACAACCAGCAATTGGCGAAGAGAATGGATCGAGATGTATATGGTCGAATCTCCATGTCCAAAGTGTCTAGGTGCAAGACTTAATAATATGGTATTATCAGTTAAAATTAATAAAAAAAATATCTATGAGATAACCAATTTCAGCATTTTAGAATTAAGGGACTTTATTGGCAAACTAAAACTAACCAAAGAACAACAAGAAATTAGTGGCTTAGTTACCAAAGAAATATTAAACAGATTAGATTTTTTAATTAATGTAGGATTAGGCTATTTAACCCTATCAAGAAGTGCTGGAACTCTATCTGGTGGCGAAGCCCAACGTATCCGTTTAGCTACCCAAATTGGTTCAAAATTATCAGGTGTTTTATATGTCTTAGATGAACCAAGTATTGGCTTACATCAAAAAGACAATGAAAAATTAATCAAAGCTATGCAAGAAATGCGAGATTTAGGAAACACCTTAATTGTAGTTGAACATGATACCGATACAATGCTAGCAGCGGACTATCTAGTAGATATTGGACCTGGAGCAGGTGAATTTGGTGGTGAAATTATCGCTGCTGGAACACCAAAAGAAGTCATGGCAAACAAAAATTCACTAACAGGACGTTACTTATCCGGAAAAGAAAAAATTGAAGTACCAAAAAAACGTCGTAAAGGAAATGGCAAATCTTTAAAAATTATCAAAGCCAAAGAACATAATTTAAAAAATATAAATGTAGAGATACCGCTAAATAAATTTGTATGTGTAACAGGTGTTTCCGGAAGTGGAAAATCATCTCTAATTAACGAAATACTTTATAAAACCCTAGCTGTTCAAATTAATGGTTCTAAACAAATTCCCGGAGCATGTAAAGAAATAAAAGGAATTGAAAACATTGATAAAGTAGTCCATATTACTCAAGATGCGATTGGTAGAACTCCTAGAAGTAACCCTGCTACATATGTAGGAGTATTTGATGATATTCGTGATGTTTTTACAAATACCAAAGAAGCCAAAATGCATGGTTATGACAAAGGAAGATTCTCCTTTAATGTTAAAGGCGGAAGATGTGAAGCGTGTTGGGGAGATGGCGTTAAGAAAATAGAAATGCATTTCTTACCAGATGTTTATGTACCATGTGATGTATGTGGCGGTAAGAGATATAATAAAGAAACTTTAGCCATTAAATTTAAAGACAAAAATATAGCAGACGTTCTAGACATGCGAGTTTCTGAAGCTTTACCATTTTTTGAAAACATTCCTAAAGTATATAATAAATTAAAAGTAATGGAAGAAGTTGGTTTATCTTATATAAAATTAGGACAACCAGCCCCTACTTTATCTGGTGGTGAAGCTGGAAGAGTTAAACTTGCTAAAGAACTTCAAAAAAAACCTACTGGCAAAAGTATTTTCATCTTAGATGAACCTACAACTGGATTACATAGTGAAGATATTAAAAAATTATTACAAATATTAAATCGAATTGTAGATAATGGTGATACGGTTATTGTAATTGAACATAATCTTGATGTTATAAAAGTAGCCGATTATATTATCGATTTAGGTCCAGAAGGAGGAAATTTAGGAGGAGACATTGTTGCCACAGGAACTCCAGAACAAGTAGCTAAAAATCCAAATTCTTATACCGGAATATTCTTAGAAAAAATATTAAAAAATAAATAAAACCACATAAAAAATCAGAAATATTCATGAGATACTTCTGACTTTTTTATTTGATAAAGTTAATTTCAAAAACTAAATTTCATATGGTGTGGAAGAAGTTCCATTTCCTGATTTTATTGCTACATTACTTGCTATATTAATAACCGGACGAACACCCCACTCGTTATCCACGCCCCAATAGTTGAGAGAATCATCCGAATCGACAGAGAACACGCGATTAGAACTATTGCTAAAAATATACGGAGACATAGTCCAATAAATGCTGTTATTATATAAGTAATAACTATGATTTTTTTCCTTGAATACTCCTCCAGCCATTGATACTTCATCTGCGGTAATAAGTCCTATTGGATTAGTTAAGGCTTTATTCCCTTTACTACTTGATGAGGTTGTATACAAATCAGCGCTATTACTACATTTTAATGTTGGTGCTTTATTATCTGCTAATCTTCCGTATGCAGCATATGAAAGGCTTGAGGCGGTATTACTCCATGATCCACTTGCTAAATCTCTATCTCCACAAAATCCTGCTTCTTTACTGATCTTATCCGCATAACTTGCTAGATTACTATTATACCAATTATCTATTACTGTTTTAATTGGACTATTCGTTGTATTTCCATGTTGCTCTCCTTTTGTATACATATAACCCGCATATTCGCCTCCATTATATCTTGTATTAAATGTTTGTCTACTATCAATCATAGTGCTATCTCCTGTTGTCTTAGTACTTGTTCCGTTATAGATTAACCTGATACTTCCATCTCCATTGATCCTAATGATCCGCCAATAATATCCCGCAAATGTCACCCAATTATTGGTTACTGCGCCTCTAAAATAGTAACTATCTCCCCAGTCATCTTGGGCTTTATATAATCCCTCATCTATTGTCGCCACTTTTGAAAAATTTGGTGTCCCGCTATTAACTTTATTATTTGCTAATATTGTATCCTTTAACGTTGGTTCTTTATCAAAATATAAATAACACTTTGTTCCTTTGGTAGTCATTGGAGTAATAGTTAAATTTTTAGTATTCATATCATAAGTGATGGTCATATTTTGTTTTTCATCACCTATTTTACAATAACTTTTCTCTTGATTAAAAGTATATCCTGTATCAGGGATTTGATCTACTTTGGTGTAATCACTACCTTCTTCAAGATAAACACCGATTAAATTTAAATCCGATACTTCATAGTTAATCGTACCGTTTACTAAAGGTATACTTTGTATTATTCGATATTTTGCTCTTGTAAATGTAAAAATACAGACACTAATTATTCCTGTTACTAATACCCCCATTATAATATTTCTTTTTAAATGGCTTTTCTTTAAAGTTTGAAATTCCATAATTTTTCCTCTTTTCTCATGAATAGTAACATATCTTTAGATAAATTACATGTGATTCGACAAAGGTTGTCAAAACTTGTCAGAAGTTCTTGTGCATTATAAATTGCATTATTTTATGTTATATTTCTAATATACATTATTATTGAGGATTAGTCAATTATAATGTTATTGTTATACATATTTTATTTTACTAAAAAAAGAAAGGTTTACTAATTATATTGACTTAATAAAAAAAACAATATTATTTAATGAAAAATATTGATTTTATTAATAAAAGTGAACAATTTGGCAATTTGACTTTCCTCTCTTTTTTCTGTATAGTGGTACCAAAAAATATAGAGGAAATTATATGGACATTCTCTTTAAAGGAACTCTTGTCAGTGAAAGTAATAGAGAATTATTAGAATACTTATTAGAATAACTATTAAAATTTCCAAACATTATTTAAAAAGAAAATTACTTAATATTATTTAAGAACTAAACATGATATAAATAAAAAAATATTCAAAAACAAATTTTATTTTATTATTGTAAAAATTGACAAAAAAAAGAAAAAAATTAAAAATTACAATTAATTCTGTTTTTTTATTCAAAAGTTCTAATTATATAGTATAATAAAATTGGTTAATCTAAAATCTGTAGACTTTTTTGTCTCCGCGTAACTTTAACAGCAGTAATGCTAACGTGTTCGCTGTGAATTCGAATGGCTTCCTCAACAACTGGAACGTGAATAACACAACGCCAGGTGTGCGCCCAATATCCTTTTAAACTTAATATTTGGCTAAGGCTAAATAAAAAAGCATTAGGATACAAGATTAATCATTGGATAAACCTAAACATTTAATATTGATGTTTTAAATCTTGCATTTAAAACTATCACAATATAGGGCATTGCCCTTTTTTCTTTACATTAAATCATTCTATTTCTTTCCTTATTTAATGAAATAGTTTATAATTAAAGTGGTGATAATATGAATAAGAAAGGATTTACATTAATAGAGCTTTTAGCAACAATTGCAATTATGACAGTTTTAGCAACCGTTTTAACTATGAATGTTCTAAATATTTTTGATAACAAAAAGAAAATAGCCGAAGAAAATAAAAATAATATTATCATCACTGCAGCTAATGTATATTTAGAACTAAACGAAAATAAAAGCCTTAAAGAAACATGTAAAACAAGTGGATGCAATATATCAACAAATACTCTAATAAAAAATGGATTATTAAACGAAGAAGATGTGGATAATAATAAAGTTATAAACATTTATTATGAAAATAAAGAACAAAAATATAAAATAAGTTAAGGAGGAAGTATGGCAAAATTATGGTATCGATATAGTGCAATGAATGCAGGAAAGTCAACAATGGCTATGCAAGTAGCTCATAACTACGAAGAATTAGAAGGAAAAGTTTTAGTTTGGAAACCCATGATAGATACAAAAGGTGAAGACACAATTGTAAGTAGAATTGGAATTACAAGAAAAGTAGATAGACTTTTAAGTGAAGAAGAATCACCAATCAATATAATAAAAATTAAACTAAATGAAAAAGAACATATAGATGCTATTATAATTGATGAAGCTCAATTTTTAACAGAAGAACAAGTAAACGAATTATTTTATATTAGTAAAAAATTTAATATAACCATATTATGTTATGGCTTGCGTTGTGATTTTCAAATGAAGCCCTTTCCAGGGTCTGCAAGACTCCTAGCTATTGCAGACTCTATTGAAGAGCTAAAAACTATGTGTAAATGCAAAAAAAGAAAAGCAACTCAAAATTTAAGATTCATTAATGGCTTACCAACTTTTGAAGGAGACCAAGTCGCTATTGATGGAGAAGATCAAATTACTTATGAATCAGTATGTGGCGAGTGCTATATTAATTATTATTTAGAATGGAAGAAAAATAAAGAAGAAACTCTAAAAAGAGAAAGGAAAAGAAAATGAAAGAACAAATATTAGAAAGTTTAAAAAATATCCATGAAGCAAAAGCATTAATTGAAATTAACGACTTATTAAAACTAACAACCGTAGAAGAATATCAAGAACTACAAAAAAATATAGAAGAATTAGTAAATGAATATCAAGTTTTCAAAACTAAAAAAGACAAATATCTATTAATGAAAAACTGTCCCGGATTAAAAATTGGAAAATTATCAGTAAATAAAAAAGGATTTGGATTTCTCCTTCTTGAAAAAGAAGATGATATCTATATTGGAAAAAATGATATGAATGGAGCAATCAACAACGATATTGTCTTAGTGGAAGTAACAGAAAAAGGACTAGAGCCAGCCGGAAAAGTATTAAAAATAATAAAAAGAGAATTAGAAAATATTGTTGGAGAAGTAAAAGTAATTGGTAAAAAAAAGATACTAGAACCAGATGATGATAAAGTAAATTTAAAAATTTATTTAACACCGGAAACAAGCAAAAACTGTGTAGAAGGTCATAAAGTTTTAGCAAGATTATCAAAAAAAATTGATAATAAAACTTACACAGCTGATTGTCTTAAAATACTAGGACACAAAGATGATGCCGGAATAGATATTTTAAGTATTGCCTATAAATACGGAATATATGAAGAATTCAGTCATGATACAGAAAAAGAACTAAATAATATACCAGAAGAAGTAGATGAAAAAGAATTAATAGATAGAACAGATTTAACAAGCAAAATGATATTTACAATTGATGGAGCCGATACTAAAGATATAGATGATGCTATAAGCTTAGAAGTAAAAGATAATATCTATACTCTAGGAGTTCATATCGCCGATGTTTCCCACTATGTAAAAGAAAACACAGCCTTAGGTGATGATGCCTATGAAAGAGGAACATCTTCCTATCTTGCTGATACTGTAATACCAATGATACCACATAAATTATCCAATGGCATATGTTCCCTAAATGAAGGTGTTATAAGATTAACTATGAGTTGTGTTATGGATATTAACAAAAACGGGGATGTTATTAGTTATGATATCTTCCCAAGTTATATCAAGTCTAATAAAAAAATGACCTATGATAATGTAAATGAAATTTTAGAAAATGATCGTATTCCCGAAGGATATGAACCTTATGCTGATACTTTAAAACAAATGCATGAATTAGCCCAAATATTAAGAAAGAAAAAAGTAAATCGTGGATATATTGAATTTGATATTCCTGAAGCTAAAATAGTTCAAGATGAAAATGGAAAAGCCATAGGTATTAAAAAAAGAGAACAAAGATCGGGTGAGAGTTTAATTGAAGATTTTATGATTGCCGCAAATGAAACAGTTGCAACTCATATAAGTAATATGGAATTACCATTTATCTATCGTGTTCATGACCTACCAAACTCTGAAAAAATAGAAGACTTTCTAAATTTAGTAAAAGCATTAGGATATCACATTAAAACCAACATTAAAGAAATAACTCCTAAAACCATGCAAAAACTATTAGAAGAATTAAAAGATAAACCAGAATTTCCAATTTTATCTAGTCTTTTATTAAGAAGTATGAAAAAAGCTGAATACTCTAAAACCAATATTGGACACTTTGGATTAGCTAGTACTAATTATACACACTTTACTTCTCCAATCAGAAGATTCCCTGATCTAACTGTTCATAGACTACTAAAAAAATATTTAATTGAAAAAGATTTTAGTATGTCAACCATAAACTTTTTAGAGCATTCTTTAGTAGAAATTGCTGAACACTCTAGTGAAAGAGAAGTAGCAGCCACTAATGCTGAAAGAGATGTAAATGATATGAAGATGGCTGAATATATGGAAAGCCATATAGGAGAAGTTTATGAAGGAATCATTAGTAGTGTAACAAGTTTTGGCTTCTTTGTAGAATTACCAAATTTAGTTGAAGGCTTAGTTCATATCAGCAATATTCCTGGAGATTATTATGAATATGTACCAGAATTATTATCACTAATAGGTAAAAGTACTAAAAAAACATATCGTATAGGAGATAAAATAAAAATAAAAGTTGCAAATGCTTCCAAAGAAACAGCCCAAATTGATTTTGACATAGAAGGTGAAAAAAATGATCGAAATAAAAAACAAAAAAGCCTACTTTGATTATATGATCTTAGAAGAAATAGAAGCAGGAATATCTTTAGTAGGAACTGAAATAAAATCAGTAAGAAAAGGTAGTGTAGACTTAAAAGACTCGTTTATTACAATTAAAAATAATGAAGCATTCGTATTAAATATGTACATAGCCAAATATGAAGAAGGAAATAGATTCAACCATGATGAACGTAGAACTAGAAAATTATTATTACATAAAAAAGAAATAAAAAAACTAAAAGAAAAAATAAAAATCGAAGGACTAACGCTAATCCCATTAAAACTATATTTCAAAAAGAATTATGTAAAAGTATTAGTAGGAATATGTAAAGGTAAGAAACTATATGATAAACGAGCATCTATTAAAGAAAGAGATTTAAAAAGAGAAACTAGATATTACAACTAGTTTCTCTTTTTTATCGAAAATAATCAATAAATAAAATAATGGAATTAATAACTAAAATAACACCAATAATTACTAGTACTGCATTAGAGAAAAATATACTATAAACACCAAGAGCAATTAACACGATATTACTAATAGTTGAAAAGTTTTTATAGTTATTAAAACTAATTGAAGTAAGTAATCTGCTAATACCCATAAATATAAAGAAAAAACCTAAAACATAACGAATACTAGCTTCCAATACTCCACTAAGAATAATAAGTAACACGCCAATAATAACAGAAGCAATCGCAATGGTTAAATTAATATTTTTATATTGAACAACATCTTTATTTTGATAATATAAAACAAAAGATTTAATACCATAAATGATAACAATAATACCCAGTACATAAAATAATAATTCTACTACTTCATTACTTTTAAATATTAAAAGTATTCCTAAAACTAAATAAATAATTGGATTAAGTAAACTCCTAGCTTCTTTCATCTCTTTCTTTGGTTTAATAACTTCTGCTTTCATATTCCACCTCTAATATATTATATAATGTTTAAAATATTTAAGCAAGAAAAATTAAATTTCATACGGTGTTGAAGAGGTACCATTTCCTGATTTTATTGCTACATTACTTGCTATATTGATAACCGGACGAACACCAATCGCAAAACTCACGCTCCAATAATTGAGAGTGCCATTCGAATACACACGGAACACGCTAGCATCACTACCGTCAGAACCAAGCGGAGATATAGTCCAATAGTTTACATTATTATATAGGTAATAATTACTATTTTCACTACTCCGTGATCCCCCAGCCATTACTACTTCATCGGCTGTAATGAGTCCCATTGGATTAGCTAATTTCTTATTTCCTTTACTACTTGATGAACTCGTATACAAATCATTACTATTACTACATTTTAAACTTGGACTTTTATTTGTATATAATCTTCTATATCCTGCATAGTAGATGGCACTACTAGGCTGACTACTCCATGAGTATCCACTTGACATTTCTCGATCCCCACAGAAGCCCGCTTCTGTACTTATTTTATCCGCATAACTTGCTAAATTACTACTATACCAATTATCTATTATTGTTTTAATTGGACTATTTGTTGTATTTCCATGTTGCTCACCACTTGTATACATATATCCGACATATTCACTTTTATTATTATTGGAATTAAAAGCTGAATTTCCTATTACAGTATCATTACCTGTTGTGTTGGTTGTAGTTCCATTATAGATTAATCGAATACTTTCATCACCATTAATTCTGATGATCCGCCAATAGTATCCGGCAAATCTAACCCAATTATTATTTACTGCCCCTCTAAAATAGTAACCCTCTCCCCAGTCATCTTCTGTTTTGTATACTCCTTCATCTGTTATTGCTACACTACTAAAATCTGGTGTTCCACTATTGATGGTATTATCTCTTTTGATGGCATCTACTAGTAATATAGGTTGTTCATCAAAATATAAATAACATTTTGTTCCCTTGGCAGTCATTGGTGTTACACTTAATCCTCTAGTTGTACTATCATAACTTAACTTCATACTTTCATCTTTTTCCCCATTTACTGTACAATAGCTTTCTCCTGTTAATTCGTAATTCCCCTCTGGAATTGTTTCTACTTCTTTCCCATCTACCTTTATTGCTACAATATTTAAATCTGCTAAACTGTAATTGATCGTCCCTGTTACTAAAGGTATTGATTGTGTATTTTTATATTTTGCTCTTGTAAACGTAAGAATACAAGCACTAATAATTCCTACTACTAATATTCCAATGATAATATTTCTTTTCAAATGACTTTTCTTTAATGTTTGAAACTCCATACTTTCTCCTCTTTTCTCATGAATAATAACATAGTTTTAGAGAAGTTACATGGTATTCGACAAAGGTTATCAAAACCTGCTAAAATTATTACCACATAATTATCTATGTTATATTTCTAATATACATTATTGCTGAGGATTAGTCAATATTATTTTCAATATAACAATCATAGCATCTTTAAATATTTACAAAATCAAAGAGTCAAAATTGCATGTAAGAAATGATTATGATATAATTAGTTAGAATAAGGAGGAGTAATAAATGCTAACAATTAATGAAGCTTTAGAAACGCTAAAAACCTATAATATTAATTCCCAAAAATATGAACCAACAATATATCAAAAAGAAAATCAAATAGGAATATGTTTAGATATCAAAGATTCATTATTTGGATATTTAACTCGTGCTTTTACTTTTAAAACTAAAGAAGAACTAGATAACTTTTTAAAAGGCTTTTTTTGGTACAAGAATAATCACAATCAATATAGCATAAAATTAACTTTAGACTCATACAATACTCCGTATCCTCAAATAATATATAAATATCAAAATGAAACTATAACAATCAATGAAATGCTAAATATAAATGAATTTTTAGAAAACGAAAAAAAAGATGATTTTGAGAAACAAGAAAAAACAATTTATTTAAATAACATAGCAAGACTAACAAACTATCTAATCGATTTAAAAAAACAAAAAGAAGTAATAAAACAAGAAAAAAATAAATTAAAAACTGAAGAAAATGATTTAAAATATGAACTACTAACAGAATTAACTACATATTACGGACGAGAAAGAAATTTGCCTAAAAAAGAAATAACATTAGATAGTATTTCCATAGTAGATCCAAACCTTTTATTAGAAAATGAAAAAAATATAAAAGATAAATCAATAAATGAGGTAAAAGGCTATTTAATATCCCTAATAAATATTATAAAAAATGAAGAAATAGATGAAAAAAACTTTGTAAATATCTATTCTAATAATGTATATGAATACAATATTGAAATTTTAAAAAAACAAATTGAATTTGTAAAAAGCAAAATAAAAGCTGAACAAAATTTTAATTTAAAAGGAAGTAAAATTCACAACATTGATGAAGAATTAAAATCATTTCTAAAAGTCAATATTGCACCAGTTAAAATCGAAATATTTCTAGCAGACAACAAAAATAGAATTGAAGAAAAATATAAAAATATTACTGATATAAAAGAAGCAGCCAATATAATTACGGGAAAAACAATATCATTCAATAATAATCTAGAAAAAGAAGAAAAAAAAGATTTAAATCTTAATTACTATATAGAAGAAAAATTTAATGAATTACCAAAAAAGGATAAAAATAATTTAATTCTTTATCATTCAATATATAAACCTATCTGTAATTTCATTATAGTTAATGAATTACCAAAAAAGGATAAAAATAATTTAATTCTTTATCATTCAATATATAAACCTATCTGTAATTTCATTATAGACAATAATTATCCTAATATAGATATAATTAAATCAAATTTTGATTTTGAACATTACTACGAAGAGTTAGAAACCATAATAATGAATGAAAATAACAATCACTATTTAATCCAATACTTTAAAGAAATTGACTTCAAAAACATTAACACATATATAAATTCTATCGTAAACATTTGTAAAAACATAGAAAGCACCTTTTTTAATCTACCTAGTTCAATAAAATTATTTACAAGTGAGCAAAATAATAAATGGAAGCAATTAACCAAATATCCCCATAAAAATACAAAATATTTAGTAGAAGCTCATAATATAGCATACCTACCTGAAAAATTAGAAATTGATTGGAATACTAATGAGATATCGCTTATTAATGAAGAGAGCTATTATATAAAAGAAAATATAATAAAAGAAGAAGAAACAGTTACTCTCACAAAATATACAAAGAAAAATATTGAAAAAAATGATATAATAATAACAACAGATTTAATTTTAGAAGATGAAATCAATATAAATAAAAGTCACTTAGAAGGAGCATAATCATGAAAAAAGAAGAATTTTTAAAAGAACTAAAATATCAATTGAGATATCTAAATAAAAATATTCAAGAAGAAGAACTAAAAAGTTATGAAAATCTTGAAAACTATAATTTAAAACCAGAAGAAATAGCAAATTCTATTTATCAAAAAAGAGGACTAAATATTAAAGTAACTAAAAAGACTTCATTATTTGATTCAATATCAACTATAATTGATGCTTTAAAAAGTAAAAATAAAAAAATACTATTAGATCTATTATTTTTCTTCTTATACATGTTTATCTTAATCATTCTAATTAAGATCCCATTTATATATGTTAGAGATATAATTAGCACTTTCTTTAATATTTTAGTAAGTAATGATACATTATATGTAATCTGGAACTTAACATTTGAATTACTATATGCTATAACTGCTATACTGATTTTTATTAAATTTATCAAGAATAAAGCAAAAGATTACGAAAATGCAGGAATATAAACCTGCTTTTTATGTAAAGTAAAAAAAGATATTTATTTTAATAAATAAAATAGTGTTATAATATAATTATATAGGAGTTTAAATATGAATAAAAATTTAAAAATATTTCTAACAATTATTCTAATTTTGCTTGTAATAACAACTATTACTATTACCATTCTAAAAGTATTAGATAATAAAAAAGATATTGAAATAGACAGTAAATATAGCAAAGAAGCAATTAGTGTAATGAAAGATATGAATTTATATGAAGATATCAACGATAAAGAATATTCTAAAACAATAGAAGTATTATTAGAAAATAATAATTTAAAAAAAGAATATTTAAATGATTACTATCAAATTGAATACCAAAATATTACTAATTTTAGTACAACCATTAATAAACTATTAGAAAAAAAATATAATACTAATGAAATAAATTACATAACAAAGAATATAAAAGAGGGTATTAACATATTATTAAATATGGATTATATAGATATATTAACATTTAAAGACATTAGTAATTTTGATATTAATAATTTAGAAAGATATTTAGATTATCAAGAAAAAAATAAAAAATATGATTTAAAAACAGTTGTTACCTATGTAAATATTGGATTAGATAAAGAAGGATATTCTGAATATACAGAATACACAAATGAACAAGCTGAAAACGATTTAACAATCCTAGTAAATAAATATCATAAACTACCAGATGATTATGAACCAAGTGATTTAGTAGCTTTATCATACAGTAGTAACTACTATTTAAGAAAAGAAGCAGCTGAAGCCTTTGAAAAACTAACAGATGCTGCACTATTAGAAGGAGTAATATTTTATCCATTTAGTCCCTATCGTTCTTATGAAACTCAAACAAAACTATATAATAATTATAAAAATCGGGATGGCGAAAAAAAAGCAGATACATATTCTGCAAGACCTGGTTTTTCTGAACATCAATTAGGATTAGCAGTTGATGTTAGAAGTAGTACTCTAACAGACAATTTAACACCAGAACATTATGAATGGATGTTAAATAATTCTTACAAATATGGATTTATTGTTAGATATCCTAAAGGAAAACAGCATATAACCCAATTTATTGAAGAACCATGGCACTTAAGATACTTAGGAATAGAATTAGCTACAAAAGTACATGATAGTGGCTTAACTTACGACGAATATTATGATATATATATGAAAAAAACTCAAGATAACAACAATTCTTGAGTTTTTAATTAACGTCCAAAGACATCGGTAGGTAATCTATCAATAAACTGTTCTTGAACTTTAGTCTCCGATAAACCCATTAAAGTCATAGCCTGATTTAAAGCATCTCGTCTAGTATCTTCTGGTACCATCATATTATTAGAAAGTAAAAGTAAATTATTAATATTTTGTGCCTGTAACAACTTTTCTATATCATTTTGTACATAAAGCATCTTTTTACAAAGATCACCCAAATATTGTGAATAATCAGTTCCCATATAATTCCTCCTAATTATATTATACAAAGAACTAATAAAGATTTCAAATAATAATTTTACACATATACACAAAAAAACTATTCCAAAGAATAGTTTTAAACAAGTTCAAGTCTAACTTGTAATGCATCATCACCATGGCGTTCATTAAGTTTAATAATTCTTGTATAACCACCATTTCTAGTTTCATAACGCTTAGCAAGTTCATTAAATACTTTATTAACAACTTCACTATCATTATATAAGAAAGCCAAAGCTTTTCTTCTATTAACTAAAGTACCTTTTTTACCATAAGTAATCATCTTATCAACAAATTTTCTTACTTCTTTAGCACGAGCTTCAGTTGTAACAACATATTCATTCATAATTACATCACGAGTAATATTAGCAAGGATGCTTCTTCTATGTCTAGACTCTCTACTTAATTTTCTATATTGCATATTTTAAGTCCTCCTTAATCTCTAAATTTAAGTCCCATTTCTGCTACTTTATCTAAAACTTCTTTAAGTGATTTTTTACCTAGATTACGTATCTTAGTAACTTCCACTTCTCTCTTAGAAATAAGATCTTGAACAGTATGAATACCAGCTCTTTTAAGACAGTTATAAGCTCTAACAGAGAACTCAATTTCTTCAATTGGAGTTTCCAAAGTTTTAGTAATTGTATCCACTTTCTTTTCTTGCATTAAACCAGTAACATCACTAATACTATTTAAATCAGCAACAATATTAAAGTGTTCAATTAAAATTCTAGCAGCAAGTGCCATTGCTTCCTCAGGCATCATAGAACCATCGGTATTAATTTCCATTGTTAATTTATCATAATTTTCATTTTGTCCAACGCGAGTAGATTCTACTTCATATTTAACAAGTTCAATAGGAGAGTAATTAGAGTCAATTGCTATAACTCCCACTTTGTTTTCTGCAAATAATTTTTTATTTTCCTTAGCATCAACATAACCTTTACCATTAAAGATCGTAACTTCCATATCAATTTTACCACCCTCGACTAAGTTACAAATAACTAAATCTGGATTAATAATATCCACATCAGAATTTTTTTCAAAATCACCTGCAGTAACAGGACCCTCAGTATCTTTAAATAATCTTAAAACTTTAACTTCATCAGTATGATTTTTAACAACCACATTTTTTAAAGCTAAAACGATACTAGTTACGTCTTCTACAACACCATCAATCTTTTGAAATTCATGAAGCACACCTTCAATTTTTACAGAAGTAATTGCACTTCCAGGTAAGCTTGATAGCATTACTCTTCTTAAAGCATTTCCAATAGTTGTTCCAAAACCTCTTTCAAGGGGTTCTAATTCAAATTTACCATAGTGATTACTTTCTTGATATTCACTAATCTTATATTCTGGTTTTTCAAAACTAATCATATCTTCTACCCTTTCTCTACACCATTAATTTCTTGGACGTTTTGGTGGACGACAACCATTATGTGGAACTGGAGTCTCATCAGTAATTGAAGTAATTTCAAGTCCAGCAGCTTGTAATGAACGAATTGCTGTTTCTCTACCACTACCTAAACCTTTTACAACAACATCAACTTTTTTAACACCTTGCTCCATAGCTGACTTAGCAGCTGCATCAGCAGCAATACCACCAGCAAAAGGAGTTTTCTTTTTACTTCCTTTATATCCAATAGTACCACTAGATGCCCAAGCTATAACACTACCATCTTTTTCTGTAATAGTAACAATTGTATTATTATAAGTAGAATGAATATGAGCTACAGCTTCTGGAATATTCTTCTTAACTTTTCTTTTTCTTCTATTATATGCCATGATTCTACCCTCCTACTTTCCTACTTTTTTCTTGTTAGCTACTACTTTACCTCTACCCTTACGAGTATGAGCATTACGATTAGTTCTTTGTCCTCTTACTGGAAGACCTTTCTTATGTCTAATTCCTTGGTAGCAATTAATTTCCATCTTATTTTTAATACTCATTTGAACATTACGACGTAAATCACCTTCAACAACGTGGTTATCTACTTCTTTACGTAAACGAGTAATTTCTTCATCAGTTAAATCCTTAACTTTAGTCTCAGGATTAACCTCAGCATTTTCACAAATAGTCTTACCTAAGCTTTTACCAATACCATAGATAGCAGTTAAGCCAATCCAAGTTTGCTTTTCTCCTGGTAACTCAATATTCTTAATACGTGCCATATTTCCTCCTTATTAACCTTGGGTTTGTTTGTGTTTTGGATTTTCACAAATAACCATAACTTTTCCTTTTCTTCTAATAATTTTGCACTTTTTACAAATTTTCTTTACTGATGGTCTAACTTTCATTATAATACCTCCATTATCTTTTATTCCATGTTATACGCCCACGTGTTAAATCATAAGGCGAGAGTTCAATAGTTACCGTATCACCTGGTAGAATACGAATCATATTTACTCGCATTTTACCAGAAACGTAGGCTTTTACAGTAAATCCATTTTGAAGTTCCACTAAATAATCGCTTCCCTTAAGAACTTCGATTACTTTACCTTCAACTTCTATTTTTTCTTCTTTTGTGTTTTGATTCACATCATTCTTAAAATTCTTCTTCATCTATAGGTTCTCCTGTTAAAATTTCATATCCATCTTTTGTTACTACAACTGTATGTTCAAAATGAGCACTAGGAAGTTCATCATCAGTTGAAATTGTCCAATCATCATCATGAAGATAAACATAACGTTCTCCAAGATTAAGCATCGGTTCAACAGCAATAACCATACCAGCTTTTAAGGTAACACCCGTTCCCTCTTTACCATAATTAGGAACATCTGGATCTTCATGAATATTAGTACCAACCCCATGACCAACTAGTTCTTCTACGACACTAAGCCCATGACTATGAGCAAAAGTCTCAATAGCAGACCCAATATCACCTATTTTAGCACCTTCACGAATTTTTTGCAAGCCGGCATATAATGCAAGCTCCGTATTTTTAACTAAATCTTGTACTTCCATGCTAGCTTCACCAACAACATAAGTTCTAGCAGCATCACTATGATATCCATGTATTTCTACACCAACATCAATAGATACAACATCTCCATCTTTTATTTTTCTTTCTCCTGGTATCCCGTGAACAACTTCATCATTAATTGAAACACAGATACTAGCAGGATATCCTTCGTAATTCAAGAAAGATGGTTTAGCATGATGACGAGTAATAAATTCATAAGCAACTTTATCTAACTCTTTCGTTTTAACACCAACACGAATATGTTTTTTAATTTCCTCATGAGTCAGATAATTAAGCTTACCAGCTTCTCTCATCAACTTAATTTCTCGATCACTCTTAATAC
Organism: Mycoplasma sp. CAG:776; assembly: GCA_000438195.1. Lineage (GTDB taxonomy): Bacteria > Bacillota_I > Bacilli_A > RF39 > UBA660 > Caccenecus. The sequence goes on from FR903072.1 coordinate 41,322, forward strand.
TAATCATTTTTCGCCTCATTTATAATTGTTTCATAGATAACATCTAATGGGATAGTAGCATCTACTTCTCTAAAGATACCTTGCCTCATATAATAATCTAAAATTGGCTTTGTCTCTTTCATAAATGACTCATAACGAACTTTAAAAGTATCTTCATTATCATCATTTCTTTTAATAAGAGTAGAACCACACTGATCACAAATGTTATCATGAATCGGTTTTAGCTTTTCATTATATAAATTATAACTTTTTTTACATTTAGGACAAATAATTCTGCCCATCACTCTTTTTAAAATGGTATCTAAATCCACATTCAAATAAATGGCTATATTATTTGAAATATTTTGTTCTAAAAACATTTGATTTAACTCTTGCGCTTGTTTAAGTGTTCTAGGAAAACCATCTAAAATAAAAGGATGAGTACCTAATTCTTCAAATTTATTCTTTACAAGTTGAATAACAACTTCATCGTCAACTAAAGAACCACTTTGAATAATTTTCTCGATTTTTTGTCCAAACAAACTACCACTTGCGATTTCATCACGAAGTAAATCACCAGTTGAAATATGAACATAACCATAATTCTTAACTAAAAAATCGCTTATAGTTCCTTTGCCTGCGGCAGGAGGAGCGATAAAGATAATATTCTTCATCTATCTAAATCTCCTCTTACGTTCAGCATAACTTCTAGCTGTTAAACTAGATTCAATTTGTTTATATGTTTCAATAACAACACCAACAACAATGAGTATTCCTGTTCCACCTAAACTTACACTAGTAGGTAAACCTGAAAAACTAGAAATAAGAATAGGAAGACCTGCTAAAATTACTAAGAAAACTGCACCAACTAAAGTAACTCTAGATAAAGTTTTGCTAATATAACCACTAGTATCAGCTCCTGGTCTAACTCCTGGAATATATCCACCATTTTTATTTAAATTCTTACTCATTTCCTCAGGATTCATACTTAAGAAAGTATAAAAATAGGAGAAGGCAAAAATTAAGATGATATATAGCAAGAAACCAGTAGGAGATGTATAACTAATATAGTTATTAACAAAGTTAATTGCTGCATCATTTTTAGTTAAAGCAACAATTGTTCCTGGTATTGTTGTAAGGACTGATGCAAAGATTACGGGAATAACTCCTGCACTATTAAGTTTAATAGGAAGGAATGATTGTTGAGCCCCATAAGCACTAGTCGTTCGATTAGAGTATTGAATTGGAATTCTTCTTTCAGCAAGTTGAACCCAAATAATACCTACAATAATTAAAATATAACAGATGATATATAAAACAAATAAAGTAACACCAAGTCCAATCTCCATATTACCATGAATAAAAGTATTATAAACATTAGTAAACACATTTGGCATACTAATTAAAATACCTGCCATAATAAGTAAAGATTGACCATTTCCAATACCTTTTTGTGTAATTTGATCACCCATCCATAGTAAGAATGCTGTACCAGCAGTCATTACTAAACTTGTTTTAAGCATAACCATAACGTCACTCGTACCTAAGTAAAATACGCTAATAGCATATGCTTGTATAAAGGCAATAATAATACCCAAATATCTAGTAATTTTGTTAATCTTTTGACGACCAACATATCCTTGTTCTTTTAGTTCCTTAAAATAAGGAATAATATCCATTTGTAATAACTGTGTAATAATACTTGCTGTAATATATGGACTAACACCTAATCCAAAGATGGAAAAACTTTGAAGTCCTCCACCACTCATTAAGTTAAATATTTCTAAGAAACCTAACTCTTCATAAATGGTATTAGCCCAAGGAATCGTAATATTAATTCCTAGAGCAAAGAAACCTAGACAGAATAGAGTAAAATAAATTCTTTTTCTTAGATCTTTATTTCCTTTACTAAATATTTTGGTAATTCCTTTAAACATCTAAATCACCTCAGCTTTACCGCCAGCATTTTCTATTTTAGTAACAGAGGCTGATGAAAATCTTTGAGCTTTAACAGTTAATTTCTTAGTTAATTCACCATTAGCTAAAACCTTAACACCGTTAAGTTGTTTTTTAATAATTCCTCTTTCTTTTAAAACTTCTGGAGTAACAACATCGCCATCATTAAAGAAACGCTCAAGATCATTTAGATTAATGGTTGCAAATTTTGTCTCGAAACGAGCATTATTAAATCCTCTTTTAGGGATTCTTCTATAAATAGGAGTTTGACCACCTTGGAACCAAGCGCTAATACTTGCGCCACTTCTAGATTTTTGACCCTTTTGTCCACGAGTAGAAGTTTTACCCATTCCACTTCCAGGTCCACGTCCAACTCTCTTACGTGCTTTTGTTTCGTTTGATCTTGGTAATGATTCTAACTTCATATTATAACTCCTCCACTTTCTTACCACGTAAAGCTGCAATTTTTGCAGGACTCTTTTGTGATTTTAAAGCTTCTAGTGTTGCTTTAGCTACATTAATTTTTGTATTAGATCCAAGTGATTTAGAAACAATATCTTTAACACCAGCAAGTTCCAATACAGCACGAGCAGCACCACCAGCAATGATTCCTGTACCTTCAATAGCAGGTTTTACCATAACTACTGCTCTACCAACTTTACAAGTAGCTTCATGAGGAATTGTTCTATTATCCATTAAAGATACTTTAACAACATTTTTATTAGCAGCTTGTAAAGCCTTTTTAATAGCCTCAGGTACTTCGTTAGCTTTTCCAGTACCGATTCCAACTAAACCTCTACGATTACCAACTACTACCGTTGCTGAGAATCTAAAGTGTCTACCACCTTTGGTAACTTTTGTTACTCTACCAATAGAGATAACTTTTTCTTCTAATAAATTTTTCTTATTATCGATTTTCTTTGGCATATTTGTCCTCCACTCTAGAATTTGAGACCGTTTTCACGTGCAGCATCAGCTAAAGCAGCTACACGTCCATGATAAAGATACCCACCTCTATCAAAAACAACAGTTTTAATTTTCTTTTCTAAACATTTTTTAGCAATATCCGCACCAACAGCTTTAGCTGCCTCGATATTACCACCATTTTTAATTTTAAGTTCAGCAGTTGATGAACTAACTAAGGTAGTAGAAGCATCATCATCAATTACTTGAACATAAATTCCATTATTTGAACGGAAAACGTTTAAACGAGGAACTTCTTTAGTACCATGAATATTTTTACGTACTCTAGCATGTCTTCTTAAACGAGCTACGTTCTTATTTTCTTTCTTAATCATAATTTCCGACCTTTCTAACCTTATTTAGCAGCCTTTTTACCTTCTTTACGACGTACATGTTCGCCCTTATAACGAATACCTTTACCTTTATAAGGTTCTGGTTTTCTTATTTTACGAATATTAGCCGCAAATTCAGATACTTTTTGTTTATCAATTCCACTAACTGTAATTTCCGTATTACTTACTTGTTCTACTTTCAAATCACTAGGAACTTCAATCACTACAGGATGAGAGAACCCAGCTGAAATATTGACTTTATTACCATTCACTTGGAAACGATATCCAACACCAACTGCTTCTAAACCTTTACTAAATCCAGTACTAACACCCTCAACCATATTAGCGATTAAAGAGTTCATAGTACCAACATTAATATTAGCTTCTTTACTATCATTATTAGCTTTTGTAACAATTTCATTTTCATGAATTTCTACACTTACTAACTTATGAATACTTAAATTTAAAGAGCCTTTAGCACCTTTAATAGTTAAAGTATTTCCCTCTAAGTTAGCACTAACACCTGTTGGAAGCACAAGTTTTCTATTACCAATTCTACTCATAATATTTCCCTACCAAATATAGGCAAGTACTTCGCCTCCTAACCCTGCATTTCTAGCTTCTTTATCGGTCATTAAACCTTGAGAAGTAGAAATAATTGCAATTCCAAGACCATTAAGAACACGAGGAATTTCTTGAGCTTTAGCATAAACTCTTAAACCAGATTTACTAATCCTTTTAAGCCCAGTAATAACTCTTTCTTTACGATCTCCATATTTTAAAGTTAAAGTAAGTTTATCACCAGTAATATTTTTTTCATAAACATAATCAGCAATATAACCTTCTTTTTTAAGAATTTCCGCAATACCTAAAGTCATTTTAGTTCCAATTACTTCTACAGTCTCGTATTTCATTTGATTTGCATTACGAATTCTTGTAAGCATGTCTGCTATTTTATCTTGAACCATCAAAAATTCCTCCTTTCCTACCAACTAGATTTCTTTACGCCTGGAATCTTACCTTCATTTGCAAGTTCTCTAAAACAAATACGGCAAATTCCAAATTTACGTAATACACCATGTGGTCTACCACATCTTTCGCATCTTGTATATGCACGAACTTTATATTTGGGTGTTCTTTTATTTTTAATAATCATACTTTTCTTAGCCATAAATAGTCCTCCTTAATTCTTAAAAGGCATACCAAATGCCTTTAATAAAGCAAATGCTTCTTCGTTTGTATGAGCAGTAGTTACGAATACGATATCCATACCTCTTACCTTAACAACATTATCATACTCTATTTCTGGGAATATTAATTGTTCTTTAATACCCAAAGTATAATTACCTTTTCCATCAAAAGCAGTCTTAGAAACACCTCTAAAATCTCTTACACGAGGAAGTCCAACACGAATTAATCTTTCCATAAATTCATACATTTTTTCTCCACGTAAAGTAACTTTAACACCAATTGCTTGGCCTTCTCTAAGTTTAAAACCAGCGATTGAATGTTTTGCTTTTGTAACAACTGCCTTTTGACCAGTAATAGCTTCTAAATCTTTTAAGGCAGCTTCGATAAATTTATGATCACGAGCACCATCGCCGCAACCCATATTAATAACAATCTTTTCTAATTTAGGTACTTGCATAATACTTGAATATTTAAATTCATCTTTTAAACTTTGAATGATTTTTTCATCATATAATTTTTTATAATTACTCATAAATATTCACCTACTTACTTTTACTTTCTTTTTTTGTTTTGCGAGTTTCTTTTTCTTCTATTTTCTTAACATTTGATACATGAATAGGAGCTTCGATATCAAATATTCCACCTTTATCATTACCATTTCTAGGTTTAACGTGTTTTTTAACAATATTAATTCCTTCAACAACAACTTTGTTATCGTTTCTTAAAGTTTTAATAACTTTACCATTTTTTCCTTTGTCTTTACCAGCGATTACAAGTACTTCATCGCCAACTTTAATTTTCATCATTTAAAATCCTCCTAAATAACTTCCTTAGCCAAAGACACAATTTTCATATAGTCTTTTTCTCTAAGTTCTCTAGCTACAGGTCCTAAAACTCTAGTACCTACTGGAGATTTATCATCTTTAATAATAACACAAGCATTGTCATCAAATTTAATATAACTGCCATCATTTCTTCTAATGCCTTCTGTTGTACGAACAATAACAGCTTTAACTACTTTACCTTTTTTAAGGTTTCCATTAGGCATAGCTTTCTTAATTGTACCAACAACAACATCACCGATATTAGCATATTTTACTTTAGATCCACCGAGTACACGTATTACAAGTAACTCACGAGCACCTGTATTATCCGCAACTTTTAATCTACTTTCTTGTTGAACCATAAGTACCTCCTATAAAATAACAGCCTTAGAAACGATTTCTACAAGTTCATATCTTTTTGTTTTAGAAAGTGGTCTTGTAGCTCTAATTCTAACTGTATCGCCAACTTGAGCGCTATTATTTTCATCATGAGCAGTATATTTTTTTGAATATTTAACACGTTTTTTATAAAGAGGATGAGTTTTATAAGTTTCAATTAAAACGGTAATTGTTTTATCATTTTTATTGCTTACAACTCTACCTACTAATTCTTGTTTTCTATTCTCCATCCGTATTACCTCCTGCAAGTTCTCTTTCTTTTAAAATAGTTTTCATTCTCGCAACATCTTTTCTAAGTTCTCTAATTTTAGAAGGTTTTTCTAAAGTACCAGTAGATTGTTTCATTCTTAAATTGAATAATTCTTTTTTCGTCTCAATAATTTTACTTTCTAATTCTTTATCTGAAAGTTCACGTAAATCCTTAATTTTCATGAGACTCACCTTCCTTTTTTACAAATTTAGTTTTCACTGGTAACTTATGAGAAGCAAGTCTTAAAGCTTCACGAGCGATATCTTCACTTACGCCACCAATTTCAAACATAATTTTGCCTTCTTTAACAACAGCTACCCAATCTTCAACATTACCTTTACCTTTACCTTGACGAGTTTCAAGAGGTTTTCTAGTAAGTGCTAAATGAGGGAAGATATTGATCCAAACTTTACCACCACGTTTCATATAACGAGTCATGGCAATACGAGCTGCTTCAATTTGACGAGCACTAATCCAAGCTCCTTCTTTAGCTTGAAGACCATATTCACCAAAATGAAGCTCTGTATTTCCTCTTGCATGACCATCATAAGAAACACGATGAGGTTTTCTATATTTAGTCTTTTTTGGCATTAACATGAGATCCATCTCCTCTCAAAGATTTCTTAGCGGGAAGAATTTCATCTTTGTAAATCCAAACCTTAACACCGATCTTACCATAAGTAGTATCAGCTTCAGCTATCGCATAATCTACATCAGCACGAATTGTATGAAGTGGCACAGTACCTTCTGTATAACCCTCAGTTCTAGCCATTTCAGCTCCACCAAGTCTACCAGATACGGCAGTCTTAATACCTTTAGCTCCAGCCTTCATAGTATTACGAATAGCTCTTTTTTGAGCGCTTCTAAATGGTGCGCGAGCTTCAATTTGAGCTGCAATATTTTGAGCAACAAGTTTTGCATTCAAATCTGGATTTTTAACTTCAACGATATTGATATAAACATCTTCACCAACTAATTTTTTAATTTCACTTCTAAGTTTTTCGATGTCTTCACCACCACGACCAATGATTACTCCTGGTTTCGCAGTATTAATAGTAACATCAACTCTTGCTTTTTTACGAGCAATTTGGATAGAAGCAACAGCTGCGTCTTTTAACTTCTTTTCTAAATATTCTCTTATTTTAATATCCTTATTTAAAGTTTTAGCATAATCTTTACCAGCATACCAACTAGATTCCCAGTCTTTATTAACACCAAGTCTAAAACCAATAGGATTTACTTTTTGACCCATTATGCTTCCTCCTTAACTTTACCATCACTTACTTTAATTGTAATATGACTTGTTCTTTTATCTCTTCGATCAACATTTCCACGACTAGCAAATTTAATTCTTTTATAAACTGGTCCTGGATTAATGAAACATTCTACTATAACTAAATCACTTTCATTAGCTCCATTATTATTAACAGCATTTGCAACAGCACTCTTAAGTACCTTAAGAATTAAGCGACTAGCTTTAGTATTAGTATTTACTAAAATACCCTCAGCTGTTGCAACATCTTTACCACGAACTAAATCAAGAGTCATTCTAGCTTTTCTAGGGGCAATCATAGCTCCCTTATGTATTGCATAAGCTTCCATTTATTTACCCTCCTACTTTTGACCTGCATGTCCGCCAAACTTACGAGTTTGACTAAACTCACCAAGTTTGTGACCAACCATATCTTCGGTTACATATACAGGAATAAATTCTTTACCATTATGAACTGCAAATGTATGTCCTACGAAATCAGGATAAATAGTTGAACTACGAGACCAAGTTTTAATAACTTCTTTTTTATTATTTTTATTTAATTCTTGAACCTTTTTAAGTAATCGTTCGAAAACATAAGGTCCTTTCTTTAAACTTCTTGCCATAGCTTCCTCCTATTTTTTCTTTCTACTAACAATTAACTTGCTAGATGCTTTCTTATTTTTTCTTGTCTTATATCCAAGGGCTGGTTTACCCCAAGGAGTCATTGGGCTCTTACGTCCAATAGGCGTTCTACCTTCACCACCACCATGAGGGTGATCGTTAGGGTTCATAACACTACCACGGTTAGTAGGACGAATTCCCATATGTCTTTTTCTTCCTGCTTTTCCTAAATTAACAAGTTCATAATCTTCATTACCAACTACACCAATTGTAGCCATACAAGTACCAAGAACTTTTCTAGTCTCACCAGATTGTAAACGTAAAATTACATATTTACCATCACGTCCTAATATTTGAGCACTAGCTCCAGCTGAACGAGCAATTTCTGCCCCTTTACCTGGTTTAAGTTCAATACAATGTACAACAGTACCAACCGGAATAGCTTCAAGTGGTAGAGCATTACCAACCTTAATATCAGCATCTCTACCATTTTCGATAATCATGCCAACTTCTAATCCTTTAGGAGCAATAATATATCTTTTTTCACCATCACGATAGTTAATTAAAGCGATATTAGCACTTCTATTTGGATCATATTCGATAGTTGCTACTTTACCAGTAACACCAATTTTGTTTCTTTTATAATCAATTAGACGATATTTTCTTTTTGCACCGCCACCAATATGACGAACGGTCATTTTACCTTGATTATTTCTTCCACCAGTTTTAACTTTAATCTTAGTTAAACTTTTAGTAGGAGTACTAGTAGTAATTTCTTCGTTCATTAAAGTAGTCATACCTCTACGTCCATTAGTCGTAGGTTTATATTTCTTAATTGCCATAAATTACATTCCCTCCTATAACTCTATTTTAGAGTCGCCATCAAGTGTAACAATTGCTTTTTTATAAGTTTTTGTCATACCTGTATATCTACCAACTCTTTTTTTCTTAGGTTTAGTATTAAGTGTATTTACACTTTTTACACTAACTCCAAAAGCCTTTTCAATTGCCTTTTTAATTTGTGTTTTTGTTGCACTCTTAGCAACTTTAAATGTATAAACATTATCATTTTGCATTTTTAATGCGCTTTTCTCAGTAATAACTGGTGAATAAATAATATCTGTATAATCCTTCATTATTTAAGCACCTCCTCGATATTTTTTACAGCTGCCTCATCACATACAACTACATTCGCATTTACTAAATCAAAAGCATTGATTTCATTTGCTAAAATAGTATATACATAACCAAGATTTCTAGTAGCCATATATAAATTTTCATTATCTTCACTAGTAACAAATAATACTTTACCTTCTAAATTTAAATCACGAATTAAATTTTTAACATCCTTAGTTTTTAAACTATTAAGATTAATATTATCAATTACAACCAATTCTTTGTTTTGAGCTTTTAAAGATAATGCACTTTTTAAAGCTAAAGCTCTTTCTTTACGATTAATTTTAAATGTGTAATCACGAGGTGTTACACCAAAAACAATTCCGCCTCCACGCCATTGTGCAGCACGAATACTTCCTTGACGAGCACGACCAGTACCTTTTTGTCTCCAAGGTTTACGTCCACCGCCAGAAACTTCGCTACGAGTCTTTGTTTTATGAGTACCTTGTCTCATAGAGTCAAGTTGTAACTTAATCATTTTCTTTAAAACTAAATCATTAGATTCAATATTCCAAACAGCATCATTCAAAGTTAAATCTTTAACTTTTTCGCCTGCCGTATTTTTTACACTTATTTTCATAGCTAATCCTTTCTAGAAAACTAATTGTTTTCGCTTTCTAAATTTTCTGTTGCTACTGTAGCTTCGGCAGGATTTTCAGTTGGTACTTCTTCTACAACAATAGGAGTTTCCTCATAAGAAATAATTTCTTTTGGATTTTTCTTTCTTGAATTCTTAACTGCTGATTTAATAAATACAACTGAATTTTTTGCTCCTGGAACATTTCCGCTAACTAAAATGTAGCCTTCATTTTCGTTTACTTCAATAACTTCCAAATTTTGAATAGTTACTGTTTCAACACCCATATGACCAGATAATTTTTTGCCCTTAAGTACTCTTTTTGGTAACATAGTACCCATAGATCCTGGTGCTCTATGATATCTAGATCCGTGTGTTTCTGGTCCTCTAGATTGATTATGACGTTTAATTACACCAGTAAAGCCATGTCCTTTACTAGTACCTGTAACATCAATAACATCTCCACACTCAAATACGCTTGCTGTTAAGACATCACCAATATTATAAGTTCCTTCATAATCTCTGATTTCTTTTAAGAAGCGCTTAGGAGTAGTGTTTGCTTTTTTAGCTCTGCCCAACTCTGGTTTATTAGCACGAGCTTCTTTTTTATCAACCATTCCCACTTGAATAGCTGAATAACCGTCAGACTCATTTGTTTTAACTTGCATTACTGTATTTGGCTGTACTTCAATAACAGTAACTGGAATTAATTTACCTTCTTTAGTAAAAACTTGAGTCATTCCGAGCTTACGCCCTAAGATTCCTTTCATTTTTCTCTTTCCTTTCTAAAATTATAATTTTATATCAATGTCTACACCACTTGGTAAATCCAAATGAGTTAAAGCATCAATAGTTTCTTTACTTGGGTTTTTAATATCAACAAGTCTTTTATGTGTACGCATTTCAAATTGTTCACGTGCATCTTTATACTTGTGAACCGCTCTTAAAACAGTATACTTTTGTATTTCTGTCGGAAGAGGTACAGGTCCAGATACTTCCCCACCTGTTCTTTTAACAGTTTCTACAATCTTTAACGCAGCTTGATCAAGTAATCTATGATCATAAGCTCTAAGATTGATTCTAACTTTTGTATTTGACATTCTCATGTCCTCCTTTCGCCTATATCTAGTACAGACTCGCTCCGTCCAAATTCCCTGATACGAGAGGTATATGGAACAACCTCGCCTAGTGTATCAGCAACCTTGCACATCTAAGCAGTCATACGCCTTAGATTATAACAGTATATCTTATGTTCGTCAAGTACCAAATTTCACAAAATCTTCAAAAAAAAGAAACTTACTTTCCATCTCTAAGTTTCTCTATTTCTTCAACAAATAAGCCTGTATACTTAACAATATCCCTAATTGGCACATGAGATTGTAACATAGTACTAACTACTTGCATAATGCCATCATTTTTACCCGCTAGATAATATTGCTCATCTTGAATATCTTGAGCTATTTTTTCTAAATCTTGAATTGTCTTTTCATCACTTATATTTTCATATATCCAACTATTTAACTTCATTAAGAGTTCATCCCCTTTTGCTAACTCATTTCTTTCTTCATAGCTTTTTGCAGCGATAAATCTTATTCATTTATCTATTTCATCTAAAGTATACCCATTCCCTCTTGCTTTATCAATTTGCATTATCTTGACACAAAATTGTTTCTCTAATAATTTAATTTTTAGATTTTCATGTTACCTAAATTCTTTTTTTAAAATCAATCAAAAAAATAAATATTATTAAAATAATCATCTCAATTGACAAGTTTACATATTTATCTAGTTCACTTCCTTCAATTTTATTTAGTATTATAAAATTTTTGAAAAATTAAAAGAAGAATTATTTTTCTTCCTTCAACACTTTTATCTCTTCTATTGTTAAACCAGTTGCTTTACTTATCTCTTCTAAAGGCATATTCAATTTAAATAAATTTTTTGCTATTTCTCTTTTTTCTTGTATAATGCCATCATTTTTACCCGCTAAATAATATTGCTCATCTTGAATATCTTGAGCTATTTTTTCTAAATCTTGAATTGTCTTTTCATCACTTATATTTTCATATATCCAACTATTTAACTTCATTAAGAGTTCATCCCCTTTTGCTAGCTCATCTCTTTCCTCTTGTCTTGTTAATGAAAGAAATTTAAACAGCTTTAATACTCCAGTTAAATTATAAGTTAACTCCTTTATTTTGTCAATTCTTACAACAATAAAACAAAATTTGTTTTTGAATATTTTTTTATTTATATCATGTTCACTTGTTAAATAATATCGAGTTAATGGGTGTTCATCTAATGATGTATGGACATGATCCACAAGATTAATTTGAAAATTATTCTTTAATTTCTCATAATCATCTCCCGTTTCTAAATTACCGGATTGCATTCTTATTAAATAATAGAAACTTTTCATAAGTGACTTTTTATTAAAATAAGTATAAGCTTCAATATCTATAATTGTATTATCAAATTCAACTAAAATATCCGCTCTTACATTTTTATCACGAATACTTCCTTTTTTCAAAAGGCTTTCATATTTTACATTTAATTTTCCTCTCAAAGAATGTTCTGGAAATTCTAATAATTGTTCTAATAAGTATTCTAACAATTCCCTATTACTTTCACTCGCAAGAGTTTCTTTAAAGAGAATATCCCGCATAATTGCATCTACATTTTGATTTATAATAATTCCTCCATTTCTAAGAACACTATATAGAAAAAAAAGAAAGAAGTCAAATCACCAAATTGATCACTTTCATCAATGAAATCAATACCTTTCATTAAACAATTTCTATCATTTTCATCTATCAAATTAATAGAATCAATAAAATTCTATCTTTTTTTAAAAAGTACAATAATAGTAATATTATAATTGACTAATCCTCAATATTAATGTATATTAGAAATATAACATAGATAATTATATGATAGTAATTTTGACAAGTTTTGATAACCTTTGTCGAATATCATGTAATTAATCTAAAAGTATGTTACCATTCATGAGAAAAGAGGAGAAAGTATGAAGTTCCAAACATTAAAGAAAAGCCATTTAAAAAGAAATATTGTGATGGGAATAGTATGTGTGGCAGTAATTAGTGCAGTAGTACTAAACTTTACAAGAGCAAAATATCGTACTACCCAGTCAATACCATTAGTAAATGGAACAATCAATTATGAATTATCAGATTTAAATCTAATCGGCGTTTATATTGAAGATGGGAATGATTATACAAAAGTAGATCAAATACCTGATTCGGGATACACCTTTAATAGTGAGAAAAGCTATTGTAAAATAGGTGATGAAGAACAAGACATGACTATTACTTATGATATGAACACCAAAAACTTAACAATTGCTCCAATGACTTCTAAAGGAACAAAATGTTATTTATATTTTAATGAACAAAAAATATTATTAGCAGATGCCATTAAAAGAGATAATCAAATCAATAGTGGGACACCAAACTTTGCAAATACAGCAACAACAGATGAGGGGGTATACAAGGCTCAAGATGATTGGGGAGATAGTTACTATTTTAGAGGCGCAGTAACCAATAACTGGGTAAAATTTGGAAAATATAATAGTGGATATTTTTGTTTTTATGGATATGGGGATATTTATAAATGTTCAAATAATATTTACCAAGTACAAGATGAAGCCGGAGATAATTATACTGCTATTATAGAAGAAGGCGCAGATATGTATTGGCGAATAATAAGGATTAATGGGGATAGTTCAATACGAATGATTTATGCTGGAACAAATCCACAAATTACTACAGGAAATAGTACAAGAATATTTGATAATTCATTAGAATTAGTTGATGTAAAAGAAAATGATATTATTTATGATTTTGCATTTAACTCAAGTTATAACAGGAGCGAATACGTAGGATACATGTACACCACGAACCAACAACATGGAAATACAACCGATAGTCCAATAAAAGATGTATTGGATAGTTGGTATAGTAGTAACCTAGCAAATTATGCGGATAAGATCAGTACAGAAGCAGGCTTCTGTGGAGATCGAGAAATGACAAGTGGATATTCATGGAGTAGCCAACCAAGTAGTACAATCTATTATGCAGGATATGGAAGATTAGTACAAAGTAGTAGTAATGTAAATCCAACATTTAAGTGTACTAATAGTAATGACTTGTATACGAGTTCATCAAGTAGTAAAGGAAATAATGTATTAACAAACCCAGTAGGATTAATTACAGCCGATGAAGTAATAATGGCAGGAGCTTCATGGAATAGCAATAATAGTAGTTATTACCTTTATAATAACGCAAACTATTGGACCATGTCTCCGTATCGCTTTAGCGGAAGTTATGCTCACGTGTTCTATGTGGATTCGAGTGGCTACCTCAGCGGCAACAACGTGAATCGCACGAATGGTGTACGCCCTGTAATTAATCTAGCTTCTGATGTGGTAATAAAATCAGGGAACGGTACATCTTCAACACCGTATGAAATTTAATTTTTTCAACACAAAAACAGACAAACTTCACAGGAGCATGTTGCTCCTTTTTGTTTGCCTATTTATTCTTATTTATATAGCCGACAATTTCATTGCCGGCTATACCTGTACTTCAAAATTTATTTCTTGCAAAGCAAGCTTTGCAAATTGGATATAATTTGTTATATATAACTATTGGTGAGGCAGATGCAAAATGAAGAGTCATTTTGCATCACGACACCACTACACTCCTTGAAGTGTTCACTACCATTTGTAGTTATGAAACTACAAATGGATCACTACTTGTTCCGCTTCCTGTTACTTTTACATCAGCCGACAGATTAATTACTGGGCGCACACCGCCACTAGTCCAATCCACATACGCATGGCTGAGGTTGCCATTCGAATGCACATAGAACACGTGAGCACTACCGTTAGAACCAAAGTAAGACGGAGACATGGTCCAATAGTTTTGTCCTGTATATAAATAATAACTACTATTACTTGTTCTTATATAAGTAATAACTGCTATTTCCACTACTCCATGAAGCTCCTGCCATTACTGCTTCATCCGCTGTGATTAATCCGATTGGATTTGCTAATTTTTTATTTCCTTTACTACTTGATGAGGTTGTATACAAGTCATTACTATTACTACACTTAAATGTTGGATTTACACTACTACT
>FR903073.1:0-5718 GCA_000438195.1 Mycoplasma sp. CAG:776
TTTGGTAAATGGAGTGAAGATACTCCAGATATATATATTGGTTCGACCTTAAATGTAAATACTTATAACCCAATAATGGAATTTTTAACTTTAGAAGAATGTAGTGCAGTATATGATAATTGTAGAGTACTATCGCGAGCAGGAAAAGAAATGTATTGGCGAATTATAAGAGTGAATGGAAATGGAAGTTTAAGATTAATATATGCGGGGACTACACCCAAACATTTAAATGATGATCCATTTATAGGGGTAAGCATGTATAATGATGAAGAAGATGATAATGCATATGTGGGATATATGTATGGTACACCAAATTCCAACACATATGAAGAAACACATGCTAATAAAAATGATAGCACGATAAAAGAATATATTGATTCATGGTATGAAAAAAATCTTCTATCTGATAATGACAAGATTGATACAGAAAGTGGTTTTTGTGCAGATAGGAGAATAAGCAAACGAGAAACAAACCCACAGGCAGGCGTTGGCAAAAATTCAAACCAATATTATACAACAGATATAATATCATATAGATTGGATGTACCATCTTTAAAATGTGCTAATACAAATGATTATTTTACAACCACTACTTCATCGGCCGGAAATAAAGCTCTAACATATCCAGTGGGATTAATTACTGCAATAGAAGCCGTTTATGCGGGATATGCTACTAGTGATAAAGATTATAGCGAGCACTATATAACAAATTCTAATATGTATTTATATGGAAATTTTCCTTATCGAACAATGACTCCAGGTACTTTTCACTATACAGGAGAAGCTTCAATTTGGCATATTAACAGTAGAAGTAATGGAGAGGGATATATAACTAGTGGAGTTGCAAAAATGTATGAAACAATAAGACCAGTTATCAATTTAAAAGCAGATATAACATTTGCTAGTGGAGATGGAACAGCTGACCGCCCATTTAAAATTGATTAAAGATTTTCTTTAATCTTTTTTTGTTTTAAGTTATAATATTAGTGTTAGGAATGATATTATGATAAAAGAAGTAGAAGGTATCATTGTAAGAGAGATTCCCTATGGAGAAACATCAAAAATAATTCATGTGTATACGATAGAAGGAATTATTTCTATTATGTGTAAGGGAGCAAAAAGTCTAAAAAGTCCTTTTCGAGCTACAACCCTAAAGTTTACTTATGGGAAATTTAATATTTATTATAAAGAAAATAAATTATCTAATTTAAGTAGTGTTGATATAATAAATCCATTAAGTAAGATAAAAAATGATATTGTTTTATTAAGTTACTTAAATTATCTTACGGAATTGACGACGCAAGTATTAAAACAAACAACCGATAATTTATATGAAGATTTTATAAATGCTATTTTAAAAATAGAATTAGGACTAGATCCCTTAGTAATAGCTAATATTCTTGAAATTAAATATTTAGATAACCTAGGAGTAGGACTAAATTTAGATTCATGTGTTTCATGTGGTTCTAAAGTTAATATTATAACCATTGATGGTGATAGAGGAGGATATATTTGTTCTAATTGTTATCAAAATGAAATAATAGTAGATAAAAAAACAATAGAACTTTTAAGAATGTATTATTATGTTGATATTAAAAGTATCAGTAAACTTAAAATTAGTGATAAAGTAAAAAACGAAATTAATCATTTTCTCAATGTATATTATGATCGATATACAGGACTGTATTTAAAAAGCAAAGATTTTTTAAAAAAATTATTTTGAAATAGATTGCTAAAAAAATAAATATATTATATAATTAATATGTAAGTGTTATTCAGTTTGGATAACGCCTGCGTTTTGTGCAGACGCTACTTAGCGTCTTTTCTTTTGCTCATCTCTAATAATAGAAATAAGCATAATTATTATAATCAGCAATAGTTTGGTATTACTCATTTACATTCCTCCTACTTTCATCAAACCCCCTGATATAAATCAGTAGTTTAAACTACTCATAAAAAGAAAGCAGGCGCTTACCAATACTGAATAACAGCTATTTATTATAAAAGAGGAAGTAAGAAAAAATCAAGAAAAAGCGTTAGACAAAATTCGACATGAAACGAATTTTTTTATTTTCATTTATCGAAATAATCATATATAATATAGATGAGGTTTATTATGAAATGGGTTAAAACAGTATTGATATTAATTTTACTATATCCTATAACAGTTTTTGCAAGTACTAAAGCTGTTGTAGATATTACAACTATGAGTATAACAGATTTAGCACAAGCTTTAGATAAGGGATATTTAACAAGTGAACTATTAGTAACATTATATTTAGAAAGAATAGAAGCTTATAATGACGATTTTAATGCTATTAGACAAATTAATGATAAAGCTAAAGAAGAAGCAAGAGTTTTAGATGAAGAAAGAAATAATGGTCAAATCAGAAGTATTCTCCATGGAATACCAATTGTTGTAAAGACCAATATTGATGTAACTAATCTTGCAACTACAGCGGGAGCACAAGCTTTAAGTGATAATATGCCTAAAGAAGATGCTGAAGCGATTAAAAAGTTAAAAGAAGCTGGGGCTATTATTTTAGCCAGTACAAACATGAGTGAATTTGCTTTTTCAGCTGGGAATTCTAATAGTAGCTATGGCAAGGTTAAAAATGCTTTTAATACTAATTATACTCCTTATGGTTCAAGTGGTGGTGCAGCTGTTGCCGTAGCCACTTCTTTTTCGGCCGCATCTCTTGGAACTGATACGAATTCATCAGTAAGGCTTCCTGCTGCTGCTGCTGGATTAGTAGGATTAAGACCAAGTTTAGGATTGATTAGTTCTGATGGCGTAATTCCTTATGATACAACAAGAGATACGATTGGAATTATGTCTAAAACAGTCGTAGATAATGCTATTATTTTAAGTATTATTAATGAAGAAGGAAATACTTATCAACCTAATCTAGATTCATTAGAAAGAATTAAAATAGGGGTAATTAATAGTTATTTAGAAGGAAAAGAAAATAGTAGTATCAGGGCTAATAGTAAAACGGATGAGGATATTTATAATTTAGCAAAAGAAAAAATAGCATTATTAGAAGAAAGTGGAGCCGAAATAGTTTACTTAGATGAATTAATAAATGAGTATTATTATAGTATCGCAACTAGTACGATGAGTGGAGATTCTTTTTGTGATGGTTTTAATGATTATGTGACTGGAACAGTAGGCAAGATTAGAAATTTTAAAGATTTAGTAAATGCTAATGGTAAAATATATAGTTTAAATGGTTATTTATCTGGTTGTAATGGTGCTTGGACATATGATATGGATAAAGTGAATAATAAAAAAGAAATATTTGAAAATTATATTTTAGAAATATTTTCACAGTATGATTTAGATTTAATCGTTTATCCTACAACCAAAAATAAAGTATTTACCTTAAATAGTGGTGAAAGTGTAAATGGTCCAGGAAGTTTTTTGGGAAGTGTAATTGGATATCCCTCTATTACTGTACCAATGGGTTATATTAATGAATTTTCATATGGATTAGAATTTTTTAGTAGAAAGAAAGAAGAAAATTTATTATATTCTGTAGCCAAAGTTTTTGAAGATAAAAATAAATTACCAATTACAAATAGTACTATTACTCCTTCTTTATATGAAATACCTGAATATATTGATTGGCTAAAAAGTTACTATGAAAAAGAAGAAAACGAACTTACAAAAGAAACGAAAGAATATTTCTTAAATTATAGCAATCAAAGTGATGAAGAAAATGCTAAAAATGCTGAAATATTAATTAATAAATATAAAGAGTTAGAAAGAGAAGAACAAGAAAAGCAAAATAAAGAAGAGCAAGTGGAAAATTATATTGAAGTATTTGTAACAATCATTTTTATTTTAATAAGTATAAGTACAATATTATTTATTTTAATATATCGCCTGTTAATAAAAAAGATAAAGAAAATCTATTGTAAAGTAAAACAAAAAAGATAGCTAAAAGGCTAAATATCTGCTACAATAAAAGCATAATATGTATAAAGGTGTGTGTGGTTATGAATGAGCAAGAAAACTTACAAACAGAAGAACAAGTAAAAAAAGAGAAAAAAGGAAGAAAAGGGAAAATCATTCTTCTTCTAATTTGTATTGCCTTAGCAATTGGAATTGGTTTATATGTTGGTATAGAAAAACTAAATTCTAATCCTAAGAGTATTTATAAAAGAGCAATTACAAATACTTATAAATTATTAGATAATTGTTTAAAAGATAATTTGAATACTTCTTTTAGTTTAGATTATTTAGAAGAAGCTTTTGTTCTTGACACAACTTTTAAATTAAACACAAATATCAAAGAATTCCAAGATTTAAATAATTATGAAATGAATTTATTATTAGGAATAGATAACCCAAATCAAGCTTTCCATCTTAGTACTGGATTAAGTCAAGGAAAAAATCAAATAATAAATGTGTTATTATCTTTTTTAGATAATCATGCTTATTTACAAAGCAAAGAGTTATATGATAAAGCACTAGATTTAGGCTCAGTTGATATCGATTTTAATTTAAGTAATTTCAAAACAAATGATCAGATCATGGTAGACTATGATAATTTACATACAATTTTTTCTTCAATGAAAAAAATTCTAATATCTTCTTTAGATGAAGAAAAAATGAGTATTACCAAAGAAAATATAAATATAGATAGTGAGATTATAAAAAGTCAAAAAGTTACTTACTTATTAGATGACGAAAATATGGAAAGAACGATAAACTATATTAAAAATGAAATCATAAAAAATGATGAATTATTGGAATCTTTGTCTAATGTTATGGGAGTAACAATCGAAGAAATAAAAGATAACTTAAAAGAAGAAATAAAATTAAATAATTATGAAGAAATAAAAATAAATTTATATACCAAAGGAAATAAAATTATTGCTGGAAACATCGAGACTAAAGAAGAGGCAATAATTCGCTTTACTAATCTAGATAGTGAAATAAAAATTTTTATAGGAAATGATGATACCAATATTGAAATTAGCTATCAAGATGAATTTTTAGAATTAGTATTTAGTGAATATGGAGAAATTATTTCTTCAATAAAATTAAAAGCAGAAAAAGAAGAAAAACTATTAGAAATAAATTCCCCAAAGAATAATGCTATAGAAAGAGTAACCATCCAAATAAATAATATCAAAGACAAAGAAACAGAATGGGAAGCAGATTTTAAAATGAACTATGAAATAGAATCATCTAATGAAAATAATAACATAGAATGTGAAGGTTCTTTTAAACTTAGTAAAAGTGAAATAATGATAGGAGAATTTGAAAGTGTAGATATAAAAGAATTAACAGAAGAAGAACAAGAAAAAATAAAGGATAATTTAACTAAAATTTTAGAAAAATTAGGTATTAATGATACCTCTAATATTATAAGCCCTAAACTATAGGGTTTATTTTTTTCTCTTTTTTTGATATGATTAAAAAGGAGGATATATGAAAGAAGAAATTTATGCTAAAATGAATAATCATAATCAAAACTTAAGCGAATATGCATGCCCAGATAATGAGGCAATTTATTTAGAAGAAAATAAGAAAGATATTAGAACCCCTTTTTTTAGAGATATTGACCGCATTATTTATTCTTTAGCATTTATTCGTTATCAAGATAAAACCCAAGTATTTTCTAAGATATATCATGATCATGTCTCTAAAAGAATGATTCATGTTCAATTTGTAAGTAAGATAGCTAGAACGATCGGAAGAGCATT
>FR903073.1:5751-43983 GCA_000438195.1 Mycoplasma sp. CAG:776
AAGAGCATTAGGCTTAAACGAAGATTTAATTGAAGCAGCAGCCCTAGGACATGATTTAGGTCATGTAGCATTTGGCCATCAAGGAGAGTATATTTTAAATGATTTGAGTTTAAAGCATAATGAAGGCTATTTTAATCATAATATTGAAAGTGTTCGTAATTTAATGTATTTAGAAAACTATGGAAAAGGGCTTAATATTACTGTTCAAGTATTAGATGCGATTATGTGTCATAACGGTGAATTTGCTTTAGGAGAATATCGACCTAAAAAGAAAACTGTAAAAGAATTCCTGAGTGAATATGAAGAAAGTTATCATAATAAAGAAATTTTAATGAAAATGCACCCTATGACTTTAGAAGGATGCGTAGTAAGAGTAAGTGATTTAATTGCCTATTTAGGAAGAGATATTGATGATGCTGTAAGATTAAATATTTTAAAAAGGGAAGAAATACCAGAAAGTATTACCAGTATTCTTGGCAATACAACCAAAGACATTGTCAACACTTGTATTATGGATATTATAAAAAATAGTATGGATAAAAATTATATTCGCTTAAGTGATGAAGTTTTTCATGCTATTGAGGAACTAAAAAAATTCAATTATGAACATATTTATAATAAAGCAATGACGAAGAAAGAGAAAGAAGAACTAAAGTATATGTTTGAAATGTTATTTGAAACCTATTTAAAAGATATTGAAAATAATAATGAAACATCCCCAATTATCTATTCTTATTTAAAAAATATGAGTAAAGAATATAGAAAAAATAACACAAAAGAAAGAATAGTAATTGATTATATCGCTGGAATGACAGACGATTATTTCTTAAAAGAGTATGAAAGAATTAGTAGCAATTAAAGCTACTTTTTTCTTGAACGAATATATGTTTGTATGATATACTAATAAAGTAAGGAGTAATATAAATGAAAATACTAAAATACAAAAAAGGAAAACGAAATGAATATAAAATCATAACCGACAAAGGGGAATATACGATATTTGATGATGTAATTATTAAGTATGAGTTATTATTAAAAAAAGAGTTAAAAGAACAAGAATGGAATAAAATTTTAAAAGAAAATCAATTACTACAAGCTTACTATGAAGGATTAAAAGCAATTAATACCAGACTTCGAACAACAAAAGAAATAAGAAATATTTTAAAGAAAAAAAATTTCCAAAATAGCGAAATAGAATATGCTTTACAAAGATTAGAAAAAGAAGGATATTTAAATCATAAGATGTACATAGAAGCATATATTCATGATGCTATAAATTTAAAAACAGAAGGGGAAAATAAAATACTAGAAGATTTAGAAAAATCGGGCTTTACTTATGAAGAAATAAAAAGCGAATTAGATAAAGTGGATAAGGATTTATATGATGATAAAATAGAAAAATACATTAATAAGAAATTAAAAGGCAATAAAAAGAGTGTACATGAATTTAAAAGAAAGATAGTAGGAGAATTAATTAACAAAGGATTTAGAAAAGAAGATATTGAAAGATACTTAAATAAAATAGAAATAAATGACAATGAAGAAGAGATAAAAAAAATAATTACAAAATTATATAATAAATATATAAAAAAATATGATTTATATACGACTAAATTAAAAATAAAAAACTATTTATACACTAAAGGATATCAAAACATTGAAATTGATAATTACATAAATTAAATAAAAAGTCATAAAAAAACTTCCAAAATTAAATTGGAAGTTTTACTTATTTGTTTTGATTTTTATAAGTATTAATTAAGTTATTCATATAAATACTATATTGACTATCTAATTCACTATCAACAATATCAAGTTCATATAAGTCACGGTAATAACGAATAGCATCTACCATTAATGATTGATCTTCAGTTAATTTATCTTTAGTAATAGACTCTTTCATAGAATCTACTGAATCATCATAACTTTTCTTTTCACCAGTTTTAGTTTTTAAAATAACGTGATATCCAAGTTCAGTTGTAATAATTTCAGTAGAATATTCACCATCTTTTAATTCACTAGCAGCTTTTACGAGTTCATCATAATTACTATCTAAAGAACCAATGTTAATTTCTCCAAGACTACCACCATCTTCTTTAGAATCGTCATCTTCAGAATATTCTTTCGCTAATTTAGCAAAAGTCTCTTCGATATCATCGCCATTCTTTTTAGCTGTATTAAGCTCGTCAATAATCTTTTCAACTGTTTCTTTAGCAGTATTTTCTGCTTTTTCCTTTTCTTCATCTTCCATATCATCTGTAACATCTGGAGTAATTAAAATATGAGAAATAGTCATATCTGGATATACATCATTTTCATAATATTCTTTTAATTCATCTTCAGTAATATTGCCGCTTACATAAGCTTCAATGGCAATATTTTGTAAATAACTAATATAAACAAAATCTTTGTATGCTTCAATAGTTTGATATCCTGAATATTGTAAAGCGCTTAATAGCTCTTCCTCAGAACCATAATTAGTTTTAAGCTGATCAATAACAGCGTCAGCATAAGTATTAGCATTTTCCATTTCATCAGCGAATTCGCTTTCAAAAACAAATTTATCGATCATATTTAGTAAGGTATTTAATCCAAAATTATTTTTGATTTCCTCATAAAAATCATTTGCGCTTATCATATTTCCATCTTTAAATGTTACAACTGCTTCATCTCCATTAGATAGTGTTGGTATTTTACCACATCCACATAGAAGTAAAGAACATACTCCTAAAATCAATACTTTTTTCTTCATTAATATTCCTCCTAATAAGTCAATTATAGCAATTAAAAGTGAAAATTACAAGAAAAAGGAAACAAAATAAGAGAAATATAATAAAAATAATATTAAATAGAAAAAAGAAATTGAAAAAGAATGGGTTTTTATCTCGCACCAATTTGAGGCTTAACCATAATATATAAGTGAAAAGACAAATAAAGGAGGAATGATTTATGAATAATTGTGGATGTGGCACAGGATTAAGTGCTGCAATGATTTTAGTACTATTTATCCTATTAGTCATTATAGTAGGAGCATTCATTTAGTCTTTTTTTCTAAACTTAAGGAGGTGTCCCATGGGATGTTGTAAAGACAAGTGTCCTTCTAATAATGGAGGATGTGGCTTACAAAATAGTGCGTTCTTAATAATTGTTTTATTCATATTATTAGCAATTATCTTTGGCGGATTTTTATATTATTAAAGAGGCTTCACCTCTTTTTTTCTTTTGACAAAGAAATTTGTTTATAGTAATATATTTTAAAAGGTGAGCTATATGACAAATAAAGAATTTTACTAGAAATAATTAAAATAGCAAAAGAAAATTCTATAAATGTTGATACTATAAAAAGAGTTTTAACATTGGTAGAACAAGATGGTGAAATTTCTCCTAAAAAAGTAAATCAAATAGCATATTTGTTTCAAAAAGAAGAAATAAATGATAAAGAGCTATTAAATATTTTAGAAAAAGCTTATCAAAGGAAATTGCCTGTGACCTTTCTTTTGGCTTTAAATCATCACACCTTAATAAAAAGAACTTTAATAAAGATGAACTTTGAAAAAAAGGAATGGAAAATAATTTTGGAGTTTGTAAACAATTTACCAGAGGATATAGTGATAGATAGTTTATATATAAAATGGTTAAGATATATAGGCAAACGAGGGTATTTATTAGACGAATTACAATTTTTCCATCAAGCATTTAAAGAAAGTCTAAATACTCCATTAATCTACTGCAATTGGTATTTTGAATACTTATTAGATAAGACTAGATCTTTAAAGAATCGTGAAAGTATTTTAACTTTATTAAAGCAAAATATATTAAATATGTTACAAGAAAATATTAGAATTGAAAATCCTGAAATAAAAGCCCAAAAAATAATGAAATGTTATGAACTATATGGAGATTGCTTAACTAGTTTCTATGCTACTATTATTACATGTGTTATTGATATAGATATTCCCATAATTGAAAATAATATAGAAGTGGATCTTTATAAGGTTTTATATCAAATCATGTGTTATACTTGTGAAAACAACATGGGAAGTAACTTTATCAATTCCTTTTATTATAAGCAATTAACCGATAAGAAAATTGATGCCACAAAACGTTTGGAATTTATCACGATCATAAATAGCAAGAAATTGATTTTAAAAGATGAATTAATAAAAGAATTATGGAAAGTTTATGAAGAAAAAGGGAAAGAATTTTTAAAGGAATTAAAGTATGCTTTTTTAAATAAAGGAATAAGAACTGATATATTATGCAAAAGCTTTTTAGTGATGGAAACAGATTTACAAGTATTAAAGTTAGCAAGAGAAGTATTTAGAAACAATCGGGTACGTAAAGATAAAGAAAACTTATGTGTGCTATGTAATCTAAAAACGAGTGCTGAAAAGATAGAATTTCTTACCTTCTTAAAAAACAAATATCAAGATGATACAGAAGTAAAAATGCAAAAAGAAAGGGATAGGCAAGAAAAAGTATGTGCTTTGCTAAAGGCATATAAAGATTTTTTTAATAAAAAAATTGGACTTTCAAAACTAGAGGAAAGTCTAGAAAATGCAAAAGAATTAGATATAAATATAGTGAGAATAAGAGGAAAAGAAAATGGATGAAGAAAAATATAAATTAAAGATATTAAAAGACATCTTAAAATTTAGCAAAAGGACTTTAGATGAAAAGGAATTAAAAGAATTTATAGTATCTCCACTTTTTCACAATAAAAACTATTTTACAAGTGGAGCACTATTAGTAAAGAAAGGCTCTATTACTATTGAAGAGTTTCTAGGCCTAGGAAATTTACTAGAAGAAGAATTAAGAGAATTTTTAGAACCTGTTGATGATGCTTTTAATTATTTTGCTTCTATTACACCAGAAGAGGTGATGCAAGCCTTTCAAGATATGGAAAGCTATATAAAAAATAATCCTGAAGAATCCTTAGAAAATCGTAAGAAAAATCAGGAAAGATATCAAAAAATAAAAGAACATTATATGAATTTGGCAGAAGAGATCAAAAGAGGTGCTTAACGGCTTCTCTTTTTTGTTTCGTAAAATTTACGTAAAGGAAGAAAGAAATAGAAAAAAGCGAACACTAAAATCTTTACAAATAAAAATAGTTTTGGTAAGATTATGGTAAGCAGTGGTACATTGTGGTAGAAAGTGGGGGACCTAAAATGTTCATGGGCGAATATCATCATAATATAGATGATAAACAAAGACTGGTAATTCCCTCAAATTATCGAAGTAGTTTGGGAGAGACTTTTATTGTTACACGTGGTCTTGAAAAGTGTCTATACATCTACACACTAACTGAATGGCAAAAAATAGTCGATAAATTAAATAATTTACCATTTACCAAAAAAGATGCCCGTGTCTTTATTAGATCTTTCTTTTCTGCCGCTGCTAATTGCAATCTTGATCGCCAAGGTCGCATAAATATTACTTCCCAACAGGCCGTTTACGCCGATTTAGAAAAGGAATGTGTTATAATCGGCGCGAATGACCGTATAGAAATTTGGTCTAAAGGAAATTGGGACAAATTTAATGAAGAATATAGCGCTTCACTAGAAAGTGTAGCTGAAAATTTATTTAATGGAGAGTAAAATGAAACATTATAGTGTTATGCTAACGGAAGCGATCGAAGGATTAAATATTAAAGATGACGGTATATATGTAGATGCCACACTAGGATATGCGGGTCATAGCAAAGAAATTTTAAAAAGAATAAAAAAGGGGCAACTTTTCGCCTTTGATGCGGATAGGGATGCAATAAACTATTCGCATCAAATATTAAGTGGAATTTCTTCTAATTTTAAAATCATTCATTCTAATTTCTGTAATTTAGATGCTAAATTAATGGAAGAGAACGTAGACTTAGTAGATGGGGTTTTATTTGATTTAGGCTTATCAAGCCCTGAGATTGATGATGTAGAGCGGGGTTTTAGTTTTATGAGGGATGCCGTATTAGACATGCGCATGAATCAAGAACAAAAACTAACAGCAGCAACAATAATAAATGAATATAAAGAAGAAGAATTATTAAGAATTTTTTTCTTATATGCTGAGGAAAGAAGAAGTAGAGAAATTGTTCATGAGATAATAAATTATCGTAAAAATAAAAAGATAACACGTACATTAGAATTAGTAGAAATTATAAAAAATGGTGTCGGAGCGAATTATTTTTATAAAAATCATCCAGAAAGAGAAATTTTTCAAGCTTTAAGGATCGAAGTAAATGGGGAGTTAAAAGCGATTGAAGAAGCACTTCCAGTTGCAATTAAAAGATTAAAGAAAGGTGGAAGAATTTGCGTAATTACTTTTCATTCTCTAGAAGATAGAATAGTAAAACAGATATTTAAAAAGTATTCAGAAGTAAATGAAATGTTAAAGGGTTTACCTGATATTCCTGAAGAATATAAACCTTTAATTAAACTAATAAATAAAAAGCCACTAACTCCAAGTATTAATGAATTAAAAGAAAATAGTAGGAGTAAAAGTGCTAAATTAAGAATAATAGAAAGGGTATAATGATGAGAACAAAAAAAGTAAAAAGAATTAAACTATTAAAAGGAGAAAAAATGATGTTTTTCTTAATCATTTTCTTTGGTTTTATAGTTATGCCAACTTCTTGGGTATATACCAAGGCATTACTTTCTGAAACAAATATTGAATTAGAGAAAATAGAAAGTAAAATTGATACTCAAAATGATACTAATGAAGCATTAAGTATGCAAATAGATGAATTAGCATCGATTGAAAATATTCAAAGTATTGCCAGTGCTAATGGTTTGTCGTATAATAATAGTAATATTAAAACGATAAATGAATAGGAAGTGAAATATGAAAAAAACGAAATCGAGAGTAAAAGTAAATAGATTTTTTATCATGCTCTTTTTTTTCGCTTTTTTTTGTGCGATTATAAAATTAGCATATGTTGCTTTAAGTCCAAGTGTTGATGGCAAAAATTTAACAGAGTTTGCTAATAACAGGAATACAGCGACAGAAACTCTTTATGCTTCAAGAGGAAATATCTATGATATTAATGGTGAAACTTTAGCTAAAAATGTAAATTCATACACTTTAGTGGCTTATTTAAGTGAATCTAGAACCACGGATCCTGATAACCCACAGCATGTAGTAGATAAAGAAAAAACGGCTAAAGCTTTAGCCGAAGTGTTAGATATGGATTATGATTATGCTTTAGGAAGATTAAATACTAAAAATGCTTATCAAGTGGAATTTGGTATTTATGGTAAAGATTTAAGTGAAAATAAAAAAGCTGAAATAGAAGCTTTAGATTTAGATGGAATTGGTTTTATTAGTGGTACTAAAAGGTATTATAAACAAGGTTCAGCCGCATCCTATATAATTGGTTATGCCAGATTAAATGAAATAGGTGAAATGGTTGGCGAAATGGGGATAGAAGCTTACTTCAATGATGAGCTAAAGGGTACTGATGGAGAGACAATGTATGCCAAAGATGGAGCAGGATACAAAATGGGGGATGCTTATTATACGATAGATCCGGTAAGTGGAAGTAATATTTATTTAACAATAGATTCGCAGATTCAATTAATACTAGAAGATGCTCTTAATACTTTAGAAGAAAATAATACTTTTTCGTGGGCAACATTTACAGTAATGGATGCGAAAACAGGAGCAATAGTAGGAAGTGCTTCAAGTCCTGATTTCAATCCAAATACTTTAGAAGGCTTAAAAAGTTATGTAAATCCTTTAGTGGGATACACATATGAGCCAGGATCAACGATGAAAATATTTTCTTGGTTAGCAGCCATGGAAAATGGCGTATATGATGGAGAGGAAGAATTCATGTCTGGTTCCATTGAAGTAGCGGATGCAAAGATTTATGATTTCAATAATGCTGGATGGGGAATGATTAACTATGATACAGGTTTTGCTTATTCATCCAATGTTGGTGCAACAAAATTAGCTTTAAAATTAGAAGAAAAAGAAAAAGGAATTTTAAAGAAATTTTATGAAAGTTTAGGCTTTGGCAGTAAAACAGGAATTGAGTTATCAGGTGAAGAAAAAGGAGTTTTAAGAATGACTTACTCTTCAGAAATAGCGACTGCTTCTTTTGGTCAAGGTATAACTACCACTCCAATTCAAACTTTACAAGCTTTAAGTATTTTAACAAATGATGGAATAATGTTAAAGCCATATATCGTAGATAAAATAGTAGATGATAAAGGAAATATAACTTATGAGGCTGAGAGAACAGAACTTGGAAGAAAAGTATCAAGTGAATCAATAAATAAAATATACGATTTGATGTATGATGTTGTTTATAATGGTCTATCTACCATTTGGCAACCAAATAATGTAACATTAGGAGGAAAGACTGGTACAGCTCAAATCGCAAGCCCAACCGGTGGTTACTTAACAGGAAATACTAATTATATTCGTTCTTTTGCAGGAGTTTTCCCTTATGAAGACCCAGAATATATTATTTATATCTCTGTAAAACAAATTGATGGAGGAGCAACACCTATAGCTAAAGTAGTTACAAATGCTGTAGAAAGTATAGCTAATTATGCTAATATTACTAACACAGATTCAGATATTGATTTATCCAAAATCATTAATTTAAGTAATTACATGAGTAGTGAAGTTGAAACAACAACAGAAGAATTAGAAAAATTAAAGCTAAAAGTAATTAAAATAGGAAACGGTAATATCATTATTAATCAATATCCTTTAAAAAATACTAAAGTATTAGAAGGAAGTAAAGTATTTTTATTAACAAATAGTGATGAATATATCATGCCAGATATGACGGGCTGGAGTAGTAGTGAAGTAATGAATTTCTGTAACCTGATTGGTTTAAAATATTCATTTAGTGGTTATGGTGTAGTAAAGAGTTTTAACTTAACAGTAGGTGAAGTAATTGATTTAACTAAAACACTAGAAATAACTTTAGAAACTGCATAAATAATAAAATTTAACCCATAATAAAAATGGGTGATAGCATGAAAAAAGAAAATAGCTATGGGAATGGATATACGGAATCAAATAATCCCATAGATTATATTAAACATGGGTTAATGAATGAATATGGCCTAAATTTAGATAGATGTCAAAAATATTATAAAGAAGAAGATATTATTAAAAAGAAGTGTAATATAAAAAGAAATAGTGGGAAATAACCACTATTTTTCGTTTAAAATGCTTTTAGGATAAGGCTTTCTTTCATCTGTTAAACATAATAAATAATCAATACTTGTATCATAATAAGATGCAAGTTTTTTTAATATTTCAGTTGGAATATCATTAGTACCTACCTCATATTTAGAATATCCTGTTTGCGACATATTTAATATTTGAGCAATATCTTTTTGAAGTAAATCTCTATCTTCTCTTAAATCTTTTAATCTATTCATCTTTCTCATCCTTTATTAATTAAACTGTATCATAATCTAAAATAGAGTATTGATTTTTAATCTAAAATGGGTTATATTATTAATATAGTCTAAAACAGGTTATAAGATTATAACTTTATTTTTAGTTAAAATAAATGAAGTGTTACTTCACAATAAAGGAGAGTAATTTATGAGATTTGAAGTATTAAAAAGAAGTAATTTAAAAAGAAATATTGTAATAGGACTATTAGTAGTAGGTATTATAAGTGCCATAATACTAAATTTTACTAAAGCAAAATATAAAAATACAGAGTCGATACCACTAGTAAATGGAACAATCAATTATAGTTTAGCAGATCTAAATATCGTAGCAATTACAATCGATGGAAAAGAAGTAGATACAATCCCTGATGGAAATTATGAATTAACGAGTGAAAGTTATTGTACAGTTAATGGAGAGAAAGATAATAATGTGAAGTTAAGTTATGATAGTGCAACTAAAGGATTAAGTGTAACACCCATGACTTCTAAAGGGACAAAATGTTATTTGGATTTTAATAAAAAATCAACATTGAAAGATATAATACTAGCAAATAATTCTGTTAATAGCGGGACACCGAACTTTGCAAATACAGCAACAACAGATGAAGGAGTATATAAAACCCAAGATGACTGGGGAGATAGTTACTACTTTAGAGGGTCTGTTAATAATAATTGGGTCAAGTTTGCGAACTTCTATTGGAGAATAATACGAATTAATGGAGATGGAAGTATCAGGGTTATCTATAATGGAACGAGTACTATAGCAACAGGAATCGATACAATAGTTAAGAATTCGCAAAAATTTAATTCAAGTTATAATCGGAGTGAATATGTCGGATATATGTATACAGATGGAGAGCAACACGGAAATACAACTAATAGTTCGATTAAAGAAGTAATAGACAGTTGGTATAATAGTAATCTAGCTAGTTATGCGGATAAGATCAGTACCGAAGCAGGATTCTGCAGCGATAGAAACTTAAAAAGCGGATCATGGAGTAGTACAAGAGAACCTCTATATTATGCAGCATATGGAAGATTAATTGATAATAAAAAACCAACGCTAAAATGTGGTAATAGTAATGATTTATATACAACCTTATCAAGTAGTAAAGGAAATAAAAAATTAAGTAATCCAATTGGATTAATAACAGCGGATGAAGTAATAATGGCCGGAGGCTCATGGAATAGTGAAAATAGCAGTTATTATTTATATAATGACGTTGAATATTGGACTATGTCACCATATATCTTTTATGTTGGCAGTAGAAGCGGCAGTGCCCGCATGTTCGGCGTAGATTCGAGTGGTAACCTCGTTTGGTACAATGTGGATGATGCAATTTATATACGTCCAGTAATCAATCTGTCAGCTAATATTACTATAAAATCAGGAAACGGTACATCTTCAACACCATATGAAATTTAATTTTTTTCAAAATAAAAATAAACAAACTTTACAGAAGCAAAACGTTACTTTTTGTTTGACAGTTTATTTTTTATTTACATATTAGAAATTTCACTTTTGATTATACTTGAACTTCAATTAGGATAGTATGTTATATAACTTAATTTTGTAATTTCTGATAAGTTTATGAATAAAAGTAAATAGATAGTGGAATTTGAAAGTTGAATGTTAATGTAAAGATAAAATATGTTAAGTTAATTAGTAAAATATATTATACTTAGATTAATAGACCATTAGATCTAAATGCCTACTTTTTGTGGAAATAGACATTAACCATTATATTGTTTCTCGAAATAATAATAGTTGATGTCTTTTTTGGTAAAAACCAATCTATAAGTTTAGATAAATTATACCTTACTAATTAATCAAAACTCTTCTCTATCAACCAAACCCCTGTATAAAGGGGATAGGGAGTAGGAATTTGTCTAACTAGTAGACATCAGTCCCAATACTCAAGACTATATTATGAAGTTTAATCTTACAAAAATTAAGAAAAAGTGTTCGCAAATTTCCACATAAAAATTCATTCGAGTCTAATTGTAAATAAATGTAAAGTGGGTTTATTTACCCATTTTTTTGTGCTAAAATATAGTAAGGTGATAAACATGCAAGATATACTAAAGAAAATAGAAGATTATGCCTTAGAAGAAATTATGGGAGAGCGTTTCGCATCCTATGCGAAAGAAATCATTCAAGATAGAGCTATTCCTGATGTAAGAGATGGTTTAAAACCGGTTCAAAGAAGAATATTATTTGCGATGTATAAAGCAGGAAATACTTATGATAAGAAATATATCAAAAGTGCCGCCACAGTAGGAGATGTATTAGGTAAATATCATCCTCATGGTGATTCATCCGTATATGATGCTATGGTTAGAATGTCTCAATGGTGGAAACAAAATGCTATTCTAGTTGACATGAAGGGTAATAATGGTTCAATGGATGGAGATTCTGCGGCTGCTTATCGTTATACAGAAGCTAGGCTTTCTAAAATTAGCAATGAACTATTAGCAGATCTCGATAAAAATACCGTAAAATTTGCTCCAAACTTTGATGATCGTTTATTAGAACCAACTGTGTTACCAGCTAAATATCCCAATTTATTAGTAAATGGAACAATGGGAATAAGCGCAGGATATGCAACAAATATTCCACCTCATAACTTAGGAGAAGTGATAGATGCAACTATAAAAAGAATAGATAGTCCGAATTGCTATTTAGATACAATATTAGAAATTGTAAAAGGGCCAGATTTTCCAACGGGTGGTATTGCGTGTGGCATTGATGGTATTAGAGATGCATTTAAGACAGGAAAAGGAAGAGTTGTAGTTCGTTCTAAATATGAAATTGTAAAAGAAAAAGGAAAAGTTAAAATTGTTATAACAGAAATACCATATGATGTAAATAAAGCAATGTTAGTAAATAAAATAGATGGTATCAGAATTGATAAAAAAATAGATGGTATGGCCGAGGTTCGAGATGAATCAGATAGAGAAGGATTAAGAATCGTAATCGATTTAAAAGCTGGAGCCAATCCTGATTTAATTTTAGGATATTTATTTAAAAATACCGACTTACAAATATCATATAATTATAATATGGTAGCAATTGTAAATCGTGTTCCTAAAACTTTAGGTATTTTAGAAATATTAGATGCCTATATTGCTCATCAAAAAGAAGTAATTATAAAAAGAAGTGAATTTGATTTAGCTACATATGAAAAGAGAATGCATATTGTAGAAGGATTAATAAAATGTTTATCTATATTAGATGAGGTTATAAGAGTAATTCGAGCTAGTAAAAATAAAACCGATGCCAAAAATAATTTGGTAGATAAGTTTAATTTTACTATAGAACAAGCTGAAGCAATTGTAACATTACAGTTATATAAACTTACAAATACCGATGTTTTAGAGCTAGAAGAAGAAATGAATAAACTTTCTAAGTTAATTGAAGGATTAAAAGCAATCTTAAGCGATGAAGAAGTATTAAAATATGTAATGAAAAAAGAATTAAAATTAATCAAAAAAGAATATGAAACTCCAAGAAAAACTAAAATAGAAGAAGTAATAAAAGAAATAAAAATAGATGCTAAAGAAATGATTCCAAAAGAAAATGTGGTAATTGTAGTAACGAATGAAGGATATGTAAAAAGAGTAAGTGCTAAGAGTTATGCAGCATCAACTGAAGATACAACCCTAAAACCAGGTGATTTTATTACAGGCCTATATGAGTGTACAACTCTAGATACCTTAGTAATATTTACAAGTATGGGAAATTATTTATTTATTCCTGTTTATAAGATACCGGATGTAAAATGGAAAGAATTAGGAAAACATGTAAATAATATTATTATGTTATCAACTGGTGAAGAAGTAATAGCTTCCTTTATATATAATAAAGATGATACGTATATTTTAGCTTCTAAAAATGGTATGATAAAAAGAACATTAGCATCTGAATTTGAAGTGGCAAGATGTTCGAAACCAATGATAGCGATGAAATTAAAAGAAGATGATACTCTAATAGATGTAAAAAAAGACTTAGGGAATGTAGTTTTAGTTACCGAAACAGGTTATTATTTAAATTATAGAAGTGAAGAAGTACCACTTGTAGGCTCTAAAGCAGCGGGTGTAAAAGGAATATCTTTAAAAGATGATATAGTAAAAAATATGCTTAGCTTTGATAATTCATCGGAATACTTAACTATATTTACAGATAATAAAACAGCAAAAAGAGTAAAGATTACTGATTTAGAAAAACATAGTAGAGCTAAAAAAGGCAATTTAATTTTAAAGAAAACCAAAACTGTAACATATAAGATTTTAAATGCTTTATTAACTAGTTCTAGAGATTTAATTTTAACAAAAGCTGATAGTGATATCAATATCTTTAAAAATAGTGATATTGCTATAATGGATTTATCTTCTACTGGTTCTAATATTAGTAAATATAAATTAGATCAAGCAAGTGTAGTTGCGATAAAAGAAAAAATAGAAACCAAAGAAGAAGAATTACCTAAAGAAATTCAAGAAGAAAAAAAGGAAACTAAGAATTTATCTATGGCTGATTTTATTGATGATTTCAAATTATAGAAGTAGAAATACTTCTTTTTTAGTATATAAAAATAAATATTTCATATATTGTAGTGGTGATAAATATGTCAAAAAAAGAAGAATTTAAAGAATTTGCTCGTACACATCCTGAGCTAATTAATAGTATTCGCTCCGGAGATTCTTCATGGCAAAGTTTGTATGAAATATATGATATATATGGCGATGATGATCGAGCTTGGACGAATTATTTAAAAAAAACGACTCCAAACAATATTAGTAATATAACAGATATCGTCAAAAATATTGATATGGATTCGGTTCAAAAACATATTAATACTGCTCAAAAAGCTTTAGGATTAGTTCAAGAATTAACAGGTAAAAGTACTACAGCGTCTGCTATAAAAGGTCCAGTAACTCCTCGTCCAATCAATAAATTCTTTGAGGATTAAAATGCAAGTAAACGTTTTAATGGAACTAAAAAAAGATAAAAGAATGTTAGATCTTTTGAAATATAATTCTTATTGGTTAAAAGATTTAAATCGTGATCCTACTAGTATTAAAAGATATAAAGAGAATATGAAGTCAAAATATCGTTTAAGAACTACAGACAAAATAAGTGATGCCATTGATAACATTGATATCATTAGTAATGTTTTAAGTGCTTTAAAATAATTGCTAAATAAAAATTAATTTGCTATACTAACTTTAAGGAGGAATGAATTTGACAGAATCAATAAGAACAGAACTTCAAAAAGAAAAAACAGAATTAAGAAATGAAATTCTATTTCGAATTAAAACAGGAAATTTTAAGGAAGGTCTATACCCTTTAATTAAAAATATAATCCTAACAGAAAAAGAAATAGAAGAAATATTTGCTTGTTGGCGAATGGAAGGAGAACAATCATTACTTTTCTTATATGGTATCATTTTGAGAACAAGAGATTTAGAGCAAATACAAATTGCCGATAAATATTTAATAGGAACATATAAACAAGCAGAAGAAATGTTAAAGAAGTAGATAGATACTTCTTCTTTTTTTTGATATAATAACTTTGGTGATGTAAATGCAAAATTTTATTCCAGATATGTATCAAAAAAGTATCTATGATATTGATTATAAAAAATTAAAAGAAAAAGGAATTAAATGCTTATTATTTGATTTAGACAACACTTTAGTTCCAGTAAATATAGACATACCAACTAAAAAAGTGAAAGAATTGTTTATGACTTTAGAACAAGACTTTAAAGTAATTATTATTTCAAATAGTGGCAAAAAAAGGTTAATTCCTTTTAAAGAGGGATTAAATGTAGATGTTTCGGCGTCTTCTCATAAACCATTTAAAAAGAAATATTTAAAAATCATGAAGATATATAAATTTAAATATCATGAAATCGCTGCGATAGGGGATCAACTTTTAACCGATATTTATGGAGCTAATAGAGTGGGAATTACTTCTATTTTAATCAATCAAATTGGCGATTATGAAAAATTTTGTACAAAAATCAATCGTTTTTTAGAAGGTTTTATTCGTCGAAGATTAGAAAAAAAAGAAATTTTAATAAAAGGAGAATACTATGAATAAAATATGTTTAGGATGTGGAAAAATCCTTCAGAACACTAATGAAAATAATTGGGGATATACCCCAAATTTAAAAAATAATTATTGTAAACGTTGTTTTCGACTAAAAAATTATGGTGAGAAAAAAGAGGATATGATTGATGAAAAAAGTATTATAAAGAAAGTAAATAAGGGGATAGGAATTGCTTTTTTTCTAATAGATTTTCTAAATATCAATCAAGAAACCATTAATTTATTTAAAGAAATTAAACTTACAAAAGTTTTAGTAATAAGTAAGAGTGATACTTTAAGAAAAGAAATGAAATTGGAAAAAATAAAAAAATGGTTAAAAAAAGTATATAAAATTGAAGAACCTATTTTATTTATCAATCATAAAGAGAATTTGACCTCTAATAACATTTTTAAAATAATGGACGAAAAAAAATGTAAGATAGCTTATATTATGGGAATTACAAATGCTGGGAAAAGTACTTTTATCAATAAAATATTAAAGAAATATGGTATAAAAAAAGAAATATTAGCAAGCAATAAACCAAATACAACTTTAGATTTTATCAAAATAAAAATTGGAGATTATATCATATATGACACTCCCGGATTTTCTTATCAAAACGAAAATTTAAATATTATAACAAAAGAATTAAAACCCATAACGTATCAAATAAAACCCAATACATTAGTTAATATCCATAATATTTATAAATTTTATTTTACAGAATCAAATAAGATTACTATTTATACTACACCTATAGAAATCAAAAGAGAGTACAAAAAAATAGAAGAAAAATTATTTCCAATAAAGATTAAAACAAATGAAGACATTGTAATGCCAGGGATAGGTTATATCAATATAAAAGAAGAAACAACGATTTTAAGTAATATTAATAATTTAGAGGTAAGATTAGATTTGAGTGGTGATTATGAGTAAAATACATGTAATGAGTGAGACATTAGCTAATAAAATATCAGCCGGAGAAGTTGTCGAAAGATGTTCAAGTATCGTAAAAGAATTAGTCGAAAATAGTATTGATGCGGGAGCAAGTGAAATAAAAATAGAGCTATTAAAAGGCGGATTAGAAAGCATTAAAGTAACTGATAATGGTAGTGGAATGGATAAAGAAGATGCTATACTTGCTTTTGGAAGGCATGCTACAAGTAAATTACTTCGAGATGATGATTTGTTTTTCATAGATACAATGGGATTTCGAGGTGAAGCTCTTCCATCTATAGCTAGTGTATCAGAAGTAATATTAAAAACTAGTGATGGATCATCTTCTACTCTTATTCATATCAAAGGAGGCGAAGTATTAGAAAATACAGTAGGCGATTTACGAACAGGTACATCAATTACTGTTACAAATCTGTTTTATAATACTCCAGCTCGTTTAAAGTATTTAAAATCAGAAAATACTGAAAATTATAATTCTGTAAATTTAATTGAAAAACTAGCTTTAGCTCATCCTGATATTAAATTTACTTTAATGAATAATGAAAAAATTATTGTAAAAACAAGTGGTTCTGATAATTTGTTAAAAACTATTCATGAAATTTATGGCTTAAATGTTTCTAATAAAATGTTAGAATTTAAAAATAGTAATAATGATTTTGATATTTATGGTTATATATGTAAACCAGAGATACTGCGTTCTAACCGCAATGACTTAAATACCTTTGTAAATGATCGAGTAATAAGAAATGGAGATATTAATAAAGCCATAAATGATGCTTATCATACTTATAAACCAGATGGTAAATATCCTGTTGTTATTTTAAAAATTAATACGGATCCTACTTTAGTAGATGTAAACATTCATCCAACCAAACAAGATGTTAAAATTAGTAAAAGTATGGAGCTATATGATTTAATATATACAACTATTAAAGATACGCTTTATAATAACTTATTAATCCCCAATGCTTTAAAAGAAGAGAGTGTAAATATTATTAAGGATAGTGTAATTGCAGATATTGTTTCTTCTATGGCCAAAAAAGAAGAAGAACCAATTCAAACAGAGTTAAACTTTCAAGTGGATATTAACGAAAAGCAAAATGCAACGAAAATAAAAACAAATGAAGAATTGGTAGTAAATAAAGAAATGAAAAACTTTGTGTTATATCCTGTAGGCTTAGCTTTAGGAACATATATTATTGCTCAAAATGAAGAGGGAATATTCTTAATTGATCAGCATGCTGCTCAAGAAAGAGTAAATTATGAACGTTACCTAAACTCTTTAAGGAAGAAAGAAATTACGACAACTAATCTTTTAATTCCAATAACAATTGAATTATCAGCATCTGATTTTCTAATACTAAAGGAAAACTTAAGTATTTTAACGAATATGGGATTTATTATTGAAGAGTTTGGAGTTAATACATTTGTAATTAAAGGACATCCTACTTGGATTTTACAAGACTATGAAGAAGAAAGTATTCGTAAAATTATCGATTTAGTAATTTCGGTAAAAGATAAATTTGACCCAATTAAGTTCAACGATCATCTAGCAGCCACTCTAGCATGTAAAATGAGTATTAAAGCCAATATGCGAATTAGTCATGAAGCTCAAGAAGAATTATTAAATGAATTAGTCATGTGTGATAATCCTTATAATTGCCCTCATGGTAGACCAACTATTATTAAGTTTAGTATTTATGATTTAGAAAAAATGTTTAAACGAATTATGAATTAAATAACTTTTTGACAAAGTAGTAATAATATGATAGCATATATATACCTAATTAAGGGGGAATTGCAATGAACATAGATTATATCGAATTAACGGATATGACATTAGTTACGGATGAAAAAGGAAATATTAAAAGAATAGAAAATACTGATAATACCAAAGATATATTAATTGCTGAAAATAAAGTAGAAAGTTTAGAAGATACTATTAGTGAGTTAGAAACAAAATTAGATAAAAGTAAGTTTGGGTTTTATCTTATAATGCTTATCGTATCTCTTTTACTAGGAGGTCTCAGTTTGAGTATAAGCTTTTGGGGGATAAGCGCTTCATTGCTACCTAATTGTTTGGTAATTTCTGAATTGGGATTAACATGCTTAGTAGGGAGTATTGCTTTTTTTACCATGGGCTTTGAACAGATCTTAGAATTAAAAAAAATTTATAGTGAAAAAAAAGGACTTAAAAAAACAATAGCAGTATTAAAAGCTCATCTAGATGGGAAAAGAAAAGAATTGGAAAGAATAAAAAATGCAAAATTAACTCCTATAGAAACTAAGACATCTCAAATTACTCATATCGAAGAAACAATAGAACTTCTAAAATTTAAAAAGTATTTAGTAGCGATGAAATATTATAGCACTAAGCTTGCTAAATTAAAAAGAATGAATAAACAGGAATTAGAAGAATACTTATCTGTGTTAGATAATCCAGAAATTGAAACTGATATTAATATGATTCTGTCAAGAACTCCAAACCCAAATAAAAATTCTTAAAAATTTACTTTACTGAAAGTAAATTTTTTTCTTGTTTAAAAGAGCATTTTATCATATAATAATATAGTAGATAAACATAAAAAAGAAGTATTACTTCATAGTAAAAAATCTCACAACCTAGTACAATAATAGTGGAGAGTGAATAAGGAATGACGACATTTAAAAGAGATTTTACTTTTAGAGATAATATAATTGAAGTAGTAGCAAGAAATGTAAGAAAATATCGTAAAATGGCAGGTATAACTCAAGAACAATTAGCAACGGATATTGGCATATCTAATGATTTTTTAAGAAGATTTGAAACAACCTTTGGTAAAGAAGGAATGAGTTTAAATACTCTTTATAAAATATCTATAGTCTTAAACGTATCAATGGAAAAATTTTTTGAAGAATAATACTTTATAAAATAAAAAAATAAGTGTACAATATAGATGAGGTGTACTTATGAGTAGAAATTTTGAATTTAATCCCGAAATGTATAAAATTGTAGCTAAAAACGTAAGAAAATATCGTAAAGAAAAAAATTTAACGATTGATGAATTATGCAAGTATGCTGAAATTAAAAAGGAATTTTTGCAAAACTTTGAACTTGCTGATACCAATATGGCTATTTCTATTTATGATTTATACAAAATAAGTGTAATTTTAAATACCAGTATAGACAAGTTTTTCATAGAAGAAGACTAGTCTTTTTTTATCTTATAGAGAAATTTATAAATATATTATTATGTTAATTATTTTTGAAAAAATAATTGTAAAAGCAAACAAACATAAAAATAATTATTCTTATTAAACATGTTAAAATATATTAATAAAAAGGAGTTAATTATGTTGGAAGTAAATTTATATAACTTAGGATACTGTGATGAATCAGAATATACAAGAGTAGTATGCGTAAGTCGTTATCAAGGAAAATTTGTTTTTTGCTTTAATAAAAAAAGAAATGGCTGGGAAATTCCAGGAGGACATATAGAGGAAGGCGAAACTTGGCAAGATGCTGTCAAAAGAGAAATGTATGAAGAAACAGGAGCTACTAAAATTAATGTTATACCTATTAGTGTTTATAAAATTAGTACATTTGCACTTTTATGCTTTTGCGAAATATTAGAAATGGAAAAATTGCCAGAAGAATATGAAATGTCGGATATACTATTTTTAGAAGATTTGCCAGACAATTTAACTTATCATGATACATTTAAATTATATTTTAAAACAGTAAAAGAAAAAATAGAAATTTAGAAAATTAGAAATAATTTGCATAGAAATTATATTTTATATTCTACAATTTTGATAAATAATATATATTCTAACCTAAGTACCTTTTTGCTATTTTATAGCTATTTTAAAAAATTCTTTTTATAAACTTCGATGAGTTTTTACCTGTTTTAGTTTTTTTGATATAATTTTTAAGAGAGGTGAGAAAATGGAGAAAAAAGAGTTTAGGCAGTATGGTGCTTATGGAATTATAATAAAAGATGATAAAATTCTTTTAATTAAAAAAATGGAGAACCATATGATGGAAAGTTAGATTTGCCGGGTGGAACTATTGAATTTCATGAAAAACCAGAAAATACTTTAAAGAGGGAATTACTAGAAGAAGTAGGAATTAAAGTTAAGGATTTCAAATTATTTGATGTTGATTCTGTTGATTTTGAATGGGAATTTAATAATTTACTAATTGATGGACATCATGTTGGGATATTCTATGAAGTTCTAGAGTTTGAAAATAATAAACAATCTTCATTAAAAGTAGATGAAGTAAATGATGATTCGTTAGGAGCTGAATTTTATTCAATTAAAGAATTAAATAAAGTTGATTTATCTTTGATTAGTTTATTAGAATTAGAGAAAATGGGTTATAAATTAAAATAGAATTATAAAAAAGATATTAAATAAATGAGTTAGAAATAGAATTAAATATATAGTTACAGGGATTTTAAAACATATTACAAAAAAAGTGCCAATCATATTTATTTACAAGAAAAATATACTTTATTAGGAAGTGAAAAAATGTTTCTAAGTTTATTAAATCTTGTAAAAGATATGTTATTATTTACCGGAAGCTATTCCAATCAAGTTTTTCCTGAACCATTAAGTAGCGAAGAAGAAGAACTAATGATTACTAAAATGTTAAATGGAGATAAGGAAGCAAGAAACACATTAATAGAGCATAATTTAAGATTAGTAGCTCATATAGTGAAAAAGTTTGATAATGGTAAATTAGATACTGATGATTTAATTAGTATTGGTACGATTGGTTTAATTAAAGGAATTGATTCCTATCAAAAAAGTAAAGCAACAAAAATAACAACATATGCAGCAAGATGCATTGAAAACGAGATATTGATGCATTTTAGAAGTAATAAAAAAATAGCCAATACTATAAGTTTAAATGATTCCATTGGCTTTGATAAAGATGGGAATGAAGTTAGCTTAATTGAAATTATTAAAGACGATTCTAAAGATATTGCTGATATTCTTCATTTAAAAGATAGTATTTCTCTTTTAAAAAAATATTTTCATGTTTTAACACCCAGAGAACAAGAAATATTAGTTAAAAGATATGGCTTATTAAAAGAAGATGAACATACTCAAAAAGAAATAGCTCATGATTTAAAAATATCTAGGAGTTATGTTTCTCGAATTGAAAAGAGGGCACTATCAAAAGTTTTAAGAGAATTTATGAAAAGCAATCAAGATTTATAATTTACAAACGAAAAAAATTGTTTTACAATTAAATTAGGAGGTAATATTATGCGTACATTAAAAAATTATTGTTTATCATTAATATTAGATAAGGATGCTGCTCTAAGGATAGATGCAAATGAATACCAAACAGTAATAACAGCCTTAGCGACTAATAATCATGTCGAAGAGATTTGTAGTTATATATTACAGGCAGTTGAGGCTTATTATTTAAGTAAGAGAATAACACCTAGTGATAATGCAATATTATCTATTTTAACTACAGAATTTTGTGTTGATCGAGCTTATGAATATTTAATGTTTTTACAAAATGATCATGAATATGCCCATGAATGTGAATTAACAAGGTAAAACCTTGCTTTTTTTTCTTCTTTCAAGTAAAATAATATTAGAAAAGAGGTTATTATGACAAATCAAGAATTAGCAGATTTAATATTTCCTAATATTACAAAGACTCCTGAAGATTATGAGTTATTATATCCTAAAAGAGAATTAAAAGAAGGAGCCAAAGTAGTAAGATTTGCTCCTAGTCCTACTGGATTTATGCATATTGGTAATATGATGAGTGCTACAATTAATTATTGTTTAGCTAAATCAAGTGGGGGAGTATTCTTCCTAAGAAACGAAGATACAGATCAAGCCAGAAGTGTGGAAGGAGCTGTTGAATTTATTCATCATGTTTTAAGTCATTATGGGATTTATCCTGATGAATATGAATTTGAAGGGAAAACAGTTGGCAATTATGGCCCATATATTCAAAGTGAAAGAATAGAGATTTATCATGCTTTTATTAAGTATTTAATTAGTATTGGAAGGGCTTATCCATGTTTCTTAACAAGCGATGAATTAAATGAAATTAGAGAATACCAATCAAAATCTAAAAAAAGAATTGGAATTTATGGAAGATATGCTAAATTTAGAGATGTATCGAATGATGAGAAAGCATCAAGAATAAAAAATGGCGAAAAATTTACCATAC
The DNA here is from genome assembly GCA_000438195.1 of Mycoplasma sp. CAG:776. GTDB lineage: Bacteria > Bacillota_I > Bacilli_A > RF39 > UBA660 > Caccenecus. Next base: position 28,411 of record FR903073.1, read on the forward strand.
GTTTCCGTTCAGAAGGAGATTTTAATCGTAAATTTATCTTTGAAGATTTAACAAAAGGCAAAATAGAAATGCCAGAAAATGATATTGATGTACCAATTATGAAAAGTGAAAATCTACTTCCGACTTATCACTTTGCTCATGTTGTAGATGATCATTTAATGCATACTACTCATGTAGTGCGTGGAGAAGAATGGATGAGTAGTGTACCACTTCATTTTGATTTATTTAAAGCGTTTGGCTATAAAATGCCTAAATATATACATACTTCATTAATTTTGAAAAAAGATGGCGATGTAATTCGAAAAATTTCGAAACGAAAAGATCCAGAAGCTCTAATGTTTTTCTACGAAGAAAAAGGGTATCCTGTTTTAGCAGTAATTGATTCTGTAATGACAATTGCTAATTCTAATTTTGAAGAGTGGCGTACTAGTCATCCAGATACTCCCTTTTATGAATTCCCATTTAGTCCTAAGAAAATGAGTTCAAGTGGTGCCTTATTTGACTTAGCCAAACTAGATAATATTTCTAAAAATTATATTTCCAAAATGACTGCTCAAGATCTTTATGAAGAATATTTAGCATGGGCAAAGAAATATGATGAACATGTATATGATTTAATTAGTAAATATAAAGATGATACGATAGCTTTTCTAAATATTGAAAGAGAAACAAAAAAGCCACGAAAAGACTATGAAAACTATAGTAGTATTTTCCCTAAAATATGGTATCTTTATGAAGAAGAATGGAATAGAGAGTTATCATATGATTTTGGCAAAATAACTGATAAATTTGAAATTAGTAAGATCATGAGAGAATATTTAAACAATTATTATAGTGAACTTGACAATGAAGAAGAATGGTTTAATAACATAAAAGAATTATGTGAAAAGTTAGGATATGCTTCTAATATGAAAGAATATAAAGAAAATCCTGAGAATTATAAAGGAAATGTTGCTGATTTTACAACAGCTATTCGAGTAGTTTTAACTACATCTAGTATGACACCAAATCTTTATGATATTATGAAACTACTTGGTAAAGATAAAATGTTAAAGCGTTTAAATATTTTTATGGAAAATTACTAAAAAGTGTTTAAGGACACTTTTTTAAATGATAAAAGATATTCAAGATTTAATTTTAAACGCTTTAAAAAATAAACAATATTCCAGTTTTCAAGTATATGCTTTTACCAATGAAAATATTAAAGGATATTTAAAAAGAATAAAAGGGGATAATGTTTTAAGTATTTGTAGTAGTGGCGATCAATATTTGAATTTACTAAATCATGGTTTCTCTAATATTGATTTAGTAGATATTAATCCTTTAACGGAATATTATGCTTTAGGAATCAAGCAAACAATGATAACAATATTTTCATATGAAGAATACATAAAAATAATAACTTTACTTTTTAAAAGTCTAAAAAATATAACCAATGAAGAAAAGCAAATATTCAAAATTCTTTTAAAATATATGTCTCCTAAATATAGAAATTTTTGGTCCTTGATATTTGAATTTTATCTTCAACTTCAAACTCAATATAAAAAAGATCTCACCTTATTTCAAATTTTAACTCAAGATTATTATTTTAATTTAGAAGAAATAAAATTTTATAATGAATATTTATCGAATGAACAAGATTATGAAAAAGTAAGAAATAGAATGAACCAAGTTCAAGTTACTTTCACTCAAACAAATATTTTGAATTTTCAGAAAGAGAAAGAATATGATTTAATTCTATGTTCCAATATTTTAGAACATTTATATTGTCCAGAGTTAGATATAAATAAATTAAAAGAGATGTATCATAATTTAAAAGAACATTTAACTTTAAATGGTAAAATATATGCATCTTATATTTACAGTTTATATACGAATGGTGAACTAAGAACTTATCCTATTGGAGGAACTGACATTACAGGAAGAAATCTCTTAAAAGAAGAAATCCTTTTAATACCTAGCTATTATTTAGACGAACAAAATGGTGTACTTGTCCTAAGAAAATAAATTTAAAGATTTATTATTTTTATAATTAATGTTAAAATAAAAATATTGGGTGATGAGAGTTGAATTTAGATAAAATTGGTAATTTCATACGAGAGCTTAGAAAAGATAAAAATATGACTCAAGAAGAATTAGCAAATAAACTACATATTGGAAGAGAAGCAATATCAAAATGGGAAAATGGTAAAAGTTTACCAGATGTATCCTTATTTTTAGAACTATGTAAAGAATTAAATATTACCACAAATGAGTTATTATATGGTGAAAGACAAACATCAAATAATAAGAAAGAAATTGCAAAACTACCAGTTCAAATTTATAAAGAAAAAGCCAAATTAAAAGTACAATTATTCAGAATTACATGTACTAGTATAATAATATTAATTATTTTTTTATCATATTATTTTATTACAACATATAATTCCATAAAAATTTATTCTTTAAATTATGAAGATAATAAAATTAAAATTGAAAATGGTATTATAATAAAAACAAATGATCATCTTTATTTTGATACGGGACTTATTATTCCACTAAAAGGAGAAGTTATGAATTTAAAATTATTTTATCAAGATAAAGATGGAAAAGAGCATCTTATTCAAAGTTTAGATGACAATAGAATAATATTTGAAGATTTTAAAGGCTATAATGCTTATATCGAATTTGAAAATATAGAATATATTTTAAAAAATTTTTACTTAGAAATACAAATAGAACAAGAAACAATAACAATTCCTTTAAAATTTAATAGTATTTTTTCTAATAGTCACTTGTTTTCCAAAACAATAGAATCAATTACTACAACTAATTTTAAAAATCAGACAAAAGTAAATAAACAAATAAAAGAAAAATTTATATATAAAGATCCTAATTATGTTTATCAAGATGATAATTACAACTATTTATATATACCAGATGTGGAAGTAATATACGTATCTAGTAATAATTCTGAAAAAGAATGGTACTATAACTTGAACAATAAAACTTTAATATTTACATTATATAATGAAGATTATAAGCCAATCGTATCATTTGATTTTAATAACAAAATAAGTTGTAATATTGGTGATTGTGAACAATATCTAAATGAAATTGATATTTTCTTTCAAAATTTAAGCAACCTATTAAAGAAAAAATAAAATAGTGCCTAACAAGCACTATGTTTTTTTAATACATTTATGATAAAATGATAAAATAAATAATAGAAAAAGGGAGTAAATATGTTAGAAATTATAGGATTAAATAAAGATTATATCCAAAATAAAACAAGGATATTCATTTTAAAAAACATAAATATAACCTTTCCTAATAAAGGATTGGTATTTATTTTAGGGAAAAGTGGAAGTGGAAAAACAACATTTCTAAATCTTTTGGGAGGGTTAGATTTTCCAACATCAGGAGAGATATATTTCAACAATACCTTGCTTATAAAAGAAAAAACCGAAAATTATCGTAATTATAATGTTGGTTTTATCTTTCAAGATTTTAATTTATTAGATTCTCTTAATGTTTATGAAAATGTTGCTCTTTCACTTCAACTACAAAATAAAGAAAATAAAGAAGCAATTTTAAAAATTTTAGAAAAATTAGAAATAAAACATCTTAAATTACGTAAAATAAAAGAATTATCTGGTGGAGAAAAAGCAAGAGTAGGAATTGCCAGAGCACTAGTAAAAAATCCTTATATTATTTTAGCTGATGAGCCAACAGGAAATCTTGATGAAATAACAGGTGAAAAAGTTCTAAAAATATTAAAGGAAATTAGTAAAGAAAAACTAGTAATAGTCGTAACTCACGATGAAATATCTGCTCAAAAATATGGTGATTACTCTTATTATTTAGAAAATGGAACAATAAATAATAATATATCTAAAGATAGTTTAATAGATTCAAAGTTTCCTATAATAAGTCATACTTCCAAATTATCTCTAAAAGATATTTTAAAGCTTTCTAAGTTATTATTTAAAAAAAATAAATGGAAATATTTTATTATATTTATTATTTTAATAATCAATCTAACCCTTTTTACTATTTCTTATTTTATACCTCAAATAAATATAAATAAAACTCATGCGGAAACTTTAAGTTTAAATAATAAAAATGAAATTACCATTTATAAACAAATAAAAAACTATACTCCTAATGCTAATATATCAAGCTTTAATAATGCAGAATTAGAAACGATAACAAAAGACTTAAAACAAAATAATTATCAATATAGAGTAAATACATCATTTTATTCTAATAATGCCCCAATTTCTTTTGATTATGTTGATATTTATAAAAAAGAACTTCCCGAAATTTTCAGCTTACTTCATTCAAATTTTAATGAAGATAAATTAGATTTTTATTTAACCGATGAAAACATATTAAAAGATTATCAATATATAGGCTCTTTTCCTAAAAATAAAAACGAAATCATGATATCAAATGTTCTAGCTTATTTTATTAGAAATCATGGGATTTATGACGATTTAGGTAATCCTTATTTTCCAGATTCAAATGAATCTTTTATAGAGGATCAAAAAGCAATTAACTTTAATGAAAATTACTTTATTGTTACAGGTATCTATGATATAAAAGATTTTGATATAAATGAATTTAGCAAGAAAAAAATTGAATATAAAGAAACCGAACTTGGAAAAGAAGTTATTTATGATGAAGAAACAAAAAAATTAAATCAAGAATTTGGAAACATTTTTGTAAATAATAATTTCTTTTTAATATCAGATCTTATCCCTAATAATGAAATAGACAAAACAATATATAAAGAATATTTAAAAATAAATGATGAGTTTATCTTTTTAGATTATAATAATATAGCAAGTAAATATACAAAGAGCGAACTGAAAGATAACGAAATTATAATTAATCAAGATATTTTAGATTTGTTAACGAATCAAAATTTTAGCAAATCTTTTGCTCAAATAACTGATTTAACTATGCAAGAATATGCTAATGAATATATAATAAATCAATCCATTTTAAATCAAACAATTACTTTATGTATAAGAGATTCTTATCATTATAAAAATAATGAAGAATTTAAATATTATAATCTAAAAATTGTAGGTATTGTTATAGATGAAAATGAATATAATCATAAGTATTATTTGTCAGATAATATTATAAAAGAATATGCCTTGCCAAACAATTTAAGTAAAACGATATCTATTTATGAAGAAGATATGATTAAAATAGAAGAATTATTAAAAAAATATCCCATAAATACAAGTCTTTATCGTATTAAAACACCATATTCCCATGTTATAGAAGAAAGTCTTCCTCTAATATCAGAAATAAAAAATAATAGTATTTTGTATATTTTGATATTAAGTATTTTCAATATTGGTGTTTTTAGCTTATTTATGTATATACTATATCATTTTATCAAAAAAGATATAGGCATTCTAAAATGTTTAGGCGCAAAAGCAAAAGATATTTATAAAGCCCAAATATTAATAGATTTAATAATAATAATATTAACCATGTTAGTTTGTATTCCTGTATCTATTTTTAGTGTAAATTTAATAAATCATGTGATTTCTTCTAATCTTGGCTTTACGATTCACTATCTATATTTTGATATTAAAGTAATTTTCTATTTAAGTATCTTACTTATTACTACCGTCTTTTTAGCGAGTATTTTAGCAATTCGCAAGATAATAAATTTAAATCCTATTGAGGTGTTAAGAAAGGAAAAAATTTAAAATGTTAGAATGCCAAAATATTAATAAAAAATATCAAACAAAATATGAAAAAATAGAAGCTTTAACAAATATTAATTTAGAATTTACCCAAAATGAATTAGTATTTATTTTAGGAAAAAGTGGAAGTGGTAAAACAACATTATTAAATCTTTTAGGCGGAATGGAAAAACCAACCAATGGAAAAATCAAGTGGAACAAAAAAGAAATTAGCAATTTAGATAATTACCGTAAATATAAAATTGGATTTATAACTCAAGACTTCAAATTAATTGAAAATTTTACAGTATTTGAAAATATTATGCTTAGTTTAGAATTGCAAAACAAAAAAGATCAAAAGTTAGTCTATGATATACTTGATAAATTGGAATTAACTTCAATTAAAGATAAAAAGGTACTAAATATATCTGGAGGAGAACAACAAAGAGTAGCGATAGCAAGGGCTTTGGTAAAAAATCCTTATATTATTCTAGCCGATGAACCAACAAGTGCTTTAGATTCTAAAACTTCCAAAATTATTTTTGATTTATTAAAAGAAATGAGCAAAGATAAATTAATAATAGTAGTAAGCCATGATCAAAAAGCCGCAGAACAATACGCAGATAAAATAATTACTTTAAAAAATGGAACGATATCGAATATTAAGATTAAAAATAATAATCACCATCAAGCAAATTTAGAAAAAGAAATAATATCTAAAACTTCTTTTTCTACTTTATTAAAATATAGTGTAAAAAACTTATTATCCCAAAAGAAAGTATTTGTTCTAGCTATGATTCTTATAACAATGCTTACTACATGTTTTGGATTTACTTTAGTTTTAAACAATTTTGATGTAAATAAAAGTCATGCTGAAGCTTTAATAGATAGTAAAGAAAATGGCATAACGCTTTTAAAAGCTGAAGGAAATACTCCTTTTAATAAGCTATTCACAGAAGAAGAAATAGCAAAAATAATAGAGGATTTACAAGGATATGATTTTCTTCCAATATATAATATTTATGCAAATAATAAATTTTATACATTTAACTTTGCTAATACTTCTAATGTAAATGATTTTTATCAATTCTATGATTGGAACGAAGAAAGTAATTATTTATATATTCCTCTTACAGAAAAATTTAACTATGATTATATAGGGAATCTCCCTAATTCAGAGAAAGAAATAATGATTTCTAATTTTTTAGCTTATTATATAGTTCATTTAGGAGTTTATAACGAAAATAATGAGGTTTACTATCCTAAAAATTTTGAAGATTTGTTAAATAATAATAAAATAAAAATAAATAATAGCACCTATGAAATTACAGGAATATATTTATTAGAAGACAATATTAGTTCTAAAACATTCTTAGACATGGAAGAAGAAGAATATTTATTAAAACATTTATATCATATTTATGTTAATCCATCTTTTTTCAAACAACAATTTCCCTTAAATAATGTTAATTATACTTATTTAGAAATAAACTTAAATGAAATTCCTATTTTACCTGAAAGCTCTAAAAATTTGCAACAGAATGAAATAATAATTAGCTATGATTTACTAAATAAATTAACAAATAATAGGCTCTACGAAATATACTCCAAGGAAGATCTCACAGAGAAAAAAGCTTTAGAATATATAATCCAAAATAATATGAATAGTCAAAAACTGAATTTATACATTAAAGACTTATTTCATTTATTTAAAGATACAAAACAGGAAATGAAAATAATGGGGGTAGGAGAAGAAACCTTGGTAAGTAGTCAAATTTTAAACCAATATATTTTTAAATCTAATCTTGTAAGATATGTTATATTTTATCCTAAAGACTTTCAAAGTGCTTTAAAAATATTAGAAAATAATTATCCAGAAAATATCAAATATCATACCAAATATTCTAATGATTTTCAAAATATCGCCAAAATCACCCAAAGTATTAATAATTTAGCCAAAAATATATCATACATCTTATTATTAATTTTAACAATCATTGTATTATTCTATTTCCATTTACATTTCAAATTAAATGAATCTTTTTTCAGGATAACTAGATATTTGGGCATGTCCATCAAAGAAGAAAGAAAGATATATTTATTAGAGAACAGTTTATTTAGTTTTCTGATAATAGGATTAAGTATATTATTGCTAAATATAATCATAATAGTAGGTAATTTTATATTATCAAATAAAATGGGATATGAAATTAGTCTGTTAAAAAATGGATTACAAATAAATATAGTAGTAGGAATAGTAATAATATTTTATTTAATACTAAGTAGTATAATAAATATCCATAAACTAAAAAAATTGTAATGTATTATAATCTGTGTTAAAATATTTATGGTTAATCTAAAAACTTTGAGATTTTCTAGTCTCCGTATAATGCTACGAATGCTGTCGTGTTCGGTGTGAATTCGAATGGCAACCTCAACACATGGAACGTGAATAACACGATCGGTGTGCGCCCAATATCCTTTTAAACTTAATATTTGGTTAAGGCTAAATAAAAAAGCATTAGGATACAAGATTAACCAGTGGGTAATCCTAAATAGATAATGTTGATGTTTTAAGTCTTGCATTTAAAACTAAAACAATATTATAAGGCTGTTTTAGAAGCAGTCTTCTTAATAAGTACATCATTAATTATATAGAATAAAGAATCATTTATAACATTACATTTATTAGTTTATTTGGTATGGAGTGAAAATATTATTTAATAAAAATTAATATATGATATACTAAAAAAGAGGAAAGACCGATCAATTTGTCTTTTAGATATACACCTTCATAATATAATCACCTCAAGTTATATATATTAATTTGAGACATTTTCGTATACCAATACTTAAGACATAACCACTATTATAAAATATATTTTCACAAACTAAAAAGTTGTAATACATTATGACCTATGCTAAAATATATAGAGAGATAAGGTTTAAAAGTTATTAAATCAAAATATGAAAGGGTTTATGCTGTGAAAAAATATATTTTTCTAGTACTATTAATAATTATTTCTATTTCTAGTACCATATTCTTCTATGTTTTTTTTCAAGAAAAAATACAATTAATAGATACAAAAAGAAGAGAAGTTTGTAGTACCAATAAGCTTAAGGAATACAGTAATTATAATGTATACTCATATTGTTTAGATGATATTTTTCTTCTAACTAATAAAGCAAAATATAATATTACCGATTACTTAAATAAGCATGGTTTTGAAAATATTTTAGATTTATTTGAAGTATATAGTATAGCTTATGATGGTGGAAGCAAAATATATAAATTATCTACTCCAGCAAATGCCAAAGAGGAATCCGTCCTAATAATTGACTGTAATAGTAAACAATTCCATAATAACAACATATATATTATTCCAGAAGACAATGATATTGGAATAAAAATATGTCAACAAGATAGCAATTAGTAGAATGGATTACTATATTTTAAATTGTAAATATATCAAAAATAATCGATAAGAAAAAAATAAAAAATAAGTAAAAATATTGTAAGTAAAAATAAAATATGATAGAATAAGAATGTCTTAAACAAAGACATTCTATTTGGTCTGTTGGAGAAGTGGTTTTAACTCGTATGCCTCTCAAGCATATATTCACGGGTTCGAATCCCGTACAGATCACCAAAAAAGAAATTATAAGCTCTGTATTAGGAGCTTTTTTTATGTAGTTTGCTAAAAGGTGCGAATTATGCTATAATATAAAACTAATAAAAGGGGAATTGGTTATGAATGAAGCAATAAATGCAACACAAAAAATGATAAAAACTCAAGTAGATGCCCAAAGAATATTGATGATGGGCATTCCATTTAGCGAATATCAAAGAGTATATAAGGATACAAATGAAAACATCGATGGCTATATGAGGCTAATGGATTTAGAAGGGAAAAGGAATGCTTTAACTGTTTTAGCTAGTGGAGACCATGCTTTTAATTTAGTTTATCATGGTATTTTAGATATTGAAACGTTTGATACCAATAGATTAACGGAATATTATTCTTTAGGATTAAAAAGAGCAGCTATATTAAAATATGATTATTATAGTTACTTATGTTTTATGCGAAAAATTGTAGATCGAAAAACCTCATTAGAAGAATTAACAGAGTTAGTAAAAGGATTATTTTCTTTTATGGATTCTAAAATGTGTCTTTATTGGCAAGGAGTAATAGAATATAATTACAAAATTCAAAAACACCAAGAACAACCTTTAAATTTATTTCAAATGATATTAATTAACATCCAAAAAGAACAGATGGCAATTGCCAAAAATACTTATTTAAAAGATTTAGCAAGCTATAATAAATTCCAAGAAAATTTAAAGCGAGCTCACATTAGTTTTCAATGTTGCGACTGTATGATTTTAGATAGTGTATTTAAATGTCAATATGATTTTCTCTTTCTTTCTAATATAGCTGATTATTTTGACAAATCTTTTGGATTATATTGGAAATATGATAAATTGAAAGAATATGAAAAGAGATTATTAAAAATAATGAAAGAAAATGGCCAAATAGCTTTAGCCTATTTAATTAGTTGTTATAGCACTTCAACATCTAGTTTTAGAACCTATCCCGTACTATCATCTAAAATGAGTTTATCGGATTTAGAAAAAGAAGAAATTTTAACTTTTTCTCATATAGATAATGGTATTCCGTCAAATAAAGTAAAAGATGGTCTAATTTTACGAAAAGTAGCATAAATATAATGTAAAGTAAGTAAAGAAAACCTAGTTTTCTTTTTATTTTTTAGGTAAACTATTGATAGTGGTAATTATGAAAATAAAAATAATTAATTATGATCATATAAAAGAAAGTGAAATAAATGATCGAATAATCCGTGTAAAAGCTGTAATGATGAATAGTAAAAAAGAGATATTACTAGCAGAAGCTTATACAACAATTCAATTTCCAGGGGGTCACTTAGAAGAAGGAGAAACGTTAGATGAAGGCTTAAAAAGAGAAGTATTAGAAGAAACTGGAATTATTTTAAATGATGAATATAAACCTTTTTTTGCTTTAAAATATTTTTTAAAGGACTATCCAGTACAAGGGAATAATCGTAGTATTGAAATATATTATTATTATATTTATACTGACGAACCATATAATTTAGATAATATATATTTAGATGATCAAGAACGAAATGGCAATTTTAAATTATCATATGTTCCTTTGAAAAAACTAAAAAAATATTTATTGAAAAATCCAGGTAATTTAGAAATTAATAAAATAGTAACGAATGAAATGTTATTAGCTATTCGTTACTTAAAGAAAAGTGGCGTCTTGAAATGAAATTAATAACATTTTTAATCCCCTGTTATAACAGTGCAAGTTATATGAAAAAAGCGATTAATTCTCTATTAAGGTGTAACGCAAAGAAAGAAATTATTTTAGTAAATGATGGCTCTGATGATGATACATTAAAAATAGCTGAGGCATATCAAAACAAATATCCTAAAATTATAAAAGTAATTGATCAAGAAAATAAAGGGCCAGGAGGAGCAATTAATGCAGGTTTAAAGATAGCAGAAGGGAAATACTTTAAAATAGTAGATAGTGATGATTGGTTAGAAGAGGAAAATTTAAATAATATATTAGCAATTTTAAAAGCAAAAAATATCGATGTTTTATTTACTAACTATGTTTTAGAAAAAAATAATGGTAAAGAAGAAATAGAATACAACATTCCGACCAATAAGAAGATAAGTTGGCAAGAAATAACGGAGTTACAAAAAGAAGAGTTCATTTTAATGCATTCGATGATTGTGAAAACTAAAATGTTAAAAAAAGGAAGATTTGAATTGCCTGAAAATACATTTTATGTCGATAATCTTTTTGTATTTTTTGTCTTACAACATATGAAAAAAATAATCTATCTGAATATTCCTTTATATCATTATATTATTGGCAGAGATGATCAAACTGTAAATAAAAGCATAATGTCAAGTAAAATTGATGATTTAATTTCTGTAATAGAACAAATGATTAAAAATTGTAATTTAAAGAACATGAAAAATGAAAATCTTAAAAGTTATTTAAAAGATTATATAGAATTTATTATAAATGTAGCAATAAAACATTTAGAAGACATAAATACTCAAATAGCAAATGAAAAAAAAGAAAAACTAAAAGAATCTTGGAATTATAAAAAGAAGGAGTAAAAGATGGAAACGAAGAAGTTTAAAATGATTGATGAAGCATTTGAATGTATTGTATGCAAAGAAAAAGTAAAACCATTATCTTATACAGCAAGAGATCATTGCCCTAACTGCTTATGTAGTATTCATATTGACGATTATCCAGGAGATAGACTATGCAAGTGTTTTGGTATATTACGACCTATAGAAATTGAAAAAGCCAAAAAAGATACATTAAAAATTATATATCGTTGTGATAAATGCGGAATGATCAAGAAAAATAAAATGGCTCAAGATGATAATTATGATTTAATATTAAAAATCATGAGTCATGATCCTGTAAAGTAAAGAATAAAATAGACTATAATGGCAAAAAGTTTGATATAATAATAAAACAATTAGAAAAGAGGGAAAAACTATGGCAATTCTTTTAAATAAAAAATTAGAAGTGGCTAATAAACTAAGAGAAGAAGTAAATTTTATTACAAAATTAAATAATAACAAACCTCATGTAAAAGTAGGAATTTTAAACTTAATGCCCACTCTAGAAGATACTGAAAGACAATTAATAACGGTTTTAGACGCAAAACTTTTACAAGTAGAATTAGATTTTATTTATTTAGACACAAAAAAAGTCGAATTAGATAAAAAAGAATATTACCAAAAATATTATCGACCTTTTAGTGAAATTAAAAATGAAGATTATGATGGGATAATTGTTACAGGTGCTCCTTTAGAACATATTAATTACCATGATATTGACTATATAGAAGAATTAAAGGAATTTTTTAAATATACCAAAAGCCATGTAAAATCCACTTGCTTTTTATGTTGGGCATCTGAATTTGCTTTACAATATTTCTATGGTGTAAACCGCTATAATTTAGAAGAAAAGCTATCTGGAGTTTATGAGCATTATATTGTCAGAAAAACGAGTTTAATGAAAGGAATGGATGATTATTTTTTAGTTCCTCAGTCAAGATACTGTAGTATTATTGAAGGGGAAGTTATGGAAAGAAAAGATTTAATTTTAACAAGTAAGTCGAATGAATCAGGGCCATATGTATTGGAAAGTGTAGATGGCAGTAAAGTCTTTTTAACAGGTCATGCGGAATATGATTTATATACATTAGATGGTGAATATAAAAGAGATATTAATAAAGGGTTAGCAATCGAACCACCATGTAATTATTATAAAGACAATGATCCAAGTAAAGAACCAGTTTATTCATGGCATAGTACCGCAACAATTATTTATCATAATTGGTTATATTATTATGTTTATCAAGAAGAAATGTGAATAATTTGATTAAAAGAAAGAACTTTTTTACATCCAAGTTCAATTGTTTTTGAATTTGGATTTATTTTTTTAATAAAGTGAGTAATTTCTTTTATTTTACCAGCTTCATAATAAGTAAGAGTGATTTTATCTTTACTATAATAAGCATCTAATAATTGTTCACTTAATATACTGATTTCTTCTGGAAATAAAGTAGGCCTAATAATATGTTTTTCTTCTTCTATTTCTATGATTGTATTTTTGAGTGGAACCAGTGAATTAAAAGGTTGCCATTTAACAAATCCACGATCAATCATGCTGTATGTCCTCCAATCTTTCCATTACGTTCATGAATGGTTGAATCAGAGAGCAAACTAGAAGCTTTAAGGAGTGAATTTTTACCATATTTATCTTTAATTTCTAATATAGCTTGATTGATTTTCTCTTGCTCTTCTACTTCTTCGAAGTGTTCAAAGATATTTAATTGTATACCATCTTTATAAGCAAGGCCGCCACAAGCAAGAGTAACTTTTCTAATAGGATCTCCTTCATAAAATTTATCAAAAATCATAAGTACATTAGCCAAAATATCTTTTTCTAAATCAGTAGGATTATTTAGTTTTACTTGATGATAAAAACCGCCACCAATACTTTTAGAGTACCCAATTCCAAGACCAATAGAAGAGCAAGTTTTATGGTTTTGGTGTAGTCGAATAGCTAAAACATCTATCATTTCTCGAATAATAATTTTAATATTTTCTCCATTATAATCTTTAAATAAAACCTGACTATGAGAATAAGACTGATCAATCTCTTTTTTTAAATGTTCGATTCTACTTAAATCAATTCCATTTGCATGATTCCATAATTCCACTCCAATCACTCCAAATTTTTGCTTTAATTTATTTCGATCATAATGAGCTAAATCATATATCGAATAGATACCTAATTTATTTAAATTTTTTTCCATTCTTGGACCAATTCCCCACATTTTAGAAAGGGGAGCAATGCTCCATAATTTAAGAGGAATATCCTCATAAGTCCATTTGGCAATGAAATCTTGGTTGTGTTTTGCTTCAATATCCATACTAACTTTAGCTAAAAGCATATTAGGGCCAATTCCACAAGTAGCATATAAACCAGTAGTTTTTCGCACATCATCAAGTATTTCCAAAGCAAGTTCATAATCGGTCTTTTGATACATTTTAAGATAATCTGTCACATCTAAAAAACATTCATCAATGGAATAGATATGTAAATCATCTTTAGAAACATACTTTAAATAAACTTGCACCACTTCTTTTGACTTTTGTAAATAAAGATTCATTCTTGGTTTTACAATAGTGTACTTAATATGTTTAGGAATTTCATATAATCGCACTCTAGAAGGAACGCCTTGTGCTTTTAAGTAAGGACTAACAGCCAAAGTAATTGCTCCATTTCCTTGATTAGGGTTAGCAACTACTAAAGGATAAGCAAAAGGATCAAGTTTGCGTTCAAAACATTCACAACTAGCAAAGAAGCTTTTAAGATCAATACATAAAAAATTTCTATTCAAATAAACTTGTTCCATACCATCACCTACATTTTCATTATAAGCAAACAAATGTATTTAATCAAGTGGCAAAATATGGTAAATAAAAAGAGAAATTAATTTTGAACTTCCGTTTTTATTTGAATTTCTTCGTCAATTCTTCCTGTAATAAAATCAGCTGAAACATGAAAATATTTACAAAAACTAATAATATAAGAAGTAAGAGCCAGATTAATTCCATTTTCATATTTACTAATAGAAGAACGGGTAATATTAAAGGCTTTAGCTAAATCATCTTGTGTAAGGTCATTTTCTCTTCTAATTCTCTTAATTCTTTTAGCAAGGAGTATAGGATCAATTTCATTTTTGCTATCTGGATATTTCCATGTATCATTAAAACCTAAAACATAATCAAAGGATACATGAAAAAAGCGACAAAACTTATCCAATTGTCTTAAGGGAATAAAATCATTTTCTCGCTCCCAAGTATTATAACTACTATAAGCAACACCAAGCATTTTAGCTACATCTTTTTGATTTAAATCAGCATATATACGAACTTTTTTTAATTTCATCATATCAAACTCTCTTTCTTTATTTTAATTTTCACACAAAAAGTTAAAACAAAGAACTATAGTATGTTACATAAAATAAAAATTAGATAAATAGAACAAAAACATTGACTATTGCTCAATAATAATGTATATTAAAAATATAACAGATAATGCAAGGCAGATATTGACAAGTTTTGCTAACCTTTGTCGAACAGCATGCATATCATCTAAAAGTGTGTTACTATTCACGAGAAAAGAGGGAATATTATGAAATTTGAGATATTAAAAAGAAGTCATTTAAAAAGAAATATTATGATAGGAGTAGTAGTAATAGTGATTATTAGTGCCTGTATTCT
>FR903074.1 GCA_000438195.1 Mycoplasma sp. CAG:776
CCACTTCCATCTTCCGCTTCATAACATACCTTTTGACTACTTGTATTACTACTTAAACTTACTTTACCTTGATTACTGATCTCTATATTTGGACTACATGTACTTCCTGTTGTTGTACAATATCTTACTGTGGCTACTCCTGCTCCTTCATCACTCGCTTCTCCTATTATCTCTACCCTCTTATACCATCCATTCTCTCCTTCTTCTACTTCACTTGTAATTATGATTTGTGGTGATGTCGCATCTTCTGTCCTTACTTTCCTTGTCTCTTCTTCTGATCGATTTCCATATATATCTTCTACATATACTCTGATCTCATATTCTTTATATTCTTCTAATCCTTCAAATGTATAGGTCGCATCATTACTTCTTTCATATCCTTTATCACCTATCTTGTAATAATATCCTCCTATCCCTGAATTATCTGTCGCTTCTACTCCTATTGTTATACTATTTGATGTTGCACTTGTTGTTATATTCTTGATCTCTGGTTTTATCGCTGTTCCACTTATTGCTTCTATTCCTACCTCTCCA
>FR903075.1 GCA_000438195.1 Mycoplasma sp. CAG:776
GAATAAGTATGAAAGAGAAAATGAAATATGTAATGGTGGTAGTAATTGCAGTTGTATTAATCGGAGTAGGAATTTCTTTTTCCTACTTTAGTTTAGATAGTAGTGTAACAGGAGAAGAAAGTGAAATCATAGTAGATACAGCAGAGATTATGCGAACAAAGTTAACTGTATCTGGTGAAATAGAATTTGATGATCAAGATATATTACCAGGACATCAAAATGTCAGTAGTATTAAAGTAGTGGCAACAGGAGAAGATGAAGTCGTATATAATTTAATATGGACAGGAGAAAATACCCTTAATACACCATTAAAGTATTATGTATATAAAACAAGTGAGAAACAAGAAGTGAAGATTACATGTAATAAAGAGATCGAAGGAAATGTGGTAAAGAAGTATTATGAAGAATGCGAAAAGGAAGGATTTGAAGAATTAGGGGAAGTAATAGCAGAAGGAACAATTCCAAATACTGAAGAGATGAAATTTATCATAAAAGATCAAGAGGTA
>FR903076.1:0-37702 GCA_000438195.1 Mycoplasma sp. CAG:776
AATATAACAATAGAATATCAAAATGGAGTAATCAACTTTTTAGGAATGTCAAAGAAAGGAACAAAGTGTTATTTATATTTTGATGAACAAATATTAGCTAAAGATATAATATTAGCAAATAGTAAAATAAATGAAGGAGAACCAGATTTCAGCCAAGTAGCAACAACAGATGAAGGAATATATAAAGCAGAAGATGATTGGGGAGATAGTTACTATTTTAGAGGGGATGTAACAAATAATTGGATCAAGTTTGCGGGATACTATTGGAGAATAATCCGAATAAATGGAGATGGATCAATTAGATTAATCTATAATGGAACAGGAACAGCGACAACAGGAACAAGTACTCAAATCAGTACAAGTGCATATAATAGTTCGTATTATGATAATGCATATGTAGGATATATGTATGGAAGTACAGGAGCAAGTAGTTATGCAGCAACGTATGCCAATACTAACAATAGTACAATAAAGGGAGTGCTAGATAATTGGTATCAAACAAATATCACTAATAAAGGATATGGAGATAAAGTAAGTAAAGAAGCAGGATTTTGTAATGATAAAAAAATATCGACAGTAAATAGAAGTGGATATGGAACATTGGGATATGGAACAAATGCAACAGTATATGCACCAGTTGATAGATTTTTAAATGCGAGTTGGAGTTGGTTAAGTACTCAAAATCCAACATTAAAATGTAGTCAACTAAGTAATGATATGTTTACTGTATCAGGAAGTAGTAAAGGAAATAAAGCATTAGCAAATCCGGTAGGACTCATCACCGCAGATGAAGTAGTATTTGCAGGAGGAAAGGGAGGAACTAATAATAGTAGTTATTACTTATATACAGGACAAAACTATTGGACCATGTCTCCGTTTGACTTCTACGACGGTCATGCTGACGTGTTCTTTGTTCATTCAAATGGCAACCTCAACTACAGCAACGTGTATGGCGCGATCGGTGTACGTCCTGTTATCAATATAGCTAGCAATGTGACAATAAAATCTGGTGATGGCACTATTTCTAATCCTTATGTCATTTAAGTAATTTAAAAAGCATCAAATTATTAGTTTGGTGCTTTTTCATTAGAATTATTTCCCGGGAAATAATCTTCTTTAATTAGTTCTAAAACTGGGACAAAAGTATATAAGAAGTGCTTATCTTCTGGTTTTAGTAAAAGGGTTATTTTAATTCGATGATTTTGATAAGAAAATTTTAAGCTTGGGTTGATATTATAACTTTCAAGAAATAATTTATCTGCTTTTACATGATTAGATAATTCTTCTGGTAATTCAAGTTCTACTAATCTATCATTTTGTGTAACTCTATTAATATTTAAGGATCTCGCTAATTTTTCAAACCATTCTTCATACATATAAATAATTATATTTTCATCTACTTTTCCAAAACGGTCTTCTAGTTCCTCTTTTACTTTCTTTAAACTTTCCATTGAATTTACTTCATTTATTTTTTGGTGAATTTCAATTTTTATTTCATCATCTGTCGTATAATCATCTGATATATGAGTACTTACATTTATTAATGACTCTTTATTATCTTCTTCTGGTATTTCTTCTCCCTTTAATCTTCGCATTTCTTCATCTATCATTTGCATATATAAGTTTATTCCTACAGAATCTACAAATCCAGCTTGTTCACTTCCTAATATATCCCCTGCTCCACGGATTGCTAAATCACGCATGGCAATTCGATATCCACTTCCTAATTCAGTAAATTCTTTAATGGCATCTAATCGTTTTATTGCTATATCATTTAACATTTTACTTTTATCATAAAGGAGATAAGCATAAGCTATTTTATTACTTCTTCCAACCCTTCCTCTTATTTGATATAGTTGTGATAAGCCAAAATGGTCAGCATTATAAATAATTAATGTATTGGCGTTTGGAATATCAATTCCTGTTTCAATAATCGTTGTACATATTAATATATCATATTTAAAATCAATAAAATCTTGCATTACATCTTCTAATTCTATTTTATTCATTCTACCATGAGCGCTTATAATTCTTGCTTCGGGGACTAATCTTTTTATATGACTTACAACACTATCTAGTTTTTCAATATTATTATAAAGAATAAATATTTGGCCTTGTCTTGCTAATTCTTTATAAATAGCATCTTTAATAATTAGATCATTTTCTGCTAAAACATAGGTCTGGATTGGATATCTGTTTACTGGTGGTGTATCAATTATAGATAAATCTCTTAATCCTGACATAGCCATTTTTAAAGTTCTCGGAATTGGGGTTGCAGATAAAGTCAGAACGTTTACATCTGTTTTAAATTTTTTTATTTTTTCTTTATGAGTTACTCCAAATCGTTGTTCTTCATCAACAATTAATAATCCTAACTTATTAAATTTAACATCGTCACTTAATAGTCTATGTGTTCCAAAAACTATATCAATTGTTCCACTTTTTAAACCTTCTAATATTCTTTTTGTTTCTTTTGGAGAAGTAAAACGATTTAATAAGGCTATTTCAATTGGATAACCTTTAAAACGGTCTTGGGCAGAAGAATATTGCTGTTTGGATAAAATTGTTGTTGGACATAAATAAAATACTTGTTTATTGTTTAAAACGGTTTTAAACATTGCTCTAAATGCTACTTCTGTTTTTCCAAAGCCAACATCACCACATAATAGTCTATCCATTGGAACTTGATCTTTTAAATCATTATCTATCTCCTTAATAGCTTTTGCTTGATCTTTTGTTGGTATATATTCAAAGCTATTAGCAAATTCATGTTCCATATCATAAGTTTTATAGGAATCTCCTTTTAGTGCTTTTCGTTCGGCATATAATTTTAATAATTCTTCGGAAATGTCTTTAATTTTCTTTTCTACTGCTCTTTTAGTTTTAGCCCATGTAGTAGAATTTAATTTATTGATTTTAGGTTTTAAACCTTCTTTACTTGTATATTTAAGAATAGTGTTCATCTTTTCTACTGGAACATAAACTTTATCATTATCTGCATAAAGAATCTCTATATAATCTTTAGCTAAACCTCTTTTTGATAAAGTTTTAATTCCATTATATATTCCAATACCATGTGCCATGTGAACAACATAGTCTCCTTTATTAAGAGAATTTAAATTCTTTATTTTGTGTCCTATTTTATAAAGATTTTTATATTTTATTTTCTCTTTATTAACTTTTTCTATATCATTTTCACTAATCACAACACATTTATCAATTATAAATCCCTGAGATAAATACTTATTTATGATAGTTATTGGTACTGTTATTAATTCTTTAATAATTTTTATTTGACTTTCTTTACTTAAATAAAAATAAATTTCATATCCTTTTTTATGCCATATTTCGGTTTGTTCTTTTAATTTTTTAAAATCAGAATGAAAGTTAGGAATTTCTTTGGTATTAAAATTTAATATTTCGGCACTTTTAGAAATGTTTTCTAGAAAATTAATATAAATATTTTCTTTTGGTTTTAATTCATTTAAACTAAACATAAAACGATGATTAGGCTCTAATCCTTTAGCAACACGATATTCAAACATTTCTTCTTCTAATTTTTCATAATTCGCTATCACTCTTGCTTCATCTATTGTTATTACAATGGCATCTTTGGCATATTCTAATAAACTAGATTGATGTTCAGATATAATTTCACTATTAGATACTATTTTGATTTCTTTGATTTCTTTTAAAGACATTTGAGTTTCTTCATCAAAATATCTTATAGATTCTATGGTATTTCCGAAAAATTCTACTCTAATTGGATGATCTTCTAAAGTTATAAAAATATCAATTACAAAGCCTCTTACGGCATATTCACCTGTAGTAGTTACAATTGTATCTCTTTTATAATCTAATTTTGTTAATAATTCTAAAAGTTTATCACGATTTATTTCATCACCTTTTTTTAAAGTAATATTCATTTTTTCTTGAACATTTTTATCAGTTAAAAACTTTAAATATCCCATTAAGTTCGTTACAACAATTCCTTTTTTATTTTTAATATTTTCTAGTGTATCTATTCTTGTTGTTTTTAGTTCTGGTGAGACTGCTAAAGCTTGGCTTGTTATAAAATCATCCATGGGAAATAAAAAAGTTTCTTTCTCATAATTTTTGATTCCAGAAAAAAAGGTATTTGCTTCATATAATGTACTTGATAATACTATAATATTTTGTTTTTTTTCTTGAAAAATTTTAGACACGTAAAGATAAGCTAACTCATTCGTTAACCCCATTATAGTTAGATCGTTCTCATATTTAAAATATTTGTCTAAGAAATCCATTTGTTTCACCTTTTTTAAACATTATTATCTTTTCGATTAAATTTATTCATGGTTTTTTCAATACCATTTACAATAAACGAATTAATAATTTCTTTAAATGTCGGATATAATTCTTTAAATATCTCCAATTCATTTTTACTAAATTTCCCTAAAACATAATCTTTTGTATCAATTTGTTTATTGTTTGATATTCCTATTTTTAAGCGAGTAAAATTTTGATTTCCAAGTTCATTTATGATTGATTTAATTCCATTATGACCACCACTACTACTATTTGTTTTTAAACGATATTTACCAACTGCCAAATCTAAATCGTCTTGAATAATTAATATATCTTTTAATTCTATTTTATAAAAATTGATGAATTGAATTACTGCGTGTCCTGATAAATTCATATATGTTAAGGGTTTTATTAACAATATTTTTTCACCATTCATATTTAACTCTGTATATAAAGAATTCCATTTTTCTTTCCAATTATTGTTATCTGCATAGTAATCCAGAACCATAAATCCAATATTATGTCTTGTATTTTCATATTCTTTTCCAGGATTACCTAAACCTACTATTAATTTCATGTTTCCACTTCCTTAAATATATTCTGATAAGTCTTTATTTCTCTATTAATTATCATTGATTTTACTTTAACACCTATTTGAGCATTTTTAACCATCTTTAATAATACCATATGGGCTGGCTTTTCTATATTAGAAGATATGAATATTATTTTTTTGGGATGAAGATTATATTGATTTGCTAATCTAATTATTTCTTCTAAACGTTCGGGACGATGGACTAAATAAAATTTTCCATTATCCTTTAATAAGTACTTTGTAACATTAAATATTTCTTCTAAAGTAATTGTTAATTCATGTCTGGCAATTGCTTTGATTTTAGATTCATTAATTAAAGATGTTTGATTATATTTGAAAAAAGGAGGATTACAAGTTATTATATCAAAATTATTTCCTGGGAAATAATTTTTTAAATCTTTGGCATTGCTATTTAATATATGAATATTAGATAATTTATTAATTTCAATACTTTTTATAGCTAAATCATATATTTCTTTTTGAACTTCTACTCCTGTTATTTCAATATTATGATTTTTTCCAACTATTAAAGGTAATGGTGCATTTCCACTACATAAATCTAGTAATCTTTTATCACTTTTTTCTATTTCCACAAATTCACTTAATAACAAGGAATCTAAGGAAAATTTAAAATAATCCTTATCTTGTACTATTTTTAAGCCATAGTCAAATAAATCATTTATGACTTGCATTATTTTTCACCTAAAAAAATATCATATTTTTCATTATTAATCATTATTTTATAAGAACGATTTAAAATGTCTACACTTACTACCTGTCCCATTCCATATTCTGTAGAAACAGTTTCTCCAATACTAGGTAATCCTTCACTACAACGGGAATATTCTTCATCTTCATAAGTTAAACAACATAAAAGTCTTCCACATAAACCATTTATTTTAGCAGGGTTTAAAGCTAAACCTTGATTTTTAGCCATATTCATAGATACTGAATCAATATGATTTAAAAAGTTAGCACAGCATATTTTTTGACCGCAAGTTCCTACTCCACCTATTTCTCTTGCTTTATCTCTTGCTCCTATTTGACGTAATTCAATTCTTGTCCGATAAATAGATGCTAATCTTTTAGCTAATTCTCTAAAATCAATTCGTTCATCAGCTAAAAAGTTAAATATTAATTGTTTACGATCAAAAGTAAAACTTGCATTAATCATTTTCATATCTAGATCTAGTTCTTTTACAATTTCTCGGCAATGTTTTAAGGCTAAATCTGCATCTTTTAAGTTTTTTAAGTAATCTTCATAATCTTTTTTAGTAGAAATTCGTACTATTTCTTTTAGTTCTTCTAGATTTTTTACATTTTCACTATTTATATAATTAACTATTTTTCCAAATTGAAGCCCTTTTTCCGTTTCTGTTATGACCGTAACGTTAATAGGACAGCGAATTTTACTTTTAAAATTGTATATTTTGCCATTATCCTTAAAGTTAACGCCATATACATAGTATCTATCCATTTTGTTTCCTCATTTCTATAACGAATTTGTCCAATAATAATTCCATATTTACATTATAACTCAATTCTTGAATTAATTTTGAAATAATATTTAATTTAAAGCAAATTTCTTCTCTTTGGTAACCGATTTTGTCTATTTCTATCAGTTCTTCATTATAAGGTTTATTTAGTGACTTAAGAAAGATATTATAATAAACTTCAAACATAATTTTGAACATTATATCAATTTCGCTTCTTTCTTTATATTTACTTAAAATAAAATCTTTATTATTTATAAACTCATTTGTTTTTATTTTCTTTAAATAATCCTTTATTAATTGTTTATAACTTTCTAGTTCGTCACTTGTAATATTTAATTTTTCTAGTAAATTATTATTTTCATAAGTTACCACTATTATCTGACATCTACTTTTTATAGTCGGAATTATTACATCTTTATTGTTTGTAATAAAAAAACCTAAAATGCCTTCTGTTGGTTCTTCTACAAACTTTAGCATAGCATTTGCACTACTACTATTTAATTTTTCAGCATTTTTAATAATATACACATTATATTTACTATATATTGGCTTTGTTTCAAAAGATAACTTTAATGCTTCTATTTGCGCTTTTTTGATGCTTGTCCCATCAGGTTCTATTGTAATTAAGCTTGGTAAATTATCTTTCGCTATTAAATTACATAAATTACAAGCTTGACACTTTTCACTAAATTCAGCAGGACAATTTATTGCTTGAATTAATTTTTTTAAATCTTCTAATAGCCTTTGGGGATTATTTGTTTCAATTAAATAAGCGTGAGCTAATTTTCCCTCACGATATTTATTATAAATTTCTGTTAAATTATTATTAAACAACAAAAAATCACATCCTTAAATTAGTAAATACACTGCTACTAATCCTAATATTCCTGGAGAACCTAAAAGTGTTACAAGTACAATTGTAATAATATTAATTGGTATAAATATATTTACTCCAGATAAAATCAAATTTAGACCATATAGCATTACAAAAGCAAAACATAATTTACTGAGAATTTTAAGGATATTTTTTTTCATCTTCATCACAGTAAATTATATGATATCTATTTACTATTTATTCAGATATCTTTTTACGATCTTCTAAGGCTTTCTCTAAAGTAACATTATCTAAATAATCAATTTCTGCTCCTATTGGAATGCCATATGATAATCTAGATATTGTAACTTTCTTATTCTCTAGTATTTTTTTTATATATAGAGTTGTAGCTTCTCCTTCAACTGTTGGCTTTAATGCTAAAATTAGTTCTGGATTATCTAATTTTTCAATTCTAGATAATAGTGAAGATAAATTTATATCTTCTGGCCCTATATCATCCATTGGGGATATTAAGCCATTTAATACGTGATAGGTTCCTTGAAAAGTTCCGGTTTTCTCAAATGAAAAAATGCTTTTATAATCTTCAATTACACATATCACATTTTTATTTCGATCTTCATCACTACATATATTACATATTTCTTGGTCTGTTAAATGTCCACATATAGCACATCTCGTTAAATTCTTTTTAGCTTCTTTTATGGCCTCACTAAATTCATTTGTTTCTTCTTCACTAAATTCTAAAGTTGCTATAGCAAGTCTTTCGGCGCTCTTTTCGCCTATTCCTGGTAATTTTTGATAATGATTAATTAATATTTCTAAATCTTTTGGATAATTCATTAGAATAGGCCATTAAATGATGAGCCATATGCTCCCATTTTATTTTCTACTTCTTTATCTATTTTCTTTACTGCATCATTTACTGCTATTTTTATCATGTCTTCTAACATTTCTTTATCGTCTTCTTCAATTATTCCATCAAAAATTACTTTTACTTTTTCGATTTCTTTTTTTCCATTCATTTCGACTTTTATCCATTCTGATACACCTTCAAATGTTGTATTATCGATTTCTTCCTTTTTTTTACTAATTTCTTTTTGCATTTTTTGGGCTTGTGCCATTAAATTCTGAATATTCATAAAATTCCTTCTTTCTTATTCTATTTCAATTTTTTCTTTATCAAATATATCATAAGCGATTTTTTCAATATTATCAACATTATTTTTAATTTCCTCTTCAATTTTTGGTTCTTCTATATAATGATATTCAATTTTATTTTTTAAATTTACGATATATTTTTCCTTTTCTTCTTTCCAAGTATCTTCGGTTAAAGTAATAAATTTATAGTTGGTATGAAATTTACTATTAAATCTATTTTCTAATTCTATCAATCTGGTATTAATTAAGTTTGCGGTTCCTTCTATTAAATTTGTTAAAATTACAATTTGATCACTTGCTGTAACTACATTACAATCTATTATTAAATTTAATAAGCTTTTATCTTCTAGTGTTGATATAAATTCTAACCAAATTTCTTTTATTTTTTGTAAATATTCTTTTTTCGCATTTACAAAACAGTTATTTACTCTAATTTTAATTAATTCTGGATTTATTTTTACCATTTTAATTATTTCCCGGGAAATAACTTGAGTTGATAATTCCTCTTTTTCCTTTACAACTACTTCTGGCGTTGTATCTTCTTTTTCTTGGGAAATAATTTTTGTTTCTTTTTTATTTTCTACTTCGATTGCTTTGTCGCTATTATTAAAGTATTTTAATAGTGTTATTTCAATTAATAAATAAGGGTCTATACTCATGTTAACATAGTTAGTAATATCAGCTAATTCAAAGGCCAATTCTTTTAATTTTTCATATGATAATCCTTTGTAATTATAATTTTTCTTTGAATTCAAAGCTTCTTCCTCGATTTTTTCTAATAATTTTTTTACTAACAATTTATAATCTATTGCTAAATTTTTAAATTTTTTCATTGCTTCATCAAAGTTATCCACATCATTTTTTAAAATCAAATCATATAAATCATTAATTTGCTTTTTAGAAACAGATCCAAAATGTTCAATAACATCATTTATGGTTATGGTGCTCGTATTACTTGATAATTGATCTAGAATACTTAAAGCATCTCGCATGCCACCATCACTAATATAAGCAATTTCTTCTAATGCTTCTTCTTCTATTTTTATATTTTCATTTGTTACTACATATTCTAATCTTTTAATAATATCTTGTATGGAAATTTTATGGAAATCAAAACGTTGACATCTAGATAGTATTGTAATCGGAACTGCTTCGATATTAGTTGTTGCTAAAATGAAGACAACATGTTTTGGTGGTTCTTCTAACGTTAACAAAAGGGCATTAAAAGCACTTGTACTTAACATATGTACTTCATCTATTATATAAACCTTATATTTAGAATAAGCTGGTGCTAATTTAATATTATTAATTATTTCCCTTATTTCATCTACTCCATTATTTGAAGCGGCATCTATCTCTATAATATCGGCATTTTCTTTAAAAGTTCGACAACTTTCACATTCATTACATGGACCTTCTTCTGTTGGATTCAAACAATTAATAGCTTTCGCAAATACTTTAGCTGTACTAGTTTTTCCAGTTCCTCTAGGGCCAGAAAAAATATAAGCATGGGAAATTTTATCCATTTTTATGGCATTTTTTAATATTGAGATCATATATTCTTGACCAATAATATTTGAAAAATTATCTGGTCTATATTTTCGATATAATACTTTGTAATCCATAATTCCACCCCATTTAATTATATCATATTCCCTTTTTATTGTCTCTTTTCTTTTTAAAAAATTGATTCAAAATCATAGCATACTTTTGTTCGCTATTATTTTCTTCCATTTTATAAAATTTTGTTTTATTGTATTCTTTTTTGTTTTCTGGTTTATCTAATAGATAATAAACATTTTTTATTCTCGTTTGTTTAATTATATTTTCACAAATACTACATGGTTTTAATGTTACATATAGATCACAATTAAATAAACGCCAATCTTTTACTTTTTTAGTTGCTTTATTTATCGCTAATATTTCGGCATGGCCTAAAATATTATTTTTTTTATTTCTATTATTATAGGCTTTAGCGATAATTTTATTATCTCTTACTACTATAGCACTAATAGGAACCTCATCTTTTTTACTTGCTTTTAAAGCCAATTTAAGTAGAATCTCTAAATATTTATTTTTCATATCAATCACCCAATAAAAAAGTGCACACAAACAGGGATTGATGTGGCTGCTACCTTCCGGTCCTGACCAGATTACAATATATTTGTTGCACATATATAATTTATCATATATTTATAAAAAATGCAAGTGTATGTTTCACGTGAAACATACATTGTATACTTAATTCGTGTTAATAACTTATTTTTAACACTTTTAATTAAAAATTTCTTTTTAAAACTTATAATTTGAGGGTATTTTGTAGTAATAAAAATATTTTTTTAAACTAAAGTTTTTAAAACTATTAAATATGAATAAACATTTTATTTCTATACTTTTATATAAAGCACTTATTTTGACATTAATTCATTTTTTAAATATTATTTTTATATGAAATCTAATTTGGATGTTTCACGTGAAACATATGTTAATAACTTTATACAGATCAAGAACTTCTTTTTACTATTTTTTCAATTAATATTTTTGATTTAAAATTAAATTTTATATTAATTTATTTTAAAAAATTTGTTCAAACTATTAGCTATGAAATAAATAATAGAAAAGCTAACTTTTAATTTTATATTTTCATAAATTGCTTTTATATTATTATCTTTCATTCAAATTTTTATTTTTCAATGTTTCACGTGAAACATTGTGGATAACTTTTTAATAGATCATAAATTTTTTCATAAACATGTAATACCGTTTATAAAACCAGACGAAGTTATTATAAATTGTGATCATATAGTTTCACGTGAAACATTTTTTATTTTTCCAGCATTTTTAAAGTTATCCACATTATTTTTATATTTTTTTTTTAAAGATAATAATATTTTGGCAAAATAAAAGAGCTGTAAGTTAAATTCTTACAGTTCTTATTTTAATTAATTTGTTTCAGAATTGGATTCTGTTTCTTTAGTTGGAGTTTCTTCTTCTATTTCATCTTCCACTTCTTTTTCGACTAAGCTGAAAGTTGTAACAAATTGTTCATCTTTTAAATTTATTAATCTTACACCTTGAGTGACTCTTCCTAAAGTATTTATTTGATCTAAAGTCATACGCATTGTAGTTCCAATATTTGTCATAATTACTAGTTCTTTATCTTCTTCGACGACTTTTACAGAAGCTATATTTCCATTTTTATCAGTAATGTTTAATGCTTTTACACCTTTACTACCGCGACTAGTTTCTCTAAAATCACTAACTAAAGTCTTTTTTCCATATCCTTTTACAGTTACCAACAAAATTTTATCTTCTTCATTTACTATTTCTGCGCATATACATTTGCTTCCATCCAAATTAATTCCTTTTACTCCACTAGCAGTTCGACCCATGGCTCTTATCTTATCTTCCTTAAATTTAACCATTCTTCCTGTTTCACTGCCTAAAAGAATATAATTATTACCATTTGTAGGTTTTACAGCAATTAATTCATCATTTTCTTTTAAATTAATGCAAATCTTTCCAGACGTACGTATGTTTGAAAATTCTTCAATTGCTGTTTTCTTTACTAATCCTTGTTTTGTTACAAATAATAGATATTTAATGTCCTCTTTAGAAGAAATTCCTAGAATTGAACTTATCGTTTCTTCTTTTTCGAGTGGTAATAAATTAATAATTGGCAATCCTTTAGATTGACGGTTAAATTCTGGAATTTCATAGCCTTTGATACGATATACTTTTCCTCTATTGGTAAAGAACATGACATAATCGTGCGATGAAATATTGATTATGTTTTCGACAAAATCTTCATCATTGGTTGTCATTCCTTTAATACCCATTCCACCACGTTTTTGCGTTTTAAATGTGTCAGATGTTGTTCTTTTAATATATCCTTTATTGGTCATAGCAATAAGCACATTCTCTTCTGGTATTAATGATTCATCTTCAATATATTCAATTGCTGTCATATCAATATCCGTTTTACGTTTATCACCATATTTTTCTTTAATTTCTAATAATTCT
The DNA here is from genome assembly GCA_000438195.1 of Mycoplasma sp. CAG:776. Classification (GTDB taxonomy): domain Bacteria; phylum Bacillota_I; class Bacilli_A; order RF39; family UBA660; genus Caccenecus. Next base: position 12,392 of record FR903076.1, read on the forward strand.
TCCTTAATAATATTTAAGACTTTTTCTTCTGAGGCAAGAATTCCTCTTAATTCATCAATTAATTTTAACAATTCGTTTAATTCTTCTTCAATTTTATCTCTTTCTAAGCCAGTTAATCTTCTTAGACGCATTTCCAATATGGCTTCTGCTTGAACATCACTCAAGTTGAAATTGTTCATTAATCCATTTTTTGCTTCTTCATCAGAGGCAGATCCACGAATTAATTTTATTACGGCGTCAATATGATCTAATGCTATTTTTAATCCTTCTAAAATATGCACTCTTTTTTCAGCCTTATCTAAATCAAATTGAGTTCTTCTAATAATTACTTCTTTTTGATAATCAACATATTTAGAAATAATATCTTTTAAACCTAGTGTTTTGGGGACACCATTGTCTAACATTAAGAAGATAATTCCGTAGGTTGTTTGAAAGGCAGTATGCTTATATAATTTATTCAATATTACACTAGCATTTGCGTCTTTTTTTAGACTAATCGTTATTTTAATTCCATCTTTTAAATCTGAATGATAGTCTGTAATTCCTTCTAAAACTTTATTATGAACTAACTCCGCTACCTTATTTTTTAATTCTAAAGTATTTACTCCATATGGAACTTCTTCAACTATGATATATTGACGGCCATTTTTCTCTTCAATATGTGCTCTACTTCTAATTGTAATTGTTCCACGTCCTGTTTCATATGCTTTTTTAATTCCACTATTTCCTAGAATAAGTGCTCCTGTTGGGAAATCTGGACCTTTAATATATTGCATAAGTCCTGCTGTATCAATATCAGGATTTTCAATATAAGCGATACATCCATCAATTACTTCACCAAGATTATGAGGTGGTATGTTTGTTGCCATACCTACAGCGATTCCCATTGTTCCATTTACTAATATATTTGGGAACCTTGAAGGTAAAACTTCTGGTTCTTTAGTTGTTTCATCATAATTTGGAGTAAAATTTACAGTATTCTTATTGATATCTCTTAATAATTCCATAGATATTTTGGATAATTTGGCTTCCGTATAACGGTAAGCTGCTGCTCCATATCCTTCAATATTACCAAAGTTTCCATGACCATCTACTAACATATAACGATAATTAAAGTCCTGAGCCATACGTACCATTGCTTCGTAGATACTTGAATCACCATGAGGGTGATATTTACCCATAACATCCCCAACAATTGTTGCAGATTTACGATGTTGTTTATCTGGTGTAAGGCCATTTTGAAGCATGTCATATAAGATTCGACGATGAACTGGTTTTAAGCCATCTCTTAAATCAGGTAAAGCACGAGAAACAATTACACTCATGGAATATTCCAAAAATGATTTTTTTACTTCTGTTACAATATTATTTTGTTCTAACCTATCCATACAAAACCTCCTAAATATCTAAATTTTCAGCGAATTGGGCATTCTCTGCGATAAACTCACGACGTGGATCTACTTCTTCGCCCATAAGTTTGGAGAATATTTCATCGGCCGCTATCGTATCGTCTACTGTTATTTGTCTTAAAACTCTTTTATTTATATCCATGGTTGTTTCATTTAATTCTTCAGCATCCATTTCACCTAAACCTTTCATACGAGCAATATCGTATTTAGTTGTTGGTGATAGGCTTGCTAAGTATTCATCTCTTTCTTGTTCATTTAATACGTATTTTATCGTTTTTCCATGCTTTATAACGAATAATGGAGGTTGAGCTGCATAAACATGTCCTGCTTCCACAATTGGCTTAAAAAAGCGGTAAAATAGCGTTAAAAGTAATACTCTAATATGTGAACCATCCACATCGGCATCGGTCATGATGATTATTTTATGATATCTTAATTTGTCAAGATTAAAATCATCGCCTATTCCAGTACCAAATGCAGTTATAATTGTTCTAATTTCTTCATTTGATAATGCACGATCTAAGCGAGCTTTTTCAACATTTAATATTTTACCTCTTAAAGGAAGTATTGCTTGAGTTAAACTATCTCTTCCTTTAATAGCTGAGCCACCTGCTGAATCTCCCTCGACTAAAAATATTTCACTTATACTTGCATCTTTGCTTTTACAATCGACTAGTTTTCCAAAGAAATTTGTTACTTCTAAATCTCCTTTTCTTCTTGTCATTTCGCGAGCTTTTTTAGCAGCAATTCTAGCACGTGATGCTGTCATACATTTTTCAATGATCGTTTTAGCAACACTTGGGTTTTCCATTAAAAACCGTTCAAATCCTTCACTAAATACATCATTTGCAATTTTTCTTACTTCACTATTTCCTAATTTTGTTTTTGTTTGACCTTCAAATTGGGGATCAGGATGTTTACAGGAAATAATCATGGCTAATCCTTCACGGCAGTCATCACCAGTTAAAGAATCATCATTGTCCTTTAACATTTTATTACTTCGAGCATAATTATTGATAATTTTAGTTAAAGCAAACTTAACACCATCTTCGTGTGTTCCTCCTTCATAAGTATTAATATTGTTGGTAAATGAATAAAGGCTTGAATTATAAGAATCATTATATTGCATCGCTACTTCTATATTTACACCATTTTCTTCGCCTTCTACATATATGATATCGTCATGTAGGGGTTGTTTATTTTTGTTTAACATAGCAACATATTCAATAATTCCACCATTATAACAGAATGTTGCTTTTTTACCATCTACACGTTCGTCTATTAAAATAATTCTTAATCCTTTATTTAAAAAGGCTAATTCTCTTAAGCGATTTTCTAGTATTTCGTAACTATATTCTGTTGTTTCTTTAAAAATGGTTGGATCTGCTTTAAATGTTACGGTTGTTCCTGTACGTTCTGAGGCACATTTTTCAGTTACTTTCATTGGTGCGACTGGGTGTCCTCCATTTTCAAAACGTTGATAATGAACTTCACCTTCACGATAAACGCGAACTTCTAACCAACTTGATAAAGCATTAACAACACTTGCACCTACTCCATGAAGGCCTCCACTTACTTTATATCCTCCTCCACCGAATTTTCCACCAGCATGTAAAACTGTAAAAATAGTTTCAATTGTTGATAACCCTGTTTTGGCATTAATTCCGACTGGCATTCCTCGTCCATCATCTCTAACAGAAACGGAATTATCTTTATGAATTACTACTTCAATGTCATCACAATATCCCGCTAGTGCTTCATCTACAGCATTATCGACAATTTCCCATACTAAATGGTGTAAGCCCTTTTCACTTGTAGATCCTATATACATACCAGGACGTTTTCTTACGGCTTCTAGACCTTCTAATACCTGGATATCATTATCTGAATATTCATTTGGCATATTTACTCCTCCTCTACTTTGCCATCCATCACATGAAAAATTTTTGATGTTTCTAATAATTTTTTATCAACATTCGATATTTCAGTAGTTGTTATAAATGTTTGTAAATCTTTATCAATTAAAGTTAAAATATTATTAATTTTTTCTTGATCTAATTCACTAAATAAATCATCTAGAATTAAAATTGGTTTCTTATGCAATTTAGCTTCTATATTTTTTATTTCGGCTAATTTAAAAGAAATAATACTATTTTTCTGCTCGCCAACAGAAGAAAATTCTTTTACTATTTCTTCATTAATTTTGAATTCTAGATCATCATGTTGAATTCCAAATAAAGTTTTACCTAAAAATATTTCCCGGGAAATATTTTTTCTAAACATTTTTATTATTGTTTCTTTATTTTTTGCTTTAAATTCACTCTTATAAATAACTTTTAGTGTTCCTTTATGAGTAATTTCATAATAAATACCGCTAATATAAGAATTTATATTGTTGATAAACTCCTCTCTTATCCACATTATTTTTAGTCCAATATCTATTAATTGTTCTGTTAATATATTTAAAAAAGATGTTTCTAAATTTTTCTTTTTATTTAAAGCCTTTAAGTACGCATTTCTTTGCTTTAAAACTTTATTATAATTAGTTAATAATTGAAGATATTCACTATTAATTCCAGATATTTCAATATTTAACATTTTTCTCCTTGTACTAGGAGTATCTTTAATCATTTTTAAGTCATCAGGATTAAATAAGATTATATTAACTTTGGTAATATAATCACTAATTTTGGATATTTGATTGTTATCAATTTTAATTCTTTTACCAGCATTACTTATAATAATTTTGTAACTATTTAAAATAGAATCTCTTATTTTTCCTTCAATTTTGGCTATATTTTTTCCTCTTTTTATGACTATTTCATCATTATTAGAACGAAATGTTTTGGTTAATCCTAACATATAAATTGCTTCAATTATATTCGTTTTACCCATACCATTTTTTCCATAAATCATATTTATTTTAGAAGAAAAACTTAATTCTAAACTTTCATAATTACGAAAATTTAATAATTTTAAACTACTGATTTGCATTTTTTAGCCCCTACTTTGCTGATATATAAAAATTAGTGGTATAAGCGTACTCCTATACCAATTAATATTATACCATAAAAAAAGACCTTTTTAAAGGAATTTTTTATATTTTCGGCCTCTTAAAGAAGATTCTAAGCGAGTTGCTCTTAATACTTGTTTATCAAAATTGGCATAACAAAGATCTAGCTCTAATTTTTGATCATTTTTAAACATTACTACTACTTTATTAGAAGTATTTAAATAATATTTTAAAATATTATCTAAAATAAACCATTTACAATTAGGGTTTTTATTTGAATGGGTTGGAATTAATATAATTCTTTTCATTTCGTCTATTATAATTGGAGGTTTATAACTAGCCCCAATTAAATAAGAACTTCCTTTTCTTCTTCCTTCTAAAGTTGAGCCATTTAATATACAATTATGCTCGATTATGTTTATAATTGATTCCTCTACGATAAAATCTTTGTCCCATTCTAATATTTTTGTTTTTTTACCTAATGGTAAAAGTGCTAACGTTTTGTCATTAATAATATACGGCATCCAAATGCCCCCTTTCCTGATTACTTCTTAGTTATATCACATGAAAAGGAGCTTTTTTGTCGAACCGTGTCAGGCCAATTAGTAAGTTTTGATAGGTAAAATTAATTGAATTAGTGATTCATCGGTTAATGATTTGATTATTAATGGTTTTACATCACTATTTAGTAATAAAAGTATTTCTTCTTCTTGTAAAGTTTTAATAGCTTCTAGCATATATTTAGAAGAAAAAGATATTTCTAAATGGTCTTTATTATTTGTTTCTACCATTAATTGTTCTTCTACCTTACCAATTTCTGATGCATAGGAATTAATTACCATTTTTGTATTATCTAAAGACATTTTTACAATATTTTTGTCTTTTCCTTGAGTAAGTAGAGCAGCTCTATCGATAGCATCATTAAATTCTCTTTTATTTACTTTAATTATATAAGCAAATTCACTTGGTATTAAATTAGATGTATTTGGATAATTTCCACTTAATAAGTTAGTTTGGAAGTTAATATTTTTATATTTGAATAATACTTTATTATTGAATATATGGACTTCTATATCACTATCATCTGTTATAATTCTTTCTAATTCCATAATATTCTTACCAGGAATTACTATTTCAACATCTTTTTCAACTTCTTGAGATAATTTTATATTCTTCTTTGCTAAACGATAAGAATCGGTTGCTACAGTTTCTAGTACATCTTTCGTAAATTTAAAGTTTACTCCGGTTAAAATAGGTCTTAGTTCTTGATTTGATATAGCAAATACTGTTTGATTAATAATTGTTTTAAATTCTTCACCATTAATGATGATCGGATCTTTATTTTCTTCTAATTTAACATCTGGATAATCATTGATATCTAAACAGTTTAAGTTGTATTGATTGTTTTCGGTATAAATTTTGATTTTTAAACCATCTATTACTTCAAAGTTTATTAAATCACTAGGCATTTTTCTAACAATATCTAAGATGTATTTGCTTTGGATTATAATACCACCTAAGTTACTTACTTGTTTAATATCTTTTGATTCTATTAATACTTTAATTGTTAGTTCTGAATCACTTGCTGTTAGATAAAGTCCTGTATTCGTTAGTTCAAATTTAATTCCATTTAATACTGGTATTACATTTTTGGTTGATATTGCTCTAATAACATTATTTAATCCTTCTAATATTACACTTTTTTCAATTGTAAATTTCATATCCATTCCTTCTTTCTAAATTTTATTATTATTTATTATAGTGTTAATAATGTTTGCAACTTTATTTTTCCTTTATTTTATGCATGATTTTTATATTTTTTCTTGTTTATAACTCATCTTTTATTCACAACTAGGTCACAAGTTATTTACAATTTTGCTTTGATTTCTTTTATTGCTCGCTCTAGTTCGTGGTTTGTTAATAATTCTTGTTCGATTTTATCACAAGCAAATATAACTGTTGAATGATCTCGACCTCCAAATTCTAACCCTATTCTTGGAAATGTTTCATCTGTTTCCATTCGGCATAAATACATGGCTAACTGTCTTGGATGTGCTACTTTGTTGCTTCTTTTCTTTCCTTTTAGATCATCTACTGTTATATTATAATGATCAGCGACAGCTTTTTGTATTTTGGTTATATTATTATTTGAATAAATATTTTTATTGACGAAATCTTTTAGAGCTTCACAAGTGAATTCTAGATCAATAGTTTTTGGTACAATCATTGCTGTGTAAGCCATTAATCTATTTACTGCTCCTTCTAAAAAGCGAATATCATTTTGACAAGCATTGGCAATATATTCAATACTTTCTTCTTTTATTAAATTCGCTATACTTGTGTTTTCAATTTTTTTCCTGATAATTCGACATCTTAAATCGAAATCTGGAGGATAAATATCAACTGGTAGTCCCCACATAAATCGCGATCTTAGTCTTTCTTCTAATATTTTTAAGTCTTCAGGAGATCGGTCACTACTAATTATAATTTGTTTATTTGATTGATGTAAATAATTAAACGTATTAAAGAATTCTTGTTGAGTTTTTTCTGCTCCTACTAAATATTGAATATCATCTATTATTAAAACATCTACATTTCGATATTTATTTTTAAAATCATTGGCATATTCGACAGTATTTTTGGCATTATCAGGATTTGCTATGTTGGTGTATTCCGTCATAAATTCATCACAAGTACAATATAGTACTTTTCGGTTAGAATTGGCAATAATGAAATTACCTATAGCATGCATTAGATGGGTTTTCCCTAGTCCACTTTTTCCGTATATGAATAAGGGGTTGTGAATTCTTCCTGGTGCTTCTGCAACTGCCATGGCAGCAACTTTGGCAAGTCTATTTGTATCTCCTACTACAAAGTTGTCAAAATTTAAATTTGGATTTAAATTTGTTTCTAAATTATTGATGATAACTTGAGGGTTATTAACAACTTCTTCTAGTGTTTCTTTAATATCACTTTCTAAAATAAATTCGATATCATAATTTATATTTGTAATATTTGTTAATGTCTTATCGATTAATGAATAATAGTTATCTCCAAGCATTTTTTTGTGTATTTCCATGGGGACTTTAAAGGTTATTTTGTCGTTTGTTAGATTTATGATTTCTAAATCGTTAAACCAAGCATGGAATGATGCTGGATTAATTTCTTTATAAATATTATCTAAGAATTCTTTTAATAATGTTTCTTTTCCCAACTAAACCTCACCCCACAGTCTGGACTTTTAACACATTAATTGTATCGCATTTTATTTAGAATTTAAAGTCTAAAATAATAAATTTTTTTATTCACATGTTATTCACACGTTTTGTTCCTTATAATACCTTACTTTAAAAGATTTATCAACACTATCCACAAATTTTTATTTAAAAAATTTATTTATACACAATAGATATTTTTTAGCTAATTGTTAGTAATGTGGATAACTTTTCTTTTTTGATACACAAGATACGGTTGATACTAGGATTACGTAAAATTTTTTAAATGTGGATAACTCATTATTTATTCACATTTTAATTGAAATATGGTGTGGATAAAAATATTTCTTTTTATTTTTTAATTATTTTAAAAGTGTACAAAAAGTGAATAACTTTTTATTGGTTTTGAAGAACCTTGGATTTTACGGAAAAAACTTGACTTCATAGGAATAAAATATTATAATTAAACCACTTGAGTTTTTAAGGAGGTGTCGTATATGAAAAGTACATTTCAACCTAATAATCGTAAGAAAGCAAAAAAACATGGATTCTTTGCAAGAAAAGAAACTAGTATTTTAAAGAATAGACGTAAAAAAGGTCGTAAAGTTTTATCTAAGTAACCACTTTTTGTAGTGGTGTTTTTTTTCAGCATATAATTTAGGAAGTGAATTTATGAAAAAATATGAAGTTGTGAAGAAAAGTTCAGATTTTAATGATATAATTAATACAGGAAAGTATTTAAAAACAAGTTTTTATAATATATATTATAAGGATGGAAATTCTAGTAATCCTAAATTTGGCATTGCTGTTAGTAAAAAGTTTGGTAATGCTGTGGAAAGAAATAAGGTGAAAAGACAAATTAGATGCTTGGTCGATCATAATAAGAATTTGTTTTCAAATTCTAAAAATTATATTATAATGGTTAAGAAGAGAGTAAAAGATTTATCTTACTTTCAAATGGAACAAGAATTTGTTTCTTTATTACAGAAAGGATTTTTAAATGAAAAAAATTAAAATTGGAGTTTTGATATTATTAGTGTTTTCTTTAACGGCTTGTGGTGATAGTAATTATATTCTTGAAGATAATACTCCTGTTGAATATGAAAAGACTGGGCAAATTCTTCAGAAGGATATTTTATGTAAACCAGAAGATAAAGATTTAGATGAACTTTATAGTGAGTATAAAGATCAAACAAAAATAAATTATGATGATTTACCTTTATGTTCAGATTTTAGTTTATCTAGTAATAAAGCAGATGGTATTTGGGAAGGTATTTTTGTTAAGCCTTTAGCTTTCTTGATCTTGAAGCTTGGTTATTTGATTAATAGTTTTGGTTTAGCTGTTATTTTGATTGGCTTAGCTATTAGATTGATTTTAATGCCTATCTCTGCTAAAACTATGAAACAATCTAGTAACATGAGAAAAGCTCAACCAGAAATAGCAAGAATTGAGAAGAAGTATGCTAATAAAAAGGATAATGAATCTATGCTTCAAAAATCTCAGGAAATGATGCTTGTTTATAAAAAATACAACATTAGTCCTTTTGGTAGCTGCTTACTTGCTTTTATTCAACTTCCTTTGTTCTTTGCTTTTTTACAAGCAATTAATAGAACACCAGCAATATTTGAGGATACTTTCTTGGGTCTTACTTTAGGACAAACACCAATGGTGGGATTGTTTGAATATCATCAATGGGCTTATTTAATTATTATTGTTTTAATTATTTTAACTACTTATTTGTCTTTTAAAAATTCTATGGCTACTACACAAACTGGTAATCAAGATATGGAAAGACAAATGCAATTTATGTTTAAGTTTATGATTATTATGATTTCGGTAGCTTCATTATATTTATCAACTGCTATTGCTTTATATTGGATTGCAACAAATGGTTTTGTGGTTCTTCAAAATTTATTCTTAAGAAAAATGAATGAAAGAGAAGAAAACAAAGATAGAATTATAGTTCCAGATAAAGATAAAAAGAAGAAGAAAGAGAAAGATAAGAAGAAAGGAAAATAATCATGAATGTAGTAAAAGAAGTAGCAAAAACTAAAGATGAGGCTTTGAGGCAAGTTTTAGTTAAATTAAATGCTAATGAAGAAGAAGTATCTTACTACTTTGAAGAAATTAAGGGTGGACTTTTTAAAGGTGTTACTTATGAATGTAGTGGATTTCTGAAAATGGATGTTATAGCTGAAGTTCAAGAATATTTAAAGAAAATTTTAAATGGAATGAATTTAGATGTTTCTTTTGAAGTTAATACAAAAGATGATGTTACAACAATTAAAATGTATTCTTCTAACAATCCAGTTATTATTGGAAAGAATGGTCAAAATTTAGAAGCATTAACAGTACTTGCTAGACAATTTATTAGAAATATTACTATTAATGGTCCTAGAATTATTTTGGATGTAGAAGATTACAAAGATAGACAAATAAAAAAATTAGAAAGACTTGCTCGTAATTTAGCTCGTGATGTTGTTAGAACAAAAGTGGATATTGAAATGGACAATATGAATTCTTATGAAAGAAGAATTGTTCATAATATTCTTTCAGATTTTAAGGGTGTTAAAACTGAGAGTAAAGGTGAAGAACCAAATAGACATGTAGTTATTAAATATGATAAATAAGTACCTTTAGGTGCTTTTTTTATTTTAAATAAACTTATTTAGCTATTTGTCATAAAATATTTTAGAGGAGGATATTTATGGCTAAAAAAGTTGTTATTGATCCTGGTCATGGAGGAGAAGATCCTGGAACTAGTGCTAATGGTATTGTAGAAAAAGATTATACTTTAAAGATAAGTGAGTATATGGCAGATCGTTTATCAGAACTTGGTATTCCCAATGCTTTAACTAGAGATAGTGATGTAACTTTAGATTCTACTAATCGTCCTAAAAGAGCTCAAAGTTTATTTGGAACTGGTAATGATGTTATTTTAGTTTCTAATCACATCAATGCTGGAGGTGGAGATGGAGCTGAAATTATTTATGCTTTGAGAAATAGTGATACTTTATCTTCTAAGATAGCTAGTGAATTTATTAAATCTGGTCAGAATGTTCGTAAATATTATCAAAGAAGACTTCCTAGTAATTCTAGCAAAGATTATTATTATATGCTTAGAGAAACCCCTAATAATGAGTCTATTATTGTTGAATATGGGTTTGCAGATTCAACTGGTGATGATGTTAATCAAATAAAAAATAATTGGCAAGAATTAACTGAAGCTGTTGTAAGAGCTTTAGCTGATTATATTGGAGTAACTTATATTCCACCTGAAGGTATGGAAGGCAAGTATTATACTGTCAAAAAAGGAGATACTTTATATGGGATTGCTAGACAATTTGGTATTAGTGTAGATGAACTTAAGGTAGCAAATAATTTAACTACTAATACTTTGCGTGTTGGTCAAACACTTGTGATTCCAGAAATAGAAGAGCCGGATGTTCCTAATGAAAATATTTATATAGTAAAAAAGGGAGATACAATGTATTCTATAGCTAATCAATATGGTATGACAGTAAATGAGCTTAAAAGCTTAAATAATCTTACTAATGATACACTTTCTATTGGTCAAAAGTTAGTAGTCAGTGCAGGAAATGCTGGTACTTTAGATACTTATACTGTTAAGGCTGGAGATACTTTATATAGTATTGCTAATCAGTTTGGGTTTACTGTAAATGAACTTAAGCAATTAAATAATTTATCTAGTGATATTTTATCTATTGGACAGGTTTTAAATGTAAGTGATAGTGGTGGTTCATCTAATGTTCCATCAAATACTTACATTGTAAAGAGTGGAGATTCTTTATACAGTATTGCTCGTAAGTATGGAATTACGGTTGATGCCTTAAAGTCTGCTAATGGTAAATCATCTAATTTGCTATCGATAGGCGAAGTTTTAGTTATTCCAATTAGTTCTAGTAGTAATTCAAAAACATATGTAGTAAAATCTGGGGATAGTTTATGGAAAATTGCTACTTCTTATGGTACGAGTGTGAATGCGATTAAGCAGGTAAATGGTCTTTCTAGTGATGTTTTATCTATTGGTCAAGTACTTATAATTCCTTAGAAAAATAACTTTTGAATAAGTTATTTTTTTTTGATATAATTGATTAGGTGATAGTTATGAAAATTAGAGGTTTTGAAGTTGTTAAAGGTTATGAAGACAAAAATATTCATTTGCCTGTTAGAAAAACAAAATATTCTGCTGGTTATGATGTTGAAGCAGCTGAGGATGTAGTAATTCCACCTTTTCATTTAGGTTGTAAACCTACTTTAGTTCCAACTGGACTTAAAGCTTATTGTTTGGAAGACGAATATTTAATACTTGTTAACCGTAGTAGTGGTCCTAAAAAAGGGTTAGTTATGTGTAATAGTATTGGAATAATTGATAGTGATTATTATGAAAATATAGATAATGACGGGCATTTTTATTTTCAATATTATAATGTTTTAGATCATGATGTTATTATTCATAAAGGGGATCCTATTGGTCAAGTAATATTTCAAAAGTATTTGATATGTGATAACGATCAAGCTGATGGTGTTCGTGTTGGTGGTTTTGGTTCTACTGATATAAAATAAAGATCTAGTTTTTAGATCTTTTTAATATAACTCAGGACACTTGCCACTTTCTGGTCGGTAAAAGCAATGGTTTTTATATTTACCTGCTAGAGGTTGATCATACCATGTACTTGTGCAACTATTATTTGTTCCTGGGGCATAAAACCATAAGGAGTGTGTTGCTGGATGGTAATATTCTCCCCTTAGTGTACGTTTAGCTAAGTTTTTTTCAGCTGTTGTTGCAGAACCATAAAAAAGTGAAGAATTAGTTCCAACGAATTGATTAGGTTGATATATGGCATCTTCAATTGAATCAATATTTTTAAAAGTATAACAATCTACAATTACTCTGTTTACAACAACATTTCCAACCATTAGCATTCCTAAATTTCCTTCTGTTTGAGCTTCTGCGCGCATTATTCTAGCTAAAAGGTCTAATTCTTTAGTTGTATAATTTATTAACATATAAAATCACCTAGTTTATTATATGAAAATACTAGTAAATTGGAATTGTTTATGTTATAATTGTTATGTTTGTTGATTTAATTTTTAGGGGATTAGTTAAATGGTATAATAGGAGTCTCCAAAACTTTAGTTGGGAGTTCGATTCTCTCATCCCCTGCCAGATGTGGATAATCTCCAAAAATATGGAGTAAACATATATAAAAGCACGGAAAACGTAGAGTTTATCCGTGTTTTAGTTTGCCATAAAATTGGAGGTAAAAATGATAAAAGATTATGTAGATTTAAGAAGAAATGAAAAGTTTGAGAGAAAAATTAGAATTGCTTGTGATTTTCATAGTGCTAAATATGAATTTACGCAAGGAAGAATTTTAAATGTAGATAGAACTAATGTAAGTTTTATTGAGCCACATAGATTTTTAATAAAATTAAATGGTAAAAAGATATTGTTACTGTACTTTGATGAAGATAATATGTTTTTATATAATAGAAAAATGCCGATAGATATGAAAAAACTAAATTTAATATTAGATACTATGAAAGAGGCAGCCTAATGAGTAATAGAAGATTTGGTGTTACATTATTAAGTACCCCAACATATTATTTGTTTAGTGAGGAAGAAGCAAAGGCAGTCTATTATAATTTAATTAAGTTTATTAAGTATAAATATAAAAATAGTGATTACGATTACAGTATTTTTGTAGGGTTATCTAATGTTGATGGCGATAGTGTTAATTATAAATATAAGACAAATGGTGTTGGCAGACCTAGAACTGAATTTATGCCAAAGAATAAAACAAAAGGAATTAGATATGTTAATTGGCATTTACACGTTATGATTTGTGGTGCCCCATTAGGTACTATGGTTAGAGATATTGAGGAATATTTACAGAAAATATTAAATAAAAAATTAGCAAAAGAAGAATTTGATAAAAGTGTTTATGATACCCCTAATTTTTATAAACATTACTATAAAGGGTATAACAAGAATTTGGATGTCCTTATGAGCGGCATATTAGAAAAGAGGAAAAAGAAAAATCAGCGAGTGCCTAGATGTAGTTTAACTAATTTGAATGTGAATAGAAGAAAGACCAAAAATAGAAAGGAAGATTATGAACATATAATAAAATATATAGAGAAGCAAAGTATTTTAACTCAGCTTATTGAAAGTAAAGGCTTTACAGTTGCTTATTTTGATATTGCTCGAAAATTGAATTTATTGGCAAAACCAGTAAGTAGAAAATGCTTTTATAATAATAAATATAAAGGTTTTAAGTAGATTTGATTACCCTATTATAATAAGACCTATTAGATATTTAAAAGAACATATAATATTAAAGAAAAGATGGTAAAAATAATAGTTTTTAATAGGAAATAATAGTATTTTTACTAAAATTTAGTAAAAGGAGTAATGATTATGGGTAAGTTAAATGTAAGACAAGAATTAGCAATAAATGAATTATTAAAAGGTAATAGCATAGTGGAAAGTGCTAAGAATGTAGGTGTTAGTGAAGCCACTTTAAATAGATGGCTTGCTAATACCGAGTTTAAAGTAGTTTTAAACGAGAGAAAAAGTATTATAGTAGATAATTGTATTGATAAGATAAATTTACTTGGAAATAAGGCAATAACAGTCTTAAATAGTATGTTAGATGATGAAAATGTTAGTAGTAATGTTAGATTAAATGCTTCTAAAAGCATTTTAGATATGATATTAAAATTTAATGAGCAGAGAAATATAATGAATAAGATGAAAGAGATAGAAGAATTATTAAATGAAAAGGTTGGTGCTAGTAATGGGTAGTTTAAGTAGTATTGAAAATAAATTAGATAAAATAAAAAAAGCCATTGGTAATAATGGTATTTTAAAAATTTATGTATGGATAAAAGAAGATAGTCCTATAAGATTAGATTTAATTTATAAGAATGATATTAAATATATTTATTGTAATAGTATAAAAGAGTATGTGGAGTTACTTAATAAGTATAAAGACATAGAAATATTAGAATTTATTGGAGTAAAAAAGCCAAAGCCAGAAGATGTGGCTGTGGCATAATTATTTACTATCATTTAAACCATCTATATAACCCTCTACTTTGGCTTTATTAGTAGTAGATAATTTATTGATTTTGTTAAGTAAGATAAAGTCAGTATCGGAAATATTATTTGGTTTAACATCATCAATAGGCATATCATATTTAGTTCGGCATAATAAGTAGTCAATAGATGTATTGTAGTAGTTAGCAAGTTTAATTAGCATATCAGAACTTGGGAAAACCCTACCAGTTTCATAAGAAGATATAGCTTCTTGGGTAATGTTTAAATCCATAGCAACTTTTGTTTGCAAAAGATTTTTATTATTACGAATTTGTTTTAAATTATTCTCCACGCGATTACCCTCCTTTATATATAATTTTAGAATTATTAAAAATTAGTGATAGCAATATTAGTTATATTTATATAATTGATATTGTATATTTTGCCAAAATAATATATAATTATGTATAGTGAGGTGTAGATATGGAAGATTTATTTTATTTGTTGTTAGGGGTTGCGGTTATAGTATTGCCTATTTACTTTATAGTTAAGAAAGTAAAGAATAGAGGTCATAAGGAAAAGGTTGTTGATCAAGGTCCTACTATTAAAGAGTTAAAAGAAAAGAAAGAAATCGTAAAGGAAAAGAAAGTTAAAGTATTAAAATTAAAAGACATTAAGCATATAGAAGGAATTAGTAGTTTGCGTGAAGAAGAAGACTGTGCTTTAAATGTTGATGATGAGGAATTTACTGTTATAACTAAAATTGGAAATTTTAATATATCATTAGATAGAATTGTAAATGCTGGTATTATGAGTAAAAAAGAAATGGAAACTAAAAATAAGAGTGTATTTGCTAGGTCTTTAGTTGGTAGTATGGTTGGCTTAGGTGCCTTAGGTGCTTTATCTGGAATAGGACAAAAGGTAAAAAATTATTATTCCCATTTTTTAATAATAAATTATAGAGATAAGAATACGGAAGAAATTAAATTATTAGTATTTGGTTTAGGAAAATATGATGGCGGAGGACAATTATTTGTAAATAAATTAACTAAAAGATTGAGCAATGAAAAAGTAGATATTGATTTATAGTTGTTTATAGTAGGTTTAAGGTAGTTTGGTGTAATAAGTAATAATTATATTGAACTACCTTTTTTATTGAAATTAGCGAGGAATAAACAGTAAATAACTATTATATGTAATAAAAATGCTGTATAATATTTTTGGTGGTATAAATGCAAAAAATAATATTTTATGTACAAAATGAGTTAAAAAAAAATATAAATTTATCAAAAATAGGATTAGTTATTAGAAAATTAAATGATGAGGAACATAGTGATTTGTTGGATGGATTTAAGAGTATAATATTAGAAGATGATGACTTACAACTTGCTAAGGAATATTATGACTTTAAAAATAAAAAAAAGAAATTTACTGATATAGAAAAAATTCAACTATTTGATAATATATCAAATAGTAAGAACGAAAAAATAATTATCAATATATATAATGGTTTTAGTAAAAATGTATTTGAAATTTTAAATTTGCCAAAAATAGAAAATGAACTTAATAATTTCTTAATTGCTGAAATAGATACAGAAGAATTTAATAAGCATTTTTATAAGGACTATATTTATGATTTAATACCTAAAATAATAGATTTTTCTAATTATATTGCCTCTGATGATGGGAATTATAACGCATATGGACAATGCAAAATATATGAATATAAGGGGGTCAAAAATGATAAGAATTTAATTGAAGTTCTATTTTTTGTGTTATTACATTATAGTAGTAATACTTGCTCTTTAAATGAAAAAAAATTAGAAAAATTGGAAGAAATGTTTAACTTAAAAAATAGGGATTTTAATTTTAGTTTTGTAATGATGATTGATAATCTTTTAGAAGATAATGTTTTAGTTGAAAATAGAATAATCAATAAGGTCTCTTTTTTAGAAAGATTGTTAATATCTAAGGAAGAAAATAAAACTGAATCATTTGTTTTAAAGGTTGGAATATTATGTAATAAGTTATTTGATATATCTAATGAAGATTTAAGCAAAAGATTAAAGGAAATATATAATATAAGGTCAATGCTAGTGCATGGAGATGGAAATAAAATAATAGATAATATAGATTATTATAGGAGAGTTTTTAGTGAGGTAATAGAAAAAAAAGCAAGTAAATTTGAAACTAAATTGCAAATATTATGGGGTGTTGATGCTATTTTGAATTTATTTTTAATAAGAGTTTTAAATAAATATTTAGAAGATCCTAATTTGTGTGAGTTTATTAAACAAAATTAAGTGATTGAAAAAATAAATAATATGTGGTAAATTATAAACGAGATGGGGAATTAGCTCAAAGGTAGAGCAACCCATTGAAATTGGGAAAGTTAGGGGTTCGAATCCCCTATTCTCCATTGTATTAAAAAGTGTACATTTAGAAACATCTAAATTTAATATGATTTAGGTGTTTTTTAGTGTGTCTAAAAGTATATATATTATTTTAGCAATATTTCTTTTTGGGGAGGGACATTTTGAAATAGTTGTATGATAATAAATTTATAAGGAGATGATGAAATGCAAGAAGCAACGATAAAAGAAGTTATTACTATGATATGTAATGATTATGTTGACTTATTGATAGTTGGATTAGAGGAACATAAAGAGTTATTCCCTAATACAATTAGTTGTATTAACTTGATTAGTGAATTGAAAAAAAGTAATAACTTAATAGTTCTTAATGATGTTTTTATTGATAAGTTCATTGATAAAATATATCAAGAATGTTCTAGGTATATAGGGAGTGATAATAGTAATGAATAAAATATTTGGCTATGTTAGAGTTAGTAGTAAAGAACAAAATGAAGAAAGACAGGTTAAAGCATTATTAGAGAATGGATTAGAAGAGCAATATATTTTTATTGATAAAGAAAGTGGAAAAGATTTTAATAGAACACAATATCAATTATTAAAACTTGCTTTAAGAGAAAATGATTTGTTAGTAATTAAGTCTATTGACCGATTAGGTAGAAATTATCAAATGATAATAAACGAGTGGCGAGATATAACCCTTAATATAAAAGCTGATATAAGAGTTTTGGATATGCCAATGTTGGATACATCAAGGCACAAGGATTTATTAGGTACATTTATAAGTGATTTAATACTTCAAGTGTTGTCATATGTAGCAGAGCAAGAAAGAACGTTTATTAAGCAAAGACAAAAAGAAGGTATAATTGTCGCTAAAAATAAAGGAGTTAAATTTGGAAGACCTAAGATAGAAAAACCTGCTAATTTTGATTATGTTATTAGTAAATGGAGAAATAAAGAGATAACAGCTAAAATTGCAATGCAAGAATTAAATTTAAAACCCAATGTATTTTATAAATTGGTAAAAAAAGATTGATACTTTACACAATTTTACATTTAAAACAGGGTTTTTGATATAAAATAATTAAATTTTTAAAGAAATTGACTTCAAACCTAATCAGTAGCCTTGTCAGAATCGTATAATATAGTTAAGATGGCGAAACAAGAAAACGCTATCAATATGAAAAGGAGTGATAGTTTTGTATAATGACACATAAAAAAATCACATAAAATATGCGATTTAATTAAATATGAAACTAAAGTAAATTTGCAGAGATACATAGTTTCATAAAATGAAGTTATAGGCTTTTTGATTTCCTATATTTATATTATACGCCAAAAGTATAAAAAATACCAATAGTTTTCAAAAAAGCCTCTTAAAAAAATTAAAATAGAAAGAGGAAATTTATGAACAATAAAATAAAAGTGGCTGTATATTTAAGAATTAACAGCAATAATGAAAAAGAAATGGAAAAAGAAGTAGAAAGAGTAAAAAGGTTTTGCAATTATAATGACTTAGAAATTGTTGAGATTACAAAAGATTATATTGATAATAGCCAAGTTGAAGAGGTCTTTGATAAGATACTAAGGAATAGCGAAATATATACTTTAGTTACAAATAAATTATCTATGCTATCTGATAATATATATGAATTATATGATTATTATGTTTATTTGAATGATTATTGTCATTGTAATTTAGTAAGTGTTGAGAAATTAGATAATTACAGATTTGAAATTAAACTTGTTAAGGAGGGGCATTGTAATGCTTAATAATGATAAAAAGATAGTTGCTATATATACTAGAGTTAGCACATTAGACCAAGCCAGAGAAGGTCATTCCCTTGAAGAACAAGAAAAGAAATTAAGAGCTAAATGTCTATCTCAAGGCTATGAAATTTATAAAGTGTATACTGATGCTGGAATTAGTGGTAAATTTGCTGATAATAGACCAGCATATCAACAAATGATGAAAGATTTAAAAAAAGGAAAATTTAATTTAATAGTTACCTTAAAAATGGATAGGCTTAGTCGTAGTATTATTGATTTTGAAGAATTTTTAAACGAAGTAAAAAAACATAATTGTGGTGTAGATTTACTTTATGAACAAATAGATACAACAGGAGCAACTGGAATGTTATTTGCAAGAATATTAGCACTCTTTGCACAATTTGAAAGAGAAATGATACAAGAACGTACATTGCTTGGTATTGAGGGAGCGGTTAATAAAGGACATTTTTGTGGTAAACCTCCATTAGGTTATAGACATAAATTAGGGAGTAATGGTGAAGAAAGATTAAAAGGATGGGAAATATGCGAAGAAGAGGCTAAAATTGTAAGAGAAATCTATGATTTATGTGCTAGTGGAAAAACGTACTTCTTAAAAAAAAGTATTCCCAAGTTATATCAAAATATATAATTGATAAGGACACAAAAGAAAAAATTCCAATTTATCGTAATTGGAGTGATGGTTCAATTTCTAAAATATTAAACAATAAATGTTATATAGGTATTTATCAGCATCGTAAAACTGCTAAAGACAAAGAAATAAACGAAATAGTAGATAAAATCCCAGCTATAATAAGTAAAGATTTATTTTATGAATGTCAAGAAGCAATTCAAAGAAATAGTCGTAATTATTATAGAAAAAAAAGATATCTATTTATGCAAAAAATTGTCTGTCCTAAATGTGGAAGAATATTATCTTGTAATGGTACAAAGAAACCTAATAATAAAAAATACCTTTATTATAAATGTAAGGAATGTAAAACCTATATTAGAGAAGAGTTAATTGAAGAAAAACTATTAGATGAGTTAAATAATTTGTTAGAACTAAGCACTATATTAAATAGTAATAACTTAATAGTAGATAATAAATTTGCAGAGGATTTTAACAAATGTCGTATTGATCACAAAATAAGGTTTTCAATTGATAAAAATATAATATCATCAAAGTTTAATAGAGTTTTTAAAGATGTTAATTTTAATGAATTATGGTATATGACTAGTTATGAAACTAAATGTGAATTTATTCAAAGATATATTGATAAAATCGTTATAAAGAAGTATGAAGATAAAAATAATAGAATTGCTTCAGTTGATTTAGTGGAATTAAAAATTAAACCTAATAGAGTATCAGAATTATTAGATTATGCCCCAAAAGGAAATGTTGATAAAATATTAGGAAAAGAATTTGATAGAATTAGTTTTACTGAAATGAAGTATGAGAAAGATGCTTTAGAGTATATAGAGTTGTTAAAAAAGAAATATAAAATTGGAGTTGCCGAAAAAATAGATAACGTTTTATTAAGCACTTCCCTTTTTAAACATATTAAGATTAACCCCGTAAAAGCGATAGAAAAAGAGAAAGATATATATTTATTCTTTTTAGGACCAAAAGAATACAAAAATGGTAAAGCGATTTTATAGTAAAAAAGAACAAAATTTGTTATAATATTTTTGTAAAACAAAAGGAGGTATTGTATGGCTGAAATTAATTTTGAAATAAAAGTAGAAGGAGATAGTGATGGTTATGTTTCATTTGAATGTCCTTACTGTGGAAGTGATTTTAAGTTAAAAGCAGATGAATTTCAAACTGATAATCCTGTGTATTCAGAAATGTATTGCCCCTATTGTGGATTAAATGGTAAACCAAATGATTTTTATACTGATGAGGTTATAGAACAAATGCAAGTTATCGCAACAAATTATATATATGAAGAATTAAATAAATCTTTTGGGAAAATGGCTAAAGAGTTAAATAAGAGTAATTTCATAAAAATGACCTATAAACCATTAAAAAAACTAAATGTTAAAGATTTAAAAACAGAAGATAGTGTTGAAGAAATATTTGAATGTAAAAATTGTAATAATCATGTGAAAATATTATATTGTTCAGGAATTTCTAAGGTCTTTTGTTCCTACTGCGGAGAGTGCATATGACAAATTTAAAAGAGTTAAAAAAAACACGTTTAGAATTTAGAAGAATTGCTAGTAATATGTTAAGAACAGAATATACTAATCAAGATGTTCCGTTGCATAGATTTAAAAATTATATTGATACTAACGATACTATTAAAAATATAGTGCAGTCTGCGATAGAAAACATAGATTATGATTATAAGAACTGTTTTGAAAAAGAACCTTCCGATTGGGCTGAAATAAATGTGCCAGTTAATGAAAAAGAGCACTTAAAAGCTATGTATGATTATATGGCATATATTGTTGATGAAAAAAAGAGTGTTTTTCACGAAGCTGCAAGTTATATGTGTTCCAGCAGAAAGATAACTGATATTATACAAAACTTCTTATCATTAGCCTTTAAACCGTTAGTAGATTATATAATTGATGAACTTTCTAAGATGATTATGATGGAGGAAGAAATTGAAATGAAAAAAGTAGAAGTTAATGCTAATAATAGTGTAGTTAATGTGGCAGATAGTAGTGGTAGTATATCTTCTAATAATACTATTACTGTTAGCCAAAATGATTTAAAAGAAATTAGTAATTTAATATTACATTTAAAGAAAGAAATAGATAATGTGAATGTATCTTCCGAAGAAAAAGATGATTTTATTGATGATTTAGATGTAATGCAAGAACAATTAAATGAACAATCATATAAACCAGCAAGGTTTAAAAAAGCTTTTAATAATGTTAAAACATTTTTATCTAACTCCGCTTTGTTAACAGGAGCAGGAATTACACTTGCTACTAATGTAAATAAACTAATAGAGTTAGTACAACCAATTGTTGATAAATTTTAATATAAATAACCTATGGATTTGCTATAGGGATTAAGTTTGAAATCCCTTCTTACATGGTGCCATATGTGAATAAAACTCCAAATTATTGGAGTTTTTTTAAATAATGTTTTTGTGGAAGGGTAAATATTATGAATACTATAGATAAAAAAAGTTTAGAAAATGCTAAAAGATTATTTTCTAGTGGAGATATTGATCACATCGAAATTGGAACAACAAAAGGATTACAACAAATACATAAATATTTATTTGATGGCTTATATGATTTTGCTGGTAATATTCGTAAAGAAAATATTTCTAAAGGTAATTTTAGATTTGGAAATTCTTTATATTTGGATGATATGTTAAAGAAAAATTGAAAAATGCCTGAAAGTACTTTAAATGATATTATTGATAAATATGTTGAAATGAATATCGCTCATCCATTTTTAGAAGCAAATGGCAGAAGTACAAGAATTTGGTTAGATTTAATATTAAAGAAAAATTTAAACAAAATTGTTAATTGGGAGAATATTAACAAAAAACTATATTTACAAGCTATGGAAAGAAGTCCAGTAAATACTTTAGAAATCAAAACTTTAATTGAAAATAATTTAACTGATGATTTTAGTTTAGATAATTTCTTTAAGGGAATAGAAATATCATATTATTATGAAACTCATGAGTAAAAATTTTTAAAACACTGGTATAAGTGTTTTCTTTATGTAATTTGATATATAAAATTTAAATGATTATTAGATTTTCACTTTTAAGAACTACATTGTAGTTCTTTTAGATTATTTATAAATAAGTGGAATTCCTATTTGTAAATAGTATGAATAAATAATTAATATTATTTATTCCATTAAAAAAAAGAGGTTTATGCCTCTTAACTTTTTGTTAAAGTAATTTTTATTTCTTTTTCTTTTCCATTTCTTATAATAGTTAGTTTCATTTCATCACCAACCTTATGTTTGTATAAATAGTATCTTAAATATGCATTTGATGGGATGTCATTTCCATCTACTTTAATAATGATATCTCCTACTTTTAATCCAGCTTCTTTAGCAGGACTATTTTCTTCAAAGTCTGTTACTATTACTCCACTTGTAACATTTGCTTTTCTGATTATTTCATAATAATCTCTTGACATGTAAGCGTTACTTACATCTAACATATATACACCTAAAGTAGGTCTTTCAACAGTTTTACCATTTATTAATTGTTCAGCATAATCAATTGCTGTTTCAATTGGGATAGCAAATCCCATTCCTTCAATAGTTGTACTTGATAATTTTATAGAGGTTATTCCAATTACTTCACCATTTGAGTTAGCAAGTGGGCCTCCACTATTACCATTATTGATTGCAGCATCTGTTTGAAGTGTGTTTACTATCATAGGTGTTTTAGTATTACCACTTGTTAATTCTACTTCTACTAGTCGATCTTTACCAGATACAATTCCTCTTGTTACACTCCAAGAATAAGCACTATCAATTGGGGCTCCAATCGCAAATACAGTGTCTCCAAGTCTAGCATCTTCACTCCTGCCAATTTCTGCTACAGAAATAATGTATTCTTCATCTACAGATAATACAGCTATATCAGAATATACATCACTTCCTACTACTTCAGCTTTTACTACTTGTTCATTAGTAAATTTTACATATACGTCATCAGCACTATCAATAACGTGATTATTTGTTAATATGTAAGCAGTACCATTGTCGGTTTTATATATAAAACCTGTGCCTGAAGAATAAGCTTGTCCATCAATATATGTGTTTACTACGACCACGGAATCATATACTTTTTCAACAGCATCGGCAATTCCTTCATCTGTTACTGTAACATCTTTTTCTACTTTGGTAATCGTTTCTCCAATTACATTTGGGAAAAAGTAGAATATTCCATATAATGCTAGCATTCCTAATAAAAATACTCCTATTAATATTAGTCCATTTCTTAAAGTTTTATTTTTTTTCTTCTCAACCATTTCAATCCATCCTTACTATATCTTTATAATTTTTAGGAAATCCCATTCGATCTAAAACTTTATCTATACTTATTGTGTGAAGTCTTCCTGATAAATAATCAATTTCATATGATATTTCATTTAACATGTTATGAAAATTATCATTTCTAAGTAATCTTTTTAAAATGATGATTAAAGCGAATAGATCATTAATACCATATATGTATTCTCCATTCATTTTAGAAATATTTAATAAATTATGATATTTTGTTATAGGTATTTCCTTTTGCGTTCTATGTTCATAACAAATGTCCTCATGGGCACATAAGTTACGATAATTGGCGATTATTGGTAAATATATTAATAAACTTTCTACATCTACATTAAATAAATTGGCAATCTGTTCTTGATCTTCTGGTTTTAATATGGTATATAATTCACCAACAATTCCAAATGATAAAACTTTTACAACAACCCATAAAGGAATGTATCCATAATTACTTTGATAGTGTTTCGTCGCTGTATGTTGTCCACCATTTACAATAATTTGTCTTTTTACTTTTTTTACTAAATCTTGTACTTGTCTTGTCTTTTTGGGGTCAGTTGTAAAATTATTTGGATTTAAGTATTTTTTCTCTTTAAATCCATATTTTCGGGATAACTCATAAGAAAGTATACTTTTTATGTTATTTTCTAAAATCAAGATATTTTTAAATAGAATATTTCTTAGTTGTCTATCAAAATAAAATAAAGCGTATATTTCTCTGAAGTTTGTTCCGTTTATAAAAGTTTTGTCTTTGCTTGATTTATAAAATAAATAACGATAACCATTTAGAAAAAAATAATTTTCTCTTAAAAGAATATTTTTGGCATATTCTTCGTCATCAATTATTAAATTTTTATTGCGAAGAATCTTTATTTGTTCATCTAGAGTTTTAAATATTTTTTCCATATGATTCACCTATTATAAATTATATCACAAAGAACAGCTATATTGTAAAAAAATAACTTGTTATCAATGTTAATATTTGGTGAAAATTTGGTGAAGTTCTATTTTTGTGTTATAATTAATTAAGGGGAGATATTATGCCAGCTACATATACTCATCATCTTTTTACCAAAGATGTTTATAAGTCTTTAGATATTAACATTCAAAATAAGATAGATTATGATTTTTTCAATTTGTTTGGAAAGAGTTTTGATGCTTTATTTTTTTATAAACCAAAATTAGGAAGTTATGCTCATCAGAATCATGCTAATTTATATTTTCAAAATATTATAAAATATATAAAAAAGTATCAAATGAACCAAAATCCTCAAGTATTAGCTTATTTATATGGTTCTCTTTGTCATTATGTTTTAGATAGTACTATTCATCCTTTTATTTATTATTATGGTGGAAAATATGAACATCATAATAAAAAAACTAAAAAGTATTGGGGAAGACATGACTATTTGGAGAGTATGATCGATGCTATCATGGCTAAGGAAAGAATGATGATGCCTATTTATCGATCT
>FR903076.1:37753-133788 GCA_000438195.1 Mycoplasma sp. CAG:776
GGAAAGATTTATTTCCTAAAATATCTTTTTCAAGCGAATTAAAAGGAATACTTGATTATGTTTATGAAAATACTTTTCAAGTCAAATTAGGTAGTAAAATTTATATTAAGAGTTATAAGAATTTTCGCTTTGTATTTAAACATTGTATGATTTCTAGATGGGGAATTAAAAAGATATTTTATGTTTTTATTGATTGGTTTCATTTGCTACCTATTAAATTACAAAACTTTTGTTATCATATTTCTAAATTAGATTATCAGGTTTTAAATTTAGAACATAAAAAATGGTTTTATCCGGTTGATAAGAAGATTAGTTATCATTATTCTTTTTACGATTTATATGATGTTGCTATTATTAAAGCTATAAAATTAATTACTTTACTTGATGAAGTATTAGCTAAAGATGAAAAAGCAATTCGTAAAGCTTTAAAGGAAGTAGGTAATCTCCATTATGGAACTGGCGTTAATGAAAATAGAAAGGTTACTATGAAATATTTTGTTAATTAAAATATTCGATGATAGCATCTTTTATTAGAGATGCTATTTTTTGTTGGTATTCTTCTGTAATTAATTTATTTTTTTCTTCATTATTTGATAAAAATCCACATTCAATTAGAACACCGGGTATTGTAAGTTTATTGTACATGTAAGTTTTATTTGGTATTTTTTTAATTTCTCTATTAGTATTTAGATTTGTATTTAAATTGTTTTGAATTATTGTAGCTATAGTTTTAGTTTCTTCTTTATCATAAAATATTTGTGGTCCGTAATAAGCACTATCGTTTAAATAATTTAAATGAATGGATAAATAAAGATTAGCCTTACTATTATTAATTAATTTAATTCGATTATCAAAATCACTTTTTTTTCGCCATCTTGCGTTTGGTTCGGATAAATCATAGTCGCCATCTCTCGTCATTATAACTGTAGCTCCTGTTTTAGATAATTCAATTTCTAAGGCTTTACTAATTTCCAAATTAATATCTTTTTCATAAGTAGAATCACTTATTGTTCCAGGATCTTTTCCTCCATGTCCGGGGTCTATAATAATTATTTTTCCACTTAAAGGCATCAACGCGTTTACTTTAGTGTTGATAAAAAGAGCAGATAAAAGAAGAATTATCAATGTTAATATTTTTATTTTTGTTTTCATATTAAATTATATAAAAAAATAGCCTTAGCTATTCTTTAAAATTTCATTTATTTCATTTTCATTTCTTTTGTTGTATCCAATTAATATTTTTTCGTTTTTATTACTTACTATTGTAATTATTTCTTTTAAAGTAGAATCAGTTTTTCTTGATAATCCATCTGTTGTTACAATGCTATATTTTTTTCCAGTATTATCCATTACAAATATTTGTTTTGATGTTGTGATTCCATATTGCTTTGTTTTGTATTCATAAATCCAAATTAGACTATTTTGATTTATTATTTTTAATGTTTTATTGAAACTTATGATATAGTTTTTAGTAAGTATTAAGTGTAGTGTTTCATAATATTTTGTATTTTTATCATTTATTTCTTTTTCTAGTTTTTGTAGTTCCTTTTCAGTTAGGGTTGCTAATGCTTCCTTGTTTTTAACCATTTTTAGTAGATATAAGACTAAAAATGAACATGCAATTGCAAAAGGTATCATACTAAGATAAAAAAATGCTGATGTTTCTTTTTTTAAAGAAATATTTGTTAAATATACTTCGCCAAAATAACTGTTAAAATCATCTATTTCTATTTGATTTTCTTCATCTAAACCGTTATTGTATACTTCGATAGCAATATCTTTTAGGGAACTTGGAACAGCAGTGGTAGTTCCATAAATAGTTATGGGTTTATCAACTAGCCCTTCGACGTTTAATTTTTCATATATTTCATCACTTAAATAGGCAATGTAATAATAATTTCCGTCAAACACAATATAAAATGTATAATTTTCTTCATTTTCATATTTGGCAATTGAATATGGTGCTTTAGCTATTTTAAGATATGCTTTTACATTTTCTTCATTGTTTTTATTTTCAATTATATCATTTAGATAAAAATATTGGTTTCCATTTTGTTTATTTTCGTAAATACCAAATCCTATAAATAATAATCCTAACGCTATAAAAATAAGGAAAATATATAAGTAGTTATTTATTTTTTTTAATTCTTTTTTTAAAAGATAATTTTTTATTATTTGCATAAATTTTCTCCTTTTTAACGTATATATTATCATAAAAATTGATATTTGACAAATTTATAATTCAATAGTTTTTTATGATTGATTTCTCATATAAAAATATGTTAAAATTATATCGGATATAATTATGTTATATATAACATGAGATTTAATAAATGAAAGGAGATCTTATGTTATATATTAAAGAAACAAGGGGCGATATTTTCAAAGTTATTGGTGCTAATGTAAGATACTATCGTGGTTTATACAATTTGAATCACCCAAGAGAAAGAATATCACAAGCAAAAATAGCCCATATGTGTAATGTTTCAACTGGTTTGATTGGCTCTTTAGAAACAGGAAAAGTTCAAGGTATTAGTATTCCTGTTTTATGGAATATTTCACAGATTCTTGGTGTTAGTATTGATAAATTCTTTGAGGAACGCTGACCTTAAAAAAACAGGTACTATTTTGTATCTGTTTTTCTTATAATGATTTCATCATCTTTAGTATATAAAAATTTTTCTTTGGCATATCTTTCTACATAATCTGGATCTTGAAGTTTTTGAACTTCTGCTTTTAGAGCTTCTTCTGTATCAAGTAATTCTTCATATGAATTTTGTAAGATAGTAATTTCTTGATTGTTTTTCATTATTTTTATCCAATCTGGAAATATATTGATACATGTAAAACCAATAATAAAAATAAAAGATAAAATAAAGATAGTTAATCTTCTTTTTTCTTTTTTAGTTACTTTATGTTTTATTTTGATCACCCCTATTTTTTATAGTATAACATTTCTTTTTTATTTTTTCAATAAAACAGCGACATTTTACATTTTTTAACATTTTTTTTGTTACTTTTATGTTTGTAATAAATCCTAGAGTTATCATGATGAAAAAATAGATGTGAAAAATACCATTGTTTATTTTATATATTAAAATAATGTATATTAATACGATGTTATACATAAATAAAATGGTGATTAGGCTTTGATAAAATCTTTTTTTATTTTTTATTATTATATAATTTAGTTTATATAAATAGTAGAAAAGATAGCCAAATAGATATGATACACTTAGGGTAAAAATTTGTACTTCAGCAGTCATTATTTAAATAGTTTAGAAATAATGCTTTCTTCTTTTCCTTTTTCTTTGTTATCTAGATAGTTAAATCCATTTATTTTGCCTTTTATTTTAACATTGCCATCATGAGTGTCTAATTTCATAATTTCTAGATTTGAACCTTTGATTAGTATTACTCCCATGTTACTTTCTAATAAGAATTCTTCACTATCAAAGCTTGTAATTTTTTTAATTCCTGTTAAAGCAATTTCTCTTCTGTCAATTAATTTTAACTCATGTGAACCAAACTCTATAACATTTGCATTTTCCATAAACTGTCTCCTTTTAATACAGTTTATGTATCTTTAAATAAAAATATGAAAAAAACTTGGAAATCCAAGTTTTATTCTGCTTCGTTGTATGCTTTTAATATTGCATCTTCAAATAATTTACGTACATCTGGATTAATTGGATGAGCTATATCTCTATATCCACCAGTAGCCGTTTTTCTACTAGGCATGGCTATAAATAGACCATTATCTCCTTCAATTATTCTGATGTCATGAACGGCAAAAGAATCATCTAATAGCACTGATGCTATTCCTTTCATTCTTGAGCCTTCTTTTTCGATCTTGCGAACGTTTACTGATGTAATTTGCATAAATATTCTTCCCTCCTAAGTTTTTCAACTTATCTATATTTTATAGCAAAATCTTAGAACTTGCAAGTGTTTTACATATATTTTATCTTAATATCACCTGTTATGATGTCGCGGTAAGTAAAACTTTTCTCTTGATTATTTTCTATAATTGTAAATAAGTTGGGATAAACTGCATGGATTTTTCCATTATAACTGTTGGTTTTTCCTCGCATGCCATATACTTTTATTTCTACTGTTTTTCCTAAGTTGTCTTTTATTTCTTCTTTTATATAATTGGTATTCAAATTTAACCCCCTTCTCTTGGATAACCTACATACATAAGACCATTACATTTTAATCCACCAATACCGTTATGACCATATTTTGTTTTATTTAAGAGATTTAACAAATTGATTTCTTTGCTTCTTTCTGTTAAAGCAAGAGTAGTAGCAATAATTGCAGGATCTAAGGCATGAATGTTAATTCTTTTAGGACTAGAAGCAAAGTTCGCTCCGGCTTTGATTAATTCTTCATAATTACTTTGACATGCTCCGGCGATAATTACTAGCTTTTCATGAGAAAACTCATAATTTCTTGCCATTTTTACTGCTTTAATAAAGTTTCCTGAATTTTTATAATTTTTGATATCATCAATTCTTCCTTTTTTACTATAAAAAGCATCATGACCAGTGATGACGACAATATCTGGTTTAAATTCTTTTAATAATGGTAAAATGGCTTCATAAACGTGGTTTTCGCTTATTTTTCTTCCGATTGCTAAAACTCCTTTTTTTTTATAAAATTTTAAACATTTCTCTAAGTAATCTTTGTCGCCATCAATATGTAATATTTTGGCTGGTAAATAAAAATATTCACTTCTTTCCTCTGGGATTTCGGGTGTTATAATTTCATCTGTTAAATCTACTGTATCTTTTTCTAAAAATTTTACTAAATCATTTTCAGGACTATCTGCATATAGTCTTACTTCTATTCCTTTTAAATAATATATATCATTCTTTATGTTTGTTATTTTAAATACGGTATCATGGTTATAACTTTTTCTGGTTACTAGGTCTCCTCTTTTTAATTTCATAAGATTCACCATTTCATTTTATGTTTCTTTTAAAGAATTTATGAAAATTTGAGATAAATAAAAAGAACTAAGATAAAATATTTGCTATTTCTTCAAATATTTCAAGACTTAGTTCTTCAGCGCGAACGTTTTCATTTAGATTATTTTCTTCTAGAACATTTTTAATTTTGTCCCATTCGTATCCTTTTAAATTGTTTTTTAAAGTTTTTCGTTTCATTTTAAATGAATCATTTATTAATTTAAAAAATACTTCTTCATTTTTAAGATTTGATTTTTCATTTTTTCGTTCAAATTTTACAACAGCACTTTCAACATTTGGTACAGGATAGAAAGCACTACGACTTACATCAAATAAATAAGTTACATTAAAGTAATAATTTAAATAAACTGTTAGAGAGCCATAAGCTTTTGATTTTGGCTTTGCGGTAAAGCGTTCTGCTACTTCTTTTTGAACTAAGAGAGTCATACTTTTTATTTTTTCTTGATTTAGAATATGTTTAATAATGGGAGTTGTAATGTAATAGGGAATATTGGCAATCACATAAATGTCTTTGTAATTATACTTTTGATGATCCTCTATAATGTTTGCTTTTAAAAAATCTTGAATTATAATCTGAGTTTTTTCATTTTCAAATTTTTTTAGAATTTCTTTCATTCTTAGGTCAATTTCATAGCATGTTAAAAAGCTATTCTTTTTTTGTAAATATTTTGTTAGAGCTCCTTTTCCGGGTCCTATTTCGATAATTAAGTCATCTTCATTCGTTTTTATTGAATTAGCAATTTTCTTTAAAACATTTTCATCTTGTAAAAAATTTTGTCCCAAACTTTTTTTAGCTTTTATGTTCATTTTATCCCTCAATCTAAAGAGGATGGGCTATTTTTCCCATCCAAATCTTAATACATCATAGGTTATACTACTTCGGCCTATATATCTTGCTGCATAGTCCTCACTTGGTGTTAAAAGGTCAATATCATTTCCAAGAACCCCACGGTCTAAAACGATAGCAATTACTGGTTCTTCACTAACTTTCTTACTTTCAAATCTAATAATACTACCACATGGTAAATTAGAGGAAGAAGCAACAATATGTACTTCACCATAAGTATCATCTATATAAGTGTCTGTTCCATCTCTTACATCAACACCACCACAGGCTAGACGTCCTGTACATGCTGCACAATTGGCTCCATATCCTGTTAAATCACCAGTATAACTGTCTAGAGATCCCCATAAATAGGTTTGGAGTGCTTCTTCATTTTTTCTTGCTTCTTCTTCTTTATTAATATAAATAGCCATAGTAGATAAATCAACACTTTTATTAATATTTTCATTGGTACTATATGTTTCCATTTTAGATGTGGAAGCATTAATTCCAAATAAAACTAGTAATATGATTCCTACTTTAATTGTGTATTTTAAGTAAAATTTGCTTTTACTTAGCATTCTTCTTCACCTCATTGGTAAATTAATCATATCATAAAATAGTTTAAATGTCAAAAATTCGCTTAATATTATCGTTGGTAATTCTTGTTAGTTCTTCTAAGCTAATACCTTTTAAATCGCATATGAATTTGGCTATATCATAAATTCTTGCTGGTTCATTTCTTTTTCCACGGTATGGTTCGGGAGTTAAATATGGGCTATCTGTTTCTAATATGATGTTTTTTAAAGGTATTTCTTTTATTACTTCTTTCAATTTAGCATTTTTAAAGGTAATTACCCCATTTACTCCTAATAAATAACCCTTTTTTATATAAACTCGGGCTGTTTCTAGAGAACCTGAAAAAGAATGAATTACCCCATTTACTTTAAACTTTTTGAGTGTATTAATTGTGTCTTCTGTTGCTTCTCTTGAATGAATAATAACCGGCAATTGATAGGTTTCAGCTATCTTTAATTCACTTTCTAGTAGTTTTATTTGATCCTCTTTATTTTCTTTTGTATAGTGGTAATCTAGGCCTATTTCACCAATTGCAACTACTTTAGGGTTAGAGAGATTATTCTCTATCCATTTTAAATCTGATTCAGTATATTCCTCTACTTTTTCCGGATGAATTCCTAAAGCACAATACATATTATCATATTTTTGGGATAATTCTAGTACTTCTTTATTACTAGTAGTATCACATCCATTATTAATAAAACGATTTACATTATTTTCTTTTGCATTTTTTATAATTTCATCTATATTTTCATAATATTCTTCATAGATATGACAGTGTGTATCTGTAAACATAAAATCACCAAATAAATTATATCTGATTTTATTATTTAAGTAAAGTTTAAGTCTACTTCTTTTAATTTTCATTGATTTTTTTTCTTTATTTGTTACAATTAAATTGGGTGATAAAGATTGAAAATTTATATTGGCAGTGATCATAGAGGAGTGGACTTAAAAGAAAAAGTAATCAAGTATTTAAAAGAAAATGAACTTGATATAGAAGATATTGGTATACCTAATACGCCAATGGATGATTATCCTCTATTTGCTTTAACTTTGGGTGAAAAAGTGAGAGATAATAAAGGTTCACTTGGTATTTTGATTTGTGGATCTGGAGTAGGCATGAGTATTGCTGCAAATAAAGTGAAAGGAATTCGTTGTGTAAGGGCAGTTAGTGTTGATGATGCTTTTAAAGGGAAAAATCATAATGGGGCTAATGTGATAGCCTTAGGTAGTGATATAACAACTGATTTTAATCAAGTAAGAGAAATCATAGATACTTTTATTACAACAAAAGCTCCTTGTGAAGAAAGGCATTTGAAGAGAGTACAAGCTATAAGAATGTATGAGGAACAAAATTAATGGGTATTGATATTTATTTATATGTGTTTTTTACTTTACTTTCTATTTTTATTTTCAATGGAGTAAATTGGGAAAAGTTTATGAAAAGTGGAAAAGTAATAGAAGCTAAGTTATTGGTTTTAACTTTAAGTTTTGGACTTTCTTATTTACTTACAAATTTCGCTTTAGCTTTTATTAATTAGTAGTATTGACAGGCAAACAAAAAGGAGTAGATTGCTCCTGTGAAGTTTGTCTGTTTTTGTGTTGAAAAAATTAAATTTCATACGGTGTTGAAGAGGTACCATTTCCTGATTTTGCAGTTACATCAGCCGACAGATTAATTACTGGGCGCACACCGCCACTAGTCCAATCCACATACGCATGGCTGAGGTTGCCATTCGAATGCACATAGAACACGTGAGCACTACCGTTAGAACCAAAGTAAGACGGAGACATGGTCCAATAGTTTTGTCCTGTATATAAATAATAACTACTATTACTTGTTCCCCATACTCCCCCAGCCATAGAAACTTCATCGGCTGTAATGAGTCCTACTGGGTTTGTTAACGCTTTGTTTCCTTTACTACTTGATGAGGTTGTATACAAATCACTGCTATTACTACACTTTAATGTTGGTGCTTTATTATCTATCAGTCTTCCATATGCCGCATAGTAAAGAGTTGAACCTGTACTACTCCATGAACCACTCTTTAAATCTCTATCTCCGCAGAATCCTGCTTCTTTACTGATCTTATCTGCATAACTCGCTAGATTACTACTATACCAACTATCTAATACTCCTTTGATTGAACTATTTGTTGTATTTCCATGTTGTTGACTACTCGTGTACATATATCCGACATATTCACTCCTGTTATAACTTGAATTAAATGCTTGGGAACTATTGATCAGCGTACTATCTCCTGTTGTCGCTGTACTTGTTCCGTTATAGATTAGCCTTATACTTCCATCTCCATTAATCCGGATGATTCGCCAATAATATCCCGCAAATTTTAACCAGTTATTTGTTACTGCCCCTCTAAAGTAGTAACTATCTCCCCAATCGTCTTGAGTCTTGTATACTCCTTCATCTGTTGTTGCTGTATTTGCAAAGTTTGGTGTCCCACTATTGATTTGATTATCTCTTTTAATGGCATCTGCTAATAATATTTTTTGTTCATTAAAATATAAATAACATTTTGTTCCTTTAGAAGTCATTGGAGCAATTGTTAAGTTTTTGGTGTTCATATCATAAGTGATCGTCATATCTTGTTTTTCATCACCTATTTTACAATAGCTTTTCTCACTATTAAATGTATATCCTGATTCTGGTATTTGATCTACCTTTGTATAGTCATTGCCATCTTCAATATAAACGCCAATTAGATTTAAGTCTGATAATTCATAATTGATTGTTCCATTCACTAATGGTATTGATTGGGTAGTACGATATTTGGCTCTTGTAAAATTTAGTACTACGGCACTAATAATTCCTACTATAATTACTCCTATGATAATATTTCTTTTTAAATGGCTTTTCTTTAAAGTTTGAAACTCCATATTTTCTCCTCTTTTCTCATGAATGGTAACATACTTTTAAATGAATTACATGGTATTCGACAAAGGTTATCAAAACTTCTCAAAAATTCTCATGTATTATATATTGTATTATTATGTGTTATATTTCTAATATACATTATTATTGAGGATTAGTCAATTATAATATTACTATTATTGTACTTTTTAAAAAAAGATAGAATTTTATTGATTCTATTAATTTGATAGATGAAAATGATAGAAATTGTTTAATGAAAGGTATTGATTTCGTTAATAAAAGTAAACAATTTGGTGATTTGACTTCCTTCTTTCTTTTCTATATAGTGATCTTAGAAAGGAAAAATAACTTATTACTTAGAAGATTTGAGAAAGGGTTAATTAAACATTTTCTTAGAATAAATTTTCTAATGTTGTATGATTTGAAAATGTAAATATTAATTTTGAATGGAGAGATTTTAGAATGAAATTATTATTTTTGAAAATCAAGGAGTTAAATTAGAGGTAAATGTACAGGATGGTACAGTATGGCTAAATCAACAGGAATTAGCTAAATTATTTGATAGAGATATTAAAACAATTGGTAAGCATATTAATAATGCTTTAAATGAAGAACTAAAAGATATTCCAACTATCGCAAAATTTGCGACAGTTCAAAAAGAAGGATTAAGAGAAGTAACTAGAAATGTGGAATATTATAATTTAGATATGATATTATGTGTTGGTATTATCTTTAGAAGATGGGCAAATAATGTTTTAAAAGAGTATATGATTAAAGGATATACTATTAATGAAAAAAGGTTGGAAAGTTTAGAGAAAACAGTTAAATTGATAGAAATTGCAAATAGAATAGATGAAAGATTAGAAAATAGTGATGCCAAAGAAATATTAAAAGTAATAGGGACTTATTCTAGGGCTTTAGATTTATTAGATAATTATGACCATAAAGTGTTATCTAAACCTAAAGGAAATAGTAGTAATAATAAAATTAAATATGAAGATTGTCTACATATTATTAATGAATTAAAATTTAATTCGGAAAGTAAATTATTTGCTTTAGAAAGAAATAAGGGATTAGAAGGGATAATAGGAAATATCTATCAAACTTTTGATGGTCGGTATGTATATGAAAGTATTGAGGAAAAAGCTGCAAATTTCCTATATATGATTGTTAAAAAGCATGTGTTTATTGATGGTAATAAGAGGATTGCTGCTACTTTGTTTATTTATTTTTTAAATTTTTATCATATTTTGTATAAAGATAATAAACAAGTTATTGATAATAATACTTTAGTAGCATTGACCTTACTTATAGCTGAATTGAATCCTAAAGAAAAAGAAAATATTATTGAATTAGTTATGAATTTTTTGAATTAATGGATTGAGAATAAAAAAGCTTTATGTTTCAATGAACATAAAGCGATTAAAGTTGTTGTAATCTTTTTCAATAATTATATTAGCTTTGGGATAAGTATCTAAAGCTATTTTTTTTATTTCATCTCCTAGAGTTGCTCCTATTTCAAAAATAATTATTCCATTTTTATTTAATACATTTGGAGATATTTCGATTATTTTTTTATAGAATTCCAAACCATTATCTTTTGCATATAAAGCAATAGATGGTTCATATTTTGTTTCGGGAGAAGTATATTCATTTTCTTTTATATAGGGAGGATTTGATATAATAAAATCATATTTTCCTTCTATTTCTTCAGTTAAAATATCTTTTTTAAAAAAGAAAATATTTGTATTATTTTTTTGGGCATTCTCTTGAGCTATTTTTAAAGCTAGATTGCTAATATCGCAGGCATCTATTTTTATGTTCAAGTTCTTTTTTAAAGCAATTGCTATTGCTCCACTTCCCGTACATAAGTCGATTCCAGTTTTTAAATTTTTAGTTTTTAATAGTTTAATTGTTTTTTCAACTAAATATTCTGTTTCATATCTAGGAATTAGGACATTCTCATTAACCTTGATCTTACAATTATAGAAATCTACATGTCCAATTAAATATTGAATTGGATAACCTTCCTCTAATTTTTTTTGAGCTTCTTCTAAATTTCCTTGATAATTTTCTTTTAAAGCTTTTAATTCAGCTAAACCAATTTTATTCAAATGATTCACCAGCTAGTTTTAGGCGTAAATCTTCTGTTTGTAATGCTTCAATGATTGGTTCTAATTCTCCATCCATTACTCTATCAAGACTCATAATAGAAAAGTTAATTCGATGATCTGTGACACGGTTTTGTGGATAGTTATATGTTCTTATTTTTTCGCTTCGATCTCCAGAACCAATTTTACTCTTTCTTTCTTTTCCTAATTCTTGTTCTTCTTTTTGTCTAATTTCATCTTGGATTTTAATTTTTAATAATTCCATTGCTCGATCACGATTGCGTAATTGACTACGTTCTGTTTGACAGGTTACAACTACACCTGTTGGAATATGCGTAAGTCTAACTGCAGAATTTGCTGTATTAACAGATTGTCCACCAGCTCCACTAGAATGATAAACATCCATTTTGATATCACTTTCTTTGATATCAATATTTGCAGTTTCTACTTCTGGCATTACTAAAACAGTGGCAGTTGAAGTATGCACTCTTCCTTGAGTTTCAGTTACAGGTATTCTTTGAACTCGATGAGAACCACTTTCATATTTTAATTTTTTGTAAACATCTTCCCCTTTAATTAGTATTTCTACTTGGGAATATCCACCACTTGTTCCTTCAATCGCATGTAATTCTTCAATTTTCCAACCGTTTTTTTCAGCATAGTAAGAGTACATACGATATAAATCTCCAGCAAAAATATTTGCTTCATCTCCACCTGCTGCTCCTCTAATTTCCATAATGATATTTTTTCCATCATTTTCATCTTTGGGAACTAATAATATTTCTAATTCTTTGGTGATTTTTTCTAATTTTTCTTTTAGTCTTTCTAATTCTTCTGCTGCTACTTCTCTTAATTCTTCATCTTTTATTAAGATTTTTGCATCTTCTATTTCGCTTAAAGTATTTTTATATTCTTCATATTTTTTTACTGTTTCTTCTAAATCACTAGATTCTTTAGATAATATTTTTATTTTATTGTAATCACTCATAATTTCTGGATTTGTTAAATCATTTTGTAATTCATTATATTTATTTACTATTGCGTCTAGTCTTTCAAACATTGAAATCTTTCCTTTCTTTCCTATTATATCAATAAATAAAGAGAAAAACAAACATTAACTGTTTGCTTCGTCATCATCTACATCAATTACTACTAAGTCTTCTAAATCATCATCTGGTAAATCGTCATCTGTTTCAGTATCATAGAAGATATCTTTTTCTGTATTGTCTTCTATATCATCTTCACTTATCTCGTCGCTTTCGCTTATCAGTGAGTCTTCATCATCTTCATCATCGATTACTACTTTAGGATTGTGAAGTTCTTTTAAATCCCAATATCCATCTTCTAACATAATAAATCTTTTGTCTGTTGTTAAAAGCTCGAAGAAGTCTGCTATTTTTTCTTCAAAAATATTTTCTGATAATTCTAAAGAATTACATACTTTTTTAAATAACTCATTAATTTTCATTTTCTTTTTTTCTTCATTTAAAATTATGTAAGCAATATCATCATAATTCATGGTTTCAAGTTCTTCTTTTGGTATATCTTTTAATTTCATAAATATCTCCTTCATTCGTAAACATTATATGACTTATATCATTATTTGTGATTAAGTCCTTGTAATTGTAATATGGATTATATTATTTGTCAATTCTTAATTTACATTTTTTCAGGAATATTTATACCTAATATTTTTAATAAGTATTGATTGTTATCAAAAATTAGTTTTGTGAGTGCTAACCATGATGTTTTTACTTGTTCATTTTCTTCCGTTAATACTTTATTTTCAGCGTAAAAGTTATTATATAAATTGGTTATTTTATATAAATATTCACAGATTTCATTTAATGAACGATTTTCAAAACTTCTTTTAATTATTCTTTTTAAATCTAACATAGCTAAGATTATTTTTCTTTCGGTTTCTGTTGATAGTTTTTCAATATTTTTGTAGTTAATTTTTGCTTCTTTCGCTTTTTTTAATAATGAATTCATTCTAACGCAGGAATATAATAAGTATGTTCCTGTTTTACCATTCAAATCAGTAAATTTTTCAATGTCAAAATTATAATCTGTGGTTCTAAATGGTAGTAAATCAGCATATTTTATGGCTGCTACAGCAATAGTTTTGGCTAATTCATCTCTATTTTCTGTAATATTTTCCATTATTCTTTTTTCACAAGTTTTTGCAACACTATCCAGTAAATTTGCTAAAGGCATTACTCCGCCATCTCTTGTTTTAAATGGCTTTCCGTCTGGGCCATTCATGGTGCCAAAGCCATTAAATTCTAATTTTATATCTTTTACTATTCCACTTTTATAAGCTGCTCTAAAAACTTGGGTGAAATGTAAATCTTGACGTTTGTCTACTATATACCATATTTCATCGAAATTAAATTTTTTAACTCGTTCCCAAATAGCTGCTAAATCTGTTGCTTCGTATGAAACGGCACCATTACTTTTTACTAAAATTAGAGGTGGCATATCTATTTTATCTTGTTCTTCTTTTATCTCAATTACTTCTGCACCTTCACTTTTGGTGATTATATCCTGATTATATAAATATTCAAAAAGTTCATTCATGTATTCAAAATTATCAGATTCGCCTTCCCATAAGTTAAAATCTATGTTTAATTCTTTATAGAGTCTCTTTACTTCATTTACACTTACTTCAACAATTTTTTTCCATAAAGCATAATATCCTTTATGTTTATTTTGAAGTTCTAAATTGATTTTTCTTGCCTCTTCCATAATTAAATCATTTTCTTTCGCTTTTGTTGTTGCTGTTGGATATAGTTCAATTAAGTCATCATTTGTTAAATTAAAATCAACTTCTTCACCAGCATAATCTTCTTTGAAATAGGCTAATTCAGGATGTCTAGTTTTAATTTCTAATATAACCATTCCCATGGGTCTACCCCAATCACCTAGATGAATATCACTAATTGTAGTTGCGCCAACACATTTACATAAATTATTTAATGCTTGGCCTATGTTGCCACTTCTTAAATGACCGACATGAAGAACTTTAGCAACATTTGGTCCTCCATAATCTAAGAATATTGTTTTATTTATTCCTAGATTATAGTTTGAAGTCAGATTTTCTAAAGAACTATTAGCAAAATCTATTAAAAATTCATCACTTAATTTAATGTTTATAAATCCTGGAGAGGCTACATTTACTTCTTTGAATTCAGTAAAATCTTTTATACTTTCAACAATTTTTTCTGCAATATTCATTGGATTATCGTGATATATTTTTGCAAGAGTCATGGCTCCATTGTATTGATAATCACTTAAATCTGGTCTATTTGATGGATTTAATATTACTTCTTCAATGGAAAATCCAATTTGATTCATAGTACTTTTCATTTTATTCTCTAGATTATTTATAACATGGTTCATCATAAATCACTCATTTCTATTTCTATTTTTAAAGATTTTTCTTGGCTTTCTAAAAGATATTCTATTATTATTTTGTTGTTTTCTTTTTGAAAATCCTGTTTATTTAAAGGAATTTCTAATTTATGATCTAGTTCTTTTAAAACTAATAAGGCTTTGTCTGGTCTAATTGTTAAAATACTTTCTAAGTTTTCTTTTTGGAATATATGATTATGTATATCTATTATAAAAGAATCTGTTTCATTTTCATAGGTTAATATATTATTCTTTAGTGTTCCTAGTAGATTTTCTTTAAATAATAATATATCTTCTTCATATGTATTTATTGTAAGTTCTTTGTTCATAAGATCACCAATTACTACTTCATTATACTAGAAAAGTTCCTAAAATACAATAAAA
The DNA here is from genome assembly GCA_000438195.1 of Mycoplasma sp. CAG:776. Classification (GTDB taxonomy): domain Bacteria; phylum Bacillota_I; class Bacilli_A; order RF39; family UBA660; genus Caccenecus. The sequence continues at coordinate 52,955 of FR903076.1, forward strand.
CCACTAGATTTTTTATCTTATTAGTGGTGTTTTTCTTTTTTATAATTTATTGCTTCTAGAATTTCTCTTTGCTTTTGTAATATTTCTTTTAGAGATGATTGACCTATTTTATAACATTGTGTTTTGCTAATACGGATAGCAATTAATAATCCGGAAAAAAATAAGTAGGTGTTATTAGAATTCCAAAGAATAGTATTGCTTGTTTTCAGAGGAATTTCTATGACAGGATTATAAGTTAATGTTTTGGCTTTTAAAGTATGATTTTCTAAGTACTTAATACTAATTTTTTTGAATTTTCACTATCTATTATTTTTTCAATTATTCCTACTTTTACTTCTAGTTCTTGTGCTTCTTTAATATTGAATGCTTTTATTTTTATCATAAGATCTTCCTTTATTAGTTGAATATTCTAGTACAAATTCTTAATTTTAACAAATTCATTTATAATTTTCTTTTTTTAAAACATAATAAAAATGGGTGAATACGATATGCGAGTATTACGTTTCTTTTTTAAGATGGGTCTTTTTATGTTTATGTCCTTTATTGTTGTTATTATTGGTTTATATTTGTATGCGTATTTAAGCCCTAAATTGGAACTTAGAACAGCAGGACAATATTATATTTATGATACTAATGATGAGCTTGTGTATCAAGGTTCTAGTACAAGTGAATGGGTTAGTTTGGAAGATATTAATTATAATTTAATAAATGCGGTTATTAGTGTAGAAGATAAAAATTTTTATCAGCATCATGGTTTTGATTATTTAAGAATTGCTAGAGCAATGTATTTGAATATTAAAAATGGAAAAATTACTCAGGGTGCTTCGACTATTTCTCAACAATATGTTAAAAATATTTTTTTAGATTTTAGTACTACTTGGAGTAGGAAAATAGAAGAGGCTTTTTTGACTTTGGAGTTAGAGGTGCATTATACAAAAGATGAAATACTAGAGGGTTATTTAAATACGATTAATTATGGTCAAGGTAATTTTGGTATTGGGAATGCTAGCAGATATTATTTTAATAAAGAACCAATTGATTTAACTCTTGAAGAAGCATTAATCTTAGCAGGTATCCCAAATAGTCCAGAAAATTATAATCCTGTTGCTAATTATGATTTATCAATTGAAAGAGCTAAAATTGTAGGAAATGCAATGGTTGAAAATGGTTATTTATCTTTAGAAGAATTTGATTCTTTATTTCAAGATAAAATTGAAATTTATGGGAAGTCTTCAGAAGAGAATTTAGATATGCTTATGTATTATCAAGATGCAGTTATTGAAGAATTAAAGAATATTAAAACAATACCAGAGGAGTTATTACAATCAGGTGGTATTAAAATATATACTTATTTGGATTTGGATGCTCAAAAGAATTTGGAAGAAAATATTCTTACTTATTTAACTGATAGTGAACTTCAGTCTGCAAGTGTTGTGATTGATCCTAATACAGGTGGTGTTATTGCTTTATCTGGAGGAGTAAGTTATGCTAAAAGTCAATATAATCGAGCTACACAAGCTAAAAGACAAGTAGGAAGTGCAATGAAACCCTTTTTATACTATGGTGCTTTGGAGGAAGGAATGACTTCAGCTTCTACTTTTAATAGTCAGTATACAACTTTTACTCTTAGTAATGGTAATGTTTATTCACCAAAGAATTATGGCTCTGTTTATGCAAATAAAGAGATAACGATGGCGGAGGCTATTGCTGTTTCAGATAATGTTTATGCGGTTAAAACTAATATGTTTTTAGGTGCTGATAAATTGGTTGATACTGCTAAAAAAGTGGGAATTGAAGCAGATTTAAGTGCAGTTGCATCTCTTGCGTTAGGTACTGGGGAAATGAGCGTGCTAGATTTAGCTCGTGGTTATACTACTTTTGCAACAGGTGGATATAAACAGGATGTGGGTTTTATTAAAAAGGTTGAAGATAGTGAAGGCAATGTTTTATATGAAAAAGATGACACTAAAGATTTAGTGTTAAATATGAATTATAATTATATTTTAACGGAAATGCTTACGGGAACTACTAATAGTCATTTTAAAGATTATGCAAATCCTACAGCTCTAACTATTGCTTCTAAATTATCTAGAAAATATGCTATTAAAACCGGGACTACAGATACGGATTTTTGGATTGCAGGATATAATCCTGATGTAGTGATGGTTACTTGGGTTGGAATGGATGATAATAGTCCTTTAAGTGCTAGTGATTCTTATATTTCAAAAAATATCTGGGCAGATACTGTTGAAGATATATTAATTGATACTGAAGAACATTGGTATGAGACACCAGAAAATGTAGTGGGAGTAGTATTAGACGCAGTAAGTGGTGTTCCGACGAATGATGTTTCAAAAGCAACCTTGTTTTACTTTGTTAAAGGTACTGAGGATATGATTAATACCGAGTATGTCTCGAAAGAAGAAGAATTGAAAGAATAAAAAATGTTGGTAACTAATAAATTACTAACATTTTTTAAATTTCGTATGGTGTTGAGGATGTACCATTTCCACTTTTAATTACTACATCACGAGATAGATTTATTACTGGGCGCACGCCTCGTGTGCTATCTACAATGTAGTCATTTAGAAGGCCAGATGAATACACGAGGAAGACATGAGAGCAAGGATAGGGATATGATGGATCAAAGTAATATGGAGACATGGTCCAATAATACTTATTATTATATAGATAATAACTGCTATTTTCACTATTCCATGATCCTCCGGCCATAACTACTTCATCTGCGGTAATTAAGCCTATAGGGTTAGTTAATTTTTTATTCTCTTTACTACTTCCACTTACTGTATATAGGTCATTGCTATTACTACATTTGAATGTGGGATTTACATTACTGTTATTTTGTACTAATCTTTCATATCCTGTATAATAATGTGTTGAGTCTGTATGTTCCATGAATATCCACTTGTTAATTCTCTATCTCCACAAAATCCGGCTTCTTTACTGATTTGAGTTTCATACTCCTTATTTGCTATGTTTGTTGTATACCATGTATCCAATATATCTTTAATTGGACTATTTGTTGTATTTCCATGCTGCTCTCCCTCTGTATACATGTATCCTACGTATTCACTTCGATCACGACTTGAATTAAATGCTTGCGAACTATTAATCATTGTACTATCTCCTGTAGTCTCAGTACTTATTCCATTATAGATCACTCTGATACTTCCATCTCCATTAATCCGAACAATTCGCCAATAGTATCCAGCAAACTTGACCCAATTATTAGTTACCGCTCCCCTAAAATAATAACTATATCCCCGATCATCTTGAGTCTTATATAATCCCTCATCTGTTGTTGCTACCCCATTAAAATCTGGTGTTTCTTCATTTATCTTACTGTTTGCTAATATTATATCTTTAGCTAAAATTTGTTCATCAAAATATAAATAACACTTTGTTCCTCTTTTAGTCATACCCAAAAAGTTGATTACTCCATTTTGATATTCTATTGTTATATTATTATCTATCGTATCATTTACTTTACAATAACTTTTTTTTCATTCAAACTATATCCACTTGTTGGGACTATATCTATACTTTCATAGTCTCCATTTTCTTCTTGATACATCGCTACCATTTTTAAATCATATGGTGTATAGTTGATTGTTCCATTCACTAATGGTATTGACTCAGTAGTTCGATATTTTGCTTTTGTAAAGGTGAGAGTACATTTTCCAATAAATAGTACTGCTACTATTCCTATTATAATATTTCTTTTTAGATAGTTTCTTTTTAATATCTCTATTTTCATTCTTTTTTCTCCTTTTGTGTAGTAATACTTCATTGATATAGGTATATTTATATTTTAATATGCCAACAAAACGTTGGTATTCTTGTTTAAATATTACCAACATTTTGTATGCTTGTCAAGAGGTGTGAAAATGAAAATTATTGCTAATCATTATCGTGCGAATGAAATTTTTAGAATGATAAGAGAAAATAGTGGAAAAACTCAGGAAGAGTTTGGAAAGCTTATTGGTAAATCAAGAAATGCTGTTCAATATTATGAATATGGACAAAGAAATTTTGATTTCGAATTATTATTGGAAATTGCTAAAAAGGAAAAATTAATTATTACTATTGAGACAAAAAAATAATGTTGATAACAGTTTAATTATCAACATTTATTTTTGAATGAATAATGATGGTGTGTTCGTCATTTCATCTGGTAAAGCAATGTCCATGTATTCTAAAATGGTTGGTGCTACATTGGTTAAATCACCACTTTTTTTAAGCTCGACATTTAAGTCTGTAATAATAAATGGTACTTTGCTAGTTGTGTGTGTAGTTACTGGATTTCCAAATTCATCTAACATAATATCGGCATTTCCATGGTCAGCTAGAATAATCATTGTATAAAAATTATCTTCAGCTACTTCGTATAGTCTTTCTAAACATACATCTACAGTTGTAACGGCTTTCATTGTTGCATCTAAGTTACCAGTATGTCCTACCATATCAGGATTAGCAAAGTTCATAAAAATGAAGTCAATATCTTTTTCCATGGCTTGGATGGCTTTCTTGGTAACATCTATGGCACTCATTTCGGGTTTTAAATCATATGTTTCAACTTTTGGCGATGGTATTAATATTTTATCACATTTGTCTAGTTTTCCATTGTACATTCCATCAAAGAAATAAGTTACGTGAGCATATTTTTCGGTTTCGGCAATTCGGGCTTGAGTAAGTCCTAGAGTACTTAAATATATTCCTAAAGGATTTGTTACATTTATGTCTTCTAAAAAATTATTTGTTTTAATATCTTTATCTAATGGGAAAAAGCTATAAGTTTTTAAATTTTGATATTTATATGTAGGAAATTCTTCGAATTTTTCATTTGTGAAAGCTTTTAAAATTTGTTTTCCCCTATCACTTCTGTAATTCATCCATAGAATAATATCTCCATCTTTAATTGTTTCGTCTGGTTCTATAATAATTGGATATAAGAATTCATCTGTTTGTTCTTTTTTGTATAGATTTAAAATGCCGTCAGTTGCTGTTTTGGCTTTAATGCCAATTCCTTTCGTTAAAAGGTCGTAATATATTTTAGTGCGATCATAGTTATTATCTCTATCCATAGCATAGTATCTACCGCATAAACTTATGATATTTGCGTTTGGATCATCAGCTATTTTTTCTTCTAATTCTTTTACAAAATTAATGGCAGCATTTACTTTGGTATCTCTTCCGTCTGTAATTAGATGAAAGTTAATTTTTTGGGCATTATTTTCTTTTAGTATTTCGTACATACTTATAAAATGTTCTAAATTAGAATGAACTTTTCCATTACTGTATAAACCAATTATATGGACTGTTTTTGTTTGAGCTTCCGTTAAAAATTCATTAAATAATAAATTATCTTTATTAATATTTTTTAGGAATTCTGTAATTCTAGGACCATGTTGCATAATTTTTCTTCCTGCACCAATAGTCATATGCCCTATTTCACTATTTCCAAACTCTCCTTCGTTTAGCCCAACATATTCTTCAGAAGCATAAAGAGTTGTATGGGGATATGTATTCCATAATTTATCGAAATTTTTTGTATCAGCCATTTTTATAGCATTTCCATACTCTTCTTCACGATATCCAAATCCATCTAAAATAACTGTTAATATTTTTTGCATATTTTCACCTTTTTCATTTTAATCATATCATAAAATTTTAAAAAAAACAAATTTCACCACATAAAAAAGGGATGGTATCCCTTTATACTTGTAATAATTTTTTATCATAACGTAGACGATCTGCGATTGTTGCAATGAATTCAGAATTTGTTGGTTTTGCTCTTTCGAAGGCAACACTATTACCAAATATTTCTTCCATTAAGTCATAATCGCCTCTATTCCAACTAACTTCTATAGCATGACGAATGGCTCTTTCTACTCGTGATGCGGTTGTTGAAAATCTTATCGCTACTTCTGGATAAATTTCTTTAGTGATTCCACCATAACTATCGTTATTTTTATAAAATAAGAATACACTTTCTCTTATATAGTTGTAACCTTTAATATGACTTGGTATTCCTAATTGGTGTAGTATTTTACTAATTGCTACATGTAGTTCTCTTTCCTTATCATTTAATTCCACAGCCTTTAAGTTTTCTCTTTTAGCTATTTCAATAATTCTTGTTTCTAAAGCTAACATACTGAATGGCTTTAACATATAATAGCTAACTCCGTAATTATTTGTCATATTGATTGTGTACTCTTTTTTGTAACTTGTCAAAATAATTACTTTTTTCTTGATATTTTCTTGTTTCATTCTTTCTAAAATGGATAGTCCATCTATTTCTGGAAGAATGATATCCATACAAATAATATCATATTCATTTTTGTGGTTTAGGATGTAATCTAAAGCATCTTTACCGTTATTAATTACTTTTACTACTTCGATTACTGCGTGACTACTAAATTGTTTTTCGATTTTAGCAGTAATGTTTTTATTGTCATCTACTACTAAAACTCTTGTTACATTTTCCATTTTGATCTCCTTCAATTAGTTATTATTTACTACACGCAAGATCATTATATCACATAAGTTGACAACATACTAGTAAATCTTTTGTCTAGTTGTGTAAACTTTTGTCGAAGTTTGTCGAAAAAAAATAACAGCTGTTATTGTGCTGTTATTTGGCTGATTATAATGGGAATATTTTCAGGGGTTAATATGGCAGAACATACAATGAAGCCATCTAAGACATTTAGTTTTGCCAGACTATTAATATTGTCTATGTTTACGTTTCCTCCAAAAATTACTTTGGAATTTATTTGATAGTAATCTTGCATTAATTTTTTTATAAATATGATCATGGATCTTATTTTTAAAATATCATAAGCAGTATTATTTCCTATTAAATAAGTTGGTTCATAGGCAATTATAATATTTTCTAAGTCTTTATTATCTAATTTGTTAAATACTCTAGCTATTTGTTTTTCTAAGACTTGATATTCAACCTTTCTTTCTCTTTCTTCTTCTGTTTCGCCAATGCAATAAATTACTTTGATATTACTTTTTAATGCATTTTTAATTTTTTTTAGTATTTCATATTCCGTTTCTTTATAATATTTTCTTCTTTCAAAGTGTCCTATTATGGCATATTGTATGTTTAAACTTTTTAATTGATCAATTGATATGTCTCCTGTTAAATTTAGCGATTCATTTAATGATATATCTTGAACAGCTAAATTAATATTCTCTTTTTTAAATAATGGTAAATATATATTACTTGGAGCTAAAATTAAGTTGATTTTTTCTTGGTTTATATTTATAAAATATTCTCTATATTTTATTATTTCATTATATGTTTTATGAGCTTTTAAATTACAAATCAAGTATTTCAATACTATCTTCCTCCGTTATTGCTTCTATTCCTGGTAATGAGGCATTTGCAATATATTCTAATGTTGCTCCACCTCCACTAGATATATTTGGAAAAATATTTTTAAACCCTAAAGTGTTAACAGCTCCTACTGTATCTCCCCCGCCTATCACAACATGGTCTTTTTTTTCTTTTAAATGGTTTAATATTTCAATTGTTCCATTTGCAAATTCTTTTTGTTCATAAATTCCCATGGTTCCATTCATAAATATAGTATTACTATTTTTTATGATATCGCTATATTTATTAATTGTTTTAATTCCAATATCTTTTATAATATCATTCGCATCTATTTTATTGATGTTTTTCATTGTTGGATTTTCATTATAGGTAGTTGTTGTAATCGCATCCAATGGAAAAGCAAATTTTTCTTTAAAGGCTAGCATTAGTCTTTGCAATTCTTTGATGGTTTCAGGATTTTCTGTTTTTAACGATTCCCCTGTTCTTAAACCTAAAGCACTTAAGAAAGAATTAGCAATTCCCCCACTTACTAGTAAATGTTCACATTTAGGAAGTAGTGAGTTAATGATTTTTAGTTTATCATCTACTTTGGCTCCTCCCATTATTACTGTAAAAGGTCTTTCAGGCTTCATAATTATTTTATCTAACATATTTTTTTCTTTTTCTACTAGAAAACCTAAGCAACTAGGTAAATATTTAGGAATTCCAACTACAGAAGTATGGTTTCTATGTGCTACAGCAAAAGCATCCAATACAAACATTTCTCCTAAAGATGCGAGTTTTTGGGCAACTTCTTCATTTAAATTGCTCTCTAGCTTATTTGGTACATCTAAAAATCTGGTATTTTCTAATAAAAGTATTTCTCCACTTTGTAAATTTAAAGCTATATTCTTGGTTTCTTCAGATAAGATATCATTAGCAAATTTTATAGGTTTATTTAAAAGTCTTTCTAAGCAATTTTTTACAATTATTAATGAGTTTTTGGCTTTATCTTCTTCAGTTTTAACTCTTCCTAAATGACTTAAAATAATAATTTTGCAGTTTTTACTTAATAAGTAGTTAATTGTCTCTAAACTCTTTATAATCTTACTTTCATCTGTAATATTACCACCAGTAATAGGTACATTAAAATCACATCTTAATATTACCCTTAAATTATTTACATACATGTTTTTTAATAATTGCTTCATTGTTTATCCCTCTTTACCTATTAATATTATTATACCTTAAATTAGCTTATTTTTACAATATATTACTTTATTTTTTGCTTTACTTTTGTATAAATATTTTATTTTGACTCTTCATATAATTAGACAAAAGGAGAAGCTTATGAATAGAATATTAGTTTTTGTAGTGATTTTATTAGTGCCTATAGCAATTATAACATCTAATGATCAAGAAGATGATCATATCATAGAGAAAGATCAAGGTAATATCTCCTTAGAAATTCCTATTAGTAGTGAAGAAAATGAGAATAAAGAAGAAACTTATCAGGTTATGTTAAGTGATAACAGTGATAAGAGCGATGCTTTTGCTATGGATTTAGAAGATTACATTATAGGGGTTGTAGCAGGGGAAATGCCGGCTTCTTTTAGTTTAGAAGCTTTAAAGGCTCAAGCAGTAGCTTCTAGAACTTTTGCTCTTTATAAGATGGAGTCTAATAAAGATTATGTTCTTAGTACAACTATTAACGATCAGGTTTATTTAACGCAAGATGATATGAAAAATAAATGGGGGAATGATTATGAATATTATTATAATCGGGTTAAAGAAGCTGTTTTAGATACTGAGGGAGAAGTTTTAACTTATAATGGAAAGTTAGCTAGTACTTATTATTTTGCTATTTCTAATGGTTATACAGATGATGCTTTAACGGTTTTTCAGGAAGATCGAGATTATTTAGTTAGTGTAGAATCTCCTTGGGATAAGGATTATCAATCTTACACTTCTTTATATACGATGAATAAAAGTGATTTTTGCAGTAAACTTGAAATTACTTGTGGAGATATACAAGTTTCTCAAGTAAATAGAGCTGATAATCACTATGTAAGAGAAGTTACTATTAATGGAAAAACTTTTACTGGTATTCAAGTTTTTCAAAAATTAAATTTAAAATCTACAGATTTTACCATTACTTCTAAGGGAGATACTGTGGAAATTCAAACTTTAGGGTTTGGTCATGGAGTTGGAATGAGTCAATATGGAGCGCAAGGCATGGCGAATGATGGTTATCTTTATCAAGATATTTTAAAACATTATTATCAAAATACAGAAATTACAAAATTATAAGTATAAATTTAGAAAACTTGATCACTTTAATAGTAGGAAAGGTGATTTAGTTTGAAGCATAGAAAATTAAAAGGGTATGTATTACCAACACTTTATGTTATTGTTTTAATTGTTATTTTTGGTGCAGTTAGTTTAGTTAGTAGTTTAATGCAGGTTAATCCTAATTATTTGTATTCAGTTGATGTTTTAAAGGATGTTAGTACTCCGGTAATTGAAACTGTTGATGATGCAACAAAGATTGTTAGACCTTATACAAGTGCAAATGTTCATATTGAAACTTATTTTTATGATGTAGATGCATCAGCTGAAGATCAACAAAAATCTTTGATTTATTTTGAAAATACTTATATGAAAAATACGGGAGTATTATATCAAGCAGATGAGACTTTTGATTGTGTTGCTGTTTTAAATGGAACGGTTTTAAATATCAAAAAAGATGATATTTTAGGTAATGTTGTAGAAATTGAACATAATGCTAATTTAAGAACAATTTATTATAGTTTGGGTGAGGTTCAAGTTCAAGTAGGAGAAGTTTTAAATCAAGGCGATTTAATAGGAACTTCTGGTGAAAATAATATTAATAATCAACAATCTAATTTGCTTTTTGAAGTATATTATAATGGAACATTATTAAATCCAGAAGAGTTTTATCAGATGGATGTTGCTACTTTAAATTAAGTATAAAAAGCCACTTTTAATCATATATTTTATAGGGTGGTTTTTTTATTCATGCAACAAGTATTAAAAGAAGCTAAGTATATTATTGATACAAATAAGACAATTAGAGAAGCTGCAAAAGTATTTGGTATATCTAAAAGTGTTCTTCATAGACATATGTCTCAAAATTTGAAAAAGTTAGATTATGAATTATATTTACGAATTAAAAATATATTTTTAGAGCATAATAAAAGTAGACATATTAGGGGAGGAGAGGCAACAAGAATTAAGTATATGTCTAAAGGGTGATGTTTTTGAAAGGGCTTATTGTTTATTTTTGTGATAATTGTCTTCATCTTATTTATAATAAAAAGGTAATTGTAAAGTCTTTAGATAGTATAAATCAGGGATTGGTTGTTGATCGGACAAGTTTTATGGATAGCTTTCTTTCGATTTTAAAAAAAGAAAAAATTAAAAGTAAACTTTTTGGGGATAAAATTTATGTAGTGAAGGATGTTTATTTTAATAATCGGGATGTATATTTTTTAGATAATATGTTTATGGAATTAGGATTTATTAAGGTAGTCTATTTGGATATTTGGGATTTTTTTGAGACAGATTACTCTTATATTGGAATATTTAAAGATTATATTGTTTTTTATTTAGATTCTCCTATTATTTTATCTTTAGAATATTTTAATGATTTTCCCAAATTAATAGATTATTTTAAAGACTATTACAAGAAGTATATTGTTCTTTTTGGTTCTAATACCAATATACCTTTAATTCATTCTAATTTAGTTTCTATTTATTATATTGATCAGTTTCAAAGTTATATTACAAAAAGTTTACTGAAAGTAAAAAAATATGGTGCATAACATCATATTTTTTTTGACATTAAAATTGTTTTATAATATAATTACTGTAAGTAAACTAGCAGAAAAAGGCGATTTCTGGTGTGGAGTAATGAAATATGGTTAAGTTTGTAATTGTTGATGATGACGTTAAAGAATTAGAAAAGGTAGAGTCTTTAATTTATGAAGTTGTAAGTGATGCAAAAGTTATTAAGTTTACTAAAATTACTTCGGAGTTAAAAGCAGAAATTCAAAATACTGATGAACATAAAATCTATATTTTAGATATTGAACTTGCTAATAAAGTTAGTGGTATTAGTATAGCTAAACTTATTAGAGAAGTTGATTGGGAAAGTGAAATTATATTTGTTACTAATCATGATAAGATGTTTGAAAGTACTCATAGAAGTATTTATGAAGTTTTTGATTTTATTGAGAAATTTCATGATTTTGATAAAAGACTCAAGAAAGATATCAGAGAAATTATTAAAAGAAATTTTGATAATAAAATGTTTAAATATAACGCTAATAATGTAGAACTTAATGTGTATTATAGAGCAATACTTTATATTTATAGAGATACTGAAGAAAGAAAATTAGTAATTGTTACGCCAAATAATAAATATAAAGTATCTTTAACAATAAAGGAAATGCTTGAATATTTAGACGGAAGATTTATTCAATGCCATAGATCATGTATTGTAAATAAAAATAGAGTTGAAGTAAAGAATTATAAAGAAGGTTATTTCATTTTAGACACAGGAGAGAAAGTCTATATGCTATCTAAAATGAATAGGAAAATGATGAACAATGATTGAGTTTTTAATATGGTTTGCAGCAAGTACGATTTCGACTTTTGGTGTGGTTTATTTATTTTATAAGTTATTAGGAATTTCTTTTTATGCTAATAAGTATAGAACGTTTATTTTAGTTTTGATTAGCTATATTGTTGCATATATGCAATTTTATGATTTAAAATTTGTAAATTTAGTTACCTATTTTATTTTCTATCCACTTTATTTTTTGAATTATACTAAAATTGATTTAAAAAATATTTTAATTAATATAATAATTATTTGGTTAGTTGGTGGAATTTTTGATTGTATTTTTATGATAATTTTGTCTTTATTTTTGTGTAATATTATACATATAGATTTAAATATGGTTTGGTATGTTTTATTTGCTACTATTTTGATTAATATGTTATTTTTAATTTTGGGTGAAAGTAAAAGATTCGTTAAATTTGTGAACAGGTTAGTGATTAAGTTACATGCTATTATTTTTGTAGATATTTTATTGTTATTTTTTATATTATTTCTTTTTTATGTTGGTGTTTTGTTATTTCATCAAATAGAACATTTTGATGTTTCATTATTACTTTTGATAATTATTGTACTTTCTATTTTTAGTTTCTTTGTTTTAATTAGTTTGCGTTTAAAGAATGTTGAAATGAAAATATTTTTGAAAACTTTAAAAAATAATAATGATGCTTATTTAAAGATTATGGATGAGTTTAAAATTTTTAAACATAATTTTAATAATAGACTACTGGCGATTAAAAGTGTATCTAATAAAGAGGCATCTGTATTAGTTGATGATTTGCTTAATAATTATAATAAAAATGTTAGATCGTTGGTTAAATTTGAAGAAATACCTTATGGTTTAAATGGAGTTATTTATGAAAAAATATATTTATATCTTAATGAATTGGATATTAAAATAAATAATTCTATTAATGAAGATATATTTGATTTATTGAAACCTTCTCAATATAATGTATTAGTTGAAAAGTTTGGAATTTTAATTGATAATGCAATAAGTGCAAGTTTATTAACAGATGAGAAGTTATTACAAATTGACATATATGTTTTTGAGAATTGTATTTATGCAAAAGTCATTAATACTTTTTCTTCTACTATAGATATTGATTTATTAGGCACCAAATTTTATTCTACCAATAATGATGTTAATAGAGGTTTAGGGTTGTTTTCTATTATTCGTAATAATAATGTTAGTTTGAGTATTGAAGTTATTTCTGATAAATTTATCAGTACTTTAAAAGTAAAAATTAACACGTAAAATTTTTTAATTAAATTTAAAACCACGTTTAATAAAAACGTGGTAAATTTTATAATATTTCTTCTGGACATTCAGGTTCATCAAAGATAAACCAAGGTGTGTATGGTGTAGCTGTTGATGCTGTTGCAGCTCCACTTAATAGATTTGCTAAAAATTCTAACATTTTTTTACCTCCTTTACTTCTATATTGTTTAAATCTATATAAATAATTTAAACCATTATTTATTTTTTTTATAATATTTATAATTATTAAATTGAGTTTTCGTAAGTTTATAAGTCAATGGGTTAATAAATATTATTTGAATTATTAAAGCATAAATTATCGAATTGTTTATAATTGAATTTTTATTTATTAAGAATATTAATGTATAAATTAGGATGATTATTATAGATAATATTTTACATTTCTTTCTTTGTTCTTTTCTGATTAATGGTTTTTTGGGAGTATCTGCTGGTGCCCATAAAATCATTGATATAAGTGCAATAAATAAAATTATGTATCCCATTAATGTTGGTAGATTTATATTTGCTATTAGAAGGGGACAGCCATTATATATAAGTATTGTTGTTATCCAACAGGTTATGTTATTTTTAGCATGCATTCCGTAGCTAAAGGTCCTTATTCCGGCATAAAATATCATTAATAATAAAGTTTCTATTAGTGTTTGAGTTATTATGGATATTATTAATACTACAAAAGTTTTAACCACTAAACTATATATTCCTTCTAATCCATATTTAAGTCGTTTTAGTTTTAAATCATCACATTTTTGATATTTAGATATAAAATTTATTGATGAACTAACAAATTTTTCCTTCATATACTACTACCTCTTTGATGATCAAAGTATAACTCATTATTGTTGAGTAAAAAACGCTGTTTGCTTAAAGTAACTTTTTGCGTGTTTAAAAGTTTAATTTTTATCCTAATGGTAGAATATTGTTGTTTTTAAAGCTGAAAATTAGACTTTTGAATATAATGTATATCTTTTGCTTTTAATTTATGATATCTTTGGATTGGTTTATAATCCAAGTTATGACAATGGTTGCAAAATTTGTCGTGTAGTTTTTCTTGAATTTAAACTTGCGTTTGTGTTATGTTTAGTATGAGGTAGGAAGGTGAGGTGTTAGAATGGTCGGTAAAGTTAAGTGGTTTAATAATGAAAAAGGCTATGGCTTTATAGAATATGAAGATCTTGAAGATATATTTGTTCATTATTCAGCAATTATTAAAGATGGCTACAAGACTTTAAAAGAAGGAGCTATTGTTAGTTTTAAATTGATTGAAACTTCTAAAGGCTTACAAGCAATAGACGTATGTGAAAAAGAATTGACTACTATTTAATTTAGTAGTTTTTTTCTTTTTAACGTGATATAATGATATTAGAAAGTTAGGTGGATTTATGGAATTAAATATCAGGGGAGATAAGCTAGTGGTTACAAAGTCTATTAAAGATTATATTGTTGAGAAAATGGAAAGACTTAATAAATATTTTGGTAATGCTAAAAGTATTAAAGCTAGTGTTATAATTCGTGTAAAAAATAATGAACAAATAATTGAAGTTACAGTGCCAACAAGTAAATTTACGTTAAGAGCAGAAGAAAAACATGTAGATTTGTATGCAGCAATAGATTTGGTTGTGGATAAACTTGAAAGACAAATACGTAAAAATAAAACTAAATTAAATGATAAGTATAAAAATATTATTCAAGTTGATGTTCCTGTTTCTTCTGATGTTGAAGAAGAGGAAGAGGAGTTAAAGATAGTTAAAAGAAAAAATATTGATACTAAACCAATGGATG
The DNA here is from genome assembly GCA_000438195.1 of Mycoplasma sp. CAG:776. Classification (GTDB taxonomy): domain Bacteria; phylum Bacillota_I; class Bacilli_A; order RF39; family UBA660; genus Caccenecus. The sequence goes on from FR903076.1 coordinate 68,006, forward strand.
AAGAAGAAGCTATACTGCAAATGGAACTTTTAAATCATGATTTCTTTGTGTTTAAAAATGTGGATGAGGAATGCGTTTCTGTTATGTATAAAAGACGTGATGGAAATTATGGTATTATTAATGTAAAGTAGCTTGAGCTACTTTTTTATTGGTTTCTTATTGTTTTTATATACTACTATAGGCTAAATATGTTATAATCTTTGTTATGGAAGGTGGATATTATGAGTTTTTTTAGAAAACTATTTGATACAGAATATAAAGAATTAAAGAAATTTGAAGCTATTGCAGATGAGATTATGGCTTTGGAACCAGAATATTCTAATCTTACGGATGAAGAATTAAAAGCTAAAACAGAAGAATTTAAAAAAGAATTAGAGAATGGTAAAGATTTGAATGATTTAATTGTTCCTGCTTTTGCTACGGCTAGAGAGGCTGCTTTTAGAGTTATTGGTGAAAAACCTTATTACGTACAAATTCTTGGTGGGTTAGCACTTCATTTTGGTAATATTGCTGAAATGAAAACTGGTGAAGGTAAGACATTAACAGAAACGATGCCTACTTATTTGAATGCTCTAACTGGCAAAGGAGTTCACATTGTTACAGTTAATGAATTCCTTGCTAAACGTGATGCAGAATGGATGGGTAATATTTATCGTTTTCTTGGTTTAACAGTTGGGCTTAATATGAGAGAATTAAGCTTTAATGAAAAAAAGGAAGCTTATAATTGTGATATTACCTATTCAACTAATAATGAGATTGGTTTTGATTATTTAAGAGATAATATGGTTGTTCAAGCTGAAAGAAGAGTACAAAGACCTCTAAATTATTGTATTGTGGATGAAGTAGATTCAATTTTGATTGATGAAGCTAGAACGCCTTTAATTATTTCTGGTGGAAGAATGCAGTCTAATAATTTATATATAGATGCTGACCGAGCTGTAAAAAAATTAAATGAAACTGATGATTTTGTTATTGATGCTAAAACAAAAAGTGTTTCTTTGACTGAGGACGGCAGTAAAAAAATTGAAAAAATATTTCATTTGAATAATTTATATGATATGGATAATACAGCTCTAGTTCATCATTTAACACAAGCTTTAAAAGCTAATTTTGGTTTTAAGAAAGATGTAGATTATGTTGTTCAAGATGATAAAGTAGTAATTGTTGATCAATTTACGGGTCGTTTAATGCAAGGTAGACAGTTTAGCGAAGGATTACATCAAGCGATAGAGGCTAAAGAGGGTGTAACTATTAATACCGAAACTAAAACGATGGCTACGATTACTTTTCAAAATTTATTTAGAATGTATAATAAGCTTTCTGGTATGACCGGTACAGCTAAAACAGAGGAGGAAGAATTTAGAAATATCTATAATATGTATGTTATACAGATTCCTACTAATAAACCGGTTATTCGTGAAGATTTGGCTGATTTAGTTTATGCAAATCAAAAAGCTAAATATCAAGCTATTATTAATACGGTTAAAGAAATTCATGAAGCTGGTAGACCTATTTTAGTTGGTACTATAAGTGTAGAAGCAAATGAATACTTAAGTAGTTTACTTAAAAAAGCTAATTTGAAACATGAAGTTTTAAATGCTAAAAACCATGAGAGAGAAGCGGAAATTATTGCAAAGGCTGGAGAAAAAGGGGCTATTACTCTTGCTACTAATATGGCTGGACGTGGTACAGATATTAAGCTTGGTGAGGGAGTTAGAGAACTTGGCGGTTTATGTGTAATTGGTACAGAACGTCACGAATCTCGTCGTATTGATAATCAGTTGCGTGGTCGTGCTGGTCGTCAGGGAGATCCTGGTATGAGTCAATTTTTTGTTTCTTTTGAAGATGATTTGATGAGAAGATTTGGTACAGATCGTATTAAAAGTATGTTAGAGTCTATGGGTGTTGGTGATCAAGCAATTCGTAGTAAAGCATTAACTCGTTCTATTGAATCTGCTCAAAAGAAGGTAGAAGGTAATAACTATGATATTCGTAAAAATTTGCTTGATTACGACAATGTTTTGAATGAACAAAGAGAAATTATTTATGCTCGTCGTAATGAAATTCTAGATATGGATTCCATTCACGAAAGGGTAATTGAAACTTTTAAAAATGTTATAAGTGATGTTTGTAAGGGGCATTTAGAACCAGAAGGTTATTTAACAGAAGCTGATAAAGACGATATTACAGAATATGTTAATAATAATTATTTGAAAAGGAATAATTTGAAGTTTGTTGATATTAAAGATTTAAATGATGAAGAAACAGAAAAATTTATTATAGATTTAGTTATTCGAGATTATGAAGATAAAATTAAAGATGTTCCAGTTAGCGATGATTTTGAAAAAGCAATTAGTTTAAGAGTAATTGATTCTAATTGGGTAGATCATATGAGTGCAATGGAACACTTAAAAGAAGGTATTGGTTTACGTGGTTATGGGCAAGTAAATCCAGTTCAGGCTTATACAATGGAAGGTTTTGAATTATTTGAAGATTTACTTACTAGAATAGATAATCAAACTGCTACTTTCCTTCTTAATGCTGAAATTAGACAAAATGTTACAAGAAAGCAAACTTTAGATGGAAAAGCTAATGATGGTAAAGAAAAAGAGAAGGCTACGCCTAAAAGAGTGAATAAAGTTGGTAGAAATGATCCATGCCCTTGTGGTTCGGGCAAAAAGTACAAAAATTGCTGCGGAAAGTGAGATAAATAAAGGGTTTGCTAGACTCACGCAAAGTTAAAAAATGTTAACAAATTCATATTTGTTTGCAAATAATTTAAAAAGTATGGTTTAATGCCTTTAAAATAAAGGATGTAAACAGAAAAAATATGTGAACATCCTTTTAAAATTCAAAAAAGTGAGGTGATATAATGAAAAAAGATATAGTGACTACAGAGATAATAGTAAAAGAAAATAAAGTAGGAATTTTAAGAGTAGGCAATGTAAATTATATTTCATTAACTGATTTAGCTAGACAGGCAAATTCTGAAGATCCATCTGGCGTAATTAGAAATTGGATGTCAAATAAAAATTCATTTGATTACTATAGTTTATGGGAAGAAATTAATAATGAAGATTTTAATTCCGTGGAATTCCACAGAATTAAAATTGATGAAGCTCCATATAATCGTTTTACTATGACACCTAATCGTTGGAAAAAGGATTTTAATGCTATTGGAATTATTCCAAGCAGTGGAAAATATAGTAAAGGAACTTTTGCCCATCCAGATATTGCGTTTGAATTCGCTAGTTGGTTAAGTCCAGAATTTAAGTTATATTTAATAAAGGAATTTGAACGATTAAAAACTAATGAAGCATATCAAGAAAAAGTTGATTGGCAAGCCAATAGATTATTATCTAAATTAAATTACGTAGTTCATACTGATGCAGTAAAAACTTATATAGTTCCAACTCTTACTGAGGCACAAAAGAAATTTGTGTATGCAGAGGAAGCAGATGTTTTAAATGTTGCACTATTTGGTATGACAGCTAAAGAATGGAGAGATAATAATCCAGAACTTGCTAAAGAAGGAAATATGAGAGATTATACAGATTTATTACATTTAGTAATATTAAATAATCTTCAAAACACAAATGCTGAATTGATTGAAGAAAAAGTACCTCAGAATGAAAGACTTGTTAGACTCAATAACTCTGCAAGAAGACAAATGAAAGTACTAAAAGACAATAAGAATATCAAAGAATTAGAATTATTACAAAAACAAGTCAATGATGAAGACAAATTATTAATTGATTAAAATAGAAGAGTGTTAACAGATAATGTTAATGCTCTTTTGTTTTATATAGAAAAGCAAAGGATGATTATATGAGAAGAGTAAATTTAAGAAAAAGAGGAAAGGTTTATCAATATCAATTTGAGATAGGGACAATTAATGGGAAACGGAAGTTTATTAATAAGTCAGGTTTTAAAACTCAGAACGAAGCATATGCTGCTGGGCAGCTTGCTTATGAAAAATATATAAATGAGGTATAACCTTTAAACAATCACAAATGTTATATTCTGATTATTTGGATTATTGGATGAAGGAATATTTTGAAATTAATTATAAATATACAACAACAAAAAGGTATTCTGAAGCATTTGAATCTATTAAAAAGGAATTAGGTAAATATAGACTAGCATATCTAACTCCTTATGTTCTAAATCAAGCATTACTTAGAATTGCCCAAAAAGTAAATTCAAAAGATGCATTAAGAAATTATCAAAAGGTGATTAGGAGTTCACTCAGAGATGCTGCCTATTATTTTGGATTTATTGAAAATAATCCTGCAGCTGATTTACAGTTACCAAGATTCTATTCTTTTGAGGTAAAAAAAACGATGTAAAACATATCTATACACAAGAAGAAATTGATATGATACTGTTGAGGTTTAAAAATAACTATACTTTTACTTGTGTATTTCTAACTTCTTGTTATACAGGAATGAGAACAGGAGAAGTATTAGCTTTAACTTGGGATGATATAGATTTAGAAAAACAAATAATAAAACAGTATATGCAAAGGAAAGAGATGAAAACGGAAGATGGTATTTTGGTACAACTAAAACTGAAGGTAGTTGTAGAGATGTTTATATCTGTGATACTTTAAAAATAGCTTTGCAGAACTACAAAAAGAATCAAGAAAGTAACAAAAAATTGTATAGAAAAAACTACCATAATTATTATTTAGAGGAAATTAAAAATAAATATGGTAAGATTGTAGAGTATAAAATAATTGAACTTAAGCATAAATCTAAAAATAGAAAACAGATTAGTTTAGTTTTTACTAAAAATGATGGAAGATATTCTGGAACAGACTTGCTCAGATATCCATTTAAAATCATACATAATGAATTAAATATCAAGAACTGTAGATTTTATGATTTAAGAGGAAGTTTTGCGACTAAGACATTAAGAGGCGGAATTGAAATTAAAGATGTGTCTAGTGTACTTGGACATAGTAGAGTAGAAACCACAGAAAATTATTATGTTAGCAGCAATGAAGAAACAAAAAAATATGCAAGTAAATCGTTCGAACAAACCGTGCAATCTAAAGTAATTGATGAGATAATAAATTATGATATAGTAAAAAACAATTAATCCTGGAAATCTATTATAATTTGTCAAAATATGGTAAAATTATATTGCATTAGCAAAAACTTTAAAGTTAAGATTTTATAATTATTCAGGAGGTTAACTATGAGAATTGATTCAATTGATATAAGAAGTTCATTTACAAAGTATAATGATAATCAGCGAATAGATTTTTCTAAAAAAAATAATTGTATTTTTTTCTACGGTAGTAATGGAACAGGAAAGAGTTCTTTGTCTAAATTATTTTCTATAAGTGATATGGCTATGGATGGAAATGATAATTACAAGGAAAGGTTGTCTTTGCTTAAAACTATCGATTCTTCAAAAGATTTAGATGTTAGTGTTTGTTATAATAATGAGAGTTTTACATTATTTACAAATGACATTGTGAATCCTATAAAAATACCAGTTTTCAATAAAGATTATATAGATTCCAAAATAACATATCAATCAGATTTTAAAAATAATAGATTTCAAGAGAAGACTTCAAATTATGGAATAGAATTAGAATCGAAGACGAATTATAATAAAAAAATAGCAGAAATAGAAGAAAATAATATAAAAGGTAAAGAACTGATTGAAAAAATAAATAAGCAAATTGATTTAGGAATAATACAAACAATTAAAGATACAAGTACTACAAGAGCAAATCAAAAGTATAATAATGAATACAATTTTAAAAGTTTTAGTGGATTGAATCCTAAAGATATTCCTATAGATGGTTTAGATCAACTTAGAGAAAAACATATAAAATATATTACTGATTTGAAAGATATTAATTCAGATGATTCTGTCCAATTAAAAATAGATGAATTGTCTAATGAACAGAATTTATTGGATAGAATTAAAAATATAAATGAAATGATATCTTTTAGTGAAGACAAAACAAAGTTGGATTTTGTAAAACAACACTTAGATAATTTTGATTTAGAAGAAAGAAATTGGAAAATAAAAGGTGCAACATTATTAAAAAATAATAAATGCCCATTTTGTGAACAAAATATTGATAATAATAGTATTGTTCAAATGTATAAGGACTATGTTAATAGTAAACTTAGAAAAACAGAAGAATTCATAAATGAACAAAAGAGTTACTTTGAAAGTGCAAATAGTAACATAGATTTTCAATATAGAATAAATGAAACAAAAACAAAAAATATAGATAAAATATTTAATTCAAATATTATTATTCAAATTCAACAAAATATAAAAATAATAAAAAACTTTAATTTAGATATTATAGAACTTTTGAATAATAAATCAAAAGAAGAAAATCTTTATTATGATTGTTCTGATTTATTAGAAAAAATAAGTTTAAGTACATATGAAAATATAATAACAGAGTATCATTAGTTATTATTAAATATAGATGAGATAAATAAAAGAATTTTAAAATCAAACGCTGAAAGAAAAAAAGTAACAGAAAATTATTTAAATACAACTGGAAAGTTTATAGTATATAATTTGGTAAGAAAAGATTTGGAGGAATTCAAATTATTGTATAAGAAATCTTTAGAGTTAAATAAAGAAGCAGAAGAATTAAAGAAGATTTATCAAGAAGAATTAAAGGGTAAGAATGAACTGTTGAAAACTATCAATAGTATTTTAGATGATTTTACTATTACAAATTATAGAATTGATGAAAAATTTGACTTATATTTAAATGATTGTTCGGTAAGTCAAAAAGCAGATAGATTGTTAAGTGATGGAGAAAAAAATATTATTGCTTTTGCGCTATTTATTTCAGAATTAAAACTGTTATATTCAGAAACGGAAAAATCAATAATCTTTATAGATGACCCGATTACTTCAGTAGATTATCCAAATCTTTATAGTATATATAATTATTTGATTGATATTATTACTGAAAATAATAATTCACAAATAATAATTACTTCTCATAATATACTTTTTTTAAATCTTTTTAAATTTCGTTATAATGGTAATGCAACATATTTTAAATTAAAGGAAGATAGTAATGGCAAAACAAATTGCTACTTAGATACAGATACAAGTGATTCAATTTATTTAGAAAAATTGAAAGAAATTTACAATATAGCAACTACTAACACAATAGATTCTAAACAAAAGTTATATATTCATAATTATTGTAGATATGTAGTAGAAACTCTTTCAAGATTTGAATTTCCTAATTATAAAAAAGAATCTAGTTCATCTGACTTTTATATAAGAAAATTAAAAGAGCAAATTAAGGAAAATCCAGAGAGTTTAAATGTAAGTAATAATAGTTTAGATATATTAAATAATATTATAAATAAGGGCTCTCATGCTACTATCGAAATTGTTCATGACAATGAATATTTTGATGATAAACACTATGTTAAATGTTGTAAAACTATTATAGAAATAATAAAAACAAAATATAGTGGACAGTTTGAATTGTTATCTTTTGATAAAACAAAAGAAATTTCTGTTGACAAATTAAATGTTGAAGAAATCTTATCAGAGGCAAAAAGTTAATAATGAATAAACTATTTAAATAATAAAAAAATAATGATATAATCTTAGTGAGTGAAGAATGTTAACTTTGTTTGCAAAATGTTTGCAGATGAGGAAGAATTTATAGTAACAATAATACTGTAAATACCACAAATACTAATGTTACGGAATCCACAAAATATTGAAATAACAATAATATAGTAAATAACATAAATACTATATATACTGGATTTGCTTCAACATGTGGTTCGGGAAAGAAATATAAGAATTGCTGTGGAAAGAACGCATAAATAAAAGGAAAAATCAATATTAATAAAATTAAAAATTGGTTCGGATTTTTATGAAATGTCCACCAAACATTAAAAATATGTAGTAAAATGAAGGTGTGAACAAGAATTTAATTTGTTGACACCTTTTAATTTAGAAAGGAGGCTTTAATGGAGGAAAAAAATAATATAGTTATATATCAATTAGAAGATGGTAAGACAAAGATAGATGTAAAACTTGATGGGGAAACCGTATGGTTATCACAGCAACAAATGGCAGAGTTATATGATACAACGAAACAAAATATTAGTTTACACATAAAAAACATTTTTGAAGAAGAAGAATTAGATGAAGATTCAACTGTCAAGGAATTCTTGACAGTTCAACAAGAAGGAAATAGAAGTGTTGAAAGAAAAGCTAAATATTACAATCTAGATATGATTATTTCTTTAGGGTATAGAATAAAATCTAAAATTGCTACTAATTTTAGAAAATGGGCAACCGAAAGATTAAAAGAGTATATAATTAAAGGTTTTACTATGGATGATGAAAGACTTAAAGGAAATGGTGGCGGTAATTATTGGAAAGAATTACTTGCTAGAATTAAAGATATAAGGTCATCTGAAAAAGTATTATACAGACAAGTCCTTGATTTATACGCAATTGCGGTAGACTATGATCCGAAAGATAGTAAATCAATTGAATTTTTTAAAATTGTGCAGAATTAATTGCATTATGCAGCACACGGACATGCTGCTTCAGAAGTAATCTATGAAAGAGCAGATGCTGAAAAGCCTTTTATGAGATTGACAACATTTAAAGGAGAAATTCCTGTGTTACAAGATATTGTAATTGCAAAAAATTATTTAACAGAATAAGAACTAAAAGTTTTAAATAATTTAGTATTAGGATATTTTGATTTTGCAGAAATCCAAGCTATTAGGCATAAGTCAATGTATATGGAAGATTATTTTAGGCAATTAGATACAATCCTTTCTAGTGCTGGTGAAAAAATACTTGTTGGATCAGGTACCGTTAGTCATAAAATAGCGATTGAAAAAGCAAAAAATGAATATAGAAAATATCAAGTGAAAACAATAAGCCCTGTGGAAAAAGCATATTTAGAAACTTTAAAAGAAATAAGAAATAAAATAGATGATAAAGTAAAGGGTGAATAGAGTATATCAAATAGGTATATTCTATTTTTTATGTAAATCATAGATAAGGAGAGTGAGTGATACAATGATTAGTATAAGAAAAAAGGAAAAGTATATCAATATTGTTTTGAGGCAGGAAAAGTAAATGGAAAAAGAAAGCAAATAACTAAATCTGGTTTTAAAACAAAAAATGAAGCCTTTGGTGTTGGTCAAAAAGTATGTGATGAACTTATTAATGGCGAAAGTACTTCAGGATGTAATATTTTATATTCTAGTTATATAGATTATTCGATGAATTCATCAGATGACAATAGAATATGTTAATGGTAATTGAAACAAGTTTAAAGTTTTTTAAACATATTTATTATTAAATACTAATATTAAAGGTTATGCGACTTATTTAATATGAAAACAATAAACTGATTAATGAATTAATAAAATATTTTATGATTGTTGAAGTAAACATGATGTGTATTATGAATTATGTGATATAATAGAATAAATTATTGTTTCTAGAAAACAGGAGGTAGTAATATGGAAAGATTAAAGCCATTTATAAAATGGGCTGGGGGTAAGGAAAAAGAATTGCCTATAATTTTAAATAATTTACCATCGAATTTTGATAGATATATTGAACCATTTGTTGGAGGTGGTTCAGTTTATTTAGCAATAAATTGTAACGAATCTATAATAAATGATAAATCAGATGAATTAATTCTTTTATATACATTGATAAAACAAAATAATAAAGAATTTCATAAAAGTTTGATGCAAATCAACAAGAATTGGATTGAAATCGAGAATATAGTTGGGGATAGTTTTGAAGAATTGTTAAATTTATATACTAAATTTAAACAAGACAATTCAGTATTAGAAAAATTAATTGAAGATTATATGAGAAAACATTCTAAAGAGCTAGATAAATTATTAAAAGAGGATTTAGATATTAATTTATATAATTTAAAATGTGAGATACAAAAGAATTTATTATCAAAAATAACAAGAATGAACAAAATAGAAAAACAACGCGGAAATATGGAAAATACTGATATTTTAAATAACTTTGAAACAGCATTTAAGAGTGCTTATTATATGTACTTTAGGTATTTGTATAACAATAAAAGTAAATTGAAATTAAGTGAAGAATTTTATTGTGCAGTGTTTTATTTTATTAGGGATTATTGTTATTCTTCAATGTTTAGGTATAATGCCAACGGCGATTTTAATGTACCGTATGGCGGAATAAGCTATAACAGAAAAGATTTTAAAAAGAAAATTAACTATATTAAATCAAATGATTTGATTAATAAGTTATCAACTACTCAGTTATACTGTTTAGATTTCGAGCAATTTTGTAATAAAATAAAATTAACAGAAAAAGATTTTATGTTTTTAGATCCTCCGTATGATACGGAATTTTCTACATATGCTAAAAATCATTTTGGTAAAAATGATCAAATTCGTTTAGCAAATTATTTAGCAAATACTAAAGCAAAATTTATGTTGATTATAAAGAATACCGAATTTATTTATAACTTATATAAAGATAGAGGATTTAATATAAAAAGTTTTGATAAAAAATATCTTGTAAGTTTTATGAATAGAAATGATAAGAACGTTGAACATTTATTAATTACAAATTATTAGGAGGTGGTTTATATGATAAATTGGGGATGGAGAACAAAGCCAAGAAGTATACTTAAAACAATTGAATGGTTAAAATTTTTTAAAAAATTTGAAGGAGAAAAGTGGGATGAAACAAATGGAGAAGTAAGTGCTTTTAAAAATAAACCTATTCATCCTATAAGAAGGAAATATTACTATTATTTACAGCAAGAAGAAGAATATAAAACAATTCCTGATATATCTTATTATGATTATCTTAGCGGTAAGTATGATAAAACAGAAACTGAAAGTAATGCGAGACAAGATAAAACAACTTTTGAATTTTTTGGGTTAGGTTATGTTGACTCAAATGGTATTATAAAAATAACAGATGCAGGTAATAAAATATTATCAAGTGATGCTAAAGGAGAATTTTTTCTTAAGCAATTACTAAAAATGAATTATCCGTCTCTTAGCACAGGTTATGGAAGAAACATACCAAATAATCATGTTGTTTTTCCCATGGAAATATTATTAAATTTACTAAATGATTTAAAGTTTATTTATAGATTTGAATTGTCTTTTTCTTATTTGTGTTTGGATTCGAAAAAAGAATATTCAAAATTGTTAAAGGCTATTAAAGAATTTAGAAAAAGAATAAATGCATTAGATGTAAAAAAAGAAAGTATGTGTAAAAAAATATTTTTAGAAGTATCAAAAAAATATTATAATATGTCGGATAAAAATAAAGTAAATTCTTTTTTTACAATTAGTGATGCATTTTGTAGAGCTCTAGAGTTTACTGGGTTCTTTTCTACAAGTGGTAGAGGAGATTTAAAAAAAATAAGAGTGTCGAAAACTCATATTGATGAATTTAATATGCTTATAAATAAATATGAGTTTGTTAAATCTATGGCTACTACAAAAGATGAATATATGGAATGGTTTGGAAATTTAAGTAGTACAACACTACCATGGGAAAAAGAAAATGAGCAAATTTCTTTAATTAGAAATAAACTAAATTTGTTTAGTGAAAATATAAAGAAAATTAGCGATAAATATAAAGTTACTATTCCATTAAAAACTGAAATATATGAAAAAAAATTAAATAATACTCATTCTATGTCGGAATTAAAGATTTTAGAACAAAATATTGTTAAAAGTATAACAACGTTAAATGAAGAAGTATTTATAAAATATTTATATAATGATAGTGAAATTCGAAGAACTATCATTGAAAAGTTTGATGAGATAATTGATGGTACGACTGATGATAGAGCTCTTTGGTTAGAAAATAATACATGGAAATCTTTGGTATCTTTAGATGGGGTAAAAGAGGTAAAAAGGAACTTTTCTATTGAAGAAGATTTAAGTCCAAAATATTATGCGCCTGGAGTAGGAAATACACCAGATATGGAAATGGTAATTAATAATAGCATTTTAGTTCCGGAAGTGTCTTTAATGAGTGGAAAAAAACAATGGGAACATGAAGGATCCAGTGTAGTGGATCACGTAATAAAATTTATCAATAACAATAAAGAAAAAAATGTAATAGGAATGTTTATTGCACAAAAAATATATTCTAGAACATTGTGGCAATTCTTTATTTTAAATAAAACAAGTTGGGTAGGAACAAAAGTACCTATAGTACCATTAACAATAGAACAATATAAAAGTATTATAAGTTTTATGTATGATAAGAATATTGAAGCTGAGGAATTGGTTAATTTATTAAATAAAGTGCATGAATCTTCACTCAAAATAGAGGATTATAATGTTTGGGAAAATGATATATCATCAATAATAACAAATTGGAAAAGTAATTTTGCATAATAGTTATTATTATGATGTAATATTTGTGAAACAAAATGCTGCTGAAAAAGTGCTTTTGTCCACGTAAATTATAAAATTAGTAATATTTATAATATGAATAATACTGCTAATATAATGTACTAAAAAATACTATTTGTACGATATGTATTTAAAATATAACCAAGTAATTTTCATATGACTTGTGAAAGCAAATAAACAAGTAATCTCTTGATTAGGAGTTGTTGCTTTTTCTTTTTTTATTCGTTATAATGTTTGTAGTAGATAGGAGGAGTAAATATGCTTGATCAGTTTCAGGTGCAAAATAAACTTAGAATCATGATTCAATCTAATATTGAAACTCCATTTTATAATCGTCAAGATAATATATTATTTTTACCTAATATTTATGATTGGAAAAATGATTATCTTTCTTTTATTAAACATTATTCTTATGGAAATTTAAGAATTTCTTCTATAGATTTGATTACAAGGGAAGTAATAGAAGCAATCAAAGATAATCCTCATATTTATGCAATAGAATTAGGAAGTGAGAAAGAACCTTATACTTTAACTAGAGAAGTATTTGACCTTTTAAACGAATCAAATAGTTTATATAAAATTACTACTTCGTTAGTTACGGGAGAATATTCTATAAGGGAAATGGAATTATTAACTTTTTTTAATCAAACTATGGTTGGTGAATATTCTATTGTGGATTTAAAGTCTTTTTCTAGTTTTGTTTTTCGAGATCCTTTATTAGATAGAGAAATTTCTTACTTAGAACAATATCTTGGCAGGGATGTTACAATTGATTTTAGATATGATGACTATTCTAATATCTTAAAAGTGATTCAGAAATTAGAGGGAAGAAATATTACTTTTAATATTTTGGAAAATGAAGCTTTATCTTTGTATTCTAAACAATTTCAAGATGTTATTCAACATAAAGAGAAGATTTATATGAATCATTCTACTAAATTAGATCAGTATCTTTTTATGCACTCTTTTTTAGATATTATGGTTGCAGATGTTAAAAATTCTAATATGAGTATGTATGAAAAATATTTAGCCGTTTTTCAAATTGTTACTCATTATAAATTGTTTCAGGAAAATGAACAGAATAAAAATTCTGCTAGATTATTAGAACATGTCTTATTTAATAATTTTGGAGTTTGTTATGGGTTTAGTGAATTGCTGGTTGCTTTATTAGATAAAGTAGGAATTAAAGCTTTTAATGTTTCTTTTGAATTGTATAAAGAAAGTGAAAAGATTCATTTATCTGATTTAGCACGATTAAATAAAGAAGAACTAAATAGAAAACTAGGAAATGTTGAGTATCATTCTAGAGTTATTGTTCGGCTTATTGATCCAAAATATCATATTGATGGAATCTTTTTTGCTGATCCAACATGGGATAATTCTTTGGAATCTCATTATTTTAATCATTCTTTAATGACTCCTTATGAAACAACTTTAGAGTTTACTCGTTTTTATGATACAGATGTTAGCATTTTTAATATTAGTAGTATGGAAGAGTTTTTAAATAAAATTAAACTTCTTCCTAATTCTATTTTTTATTTTTTAGAAGTGATTCAGAATATTGATTTTTCGTATTATGTCTATTTAAAGAAAAATTATGATTTTGATGTAGAGGATTATGATTTTTTGTTAGATGTTTATAATTATATTATTAAGTATACTAAGAAAAGTGTTTCTAAAGATGCTAGATTTCAGGCTTTAGAAATATTATTTCAATTTATCTATCCTGATTTAACAGAAGTAGAAAAAGAACAATATTTAGTTTTATTACAAGAAAAAAATCAAAAAAGAGATGAACAGTTTTTTAGAAAGGGAGGAAGATAACTATGGAAAATAAAGAATTACAATTAGAACTTGAAATTTTAGAAAATAAAGTTTTGGATTTAGGGAGGTCTCTTTGACACAAAAAAATTAGAAGATGAACAAGCTAGATTGAAAGCTATTGTTAATCAAGATAATTTTTGGAGTGATATTTCCTTTGCCAATAAGACTTATCAACAATTAAAAAACATTCAAAAAAACTTGAAAAATTACTATGATTTATTAGATCAAATTCATATTTTGTTAGAGTTAGTTAAATTAGAAGAAAATATTCAAGTAGAAGATATAGAAAATATTAAAAGAGAAGTAGAAGAGTTAGAAATTGATACCTTACTTAGTGGAGAATATGATTCTTTTAATTGTTATTTAGAAATTCATCCTGGGGCTGGAGGTACAGAGTCTTGTGATTGGGCTAGTATGTTACTTAGAATGTATGAAAGATTTTTAGAAAAAAATCAGTATAAATATCAAGTAATTGATTATCAAGATGGGGATGAAGCGGGTATAAAAAGTGTTACTCTTCATATTGAAGGAGAATATGCTTATGGATATTTAAAAGAAGAAACTGGAGTTCATCGTTTGGTTAGAATTAGTCCTTTTGATTCTAATAAAAGAAGACATACTTCTTTTGCTTCTGTTACTGTAACACCAGAATTTGATAATACAATTTCTGTTGATATAAAAGATGAAGATTTGAAAATTGATGTTTATCATTCTAGTGGTGCTGGAGGACAATCTGTTAATACAAGTAATTCAGCAGTTAGAATTACTCATTTGCCAACAAAAACAGTTGTTACCTGTCAGACTGAACGCAGTCAATTACGTAATAAAGAAATCGCTATGCAACTTTTAAAAAATAAACTTTATCAACAAAAATTAGAAGAACAAGAAAAAATAAAAAAAGAAGTTAGTGGAGATGTTAGTAACATAGATTTTGGTAGTCAAATTAGAAGTTATATTTTAGAACCATATAAGTTGGTGAAAGATCATCGCTCTAAATTTGAATCTACTGATCCTTTTAAAGTTTTAGATGGTGATATTATGCCTTTTATTAAAAGTTCTTTACAATTAAAAAAATAATGCTTTTTAGCATTTTTTTTCTTGGAATTTTATTTTATATTTATGACAATTTGGACATGTAAAGTTAAGTTCTTTTTCTTGCTTACAAATTTCTTTTAAAAATTTTCCTATTTCTTTTGGGATATCCACATTATATTTACAATTTTCACATATTAATTTATATTTTGGTATTTGTATTTCTTTTCTATCTGGTAATAAGTTATAAACAGAAGTATTTAAAGTATTAGCAATATTATATAAAGTGTGAATAGAAAAAGATTGATAAGTATTACTTTCAATATTAGCTATAAAAGATAAAGAATAATTGGTTAAACTTGCTAATTCTTCTTGAGTTATGCCTTTTTTTCTTCTTTCTTTTTTTATTAATTTTCCTATTTCATTATAAATGATTTCATTGTTCATAATTATCACATTTTTATCTTATCATAAGAATTATGCGAAAATTGTCATATCTTGTTTTGATTGTTCACTTTTTCAGGAATCATTTTTTGTCCACATTTAGGACAGGTAAAAGTAGGATATAATTCTTTGGATTTACTAACATTATAAATAAAATCAAAGACTTCTACTATTTCTAGAGGTAATTCTAATTCATGATGGCAGTTTAAACAAATATATTTTTCGCTTTTGGGAAAATCTGTTCCTAAATTGTTTGAATCATAACATAATTCATAAAGACTAACTCCTAAGGCAGTAGCAATACGCCATAAGGCACCTAATGAGAAAGTTTGATGGGTGTTACTTTCAATGTTAGCAATGAAAGATGGAGAATAGTTTACTAGTTCGGCTAGTGCATCTTGAGTTAACCCTTTCATTTTTCGATACTTCTTTATATTTTTACCAACAAAACCATATACATAGTTTTCGTCGTTTCTGTTAAACCTCATGATACTACCACCTACTGCATACACTTCTATTATAATTTCTTATGTTTTATAAGTTACTAACATTTATGGTAGAATTTTTTGTAAAACTTCTATAAATGGTAGACTTTTTTCTAAAACTATGATATATTTATCTAGAATAAAGGAGTGGATAAGTATGGAATGGGTGGAAAATTATGGAATTTGAAGTTTTGCACCGAAGCAAAAAGAAAAAGTTTTTGATTGCAGGGTGTTTTCTGGTTGCTATTTTAGTAGCAGTTGCTGTTGGTTTTACTTTTGCTAAGTATAAAGTAACGGCTAGTATTCCTTTAGCATCGGGAACTATTAATTATGTTCCTTATGACTTTAGTGTTCTTGCTATGTATCAACTTAATGAAGATGGTGGATATGATGCAATTAGTAAAATGCCAAGTGGAGATTTTACTATTAATACAGAAAAAAGTTATTGCACAGTAGATGGTAGTAAAGATACTAATGCTAAGCTTGAAACAATTGATGGAAATCATACAATAGCTAACCTACAAGTAGGTTCTAAATGTTATCTTTACTTTGATGCTGATCTTGGTGGCAATGCTGGAGAAGAAATTCTTGCGCATTATAAAACGATCAAAACAAGAAGTTTACCGTTTACGACTAGTACAACTGTAACAGATACGACAACAGGAACAATTTACAAAGCTCAAGATGATTGGGGAGATACGTATTATTTTGCAGGAAATCCACAAGATAACTGGGTAAAGTTTGCAGGATACTACTGGCGAATTGTAAGAATCAATGGAGATGGAAGTATCCGGTTAATCTATAATGGAACAAGTACCGCGACAACAGGGACAAGTACGATGATTAGTGGTTCGCAAGCATTTAACTCAAGTCGTAATCGAAGTGAATATGTAGGATATATGTATACAACAAATGAGCAACATGGAAATACAACAAATAGCGATATTAAAACAGTAGTAGATACATGGTATAATAATAATCTTAAAAGTCAAGAAAGTAAAATCAGTAAAGAAGCAGGATTTTGTGGAGAGAGAGAAATGGCGAGTGGAACATCATGGGATAGTCAACCGAGTAATACCATTTATTATGCAGCAAGAGAAAGATTAGATACAAATAACAAACCAACATTAAAATGTAGTAATAGTGCAGATTTATATACAGTAAATGAAAGTAGTAAAGGGAATCATGCCTTAAGTAACCCAATAGGACTCATCACGGCGGATGAAATAGCAATGGCTGGAGGAGTATATGGAAGTAATAATAGTAGTTATTACTTATACACAGGACAAAAATATTGGACCATGTCACCGTTTAACTTTATTGGCAATGCTATCGTGTTCTATGTGTATTCGAATGGCAGCCTCAGCAACAACAACGTACCTCGTGCGAACGGTGTGCGCCCAGTAATTAATATAGCAAGTGATGTGAAAGTTACAGGCAGTGGTACTAGTGATGATCCATATGTTGTAATTTGAAATTAAATTTATCTTGCCTATGTTGCTTTTTCCTTTACACATGGGCAAGTATAATACATTTAGTGAGTGAAGTCTTCAACACAACTTCACTCTAATTTTTTGCAAAAAAAATGAAGCTGCCCCCTGAAGACAGCTTCTTAAAAGAATAAAAAGGGGTTGACTAGTGTGATACTAGCACCAATTCGCCTGTTAAGTGAATTGGTGATTGTTATATTAAAGGATAAATGGAATTTTGTCAACTACTTTTTATGAATTTTTAAAAAAAATTTTAAATTAATTTACAAAGAAGATTTAGTTTGTTAAAATTATAATGGTAGGTGTTAAAGATGATTATAAAAAAACCATATGCCTTTATTATAAAACATTTTAGATTAATTCATTTACTATTATTAATTCCGATGTTTTATTTAGTAACTCAAACAAAAGAGATTATTACTTTTTTTAGTGAATATGTAGCGAATGATTATACTTTAGCATCATCAACCGATGTTTTATCATCATTAGCAAGCAATTACATAAATATATTTATGTATATAGCTGTCATTGTTATCATGATTGTTTTAATCTTTTTAACCATAGTATTACAACGAAAAGAAAAACCAACAAAATTCTATAATATAAGTATAGTGTATTATTTAGTGCTCTTCATTTTAATTACAGTAAACTTTGCTATCTTTAAAGCGATAGAAAATGATACTTTAGATCCAGTATTTGCAAGATTAATTAGAGATCTAGCAATGTTAATTCATTATAGCCAGTATATTTTTATTATTTATACTGGAATTAGAGGAATTGGCTTTAATATTAAAAAATTTGATTTTAAAAGTGATTTATCGGAATTAGAAATTAGTACAGAAGATAATGAAGAAATTGAGTTTTTAATTGGGATTGATTCTGATAAAGCGAAAAGAACTATGCGTCGTTTTCTAAGAGAAACAAAATATTATTATAAAGAAAATAAATTTATTTTCATAATGATTTTTATTATTTTAATTGGCGTAGCAGGAACTCTTCTGTATATGAATGAAGAAGTATATCAAAGAGTATATAAAGAAAATGATAATATAGCATCTGGTTATTTAAATTTTAAAATAAAAGATAGTTTTATATCTAATTTAAGTAAAAATGGAAAAGTATTAAATAAAGATAAATATTATGTAATACTTGAATTAGAAATAACAAATCGTTATCGTGAAGATCATGAGTTTAATTATGTTAATTTAGAATTAACGATAAATAATAAATATGTTTTACCAGATTTATCAATTGCCCATTATTTTAATGATTATGGAACTCCTTATAGTGGCACTTATATAAAAGGAAATACTAGTAATGATTATATATTAGTTTATGAAATTGATAAAAATTTAATTAATCAAGACTTTTTAATAACAGTATATTCTCATTATGATGGTAGTGTAGGAGGAATAGGGACAGTAAACCATCGTATCAGTTTAGATCCTACTTTAATTGATGAAAATATTATTTCAAATAATGTTAGTTTAGGAACAAACATTAATTTATCTAATACAAACCTTGGAAACTCTGAGTTCGTAATTTTAGATTATGAATTTACAAGACGTTATGAGTACACTTATGATTATTGTCTAAATTCTAATAAATGTATTCCTTCAACCGGAATAGTGTCTATTGACTATACATCAGATGGTACTAATAAGACTCTTTTAGTACTAGATTATGATTTATCATTAGACGAAGAAATTCCATACATGAATGTAAAAAAGTCATTTAAATCTGTATTTGAAGATTATACAGAAATAATTTATCAATTAAATGGTAAAACATACAGTTATAAAGTAACTCTAGCCAATCCAACTTCATATGATGAAAAAGCCATTATAAAAGTTCCGAGTGAAATAGAAAATGCTGATCGTGTAGAATTGGTTTTAACAATCAGAAATATATCTTATCGTATAAGATTAATATAAAATAAAATTGACAATTATTTACAATTTTGGTATGATAACCATAATTTCATTTTAAGGGGTGATGAGTTATGGAATTTAAAAATAAAAAAAGAGCAAATCACACTGAAATTTATGAAGAACTGTTAAAAGAAGTACAAAAACATTTTAATGATCAAGAAATCCTTTTAATAAAAAAAGCCTATTTAATGGCTAAAGATTTGCATAGAGGGCAAAAACGAAATAGTGGCGAACCATATATAATTCATCCAGTATATGTAGCCTATATTTTATTAACAGAGATGCATCTATATGATGTTGATAGTATTATTGCAGCACTTTTACATGATACGATGGAAGATTGTGGAATTAACTTTGAGTTTTTAGAAAGCCATTTTAACTTAAATGTAGCTAAACTAGTGGAGGGCGTAAGTAAACTAAAAAAAGCTCAATTTTCTACTAGAGAAGAAAGAGAAGAATATAATAATTACTTATTATTAAAAAGCATTTTAGATGATTATCGAGAAATATATATTAAATTAGCTGATCGCTTGCATAATATGCGAACTCTTGACTATAAAACAGAAACTAAAAGAAGAGAAAAAAGTGCCGAAACCTTAAGATTTTTCGTTCCTTTAGCAGTACATGTAGGAGCTAATACTGTAAAAAATGAATTAGCTGACACTTCATTTAAATATTTAAGTAAGAGAAATTATCGAGAAATAAAAGGAATGAAAGAAGATTACCTAGTAAAGCATTTATCTATTATTGAAGAAATATTAGGGTATTTAAAATGTTTACTAACAGATAGAGAAATAGATCTTGATGTTCGTCCACATGTTATGAATAATTTTGCCATTTATCAAGGACTAAATCAAAACAAAAAAATCTCTCTTTTACCAAATTTAATTTCTTTTGATATTACAGCTGATACAGAAGAGGAAATTAGAATAATAGAAAAAAGAATAAAAGCAAAATTTAATGTAATGGAAGAGTATACCAGAGATTTTATAAATCATCCAAGAAATAATGGATATCAAGCTTTACACTTGTCAATAAGAGGACATAAAGGAATTCCATATCAAATTCGTATTTTTACACCTCAAATGGCTTTAGTAAATAATTTTGGATTTGCCGCTTTATTACAACTTAATCCTACTAAAACTATTGAAGAAATTCAAAGAGAATTAATAAAAGATAACGAATTTTTTCAAGTATTAAGTAAAAATTCACAACGATACAATAAACCCTTTGATTTAATTGATAAATCTGTAAGAGAATTACTTTCTGATAAGATAAAAGTGTATGTAGCAAATGGGGCTGAATATTATTTGCCATCTACCTCAACTGTAGCTGATTTAGCTGATAAAATTCATTCTAAATTAAAGCATGAAGCAGTTGGCGCTTTAGTAAATGGCGTAGAAGTAAATTTAAGTTTTCCTCTAAAAGAAAATGATCAAGTAATCATTTTAACAAAGGAATATTCATCAAAATTATCTGTAAAAGAAGAAAGTAAAAAACTAATTTTAGAAAAATGAATACATTCCAATAAACTTGGAATTTTTTTGTTAATATCTTGAAAAACCTCTAAAATTAAAGTATAATTAAAGAAAATAGTAGGAGGAAACTATGAGGAAGATTATTGCAAGTTTAGATATAGGAACTAGTTCAATTAAACTTATAGTTGGTGAGTTCATAAAAAATCGCCTCAATATTTTGTGTACCTCTGAAATTCCTAGTAAAGGAATAAGAAAAGGATTAGTATATCATCGTGATGAATTAATACCAGTATTAAAAGAAACATTTCATAAAGCAGAAGAAATGTTAGGGATTCCTATAAAAGAAGTAGTATTATCAATTCCTGCTTATTATACAGAAGCCCAAATGTCCGAAGGAACAAGTACGATAACAAATGAAGATCATGTAGTAACTTATCAAGATTTAATAAGAGCAATGCATGCCACAAGTTATAACAAAATAGGAGAAGATGAAGAATTAATATCTATTCTTCCGACTACTTATAAAGTAGATAATGATATTGTCAGAAATCCCATCAATATGATAGGAAATAAATTATCTTTAAAAGCAGTTTTAATTACCGCTCCCAAAAGTAGTGTCATAGATTTTTTAAAAGTACTAGAAACAATTGGGATTAAGGTAGTAGATGTAATAACATCATCTTTAGGAGATTATGCTTGTAATCGTATTAAAGACTTAGAAAATAAAGTAGGGGCTTTGATAAATATTGGAGAGGAAACAACCACTGTCTCAATTTTCAATAAAGGAATTTTAACTAGAGCCGAAGTGATTGAATTAGGGGGAGCAAATATTGATAATGATATTGCTTATATATATAAAATAACTAAAAAAGATGCTCGAGAATTAAAAGAAAAAATTGGCCTTGCTTGTACAGATATGGCAAGAAGTGAAGAAAGAGTAACTTTAACGGATCGTCTAGGAGAAAATGTTTTGATAAATCAAAAAGATTTAAGTGAAATTATTGAAAGTAGACTAAAAGAAATACTAGATTTATCGAAAAAGCAAATAAACTTATTAACAAAAAAGGAAATTGAGTATATAATTGTAACCGGAGGGTCTAGCGAAATAGGAGATTTTCATAATTTACTCGATAAAGTCTTTACTAAACCCACTATTCTTGGTAAAATAGATACTGTAGGTGCTAGAAATAACAAATTTAGTACTGCATTAGGAACCATTAAATATTATAATGGTAGATTAAAATTAAAAAATAAAGAGTATTCCGTATTTAATTTAGATGAATTAGAGATATTAAGTGGGGTTCATAAAAAAGTAAGTATAAATGAAAATTCCATATTAGGAAAATTATTTGGATATTTTTTTGATAGTTAAGGAGAGTGCAATATGAACGGTTTAGAAATGGATCAAATAGCTAAAATCAAAGTCGTTGGTGTTGGCGGTGGGGGAAATAATGCCGTTAATAGAATGATTGAAGAAGGAGTAAAAGGTGTCGAATTTATAGTAGTAAATACCGATTTACAAGTTCTAAATGCTTCAAAGTGTGAAAATAAAATTCAAATCGGAGCGACTATTACAGAAGGTTTAGGAGCAGGAGCCAATCCTGAGATAGGACGTGCAGCCGCTATAGAATCAAAAGTAGATTTAGAAGAAGCAATTAAAGGTGCTGATATGGTTTTTGTTGCTTGTGGTATGGGAGGTGGAACTGGAACCGGTGCTGCTCCAGTAATTGCTGAAATAGCTCAAGAATCAGGTGCCCTAACAGTAGGTATAGTAACAAAACCATTCCGTTTTGAAGGAAAAAGAAGAATGGAAAATGCGTTATTAGGTTTAGAAGAATTAAAGAAAAATGTCGACACATTAATAGTAATACCAAATGATAAATTAAGAGATATCATCGATCGTAACACATCATTTAAAGATGCATTTAAGGAAGTAGATAATGTCTTACATCGTGGTGTTCAATCAATATCAGACTTAATCGCTGTTACGGGAATTATTAACCTTGATTTTGCCGATGTAAAAACTGTAATGCAAAAATCAGGAACGGCAATTATTGGTATAGGATGTAATGCTGGCGAAAATAGAGCTATTGAAGCAGCTCGTCAAGCTGTAGCAAATTCTTTATTAGAGGCAACTATTGAAGGAGCTACTAATGCTATTGTTAACGTAACAGGTGGTTCTAACTTAACATTATTTGAAATTGAAGATGCAGTTGAAACAGTTCGTGCTGCTGCAAATAATGATGTTAATATTATCTTTGGTGCCATTCAAAATGATAATTTAACGGATGAAGTAATTGTAACGGTTATCGCAACTGGTTTTGAAAATGAAGGAGAAACGGATGAAATGTTATTTAGTGATAGTACCCAAATGCCAAGACGTCGTCCTCAACCAGAAAATTTAGATGATGAATTTGATATTCCACCATTTTTAAGAAATAAAGATAGATTTTAAAGAATGATTAAATCATTCTTTTTAATTGTAATCATATCCTAATTTTGCTATACTGTTAGTGGTGAGTAGTAATGAATGTTTTAATAATACCAACTTGGTATCCCAACGGTAAAGATATGTTAATGGGAGTATATCATAAAGAGTTTTGCGAAGCATTAGTAAAAGAAAAGAACTTGAAAGTAAATATGTTATTTATCGAAAGAGAAAGATTAAATAATCCAATCAAATATTTATTTATGAAAAAGGATTATATAATAGAAGAGAATGGATATAAAACATACGTAAAAAGAATGTTAAATGTTGAACGAATTAATTTTGATTTTCAAATGAGACAATATGTAAAAACGTTAGAAAAAGCTTTTAAAGAGTATTTAAAAAAGAATCCAAAACCTGATATATTACATGCTGAGGTTACTATACCTGCTGGGTATGCTACATGTATTTTAGGTAAAAAATATAATATCCCTGTTGTCGTTACAGAACATGCCACTTATTATAAAGATTTTTTTAGGGGTCAAAATAAAAAATATACGGAATTTGTCTTAAAAAATGCTTACTATACTTCTGTAAGCAAATATATGTTAGAAGATTTACCGGATTATGTAACGAAGAAAAAAGTAATTCCGAATTTAGTGGATACGGAAAGTTTTAAATTAAATCGTAAGAAAATAAAAGGACTACGTATTGCTAAAGTTTGTGCTTTTCGAAAAGGCAAAAGAATAGAGGATTTACTTTCAGCTTTAAGAATTTTGATTGATAAATATAAGATTGAAGATGTTCTTTTAACGATTGTAGGGGATGGATATTTAAAGAGTTTTTATGAGGAGAAATGTCATGAATTAAATTTAGAGGATTATGTGAAATTTGTAGGTCGAAAATCAAAAGAAGAAATTGCTCAAATATTAAATGAAAATAATATGTTTGTGATTACTAGTACAAATGAAACATTTTGTATTCCAGGAATAGAAGCTTTAGCAAGTGGTATGCCTGTTGTATCTACAAAATGTTTTGGACCAGAAGAATATATAGATGAAAAAAGTGGCAAACTAGTAGAAATAGGAAATATTGAAGAGATAGCCTCTGCTATTGCAAGTGTATATCAAAATATAGAAGAGTATGATATAAAATATTTAAGAGATATTGCTGATCGATATTCTGCTAAAAATGTAACAGATATGGCATTAGAAGTTTATCAAGAGCTAATTAGAAAGGATAAATAATATGAGTATAGTAAGTTATGCCTTAAAAGGAAATTTAAAAAAATTTAATCAAAAAATAAATGAATTAGCGAAAAAAGAAAATCGAAATGCTTTCAAATTAAAACTAAATTTTTTAAATTGTTTTCGTTTAATTGGATGTGGTTATAGTGATTACTTAAATTATGAGTTGTATAACAAAAATAAAAAAGAAATTTTAGAATATGCATCTATTAAAGATCAAGATAAATTTTATGAAATAGTAAGTCCATCAAAATATAAAACATTTTTTACAATTAAAACTAACTTTTTAAGAAATTTTAAACAATATATTAATAGAGATTTTTTTGATCAAGGTTCTTTAGAAGAATTAAAAAAATTCTTAAAAAAACATGAATATTTTATGATGAAACCATATGATGGCTTAGGTGGAGCTGGCATCGAGAAACTTTATACAAAAGACATTAAAAATATTGAAGAATTTTACGAAAAATTAAAAAGAGAGCATTTATTTTTAGAAGAATATGTTGTGCAACATCCTAAAATAAATGCAATATGTGATAATAGTGTAAATACAATAAGAATAATGACCTTTAGTTATAATGGAAAAAGTGAAATTTTATTTGCTTGTATGCGTTTTGGAAATGGGAGTGCTAATGTAGATAATTTTCATAAAGGTGGAATGGCTTGCTTAGTTGATTTAAATACTGGTAAATTAATAGGAGAAGCCTTTAATAAAAATTTAGAATTTTTTAAAGAACATCCTAAATCTAAAATAAAATTTGATGGTTTTGCAATTCCTAACTGGGATAAAGTAAAAAAATTAGTCTTAGAAGCGGCCTTAGTAAATAAAGAAATCCATGTTGTTGGTTGGGATGTAGCTGTAACAAAAGATGGTGCGACTTTTATTGAAGGAAATCGAAGACCAGGATTTGATTTAGTTCAAGTATTATCAAAAAGAGGTCGTAAAGATATTATGCGGTATTGTTTAACCAAAATAAATGAAGTAGAACATACAAACTATAAAATTTAGTCAAATAAATTGTTTTATCATAATTTTTTATGGATTAACGAATAATTTTTTTGTATAATAGGAATAGGTGACATAGATGATATATTTAGATTATAGTGCAACAACACCAATTGGCTTTGAAGTACTAGATACATATAATAAAACCAGTAAAGATTTTTTTGGTAATCCCAATTCTCTTCATGAGTTAGGAGTAAAATCCAAAAGTTTAATGAATAGTGCTACAAAACAGATCGCTGAAATATTAAATATAAATGAATCAGAAATCACGTATACAGGTGGAGCAACAATGTCTAATAATTTGGCTTTAATAGGAATTGCCATGCATAATCACAAAAAAGGGAAACATATTATTGTATCCAAACTAGAACATCCATCTATTTATGCAATATGTGATTATTTAGAAAGCTTAGGGTTTGAAATAAGTTATGTAAATAATGATGAAGAAGGCTTAATAGATTTTGAAGACTTAAAAAATCTAATCCGCGAAGATACCATTTTAGTAAGTATATGTGCCGTAAATAGTGAATTAGGAATAAGACAACCTTTAAAAATGATTAGACAAATAATTAAGAAAGAAAATCCAAATACTGTACTTCATTCTGATATGACCCAAGCTATAGGAAAAGTAAGTATTAGTATGCATGATGTTGATTTAGCAACGCTTACCGCCCATAAAATATATGGCCCTAAAGGAATAGGATTATTATATAAAAGTAATAATATTGGGATTAGTCCTATTTTATATGGTTCAGGTAAGTCTAATATGTTAAATCCAGGTACTCCAGCTGTCCCATTAATTGTCGCTTTTTCAAAAGCGATAAGGCTAGCTACTACAGATATTGAAAAAAGAGAAAGATTTATAGAACGCCTAAATTTAAAAATTATAGATGCTCTAAAAAAATATAATGGTGTAATGATTAATAAAACAAAATATAGTATCCCTCATATATTAAATATTAGTTTAAGAAATATTAAAGCTGAAACTTTCTTACATGCTCTAGAAGAATATGAAATCTATGTGAGTTCAAATACTGCTTGTTCTAGTGCGACCTTATCTAGTAGTGTGATGGCGGTTTATAATGACAAAGTAAGAGCATCATCTACTTTAAGAATTAGTTTATCACATTTAACAACAACCGATGAAGTAAATAAATTTATTCATTATTTTGAAGAGATTTATCGTAAATTAAGTGGACTACATAATTAGTGTAGTCTTTTAATTTACAAAAAACAATTTTTTAAGTATAATAAGCATGTGATGTTTATGGAAAAAGTTATATTAATTAAATATGGTGAATTATCAACAAAAAAAGATAATATTAATTTCTTTTTAAAAAAACTAAGAGAAAATATTTTATTTGCCCTAAAAGATTTAGAGGTAAGAGTAGATTATGATTTAGGTAGAATGTTTGTTCATACAGAAAAAAAGTATGATGAAGTAGTAAGTAGAATATCTAATGTTTTTGGCATACATGAAATAAATATCGGATATATTATAGAATCTATTGATTTTGAAGTAATAAAAGAAGAAATATTAAAATTATTACAAGAAAAATCATTTACAACTTTTAAAGTAGAAAGTAAAAGAAGTAATAAAAAATTAAATACAACGAGTATTGAATTAAGTAGAAATTTAGGAGCCCATATTTTAAAAAATATAAAAAGATTAAAAGTAGATGTTAAAAATCCTGATATTTTGATTAATGTAGAATATCGAATGAATAATACTTTGGTTTATTTTGAAAAAATAAAAGGAGTAGGTGGATACCCAGTAGGAACGTTAGGGAAAGGACTTTTAATGCTAAGTGGTGGAATCGACTCCCCAGTAGCGGGTTATCTAGCGATGAAAAGGGGAGTAAAAATAGAAGCTGTTTATTTTGAAAGCCCTCCTCATACAAGTATAGAAGCCAAAAATAAAGTAATAAGTTTAGCCAAAAAATTAGCAGAATATAATAATGATATTACTTTACATGTAATTAATTTTACGGAAATTCAAGAAAGTATCTATAAAAACATTCCTCATGACTACCTAATTACTATTATGCGTAGAATGATGTATCGAATAAGTGCTATTTTAGCTAGTAGAAGAAATGCCAAAATTATTGTAAATGGTGAGTCAATAGGCCAAGTAGCAAGCCAAACCTTAACTAGTATGAGTGCTATTAATGAAGTAGTTAGTATTCCAGTAATTAGGCCTCTAGCTTGTTTTGATAAATTAGATATAATTGATATAGCTAAAAAAATAGATACTTATGAGACAAGCATTTTACCCTTTGAAGATTGTTGTACAATATTTGTACCCAAACATCCTGTAATCAATCCCATAAAAGAAAAATGCCATGAATATGAAGAATTAATACCCTATAAAGAATTAATTTATGAAGCTGTTAAAAATCATGAAATAATATCAATTAAAGCAAAAGAAGAGGAATCTGAATTTAAAGATTTATTATAGAGATATGTTCTCTATAATTTTTTATTAATTCTTGTATAAATATCGAAGGATTCTCTTTAGGAACGAATAAATAACAATAATTTTTAGTTCTGGTAATTCCTACATAAAATAATCTTCTTTCTTCTTCAAAAGGATAAAGATCATAGTGTTTGATGACATACTTTAAAATATAGTCATCTTTTATTTTAGAAGGAAGGGAATTAATATCATTTGTTAAATTAATAATTAAAATGTTATCTTCTTCTAATCCTTTTGCTTTATGAATTGTTTTATAATAAATATGATAGTCTTGATAAATGATACGATTATTTTCTATTTTTAATTTATCATTTAAAACCTGATAAATATCTAAATTATTTCTACCTAAAATCATTAAATTAGAAATAGAAATACAATTTAAAAGTTTATAAAAATCATCTTTAATGTTTTTATAATAACAAATAACAATAGGTTTAGGAATACTTTTATTAGATTTCAATTTCTTTTTTACCTGTCTAGGATTTTTCATAATAAAAGAACCAGCTACATAAATTAATTCTTTACTATTGCGATAAGTATTAGTAAGATATAGTTTTTTAGCTGGTTTAAAGTTTTTTTGGAAATCTAAAAAATTATTTAAATCACACCCTGAAAAGCGATAAATAGATTGAAAATCATCTCCCACCACTGTAACATAAGCACGAGTTTTCAAACGAATTGCTTGAACTAAATTCTCTCGAACCATAGATGTATCCTGATATTCATCGACAATAATATATTGATACTTCTTCACTATCCCTTTTTCATTTACTATTTTAGTAGCTAAATAAATCATATCATCAAAATCAATTATGCCTGTAGAATTTTTTTCTATAAGATACATTTGATATAATTTTTGAATAATCTTAAGCATTGAAAGATCTTTCTTTTTAGCTTTCTTTAAAATGTCTTGAAAATAATGGATATCATAGTAATTAGCAATAAAAAGTCTAATAAAGCGAATGATTACTTTCTTATATTGTGAAAAGAGTGGATTTTGCTTATAATTTTTATCTAAAAATAATTTTTCAAAATAAAAACCAGAAATACTTTCTAATATTTCATCTACTAAATAGTCTAATAAATCATCTTTAGCAATCTGGTAAGAAATATGATGATCTTTTAATATTTCTAAAGAAAGCTTATGAAAAGTATAAACCTTAGCTTTTTGATTTAATTCTTTTTTAATTTTTTCTTCCAAACTATTAGCGGCATTATTAGTAAAAGTAATACAAAGTATTTCTTCTAAAGGAATATGTTCATGAAGTACTAAATATTTAATTTTTCCAACCATGGTTGTACTTTTTCCGGCACCTGCTCCAGCAATAATAATGGTATTTTGTTTAGAACATAAAGCAGCTTTGGTTTGTTCACGATCTAGGTTATAACCTAACACACTTAATTTCATAAAAACTCCACTTGTATTTAAAGGTAAAATATGATAAACTTTAAATTAGTAGAGCATTAGGTCTAAATGCCTACTTGTTGTTGTAGACATTAACTGTTATATTGTTTTTAACAATAATAATAGTTGATGCCTTTTTTGGTTGAAACCAATTTATAAGTTTGGATAAAAAATACCTCACTAACTAAAAAATACTCCTTTCTACGTCTTCCAAAACCCTTAAGTAAAGGAGGTAAACAATAGAAAATTGTCTAATTTAGTAGACACCAGTCCCAATGCTCAGGATTTTATTATGAATGATAATATATTAAAAATCAAGAAAAAGCGTTCGACAAAATTCGCTAAAAATTGTGGAAGATGAAAAAAAGATAGTTTTTTTCAAAATTTATAGTATAATTAAATAAGAGGTGAGTTTATGAAAGTAGTTGTTAGTGCTGGTGGAACTGGTGGTCATATTTATCCAGCTTTAGCGATACTAGAAAAACTTAAAAAGGAAGACAAAAAGTTAGAAGTGTTATATATTGGAACAACCAAACGTATGGAAAGTGAAATTATTCCTAACCGTGGAATAGAATATGTAGGACTTGATATTTATGGCTTTTCTAAAAATATTTTCAGAGATATAAAAAATGTATTTTTGATAAACAAAAGTTATAACAAATGTCTTAAAGTATTAAAAGAATTTAAGCCTGATATTGTATTAGGATTTGGTGGTTATGTAACTTATCCTGTCTTAAAAGCGGCAAAAAAATTAAAAATAAAAACTTTTTTACATGAACAGAATAGTATTGTTGGCAAAACTAACAAATTTTTATCTAAAGATATTGATTTAGTAGCGGTTTCTTTTCTAAGCACTTTAAATAAATTTCCCAAAGCTAAAAAAGTAATTTATTCTGGGAATCCATGTGGTGAAAATGCTTTAACAACCAAAGAGATCAAAAAAAGTGAAGTAGGCTTAGATAATAAGAAAAAATTAGTTATTGTAGTAGCGGGATCTTTAGGAAGTAGTTCAATGAATGAAAAATTAAAAGAATTTTTAAGATTAAGTAAGAAAAGTGATTATCAAGTATTGTATATAACCGGAAAACAGCATTATGAAGAATTCATAAAAGGAACTAGATTTGGAAGCAATATAAAAGTAATGCCATATTTAGATAATTTAGCGGGATTAATGCGTAATTGTAATCTGATTATTACTCGTGCTGGAGCATCAACAATGAGTGAGATCCTAGCCTTAAGTTTACCAGCTATCTTTATACCGAGTCCTTATGTTGCAGGTAATCATCAATACTATAATGCTTTAGAAATAGTAAAAAATAATGCTGGATTAATGATAGAAGAAGAGAATTTAAAAGGTGCAGATTTATTTAATATGGTCACAGAATTATTAAATGATAAGAAAAAATATGAAATCATGAAAATGAATCTCAAAAATTTAGGAAAAACAGATAGTAGCGATATCATTGTTCGTGAAATAAAGGAGCTAATAAAATGAACGAAATAAAAGGAATAAGCATAGTAGAAAATGCTTCTTTAAAAAATTTAAATACTTATAAATTAGAAAGTTCTTGTAAATATTTAATAAAAGCTGAAACAGTAGAAGGACTAATAAATATTTTAAAATATTTAAAGGAAAATAAAATAAAAAGCTTTATCTTAGGAGCAGGATCTAATATTATTATAGATAGTTATTTTGATGGAGCTGTTATAAAACTAAGTGGCTTAAAAAATATAAAAGTTGAAAATGATGAAATAATTTGTGAAGCTGGAGCAATGATGGGTGCTCTAGCCTGTTTATCAATGGAACATAATCTAACAGGGTTAGAATGGGCAATTAATATTCCTGGAACAGTAGGAGGGAGCATTGTTGGAAATGCTGGAGCTTATAACAAAGAAATATTTGATTCATTAATAAATATTGATGTAATAGATGAAAATTTGGAAATAAAAAGAATAGATAAAGAAGAAATAAATCATTCCTATCGTCATACCGCTTTAAAAAATAAACCATGGATTGTAATTGGTGCAAAGTTTAAATTATCTTTAGGAAATAAAGAGGAGTCATTAAAACTTGTAAAAGATCGTAGTGAAAGAAGAAATGCAACTCAACCTTTAGATATGCCCTCAGCTGGAAGTGTATTTCGTAATCCAGAAAATGATCATGCTGGAAGATTAATAGAAGAAGCAGGTCTCAAAGGGAAAAAAATAGGAGGGGCTATGATTTCGCCTAAACATGCCAATTTTATTGTAAACACAGGGAATGCCACTAGTAAAGATGTTAAAAATTTGATAGAATTAGTTCATACACAAGTTTATCAAAAATTTAATGTGGACTTAGTGTTAGAACAAGAAATTATTGATTGGAAGTAGGAAATGGCAGAATTAAAAAGGGTAAAGAAAAAGAAATTAAACATAAAAGCTTTAATCATCTTACTATTAATCATTTATTTAATAGTAATGTTTTTCTATACTCTTTTTACTATGAAAATTAAAAATATTTTTATAACAGGGACTAATTTACTTACAGATAATGAAATAATAGAAATAGCAGAAATTAAAGATTATCCTGCAATATTTGGAACAAGTAAAAATAAATTAAAGGAAAAAATCAAAAACTTAGAACTAGTTGAAAATGTAGAAATAGAAAAAACATTAACTGGAAAATTAACGATTAAAATAACGGAAGCTGAACCATTATTTTATAATCGAAATAGTAATAAAGTAGTTTTAAGTAACAAAAAAGAAGTGGAAAATAATTCTAAATATTTAGGAATTCCTACTTTAATTAATTATGTACCAACCGACATTTTAAATGATTTTATTGAAGCATTAAGCAAAATAGATCCTGATATTATCAAAATGATTAATGAAATTGAATATGATCCTGATATTAGTAATGATATCACAATAGATGAATATCGTTTCCTACTTCGTATGAATGATACCAATCATGTCTATGTAAATATTATTAATATGGAACGTCTAAATGATTATGAACAAATTTTTGCCACAATTGGAGATTTAAGAGGAACCGTGTATTTAGATAGCTACAATGCTGATAATATCATTTTTGAAGCCTTTGGAAGTGAAGATAAAAAAACAACTGACAATGAAGATGGGGGAAAATTAGATGAAGGAGAAAATTAATTATCAAAAAAAATTAGAGGAATTAATAAAAGGATTAGATGGAAAACCAACATTATTACTACATAGTTGTTGTGGGCCATGTTCTACCCAAGTAATCGATTTTTTAAAAGATTATTTTAACATTACTATATTTTATTATAATCCTAATATTGAGCCAATAGAAGAATATCTTCATCGCAAAGAAGAACAAATTCGTTTTATAAATGAATATAAAGAATCTGAAATAAATTTTTTAGATTGTGACTACGATAATGCTTCATTTAAAAAAGCTACTTTGGGACTAGAAAAAGAACCAGAAGGCGGAGCAAGATGTAATAAATGTTTTTATTTAAGAATGCAAAAAACAGCTTTAACTGCTAAAGAACAAGAATATGATTATTTTGGGACAACTCTTACAGTAAGTCCTCATAAAAATAGTAGTATGATTAATGAAATTGGCGTGAAAATTAGCAATGATTTAAATATAAAATATATCTATGGTGATTTTAAAAAGAATGATGGATATAAGAAAAGCATTGAATTTAGTAAAAAATATAACTTATATCGTCAAGATTATTGTGGCTGTCTATATGGAAAGGAGTAATTTATGAATATCAATAAATACATAATTTTTGTTACATTTATCCCTTGGATACTAGTTATAATTGTAAGCATGTTAAGTAATTTAAATAATGAAAACTATCAAAAATTTTCTTTAAAGTATTTAGGAAAAAACATCTTTAAAATATTTCGTTTAGATACATTGCTATTAATATTATGTTTTTGGTATTTTGCTTCTTTTGATAAAGAGTTTGTTGATAAATATTTATTTGCTATTATGTGCTTATATTTATTTGTTAATTTCTTTTATGAAAAAAGAATTCCCTTAAAAAAGTATTTTTTTAAAGAAAATATGATTCAAATAGTATTACTTCTTTTAATAATAACAATTCCATTTATATATTATCATAACACTAATAATTTAAATTTCACTTATAAAATAATGTTATTATATTTATTCTTAGAATATGTTATCATTTTAATAGTAAGTTATATAGCAAGATTAATAAAGAAAATATTCAAAATAAAAAGTTCCGATCAATAGGAACCTTTTTTTATGCTACTAATTCTTCATCACTTTCGACATCTACGGTTTTCATGATTTCTTCCATACTAGTTAATCCTTCAATAACTTTTGTTAAACCATCTTCAAAACTAGTAGTAATATCTTTTTTAGAGTGGTAAACCAGATCTTTTAACGTTTTACGATCGACATTAGCGGTAATAGCTTCCCTAATTTCTTCATTAATAGAAAGCACTTCATGTATTGCAATTCTCCCCAAATATCCATGATTGCAGCATTCACAACCAACAGGAGTATAAACCTCATTTACTTGAGTACCTAAATGTTTTTTTATTAATTTCTTCTCATAAGGAGTAGTAGGACGTGTTTTACGACATTTTGGGCATAATTTTTTAACTAATTTTTGACTAACAATACCAGTAAGGGCACTACCAAGTAAATAACGCTCTACTTCCATGTCAATTAATCTTTCAATTGTGGTTAAAGAGTTATTAGTATGGACAGTAGACAAAACTAAATGACCAGTAATACTTGCTCTAACAGCAATTCGAGCTGTTTCATTATCACGTATTTCGCCAACCATAATAATATCGGGATCTTGTCTTAAAATACTACGTAAAGTATGAGAAAAATTTAATCCAATATCATTTAAAACTTGTACTTGATTAATATTTTTTATTTTCATTTCTACAGGATCTTCTACCGTAATAATATTTCTTTCTTTGGTATTAAGTTTTTGTAAAATTGCATAAACAGTCGTAGATTTACCAGTACCAGTAGCTCCTGTAACTAAGATAAGACCATTTGGCTTTTTAATCATTTCTTCTAATCTTTTTAAATTAGTATCAGAAAACCCTAAGTTTTCTAAGCCATTAAGACTCATACTATAATCTAAAATACGAATTACCATTTTTTCTCCCATAACACAAGGAAGAGAAGAAACACGTAAATCTAAAGCTGTTTGCTCAATCATATTTTTAATTGCTCCATCTTGAGGCATTCTAGTCTCAGTTATATTCATTCCGCTAATAATTTTAATACGTGTAATAACATTTTTCTTTAAAATATTGGGAATTTTTGTATAATCTTGAAGTTCTCCATCGATTCGAATACGAACCATTAAACATTCTTCTATTGGATCAAAATGAATATCAGATGCTTTTTTTCTAATAGCATCGACAATAATTTCATTTACAACTTCGACAATACTTAAATTTTCAAAATCAAAAGTTCTCAAATACATCACCTATTCTAAATTAATTATACAATAAAAAAGTAGGGATAACAAGAAGTTTTCAAATTGACAAGAAAAAGAGAAGTATGCTATGATAAAAACGAAATAGGGTGGTTTTAATGAATGATTTACGAGACCTTTACATGAAGGTAATGAAGGATACAATATAGAATTAACAAGAAATAAAAACATATCAACAAGAACTCTTAAATCGAATTTAGCAAATATTTTTAATTGTAGAGAAAATCAAATTAGTATAACAAAAGAAGAAGCTTTATCAGGATATATTATATATCACTATGGTTCTTTAGATTTAGGTTTCCTCACCAGTTTGGAAGAAGTAAAGTTCCCTGAAGCCATAGGAGGCCCTTTAATTTTATCTAGTTTTTTTATTAAAAGCCTACTAGATATAAAATTACCTAAATTTAAAAAGATTGTTCTAGCTAATAATATCACCTATACTTATGAAGAGGCCCAGTCTAAAATAACAGAATTAAAGCTTGCTAAAATTAAAAATGAAAAAGAAGTATTATTAAATGAACAACAAGACTTAGCAGAAATAAAGAATAGAGAAAAAAGACAAGCATCAGAAGATAGATTAAAAAGATGATCTTGCTTTTTCTTTGTTTAAAAATATAAATATTCATGATAAAATGAAATAGGTGATATTTATGCCAAAAGTATTGATAGAAAAACTAGATGATTATGGAAGAGGAATAACTCATATTAATAATAAAGTTGTATTTGTAGAAAATGCTTTACCTCACGAAGAAGTAGAAATTCAAATTACAAGTGACCATAAAAAATATGATGAAGCAAAGGTAATGAAATATGTAAAAAAAAGTAAAGATAGAATAGAAAGTATATGTCCGCACTTTAATGAATGTGGAGGCTGTAACTTGCTTCATTTAAGCTATGAAGATACTTTATTATTTAAAAGAGAAAAAATAAAATCTTTATTAGAAAAAGCCAAGATAGAATATAAAAAAGAAATAGAAATAATAAAAAATGATAATCCGTTTTATTATCGTAATAAAATAAGTATGAAAATAGAAAATGGAAAAATAGGATTTTATAAAGATAATACCCATGAATTAGTGGAAATAAAAAAGTGTTTTCTAGCAAAAGAACCAATCAATGAAGTAATAAAAAATTATAAATTATTAAATCTTTTAAATGCAAGCTTAACCGTTAGGTGTAATAACAATAATGAAATATTATTAATTATAGAAAGTGAAGAAAAAAATTATAATATAGAATTAGCGAAATTAAAAGAAAAAATAAAATTAGTAGGAATTGTTTATAATAATAAAACGATATATGGAGATAATTTCTTTTATGAAAGAATAAACAATCAATTATTTAAAGTATCTTATGATTCCTTTTTTCAAATAAATAACTATGTTGCTAGTAAATTATTTAATTTAATAAAAAATAATATTAGCGAAAATAGTATTGTATTAGATTTGTATAGTGGTGTTGGAACACTTGGAATTAGTGCTTCTTCTTCATCAAAAGAAGTTTATAGTATGGAAATAGTTAAAAATGCCGTTTTAAATGGCATTACTAATGCTAAATTAAATAAAATAAACAATATGAAATTTTTGTTAGGGGATGTATCCAAAACAATAAGTAAATTAAATATATATTTTGATACTTTAATTATTGATCCTCCAAGAAAGGGATTAGATAAGAATAGTAAAAATTTTATCTTACAAAAGTTACCTCAAAAAATAATTTATGTATCATGTGATCCTCATACTTTAATGCGAGATTTAAAAGAGTTAGAAAAAGAATACGAAATAGTAGAATTGAAAATTTTAGATATGTTTAGTTATACTTATCATACAGAGTGCTGTGTGAAATTGAGCAGAGTTAGGAGATGACCAAAGAGAAGATGATAGTTTTTCAAACTCAATATCAAGAATTATTCAACTATATTATACATAATTTTATGGAAAAAGAGGTATTTCATGAGGATGCGGATTTGGGAGACATCATTGAAATGCTTTTGCCTAAATATTTATACAGAGAGCAGTACCAAAAATGTGTAAAAATCCTTCAGGAACTGTTTCAATGGACAGAAGATTCTTTTTATCATGAAATGAGTGCATTTCACGAATTACTCCTTTATAAGTTTGTGGATTATATGGCAAATTTGCAGGAGGATTTGCCGAATTTCAATCAGATATATTTTGATGAAAAAGGACATTTTCTGATTAAGCAGGCAGCCGAAAGTGATGAGGATGAATTAGAAGACAATAAAGACATATACTATGATGTTTCTTTATATCCGGACTTTTTGTTTACAGATATAGATTTTTTGTTTATTGACAAGTTATATAATGCAAGAAAATTTGGCTCAACTTATCTTGAGGACTATTTAGGAATTGATATAAATTACTATTTTGAACTTTTACCACTAGATATTCAAGAACATTATAAAACAAAGCATATTACCTTAATAAGAGAAGTTTTAGCAATGTTGGAATATTTGGATCATAGAATTAACCACGGAAATTTATACAAGCTTTTCTGGGAAAAGGATGAACCGGTTAAGGAAGAAAGAATACAGTTGATTTTAGAAAATATTATGGACGCATATTTTTATAATCAGGAAGTAGAGATTACCAGAGAGGCACTGTTGGGAAATGGAAAGGTAGACTTTAAGCTTTATAAAGCGAATCAAGAGGACGAAAAGGTTCTGATTGAAATAAAAAGAGGTAGCAGTTCCTACTTAAAAAGGGGTTATGAAAAGCAATTGATAGATTATATGCTATCTACCAAGTATAAGAATGCATTTTATTTAGTCGCCTGCTTTACTGACAGCGAATATGAACGCAGCTTGCAGTTTATTAGAAACCATTTTTATTCGAATACGATACAGATGTATATAAATATTAAAATATTAGATTTTAGAAAAAGAAAAACAGCCTCTGTTTCTTAGGAAAAAAAGGAGGTTTACGAGTAAAAACCAAGGTAAAGATGAATATGCTTTTTATACTGCACTCGTAAAAAATCCAATTATCTTACAAGAAATGCAAGATGAAGAACTAATAAAACTTGCTCAAGAATTAACAGAAACTGTAAGAAAAAACAGAACTGTTGATTGGGACAAAAAAGAATTTGCTAGAGCATATAAAAGACTTCTAAGAATATATGAATACTTACCAATAGAAACAGAATCTGCTGTTGCAACAGTTATCAAACAGGTAAAATTAATGAGTACAAACTTACAATAAAAAAGTTATATATTAATATATTTAATATAAAAAATAAATTTTTAAAACGTTCAAAAAGTATTTATTGTATATACTTATGGATAAAAATTATGCCAAGAAATTAGAAAATAAAATAAAAAAGAAAGATTCATTTTCGGGAAGTTATGGTTGTCGAGGGTACGATACCTTTGGACCATGGAAAATAATAGGAGGCATAGCCAAGAAGCATCCCAATCAAAAGGATTTAAAAAAAGCTAAAGAGTTTATAGATAGAATAATAAGATGATTAAAATGGAAAAAATAGTTTTTATAGGATTATCAAACAAGAAGGATAAAGAACCGTTTGATATTTCTACGAATAGTGGTAAAATTATTCATGATATTATAAAAGAATTAAA
Source organism: Mycoplasma sp. CAG:776 (assembly GCA_000438195.1). Taxonomy (GTDB): domain Bacteria; phylum Bacillota_I; class Bacilli_A; order RF39; family UBA660; genus Caccenecus. The sequence continues at coordinate 106,752 of FR903076.1, forward strand.
TTATGATTGTTATAAATTAAATTTAGTTCCTTACGTACCTTTAACGAAAGAAGGAAAATTAAGATATCCTACTAAAGAAGAGATAAAGGAATCTATGCCTTTATTGAAGAAAGAGCTAAGGGAAATAAATCCTAATTGTATCATAAGTTTAGGAAATGTAGTAAGTAAAGAATTAAAAAAAATAAAAGAATATCAAAATATAATATTATTTGAGAATCATCCATCTTACATCTATGTTTATAAGAGAAAAGAGTTAGATGAATATAAAAAAAGAATAATAGAAAAAATAAAAAAGAAAGTAGGAGAGTAAATGAAAGTATTATTTGCAACCACCAATCCAGCGAAAGTGGCAAAATATAAAGAAGAATTACAAAAAAGAGGAATAGAATTAATTACTTTAAATGATTTAGATACGAAAACACATGTTGAAGAAAGTGGAAAAAATGCGATTGAAAATGCTTATTTAAAAGCAAAAGCTTATTATGATTTAACACATTTACCAACCATAGGAATGGATAACAATTTATTTATTGAAGGACTACCAGAAAAGTTACAACCAGGAGTATTTGTAAGAAGAGTAAATGGAAAAGAACTAAATGATGAAGAAATGATTTTACATTACACAAACTTAATAAAAAAATATGGTGACAAATTAAAAGCCAAATGGGTATATGGAATGGTTTTAATAAATAATGATAAAGTTTATGAATATAGTTGGAGTAAAAGTGAATTTTATTTAGTAGATAAGCCTCACGAAAAAAGAAATCCAGGGTATCCCCTAGATTCAATAGCAGTTGATATAAAATTAAATAAATATTTTGTTGAATTAACAAAAGAAGATAAAATGAAAAATGATAATCAAAAATTAGATGATGATGTAATTAATTTCATACTAAAATCTTTATAGTCCATAAATCTTTTTTGTAAAATCATAAAATATTGCTAATTTTGGAGGATAATAAGTAAATATAATGTTAATTAAAATGGCTATAACAAATAAGATAACACCAAGTTCTTCTAATTTAGGATTATATTCCTGTTTCATTAAATGATAAGAAACAAATTGACTGATAATAATACTAAAAATAAATATGGCAAAAGTAATAATCATATTATCTTGAGTTTTTAAAACATAAAGATAGATTGGCGTAAAAATAATCATAACTAGAAAAGAACAAAGAAAAGAAGAAATACATTCTGCAAAAATGACATTTTTTCTTTTTTTATAGTAAATTTTTTCTAAAATTCCCCAAATTAGAAAGGAGCCAATAATAATTTTATTGTGTTCCCAAATACTTTCATTAACAGGAAAAAATAAACTAGTAAAAAAAGAAGGAAACCAATCATAAATAAAATGAAGCAAAGCACTTAATAAAAAAATGCCTATACAACTAATTACTTTCCATTTTTTTAAAGTCATATATATCACCATTATTATCATAGTTTGAAAAATAAAAAATATTCAAAAATTAAATTATTTGCTATAATAAATAAAAGGAATGATAAAAATGAATGAACAAGCAATAAAAAAGGCTTTAAAATATTATCATATTGACAATCCAGATTACTTAGAAAAATGTTTAGTATCACTAAAAGAATTAAATAAAAATTCATCTTTAAAGAAGGAAATACTAAAAATACAAGAAAGAATGTTAGAAGATGAGGATTATTTGAAAAGTTTATGGAATAAAAAAGATTTAGAAGAAATATTAGCTAAAAGCAAAATAACCTTCTTAACCAATATCATTTTATTAAGTTGTTTTGAAACCTTAAAAGAAAACAAGCGCAAGTTCTCAAAAAAAGTTAAACAAAGAATAAAAGAATCTTTAACAAATGATATTGATATAAGAGGATACGAAAGTATTCGTACTTCTCAGCTGTTATGGGGAATGTATCTAACCAAAAGTAGAATAATTGAAATTGGAAGATTACAATATGAATTAAGTTTTAAAAATCCTTTAACCGATAAAAAAGAAAATGTTATTAAAATACATATTCCAAGAGGAAAAAACTTGGCAATAAAAGAAGTAAAAAGATCTTTAACAAAAGCTCCTAAAAAAATAAAAAAATATTTTAAATTAGAAAACCCCCAATATTATTGTTCATCATGGTTATTAAGTGAAGAAATAAGTAACATAGTAGATGATAATTCTAATATTAAACAATTTACTAAGCTTTTTGATATAAAAAAAGGCGAAGAATGTACAAGTGATATTTTAAATTTTGTTTATGAACTAAAAGAGTGCAGTGATTATCATAAATTACCTGAAAATACTTCTTTGCAAAAGAAAATAAAAAAGTGTTTATTAGAAGATAAAAAATTCTTTCTGGGTGTAGGCTTATTAAAAAAATAAGCTTTTTTTAATTTTTTACTTGACAAACGCGCTTAAACTGTATATAGTGTATATATACAGATGAGGTGATAATTTGCAAATAATCATAAGTAATTCTGTTGATATTCCAATTTATGAACAGATAGAAAACTGTATTAAAGAAAGTATTTTAAAAGGAGAGCTTATAGGTGGAGAAAGCCTTCCTTCAATAAGGTCTTTAGCTAAGGATTTACGAATTAGTAATATTACAACCAAAAGAGCCTATGAAGAATTAGAACATGATGGCTTTATTGAAGCAGTTGCGGGAAAAGGATACTTTGTAAAAGCTAAGAATGAAAGATTATTAAAGGAAGAAATATATACCAAAATAGAAGAAAAACTAAATGAAGCTATATCCTTAGCGAATACTTATAATGTAGAAAAAGAAAAAGTAAGAAAAATGTTAGATACACTTTTTGAGGAGGAATAAAAATGAACATAATAAGTGTTGAAAATTTGACAAAGCGATATAAACATTTTAGCATAGATAATCTAAATTTAAAGATTCCAAGAGGAGCAGTAGTTGGTTTAGTAGGAGCGAACGGAGCCGGAAAAACAACCTTAATTAAAGCACTATTAGGAATTATTAGAAGTGATTCTGGTAAAATTGATATAATTAATAAAGAAGAAATTGGAGTAGTCTTAGACGAATCTTTTTTTCCTGATCTATTAAAAATAAATGATATTAATGAAGTAATGAAAAGAATTTATAAAAATTGGAATGAAAGGAAGTTTCGTGAATACTTGCAAAAATTCAATTTAACTCATAATCATTTAATAAAGGAGTTATCTAAAGGAATGAAGAAAAAATTAGAAATAGCAACAGCCTTATCACATAAACCAAAGCTTCTAATTTTAGATGAACCAACGAGTGGTTTGGATCCGATAGTAAGAGGAGAGGTACTAGATTTGTTCCGAGAATTTATGGAAGATGAAGAAAATAGTATTCTAATTTCGAGTCATATTACTAGTGATTTAGAAAATATAGCGGACTATTTAATTTTAATTGATCAAGGAAAACTGATTTTAGAAGAATCGATGATAGAAATTACAGACAATTATGGTATCATTCATTGTAATCAAGAGACATTTGAAAAAATAAAAGAAGAGGCAATAAATTATCGTAAAAATAAATATGATTATGAAGTATTAATTAGAAATAAAAAAGAAATAAAATCAAAGTACAAAAATATTAATATTGATAAAGCCCCAATAGATGAAATCATGTATTTGATAATAAGAGGTGAAAAATGAAAGGACTTATTTTAAAAGATTTGTTAATCTTAAAAAATTTAATGCGTAATATTTTATTTGCTATGTTAGCATTTGTTTTATTATCTGTTATGATGAAAAATTATTATTATGCTGGATTTATTATTCCATTTTATATTGTAATGCTAATCATATCAGTATTTAGTTATGATGAATTAAATAATTCAAATGGCTATATTATAACTTTACCTTTTAGTAGAAAAACAATTGTAAAAGCAAGATATATATTAAGTTTAATTAATATTGGAATAGCTCTTTTAATTGGATTACTTTTATCATTAATTATTCCTTTATTAAATTCAGATATAACTTTTATGAGTATATTTCTATCTATGTGTGCAACTGTTGGTGGGGTAATAATCGTAATATCTCTACTAATACCATTCTTCTATAAGTTTGGTGTTCAAAAGGGAAGAATGATGCTATTTATAGTAATTATAGGACTTAGTTTAGTTATAGGCACAGTATTTGCTTTATTTGAAAATGCTAAATTACCTATAGCAAACTTCATTAATAATATAGCTAGCCTTCATTATCTAATTATTATTGTCGGCATCATTCTTTTAATATTATTTGTTCTTTATATTTCTTATCGTATTTCCTGTAAAGTTTATCAAAAGAAAGAATTTTAGTCTAATTCATGTCAAGTGTAGTACAACACTTGTTTTTTTTCTAACTTTATATATTATAATATTAACGAGGTAAAAGATGAAAAGAAGTAAAAAAATAAGATTAACCAGTACAGCTAAAATAATATTAAGTGTAATAATAATTGGAATTGTATTATGTACTTTAACTTTTGTTCATAAAGATAAAAATTTTGAAACAGAAATTCATGAAATAGAAGAGAAAGATAATTATACATTAAAAATAGATTATCCAGAAATTACAAACCAAAAAATAAATGAAGAAGTGCTGAATTATATTAATGAAAAAAAAGAATTATTTTTAGATACATCTAAAGAGTTAAAAGAGATAACTTCTACTCCTTGTGATCTATCCATTACTTATACAGTAGAAGATTTGTTTGATTTTAAAGCTCTACATATTAATGTAAATAGTTATACTGGTGGTGCTCATTATATAAAAGAAAATAAATCGTACTATTTTAATGAAAAAACAGGAGAAGAAGTAACGATTGAAGATTTCTTAGAAGAAAATAAATTAGAAGAACTTTCTAAACTGGCATATTTTTATGCGATACAATATTATACAACTCAAAATAAAGAATATGATGAAGAATGGATAAAAGAAGGAACAAAAGCGAAAATAGAAAATTATTCGCATTTTAGTATTACCAAAGATGGTTTAATTCTTTTATTTATGCCTTATCAAATTGGGCCATACTCAGATGGAGAAATTACTATTTTAATTCCTGAAAAGGAATTAAAAGGAATCATAAAAAAAGAATATTTAAGTTTAGAAGAAGAAGTAATAAATATTAAAGAACCAGAAAAAAGAGATTTAGAAAAATATAAAGATAAAAAGTTATTAGCATTTACTTTTGATGATGGACCAAGTGATGGACCAACGAATAAACTATTAGATAATTTAGAAAAATATGATGCTAGAGTATCTTTCTTTGTATTAGGAAGTAGAGTAAATACCTATAGTAAATCTTTAAAAAGAGCATATGAAATGGGCAATACCATTGGAAGTCATACCTACAGTCATTTAAATTTATTTCAATTAAAAGATTATGATATTATGAAAGAAATAAATAATACGAATGAAGTGATTGAAGGATTATTAGGATTTCGCCCAGATAAATTAAGAGCTCCTTATGGTAATACCAATACGCATATTAAAGAATTAAGTAATATGTATACCATTTTATGGGATATTGATACTGAGGATTGGAAATATAAAGATGCAGAAAAAATTAAAGATAATATTATAAAACATGCTCATGATGGAGCGATTATTCTTCTTCATGATATTTATACAACTTCGGTAGATGGAGCATTATTAGCAATGGAAGAGTTAAAAGAAGAATATGCTTTTGTATCAATTGATGAGATGATTGAATTAAAGGGACTTACACTAGATAAAACAAAATCCTATTTTAGTTTTTAATGAAAAGAGTGAAAAGATGATAAGTTTTAAAAATGTATCCAAATCATTTGAAAATAAAAAAATACTAGATAATATCAATATAGATATTGAAGAAAATACCATAACTTGTTTAATTGGTGAAAGTGGCTGTGGAAAAACCACTCTTTTAAAAATGATTAATCGACTTTATGAACCAACCAAAGGAACAATTACAATAAATAATGAAAATATTTTAAAAAAAGATTTAATCAGATTAAGAAGAAGTATCGGTTATGTAATTCAACATACAGGATTATTTCCCCATATGACGATTCAAGAAAATATTGAAATTATTTTAAAATTATCTAAAGTTCCAAAAGAAAAAATTGAAAAAAGAACCATAGAATTAATGGAAATGATTGGTTTAAATTCTGATTTTTTAAATCGTTATCCTAGTGAATTATCTGGTGGACAACAACAAAGAGTAGGAATTGCTCGAGCTTTTGCAATAAATCCTGATATTATTTTAATGGATGAACCATTTAGTGCATTAGATCCAGTTACTAGGACCTCTTTACAAGACGAATTATTAAGAATTCAAAGTAAATATAAAAAGACCATAGTTTTTGTAACTCATGATATGGATGAAGCGATTAAATTAGCTGATAAAATAGCTATAATAGACGAAGGACATTTAGTTCAATATGATACACCAGAAAGAGTATTAAAACATCCAACAAATGATTTTGTCAAAAACTTTGTTGGAATAAAAAAGATCTGGTCCAGTCCAGAATTAATCAAAGTAGAAGATATTATGATTGAACATCCTGTAACTTGTAATAAGAATTATTCTCTTTTTTACTGTATAAATAAAATGCGTATGATGAAAGTGGATACATTAATGGTTGTTGATGAAAATAACTTACTAATTGGAATTTTATATGCAGATAATTTACTAAATCTATCTATGCAAGATAAAAAAGCAGAAGATTATATGGAAAGAGAATTTTTAGTAACTCATCCCAATGATTCTATAGTGGATTTAGTAAATTTAATTAATGAACATAAAATAACAACAATGCCTGTTACAGATAAAAAAGGTCATTTAAAAGGATTAATTACCAGAAGTACGCTTTTAACTTATATGAGTAAACAATTTACTAAAGAGGAGGAAGGAAAATGACTTTTTTAAATTATTTATTAGATAATTCCTCAGAGATTATTCAATTATTGATTGAGCATATTGAATTAACATTCCTATCTGTCATGATTGCCATAGTAATTGGAGTTCCAATAGGAATTTTAATTAGTTATGTAAAAAAGCTAGGTAAGCCAATTATAGCCATTTCTAATATTATGCAAGCAATTCCTTCTATGGCTTTATTAGGATTTATGATTCCTTTTTTAGGAATTGGCACTATTCCAGCCATTATTATGGTAGTATTATATTCTTTACTTCCAATTATTAAAAATACTTATATTGGGCTTGAAAATATTAATGCTGAAGTAATTGAAGCAGCAGAAGGGATTGGCCTTACGAAATGGCAAATTTTAACCAAAGTTCAAATTCCTTTAGCTTTACCGGTAATTATGGGAGGAGTACGTATTTCAGCTGTAAGTGCAGTAGGATTAATGACTTTAGCGGCTTTTTGTGGAGCAGGAGGTCTTGGATATTTAGTATATGCCGGAATTCGTTCAATTAATAATATGCAAATTCTAGCAGGAGCAATACCAGCATGTTTATTAGCATTATTTATTGATTATTTATTAGGAATCGTTGAAAACTTAGTAACTCCTAAATATAACCGAGATAAAGAAAAGAAAAAAAGAACCAATCAAACCATTCAAAAAATAATTTTAATATTTAGTGTAATTATATTTCTTTTAATATTAATATTTCCCTTATTAAAAAAGGAAAATAATGAAAAAGAAATTACAATCGGCAGTATGGATTTTACCGAACAAGAAATATTATCATATATGCTAAATGATTTAATTGAGAATAGAACAGACATTGAAGTAAATCAAAAATTATCTTTAGGCTCTTCAAGTATCGTTTTAGAAGCCTTAAAAAGAAATGATATTGATTTATATATAGATTATACCGGAACAATCTATGGAAGTGTATTAAAAAAAGAAGCAAATAGTAATGTAGAAGAAGTATATCGTATTTCTAAAGAAGAAATGAAAGAAAAATATGATGTAAATATTTTAGCAGATTTAAATTTTAATAACACTTATACTTTAGCGGTTACGAAAGAAACAGCTGCAAAATATAATTTAAAAACAATTAGTGACTTAAGTAGTATTTCCAATCTACTAGTTTTTTCGCCAACTTTACTTTTTATGGAAAGAAATGATTGTTATGTAGGACTAGAAAAAGTTTATAATATAAATTTTAAGGATATAATAGCCATTGATGGAGCCCCAAGATATTTAGCGTTAATAAATGAGGAAAGTGATGTAATTGATGCTTTTTCTACTGATGGCTTATTAAAAAAATATGATTTAGTGGTTTTAGAAGATGATAAAAATTTCTTTTTACCATATGATGCTATTCCTATTGTCAATAATCGTATATTAAATGAATATCCGGAAGTAATTTCTTTATTAGAAGAATTAAGTAATTATTTAAATGATGATGTAATGCGAGAATTAAACTACCAAGTAGATGAAGAAAAAGAAAAACCAAGTACTGTTGCTCACAACTTTTTAATAGAAAATAACTTGATAAAAGAAATATAAAAACACATCCTAGCGGGTGTGTTATTTTTCCATAGTTCTAGCTTCTCTAGCACTGATTCTTACCTTTTCTCCATTAATAGTTTTCTTTTGAATATTAGGTTTTTGTTTCATTTTAGTTGCGTTAAGTGCATGACTTCTTTTATTACCTGTTAAAGGTTTCTTTGTTGTAACTTTCTTAGCCATTTTGCCACCTCCATAAATTTCTTACTTAAAAACTTTACCATATTATATGGGAAAAGTCAATTTATAATAGCTTTTTTCTCTATATTTATAGATAATTTTCTATTTTAACATGAAAAATTACATTTGAAAGATTTATAATTGGCTATTATTGAAAACAGCTGATTATACTCAAGTTTTTTATAAAATAAATTGAAAATAAATAATTTTTTAAGTTCTATATTTCATTTAACGCATATAAAACCAAAAAGAACATACAATTTTTTAGGAGATGATTTGATGAATTGTAAAATACCATTTACAAAAGATATTGATTTTGAAAAAAAAGTAAGTGAAATCACAAGCATTAGTTTAGAACATGAAACCAAAGTAGAAGATGGAGTATTAAAAGGAAATTTTATTGTATCAGGAGATTTTAAAAGTCATGAGGTTAGCGTAAATAAAGAAGCCTTTTCTTACATTTTACCTTTTGAAATTGATTTAGTAGAGGATGTAGATCCTGATACAATCGAATTTATGATTGAAGATTTTACTTATGAAGTAATAGATAATAGCATACTAAGAGTAAATATTGATTTTAATGTTATAGCAAGCCTAAAAGAGAAGGAAGAAGTAGAAGAAGAGCCGTTATTTCAAGATGCCAATAATGCTTTTTTAGATATGGATGATTTGGCAGAAGAAAACCGAGAAATAGAAGTCGTAGAAGAACAAAAAGAAGATAAAAGAGAGAGTGAAGATACAATTATAAATAATATTAAAGGAGAAGACAGTGAATATGCAACATATCATATTCATATGGTAAGTGATGGAGAAAGCGTAGAAACGATTTGTACAATGTATAATTCGAGCCTTAATATTTTACAAGATTATAATGATTTAGCAAATATTACCCCTGGAGATAAATTAATAATTCCTGAAAATCATGAATAATGCTTTAGAAGTATTAAAAAGGGAATTTAAACCATATCGCCTAACTAAAAAGAAGAATGTCACTATTATTGATTCTACAAGTGGTACCTTTGTCGTAAAAGAAAAGAAAGATAATAAAGTTGCGAATGCTTATGAATATTTAAAGAGTCGCAGCTTTGATTATTTTCCAAGTCTAGCTTTAGAAGAAAGAGAAGATGTAAATGTATTTGAATATGTAGAAGATATTCCAATGCCGAAAGAACAAAAAGCCATGGATATGATAGATTTAGTAGCTCTTCTTCATAATAAAACAACTTATTACAAGGAAGTAACTGAAGATAAATATAAGGAAATATATGAAAATTTAAAAGATAATATTATTTATACAGAAAATTATTATAATTTTCTGTATGAAAGTTTATTAGAAGAAATATATCCATCCCCAAGTCATTATTTATTAATGCGAAATATTTATAAAATTTTTCAATCTTTAGATTTCTGCCACCAAGAGCTCGATGATTGGTTTGAACATGCCAAAGAAGACCTTAAAACAAGAGTAGCTTATATCCATAACAATTTAGAAACAGATCACTTTATCAAAAATACAAAAGAATATTTAATTAGTTGGGAGAAATCTAAAATAGATTCCCCTATATTAGATTTAATTGGCTTTTATCAAAAAGAATATATGAATTTAAATTTTGAACCTATAATTGAAAGATATATGCGTTCTTATCCTTTAAGCCCTCAAGAGAAACATTTATTTTTCATTGTCATAAGTATTCCTCCGATAATAAATTTAGAAGGAGAGGAAATAAATGTAACAAAAGAGATCCGAAAAAAATTAGACTACATGTTTAAAACCGAAAATTTAGTAAAAGACCTGCTTCCACCACCTAACGGGGATAGATAATCCGATATAAAAGATAAAACAAAATAAAAACTTCTACTAATAAAATAAAAATATTAAACCGAAAAGGTAAAATCAAAGTAATAAGAATTTGATAGAAGATCAAAATACATAAACAGAAAATTGCTAAAACGGTAAAGAATCCTCCACCACGTCGATTTGGATACATATTAGCTCACCTATGATATTTTATGAATAAATAAAAAAAGAGTTAAAATTTCAAATTGGCAAAATTTGTCGAACGCTTTTTCTTGATTATTACTGAGAGTAAATATATAATAGTGATGTACAGATGAATTTCTGTACAAAAATGAAAGCACTTGGCCGAAATTTCCAAACTCTCTTTTGGCTTATATGCCCTCGGGGTCAGGTGCTTTTTTATTTGCTAAAAAATAATCAAGTAAATAAAATGTAAATATATTTACAAAATTTGATAATTGTTTTTTACATTTTTACTTGATATAATAGATTAGGTGAATAATATGAGGGAAGAGTGCTTTGTGAACATTGCTTTTGAAGAATCTATAAAATCATACATAGTAAATGCTAATAATCCAAATAGTGTTCTTTATAATACTTCTTTCGTAGTCATTATTCGCATATTAATTTTAATATATGGGAAGTTAGATATCTTAAATCCATATTATCTAAAAAATAGTGTTGTATTTATGAGTAATCTTTCTAAATTTGGAGTAAGTAAATCAGAAATTGCCCTATTTAAAGATGAATTTTTAAAATTTTATGAATTTGAAAAAGAAAATGAAAAAAGAAAAATAAAAATTAAAAATCCTTATTTTACAAATATGCAAAAATATTTAACTGATATGTTTGTAGCAAAAAAAAGAAATGAAAAGGTACCTTTAAAGGAGGAAGAGACTTTTTTAGATTTAATTTATTCATCTCATACTACTAATCCTTATCGGATCGCTTATAATTATTTAATGAGTGATGATTTAAGTTTTATTGAAAAATACTATTATTCTAAATTAAATGAAATGGATGTAACCCAGGAAATTGCTTTAGAAAAAACAATTAATGGAAACTTAAATTTAGAAGCTTTAAATTATTTAGGGGTTAGTTTATCGAATCTAAAGAATATGAGTAATGAAGAAATTGCCCAATCTCAAAATAAAGCTTATGAGTATTTTGAAGTAGATGCTGAAAGTCCAAATCGCGATGAGGATTTAAAAGAAGCTATTGATTATTATAAAATGCATGGTAAAAAATTAACTAGTGGGAATGGATATGTAGATATATTATTATTAATGAGTGTGATAGTGACATCTTTAAGTGTCATATCTATCATTATTTTTACTATTATATAAGGAGGGTTTATGGAAGTAATAACGATACATAATAGAAAATATCAAGTATTAAATAACTATAAAGATGCAATTAACATTGAAGAATTAGAAGAAAAAATAACCGAATACTTTGATGATTTTGATTATATTGTAGGAGATATTGCTTACGGAAAATTAAGATTAAAAGGATTCAATAGCAAAACCAATAAAAATTTTAAAGAGTTAAATGATGTTGATAAAGTAAACGATTATATTAAAAATAATTGTGCTTATGGATGTCGTTGGTTTATGATTAGTGAAATAAAGAATTGAAGAATAAAAGATATTTTGATATAATAAAAGATAAGAATAGAGAGGGATTATTATGGCCAAGATAAATATTACCAAGCCAACAGGAATGATAGAAAGCTTAAATGTAATAAGTGCTTTTAAAGCTGAAAATAATACCTATGTTGTATTAGATAGTGAAAAAATGGGATCTATGGGTCTCCCAATTATTTATGTAAGTAAATATACAAGTAAATTAGAAAAGATAAATGATGCAAATGAATGGCAAAGTGTAAAAAATTATTTAAAAGGAATTATAAGCGGAACTAATTTTGAGTATTTAAAATTGCCAGATAATATTACTTCTGATGAAGCATTTTATACACCCTTAACACTTCCAAGTGCTTCTTTTGATGCCATTAAAAGTCGCTATGTAGTTTTAGAAGATACAAGGGCAAGTAATGAAAGAGTTACATTAACTCCTGAAGTAAATCAAGTCGCTTCATCACCTGTTATGCCAAGTGTAAATACAACAAGTAATCAAAATATAAATGTTAGCCCTGTAGCTTCTACTCCGGTAACTCCAAAAGAGCCAGAACTAGCAAATACAATGATGAATTTAATAGATCAAGCCTATACAATGCCTAATGTTGCTTCATCATCAACAACTGTAGAGCAACCAACACCAAATGTAGCCCAAAATAACGTTGAACCAGCAGCCGCATCAGTAATAGGACAACCAACGATACAAGAACCAAAAATAAATTCAAAAATGAATTTTGAAGAAGATAAAGAAACATTTTTAAAAGCTTGTGAAAATATGTTTGATGCCCTTGTGGCTAAATATCAAAAAGAATTAAATCGCCTAGAAGAAAAAGAGCAAGAACTTACAAAAAAAGAGCAAGAAATTAATATAAAAATGAACGATGCTAAAGAGCATTTAGCCAATGCGGAAGCAAGAGAACAAGTAGCCAATATTGTTCATGATAATGCTCAAAAAGTAATGGATTTAAATAATTTTATGCCAGTAAATCCCAATAATAATCCAGGAAACTGATGTATGAAATCATCAGTTTTTTCATACACTTAAGTAAGTGATTGATATGAAAGATATTATAAATTACTATTATAATTTAAATGTTGAAAGTGTAGAAGACTGGGATACTATATATTTTTTTAAATGGAATCGTGATAATTTTTATTTCGTACCACTAAAAAGAACTGAAAAAGAATTAGTAGATTTAATTGAAGTAAGTAAAGAATTAAAACTAAGAGGAATAGAATGTCATGATATTTTATTAAATAAATTTGGAAAATTAATTACAAATGTTTATGAAACAAGTTATATCCTTTTAAAACCAATAGGGGACATTTATGAAGAATATAATATCAAAAATATGATAACATTTAATAATAATCTCATTTTAACACCTAATAAAAGTAACTTGTATCGGAACTCTTGGTCAAAATTATGGAGTGATAAAATAGACTATTTTGAATATCAAGTACATGAATTAGGAAAAGATAAGGATATTATACTAGATAGTTTTAGTTATTATATTGGCTTAGGAGAAAATGCAATTAGTTATGTAAATAATACAAATATAAAGTATCATAAAACAGATCAAGATCGCATTTGCTTATCTCATAGACGGATTAAATATCCTAATTATAAATTAAATTATCTAAACCCATTAAGTTTTATATTTGATTTAGAAGTAAGAGATATAGCAGAATATATAAAGAGTGCTTTTTTTGCCAAAGAAGATGCTTTAAATTATTTAAAAGAAGCATTAAAAATCAATCATTTTACTATATATAGTTTAGAATTGTTATATGCTAGATTATTATATCCTTCTTACTATTTTGATATCTATGAAAATGTGATGAATCATACTGAAGAAGAAGAAAAATTAATTCCTATAATTGATTTAGCGAGTGAATATGAAGTTTTTTTAAAAGAAGCATATATCGAAATAAATAAGTATGCACCGATAGAGGGGATTAATTGGATATTAAATAAAAAATGAGTTATAAATCGACATTTATAACTCCTTCTATTTCTGGTATCTTATCCTTTAAAAAAGATTCTATACCATAACTAAGCGTTTCATCTTGATAAAAGCAATGTTTACAAGCACCAGTTAATCTAATATAAACATAATTATCTTCAAAACGAATAAATTCTATATCTCCACCATCTTGAATCAAAAATGGTCTTAATTCTTCAATTAAATCTTTAATTTTATCTTCCATAATTCTTTCACCAAATTCATTATAAAAGAAAATAATTTATAAGTAAAGAAAAAAGTGATATAATACTTGACAGGTGGTATGAATGTATAAAGTAGGGGATATCGTTAACTGTTTCGTTACTGGATTTAAAGAATACGGAATTTTTGTTAAAGTAGATAATGATTATAACGGATTAATTCATATATCTGAAATATCTAGTAGCTTTGTAAATAACGTAAAAGATTATGCTGAAATTGGAGAAAAGATTTATGCAAAAGTAATAGAAGTTGATAATAATACTAAACTTTTAAAATTATCTATCAAAACAATTGATTATAAAGAGGATGGAAAAGAAAGAAAAGAAAAAGATGCTGATGGTTTTCTACCTTTAAAAAAGCATTTAAACATTTGGATTAATGAAAAACTAAAAGAAATAACAAAGGATGAATAAAACTTTGTTTTTTTATGCTAAACTTTAAAGAAAAATTTAAAATACAAATAAAAAAACTCTTAAATAAGAGTTTCATAAACTAAGATGGTGCCCAAGGCCGGACTTGAACCGGCACGAGCTTTAACACCCGCAGGATTTTAAGTCCTGTGCGTCTACCTATTCCGCCACTTGGGCAGGCACTTGTCTTAATGAATAAGACTTCTTAAGTATAATATGTTTTTATTACTTTTTCAAGTATTTTTTTAAATTTTTCAGAAAAAAATTTAAATTTTACCAAATATTAAAAAAAATAAGCGATCCTTATAAAAAAATAAGAAATATAGTTGACATGATAAAATATCTTTGTTATAATTTCTTTGTTCCCGGCAATTATGGAGGAATACCCAAGTCTGGTTGAAGGGACCGGTCTTGAAAACCGGGAGGTCGAGCAATCGGCGCAGGGGTTCGAATCCCTTTTCCTCCGCCACTTAATTTTACATCGCGGGATGGAGCAGTCTGGTAGCTCGTCGGGCTCATAACCCGAAGGTCGTTGGTTCAAATCCTTCTCCCGCAACCAAATGGTTCGTTAGTCTAGAGGCCTATGACGTCTGCCTGTCACGCAGAAGATCACGGGTTCGAATCCCGTACGAACCGCCATTTTTTTTGGCTTCATAGCTCAGTCGGTAGAGCAGAGGACTGAAAATCCTTGTGTCGCTGGTTCAATTCCCGCTGGAGCCACCATTGATAAATTTGTTCGAACTTTTCGAACTTTTGATATAAAAATCAATCGTAAAGATTGATTTTTTAATATTTAGAAAAAATCATAAGAAAAATTGGTATCTATGATTAGGCTATTAAAAAAGAAATTCGTTAGAGGAAAGAATAGAGAGTAAATATGATGTTGTAATACTAATTTAACTATTATAAATGGTAATATTTGTAAAGCTAATAAAACTAATTTATCTTATATTGAACTACATAAAATAATAATTAAAAGTAATAAATTTCTTGTAACTAGTTATTAAAATGAAATATAACTGAAAAAATTAAAATATCAAAACTAGAAAAATACATTAAAATCCAAATTTAAGAGTTTAAAACACAAAAATTTAATGAGAAAATAAAGAAAAATTATGATATAATAATTAACACAAAAGGAGGATTTGTATTATATGGATATAAAAGATAAATTAACTAAATTAAAAAAAGACTTATTTAATTTAGTTTCACCTAATAGAGATTATGAATTTGAAGCAACATTAGAAGATCATCCTATAGGTAATCAAAATATATATCGATTATATTACGTTAATTTTCATAGAATTGGAGAAAGTTTTCGATTTCCAGAATCAAACAATATTGGTATGATATATTGGCCTTGTAAACCATTTATGTTCCCTAATGGCATGACTCGTGAAGAAGGATTTAAAGTATTATCTTACTTAACAGATTTTATTGAAAAAAGAGAAGATACAGAACCTTGCTCTTTAAAATCAGTTAGAACACTTGATGGCGTATTAGATTTAGAAAGATTTGGATTTACAAGAATAGACGAAAAAGATGAAGATAAAATATTAAATTTATTTACTGTTTCAGGAAGACTTTTATTGTTTAAAAAAAGCGAATTATATACAAAGTATTTTGAGTGGTATTCAGAAGGTATTACCTTGGAAGAAGTGGAGAATATCTATAATAAATATAATATGGAATTTGAAGATATTAAATGGCTTGATGAAGAAAAAGGAGAAAATCGTTCTAGAGTACTTAAAAAATAAAGTTTGTAGCATAAATTATTGTTACTTTTAATTGGTCTAATAAATGAGTATATAAATCTTGATATTTATTCTTTTCAATATTCATAATTAGTTAATTAAATAGTAAAATGCAATTTATGTTAAAAGCTGCCATTTAAGTGTTAGTATGCTAATATAAGCATCCTAAACAAAGAGGAGGATAATATGGTAAGTGTAAGATTAAAAAATCTAGATATAATTTTAACACCAATTATTGATAATGAAAAAAACAATTTGGAAGTAATTTTATAGAGGATGAAAGCATATATATGTGTTATATAGATTACCAAATTCGGAAGGAATTCATATTGGTATGATCTCACCTTCAATGAGAAAATATTTTTCATCTACAGCAAATGTTTGGAATTTAGAAAATGCAACTGCAATGGCCTTTTTCTATAATGGAGGTTCAGAATTGAAAAATATAGCATTTCAAGTAACAGATAGACTTGTTTATAGAGTTAGAACTAGTGATGATAGAATGGTATTAGGATATGATGTATTAAATGGAACTCCAGAAAATGGCCTTATAATTCCTATTGAAGATATAATTGATGGAAATTACACTCTAAATATAGAAACACCACCTTTATTAAGGTAATCAAAAAAGTTATAAAAACGACATATGCTACTTTTTAAATCTTATAGAAAAGTACACGAAAAACGCGTACTTTTTAAAACTCACAGTTGACGAACATATGTATCTACAACGTGATGCTATTATCAGGGATGATTATGAATACGAAAATACATAAAACATGTCAATTTAGTTTGTATTCATTAAAAGAACAAGAAATATTTATTCATAAGGCATTTGGTGTGCTAGGTTTGCCTATAATTGTTGTTTAGATTTAAAAAGAAATAATAAATATTTAACAAAATTTGATTTAATAAATAAATTACCAAAATTAAGGAAAAGAATAATAAAAGTTTCTAAATTAAAAGAAATAAAAAAATTAGATTGAATCAACAACTATACTTTAGAAAAATTATATTTAACTCATATTGCAAAGCCACAAAATTTATTGTACAATAAAGCTAACTTAGTGAGTAAAAAATTGTAGGAGGTTTATTTTGAAACATAATGATAGTCAAATAAAAAAGATATATAAGCCTAAAGTTTATAGAATTATTTTAAATATTATATATTCAATTTTAGGTGTAGGGGTATTATTTTATTTTCTTACTTATTTTATTAGTAATCTTAATATTATTATTTTGATATCTTTAATATTCTTAGTCTGTTATTATAAAGTAGTTATTTATAACACTTATATAACTATAATCATTGATGATAATAAATTGATATATAAAAAAAGAAATAAAACCAAATTTTATGATATCAACAAATGCCAATTTAATGCTAAGGTCGTTACTACGAATGGCGATTCAGAATGTGTATTAAATATAATAGATGAAGAAGGAAATATGGACTACATAGATTGTGAATTAATTGGTTATAGTCAATTCAACAATTTATTAAATGATTTAAAAATAATTGGAGATGAAGCTAAACCCATTAAGATAAAAACCAAAATGAAAGGTGGTGAAAGATAATGGGACAATATACAATATATATCATTATTGGAGTAATAGTTGTAGTATTATATGTAGCTTGGATGATATATGCAAACAAAAAGCATGGTGGCTTTGTTAATAAATGGTTAAAAGAACATCCAGATGCCATAAAAGTTTATATTTCAAATCCTAAAGGAGTTATAAAACAAGGACAAATAACTATTGGTGCAATTGATGATGAAACAGTTATGACATTTAATGCTGGAATGACCTATGGTTTTTATTTAACACCAGGTAAACACATTATTGAAGCAACCTGTACAACCCAAAGACCAGGAGTTATGTATCGTAATGTATTTACAACTTATGGTCCAGTTAAATTAGAAGTTGAAGTTATAGAAGGTAAAGAATACACATTTACTTTTGATAAAAAAAAGGAAGAATTTTTCTTAGAAGAAAAATAATTGTAAGGATGAGTCTCTCCTTACTTTTTTAATAAAAGCTAACTATTAAAAGTTAATAGTAATTTTTAAAATTTTAATAGTTTGTCATTAATCAAGAAAAAATAGCAATATGAAGATAGGAGATATAAATAATGGCTTTTGATTATAAAAAAGAGTATAAGGAATTTTATATGCCTAAAAATAAACCTAGTATTATTAAAATTCCTAAAATGAATTATCTTGCAGTAAGAGGGAAAGGAGATCCAAATAAAGAAAATGGAGATTATAAAAAGACAATAGGTTTATTATACGGGATTGCTTTTACGATTAAAATGAGTTATAAAGGAACACATAAAATTGATGGTTTCTTTCATTATGTAGTACCACCATTAGAAGGATTTTGGTGGCAAGAAAATACAAAAGATATAGATTATAATAGAAAAGATGAAATGCATTTTATATCCTTAATAAGATTACCTGATTTTGTAACCAAGAAAGATTTTGATTGGGCTGTAAGGGAGGCAACAAAGAAGAAAAACATAGATTACTCAAGAGTTGAGTTTCTAACTTATGCTGAAGGTATTTGTGTTCAATGTATGCATATAGGATCATATGATAACGAACCTAAAACTGTTGCAGCAATGCACAAATTTGCAAATGACCAAGGATATGAATTAGACATAACAGATACCAGATACCACCATGAAATATATTTGAGTGATCCTAGAAGATGTGATGTAAATAAATTAAAGACAGTAATAAGAAATCCAATCAAGAAAACAAATTCTAATTTTAAATAGAGATAAAAATAATAAAAAAATAAACATGAATTGGTAGTTAGCCTAATAAGCCATTGCTATTATTTAGCATCAATAATAAAATAATTTTTGAAAGGAGAAAATTTTATGCAAGATAAAAAAAGTTTTGGAAGGTATATTGCGGATAAAAGAAAAGAAGCAAATTTAACGCAAGAAGAATTAGCTAAGAGATTATATGTTATTCCAACTACCATTTCAAAATGGGAACGAGGAGTCACTTATCCTGATATAACAGCAATAACCAATTTATGTAAAGAATTAAATATAACAGAGCATGAATTTTTTATGGCATGTGATGATGAAGCGATGAATAAAGAAAAAAAAGAAATACAAACATATAAAAGATTGAAAAAATGGTTATTTAATATGATAAATATTGGCTATATCATAGCTATCTTTCCATGTTTAATTTGTAACTTAGTAATAGATAAGAAGCTATCTTGGTTTTGGATAGTATTAATAGGAATTTTAATTTCTTTTTCAATTACAACGCTTCCACATTACCTTAAAAATAATAAATATAAAGTATTAAAAGTTACATCTGTAGTTACTACTTTGGTATATTTATTATTATTTGTGATAAATTGTGTGAATCATGAAAATTGGCTATTAGAAAGTTATATAATAGCAACTGTAGCTCTTATCTTTTTATGGATAGATATTTTGATATGTGTATTTACTAAAATAACAGTTTATACTAAAATAGCAATAAGCTTAATTATGATATCCTTAGTTGCAATATTTGCTAACTTTATTTGTACAGAAGTGTTAAATATTCCGAATAATGACAGTAATTTTCCAAATATTATTTGCTCTATACTAATGATAGTAATTGCACTTATAATCATAGTAAAAGAAAAGAAGAATAGAAAAAATTAATAATATGAAGAACATCTTAATACATGGATTAGGACAAACAAAAAATAGTTGGATTAACGTTCTTAAATATTTAAACCAAAATAAAATTGAAGCAGTATGTCTGGATTTATTTGAAATAATGCAAGAAAATTTAAAAGATTATAAAATGATGTACAATGCTTTTGCTAGTTTCTGTCATAATCAAAAAGGGAAAGTTAATTTATGTGGATTATCACTAGGGGGAATATTAGCACTAGACTTTGTAAAAGAATACCCAGAAAAAGTCAATTCTCTTATCTTAATTGGTACTCCCTATAAAATACCTAAAATACCTTTTAAAATTCAAACTTTAATATTTAAGATAATGCCCAAAAAGGTATTTAATCAAATAGGTTGTTCTAAAAAGGAATTTACTAATTTAGTTAGTTCAATGAGTAACTTAAATATTGCCAAGAATTTAGATAGAATAAATTGTTGGAGTCTAATTATATGTGGTATGAAAGATAATGCAAACATGAAAAGTGCCAAATTATTAAATAAAAATATAAAGAACAGTGAATTAAAAATAGTAAGTAACTCAAAGCATGAAGTTAATATTGATAATCCTAAAGAGCTGGCTGATATCATATATGATTTTTGGAAAAATAATCAATAATAAAAATAACTTCAATCGAGTTTGTCACATTTTAAATTCAAATATATTAAAAGACTAAATGCAAGTTTAATATTTTATGAATTAAAAGTTGTATTTAACTATTTAAGTAATAATTTAATTATTAGTTTTTGACAAAACAGTTAAAATAAGTTAAAATAAATCTATATTTTTAAATCATTGATTTGGAAGAGTAAGTATATATGAAGCTTGTAGAAAGTAACTGGTTGATGAAAAGTTATAGTGGAATAATACTGAATGGGCCAATGAGAGTTTTTCTGAAATTATATATAAAGTATGAAAAAACGGATTTTCTATCCGTTATCAATAGAACATATATGATGGTATATGATTAAATCTATTTTTAGGTGGCACAAGACTCTTGTCCTATATTTAGGGCAGGAGTTTTTATATTTGGGGAGATGAAATAAATGTTTTTACTAGTAAAGCGATGGTTGCTATAATTAAAAAAACAAAATAATTTAAGAAAGAAGGGAAGAAAAATGAAGACAATGATTACTGGAATTAGACCAACAGGCACAATAACTTTAGCAAATTATATTGGAGGCATAAAGCAATTTATTGAGCAACAATATAATTATAATTCATTAATTTTTATAGCAGATATTCATGGACTTACAACTTATATAGAACCAGATGAAATAAGGAACAATATTTTAGATATAACAGCTCTTTATTTAGCATGCGGTATAGATATAACTCATACAATAATATTTCAACAAAGTGAAGTTTTAGAGCATTGTAATTTAGGATTTTTCATGTCATTTCAATGTGGTGTAGGAGAGCTATCCCGAATGACACAATATAAATCAAAGAGAGAAAAATTATCTAAGAATGAAAAAGATATGGGGCTTTTTATATATCCTACCTTAATGGCAGCGGATATTTTATTATATGATGCATCTATTGTACCAGTTGGACAAGATCAAAGACAACATATAGAAATAACAAGGAATATAGGTGAAAGATTTAATAAAATATATGGGAATATTTTTGCCGTACCAGCATATCAAATTCCGAAAATTGGTGCTAAAATTATGAATTTACAAAATCCATCAATTAAAATGAGTAAATCAGCTCCAAAGAATGACAAAGGAACGATATTTATATTAGATGATATTGAAATAACAAAAAAGAAAATAATGGCTGCATGTACAGATAGTGAAAATAAAGTTTATTTTGATGAAATAAATAAACCAGGAATTTCCAATCTTTTATCCATTGTTGCAGCTATAGATGATTTAAGTATTGAAGATGTTTCTGAAAAATATAAAAATTATAACTATAAAGACTTTAAAATTGAAGCAGCTAATAAAGTATCAAAATTTATTTTGAAAATCCAAAGTGAATTTTATAAATATCGAAATAATGAAGAAAACTTAAAAAAGATTTTAAAAAAGGGAGCTAATAAAGCAAGAAATCTTGCTAATAAAAAAATGGAAGAAGTAAGAGAAATAACAGGTATAAAGTTATAATATTTTTTAATAAAAATAATAATCTATTTCTTTATGTTTAACTATGATTATGGTAAAATAATAATATAAGGAGTTAGGTATATGAAAAATTTTAAATTAGAAAAAGAAGAAGAATTAATAAAAATATTAAAAAATATTCAAGTAGAAGCAGATGAAAATCAATATGAGTTAACTTTATTTCTTACTTCCAAAAGAATAGTTTTATTAAAAGACTGTAACAAAGAATTAGAATACAATGAGTTTTTATCATCAAGATTAGTTTCCATTCCTGAAAATTTAGAAGTAGTTTTTGATATGAATTTTAATAAAATAAAAGAAGCAAAGTACTTAAATGGTGTTAATGTTTTAACATTTAAAAAAAATAATCATGTTTTAAAAATTTATTGCGAGAATATTATAGGAGCTGTGAAAGGGGAATAAAATAGAATGTCAAAAATTATTGATGAATTAAAAAAAGAATATAAGGAAACTAAAAAGAGTAGTATTTTAATTTATTTTATTCTTCGTTTTTTAGTAATTTTATGCCTAATAAGACAAATTATTTTAGGAAATTTTGATAGTGCATTATTATGTATTTTATCATTATTTCTTTTACTATTACCAATAATTATTCAAAGAAGATTTAAAATAGTTTTACCAAATACATTAGAAGCAATTATTTATATTTTTATTTTTGCGGCAGAAATACTAGGAGAAATCTACAATTTTTATGGCAATATTCCCAATTGGGACTTAATTCTACATACAACAAATGGCTTTTTATGTGCAGCAATAGGTTTGTCTTTAATTGATTTATTGAATCATAATAGTAAAAAAATGAATTTATCTCCACTTTATGTTGCCATAGCATCCTTTTGTTTTAGCATGACGATAGGAGTATGTTGGGAATTTATTGAGTATGCAGGTGATAAAGTATTATTATTAGATTCACAAAAGGATACTATCATTACTACAATATCGACTGTCGAATTAAATCCAAATAAACAAAATAAAACTGTTATTTTAAAGGATATCAATAAAACAGTATTATACGACTCTAATAATCAAGAAATTGCAACAATAAATGGGGGATATTTAGATATTGGCCTAAATGATACAATGGAAGATTTATTCGTTAATTTTATTGGAGCCACTGTTTATTCTATTTTAGGATATTTCTATATAAAAAACAGAGATAAATACCAACTTGCTAGCAAATTTATTATAACAAAAGAGAATTAATTTGGAGAGTAACTATGCGAAAATATTGTGATTCTAAAAATAAAATAATTAAAGAGTTATATGATATTTATATTTTAGATGGAATAGATATTTTTAATTATGAAGCTTCTAGTCAAAATAAAATTACATATCATCATATTATTAAAGTAGAAGATTTAAAACTTTTAGAATTTCCTACTAAGAAAACAATTGAAAATGGAATAGTTTTAACAAGAATTGGGCATAGTTATTTACATTTAATTGAGGATTTTGCACCAGATATTTTTTATCATTTAAATAAAATAATTTTATTAATAACGAAAGAAAGACGATTACCGACTAAGGAAGAAAGAAATCTAATAGAAATATTTTTAGAAGCCTTTGAATATCGTATGGATGAATATTATAAGATCAATCCTATATATTTAAAAAGAACTTTCGTGTCATAAAAAAGCTCTTCAAGCGTACGCTTTATTAGAGGTGTTATTTTTGAAAAAAATATTAATTATAATTCTAGCTTTTTCTTGTGTTATCCCAATAGTAAAAGCAGAGGATTCACTAAATTTAAGTAGTGAGAGTGCTATATTAATGGATGCCGAAAGTAGTAAAATTTTATATGAAAAAAACATAGATGAGAAACTTCCCATGGCTAGTATGACAAAAATTATGAGTATGCTCTTAATTATGGAAAATATTGAAAATGGTTCTTTAAAATATGAAGATAAAGTCTTAATTAGTGAAAATGCGAGTGGCATGGGTGGCTCTCAAGTATTCTTACAAGCAGGAGAGGAATATACGGTAGATGATTTATTAAAATGTATTGCTGTATCTAGTGCTAATGATGCTGTAGTAGCAATGGCCGAAAAAATAAGTGGAAGTGTAGATACATTTGTAACCTTAATGAATGAAAAAGCGAAAAGTTTAGGACTTGAAAACACAAACTTTGCTAATCCTCATGGATTAGATAATGAAAACCATTATTCTACTGCTTATGATATGGCAATTATGGCTAAAGAATTATTAAAACATGAAGATATTTTGAAGTACACATCAATTTATGAAGACTATTTAACTAAACCAGATGGCTCTCAAGTATGGTTAGTAAATACAAATAGATTAGTAAGATTTTATGATGGGGTAGATGGTCTAAAAACGGGATATACTACGGAAGCAGGATATTGCTTAACTGCAACTGCTAAGAAAAATGATTTACGACTAATTAGTGTAGTAATGAAATCACCTAGTGCCGAAGAAAGAAGTAGTGATACATCTACATTATTAACTTATGGCTTTAATTCTTTTAAAAGTAATGTAATTTATAGTAAGGATAAATCATTAGGAAAAATAAAAATAGAAAAGGGAAAATTAAAAGAAGTAGATGTATATTTAAAAGAAGATGCTACTGAAATATTAAGTGTGACAGAAAAGCCCAGTGATTATACTTTTAATATAAAAATTGATAAAATTATTGCTCCTGTTAAAGCAGGAACGATAGTTGGAACAACAGAGATAATAGATAACGAAGGAAATATTATAAAAGAAGCAGATATAATAGTAAAAATAGATGTAGAAAAAGCAGGATTTTTAGATTATTTAAAACAGAGCTTTAAATTTATAACTAGTGGTATTTCTTAAAAAATAAGAAAAAGAAGTTATTGTATGAACCACGTTTCTGGAATACAGAAACGTGGTATTTATATAATCAAAAATAATAAATAAAACTCAAATAAAGCTTGACACATAAAATAGCACGTGCTACAATTATAGTGAAGGAGGAAAGTATGAATAATTTAGTAGAACAAATAAGAAAAAAACAAGATGAAATTATTTTAATGGTAAATTCAAGCTTTGATGAAATAATTAAAGAGGTTTCAAAAATGGATCATTTACCAAACAAGGAACCAAACGAATATGAATTAATTTATCCTTTAACTAATACAGCAGGTTTTAAAGGAAAAAAAGTAATAGGCGTAATCATAGGTGAGGAAAGAAAAATTGCACCAACATGGAAAAAAGTTGTTGAAATTATTTTAAAAAAAGCAATACAAGATAAAAAAACAGAAGATAAACTAGCTAATTTATGTGATAAATTATTAGGAAGAAAAAGAACTAGAATATCTTCTACTGATAAAGATATGAAAAGTCCATTAAAAATAAGTGAAAATATCTATATTGAAACGCATTATGACACAGAATCATTAATGAAACTATTAATTCAAGTTTTAAATGAAATATCTTATGACTATAACAATATAAAAATTGTTATTAAAAATTAATTATTGAAGTAGTTTAATATTTTTAAATTACTTTTTTTAATATAAAAAAGCTTTCTTTTTTCTTTTTTTTGACTTATAATAAAAATATGCAAGGATGGTGGAATCGGTAGACACGCTACTTTGAGGGGGTAGTGAAGCAATCCGTGGGAGTTCAAATCTCCTTCCTTGCACCAAATTAAATTGAAGTGAATATAAAAAGTTTGAAAATAATGGAGGCGTAAATTGAGAGATTTAAATAATAAATTTCTTGAAAAAATTGATAGTTTATATCAACAAGATAAAAATAATAAACTTTTAGAAAGTGCTATTAAAAATGCTGGTATTAATAAAATCTGTTTAAATAACGAAATAGTAAATAAAACAAGAAATATTTTTAATATAGAATTACCAAAATCCAAAATATATAATCAAGAAGAGTCAGAAAGATGTTGGATACATGCTGGGATAAATCTAATAAAAAACAATGTAGCTGAAAATCTTAATATTGAAGAAAGTGATTATGCTTTATCTGTAAATTTTTTAGCTTTTTTAGATAAATTAGAGAAATCCAACACTATTTATAATAGAATCATAGAAAACGATAATTTTAATTTTGAAGAAGAAATAAAAAAAGACTATTTAAAGCTAGGTATATATGAAGGTGGTTATTTTGAGTATTTTAGATCACTGGTAAATAAATATGGACTTGTGCCAGAAACAATTATGCCAGATGTTATGTGTAGCAAAAAATCCAAAGAATTAACTAAAATTATTAGTGATAAAGTTAAAAAAGATATATTCAAATTAATAAACTTAAAAAAAGAAAAATGTAATAATTTGGATGATATAAAAGAAGAAATGTTAAAAGAAAATTATAATCTATTGGCAAAATGTTTAGGAGAATTGCCTTTTATTTTTGATTATGAATACAAAAATAAAAATGGAGAGTATATAAAAATAGTAAATATTACTCCTAAAGAATTTGCCAAAAAGTATTTGACTATTAACTTAAATAATTTTATTGGTGTTGCTAATGTACCTATGTATAATAAAGAATACAATAAATTATATAGAAAAAATTATGCTGAAAATATATATAAAAATAGCTATGTTGAATTTATAAACATGCCTATTGAGGTTTTAAAAGATTTAACAATTAAGCATTTAAAAGAGGGCATTCCTGTATATTTTGGATGTGATATGAAAAAGATGAGAGAAAATGATTTAGGAATTATGGATTCTGAATTATATAATTATAAAGACATATTTAATGTTGAATTGTTATCTAAAGAAGAAGCTTTATCTATGTATGATATTGACTTTCAACATGTAATGTTATTTACTGG
>FR903076.1:133878-209615 GCA_000438195.1 Mycoplasma sp. CAG:776
GCTATGGTGATAAAGTACATAAAAATGGTTATTATATAATGAATGATGATTTTTTTGAAGATTTTGTATTAGAAGTTATTATTGATAAAAAATATTTAAATAAAGAACAATTAGAAATATTAAATCAAAAACCTATTTTATTTGATGTAAATGAACCGTTTTAATAATAATGTATATTAAAAGTACAATATTCCCAATGCAAATAGTTTTTAAATTTTATAAAAAATAAATCAGAATTTTATATTTTGTTAATAAAGGAATCTTAAAATCAAGGTTCCTTTATTATTTACAAAATAAACTTTATATAAAAAATAAAAATTAGTCATTGACCCTCCAGTCGACTGTAATGATTAAATGATTACAGGAGGTGCTTAAAAATGAGTAAATACTGTTCAGATTGTATATATTTAAATACGGAAAAAGCTAAATGTGATGGAATTTATCAATGCAAAAAGCAAAAAGAATTTACCTGTGCTTGTAATGGAGCACGATTAATTTAACTACAACTGAAAGAGTTTATGAATCTATTAATGTAACAAAAAGTGATACTATTTATAGATGTGAAAATATTTATAGATGCACCAATTGCAGTGATTCAAGAAATATGATTTATTGTGATTCATGTGGTAGTAGTGAATTTTTACTGGCATCTCAAAGATCTGGCACCTGTAATTTTTGTATAAGATGTGATGATTCTAAAGATTGTAGTAATAGTTACAATATTATATGTTCAAATAAGATAAGTAATTCATTATTTGTTCAAGACTGCTTTGACCTGTATGAATGTATGTTTTGTTCCCATATAACATCTAAAAGATTCTGTATAGCAAATATGCAATTTGAAGAACAAGAATATTATGAAATAAAAAGAGTGATTATAGAATGGATAATAAATTCATAATTATTTGTACTTTCATACAATACTGTCGTCAATCTTTAGATAAATATAAAAATTACATTGAAAAGCATTTTAATAATAAATATTATAAGTTAGATTAAGATAAAAATATTATATTAGAAGAATTACCGATAATAGAACAATTTAAAGGTTAAACTTTAAGTTGTTTTTTCTTGGAACATTATGATAGAATAAAAAACAGAGGTTAGAGTATGAAAAAGTTATTAGCTAGTGATTATGATCAAACTTATTATTTAAATGATTCTGATATTATTAGAAATATAGAAGAAACCTAAAGATGTAAAGTTTAGTTGCGGCGTTTCTAAGTTAGGTTGGTAGAGTGCAACCGACATTTTTGGTAGAATTTGCATCGGAGGTTGAGAGAAAATGAATATAGGTGAAAAAATCTATAATTTAAGAAAAAAGAAAAATATGAGTCAAGAAGATTTAGCAAGCGTTCTAAATGTTTCAAGACAAACCATTAGTAAGTGGGAAACAGGAGAATCTAATCCTGATATTGACAAAATAGTCCCGTTATGTAATTTTTTTGAAATATCAACAGATGAATTTTTAAAAGGGAAAGATATTACATATGAAAGAAAAATAACGAAGGAAAAAAGAAAAAACAAAGCTTTAACATTTTCTTTATGTGTACTAATTTTTAGCGTTATGATTATTTTATGTATAATACTACCTGAAACACAAATAAGTGAAAATATGATTGGGGCAATCATAATGTTTTGTCTAACAGCAATTACTATTATTTTGATTTATTATTTTGTAGGAAAAGAAAATGAAAAAGAGCTAAAACGTAAAAAAGATAAAAAAGAAACGATAATATCAACAATAATTTACTTAATAACTATTGCAACATATTTTCTAATTAGTATTCTATTTAAAGCATGGGCTTATTCTTGGGTAATATTAATTATGGGAATAATTGTAAATGAGATTATAAAATTAATAAGAACTTTAGGAGGAGAAAAAAATGAATAGTAAAACAATCATAAAAATTATAATATTAATTTTACTTTTAGCATCTTTAATTACCATTTTAATTTTAGGGTTTACTGGAAAACTAAATTTTTCATGGGAAAATAAAACGGATATCATTTATAATGAAACGTTTGATAATATTAGAAGTATTGAAACAGATTTAACAAGTTATGATATTGAAATAAAAGAGAATAATACAAACGAATTAAAAGTTGTTGTAAGTGGAAGTAAAAAATATGCGGAAAGTATTGAAGTAAAAAGCGAAAATAATAAATTATTAATCACTCAAAAATCATCAAAAATGTGTGTTGGTTTATGTTTTTTTGATGAAAAAATTACAATTTATCTTCCAAAAGAAAATGAAATAGAACTAAACCACCAATCAAGTTCAGGAAATATAGATATTGAAACAACATTAATAAGTGGAAATATAAAAACAACAAGTGGCGATGTAAAAATTAATTCTCTTAATGAGGGAATAATAAATTCTACGAGTGGAAATATAACAATAGAAGAAGGAAATAATTTAGAAGTATCTTCAACAAGTGGTGATATTACAATTGATAAAGTAGCAACATTAAAAGCTACATCTAAAAGTGGAAATCAATATATAGAACAAATAAAAAAAGAAGTTCAATTAAGTGCTAAAAGTGGAGACATAACAATTAATAAATTCTATATAACAGAAGATTCTAATATCAAGACGACAAGTGGTAATGTTGCACTTGGCCTAGAAAATGAAATTTTTATTAATACTACTACTAAGAGTGGTAATATCGATATAAATAATACTAATAAAGAGACTATTTTAAATATAAAAACCACAAGTGGTGATATTACTGCTAAATAACAAAATTGTAATATTATAAAATGATGTCAATAATTGAAGAAATTATTATTTTATGATAAAATAATGAAGTGATTGGGGAAGTAGTATGTTTAACAGAAGTAAGTTAAAAAGGCAAGGAAAAAGTGCCTTTTATCGAAACTGGAAATCCTGTATTATAATATGCTTTATTTACATGGTTCTTGTAGGAGGAACTATTATTAAAGTAAATTATCAGGTAGACTTAAATTATACAGATAATATCCAAAACATAAAAATCAATAACATCAATAATATTAATGCTGATAGCAATTCGGATATTGTAAATGAATTTATTAAAGGTTTGAATGGAGAAGAAAAGAACAAATACCCTGAATTTTTTAGTAGTGCAACCAAAGGTGTTTTAGGGTCTTTAGTTAATAACGTTTCAAAATCTGGCTCATATCTTTTTGGCTTTTTAAATGCCGTAAATCAAGCATTATTTAAAGATCGAATATGGGCAAGTGTCATTATCATTATTGGGGCAGTAATATCTTTAGTATATTGGATATTTGTAAGTAAAGTTCTAGAAGTAGGATTAGCAAGATTTTTTTTGGAAAATAAAAAATATACTAAAACAAGAGCGAACAAATTACTCTTTCCCTATAAATTAAAGAAAACCACTCATGTAGCTTATACAATGTTTTTAAAAAATGTTTACACAATTTTATGGAGTTTAACAATTGTAGGAGGATTTATTAAACATTATTCTTATTCCTTAGTGCCATATATTATAGCTGAAAATCCTAATATGAAAACGAAAGATGTCATTAATCTTTCTAGAAAAATGATGAATGGTTATAAATGGGAAATGTTTAAATTAGATATGTCATTTATTGGTTACTATTTATTAGGTTTAATAACTTTTAATATTTCAAATTTAGTTTTTACAACTCCTTATATTAATAGTACTAAAGCAGAATGTTATATGCATATAAGAGAAATGTCTAAAACAAGGGGAATAGAAAAGATCGAACTTCTAAAAGATACAAATTTAGAAGGAGAAGTTGTCCTAGAAGAATATCCTTTATATGAATATATGTTAAAATCAACAAAACAGCATAAATGGTTAAAACTAAATTATAAACGAAGCTATTCAATAACTACAATTATACTAATTTTCTTTATTATTTCTTGTTTTGGATATATTTGGGAAGTATTACTTCATTTATTTCAATATGGAGAATTTGTAAAAAGAGGAACGCTTCAAGGACCATGGTTACCAATTTATGGAGCAGGGGCAATAGCTATGTTAGTCTTGCTAAAACCATTCCGCAAAAATCCGTTTGTTTATTTTGTATTAGCAATGGTTTTAAGTGGTGTAATTGAATATGGAACAAGTGTATATTTAGAACTAGTTCATCATATGTCATGGTGGGATTATCATGGATTCTTCTTAAATATTAATGGTCGAGTTTGTTTAGAAGGATTACTATTATTTGCAACTGGAGGTATTATCGTAACTTATTTAGTTGCTCCGATATTAGCTAATTTACTAGATAAAATAGGAAAGAAAGTAAAAGTAATATTATGTATTGTTTTAGTTAGTCTAATCGCTTTTGATTTCTATTATTCTGGTAAACATCCAAATACAGGTGAAGGGGTAACAAACGAAATAACAGAATCCAAATTAGAAGAATATATAAAAAATAAGAGTTAAAAAAGCTCTTATTTTTTGTTTAAAATACTTTCAGGATAAGGCTTCCTTTCATCAGTTAAACCTAAAAGATAATCAATACTAGTGTGATAAAATTGGGCAAGTTTAACCAGATGGTATATCGGAATAATTCTTACTCCGGTTTCATACCTAGAGTATTGAACTTGAGTAATATTTAAAATTTTAGCAATATCTTTTTGCAATAAATCTTTATCTATTCGTATTTCTTTTAATCTTTCAATATTCATAGCTTCGACCTCTAATTTATTTTCACACATTATAATTTTATTTGCTTGACTGTATAACCAATTGATTATATAATACTTATATAACTATACGGTTATAAATAAAATAGAGTACTTCATGATAAAAGGAGAATAGCTATGAAATATAAAATATTAAACAAAAATTACCTAAAAAGAAATATTGTAATAGTAGCTTTAATAATCGGAATAATAAGTATTGTAATATTAAACTTTACAAGAACAAAGCATCGTATAACAGAATCTATTTCATTAGTAAATGGACACATTAATTATAAATTATCCGATTTAAATTTAATTGGTGTTTATATAGAGGATAAGAATGATTATACAAAAGTGAATCAAATACCTGATTCCGGATATATATTTAATAGTGAGAAAAGCTATTGCCAAATAGATAATAAAAAACAAGACATGACAATCACTTATGATATGAATACCAAAAATTTAACTATTGCTCCAATGACTACTAAAGGAACAAAATGTTATCTATATTTTGATAAGCAGAAAATATCATTAGAAGATGCAATTAAAAGAGATAACGCAATTAATAATGAACTACCAAACTTTGCAGATCCAGCAACAACAAATGAAGGATTATATAAAACAGAAGATGATTGGGGAGAAAGTTACTATTTTAGAGGGGATATTAATAATAACTGGGTATTATTTGCGGGTTTTTATTGGCGAATCATCAGAATCAACGGAGATGGAAGTATCAGGTTAATCTATAATGGAGAAAGTACTACAACAACGGGAGACAGTACTATGATCGAGAATTCGCAAATATATAATGATGAATATAATCGAAGTGAATATGTCGGATACATGTATATCACAAATGAACAACATGGAAATGCAATCAACAGTAATATAAAAATAGTAATAGATGATTGGTATACCAATAATTTAGCAAATTATGCAAGTCAAATCAGTATGGAAGCAGGATTCTGTGGGGACAGAGAAATAGCAAGAGGATATTTATGGAGTAGTATACCAAACGATACAATATACTATGCAACCCAGGGAAGATTAACTCAAAATAGTAATAGTATAAATCCAACATTAAAGTGTAGTAATAGTAGCGATTTATATACAGTAAGTGAAAGTAGCAAAGGGAACCATGCGCTAAATAATCCAATTGGACTAATTACAGCGGATGAAGTATCAATGGCTGGAGGGGTATATGGAACAAATAATAGTGACTACTATCTATATACAAAGCAATATTACTGGACTATGTCTCCTTTTTACTTTAGTCCATCGTATACATATCCAACTGGCGTATTTATTGTAGATGCAAATGGTTGGCTCGATGGTAGTGGAGTGCGTAGTGCGGGTGGTGTTCGTCCCGTAATTAATTTAACTCGCGATGTGATAATAAAAAGCGGAAATGGCACATCTTCCACACCATACGAAATTTAATTTTTGAAAAACAAGAACATTTAATTAATTTATATTTGCCTATGTAGTTTAAGTTTATTTATGTAGGTGAAGATTTATAAGATGCTTTAACTAGTAAATAAATTAATAATAATTATTGAAATTAAAAAGAGTGAGATAAATAAGTTTTAAATGAAATATCTTGAATTAGTTAGTAAAATATATTATACTTAAATTAATAGAACATTAGGTCTAAATGCCTACTTGTTTTGGTAGACATTAACAATAATATTGTTTTTTACAATGATTATGGTTGATGTCTTTTTTGATTTAGACCAATTTATAAGTTTGGATAATATTTGGATAATAAATTTCTCACTAACTAATCAAAACTCCTTTCTATCAACCCAAACTCGTTATAAAGGAGGTAGGGAGTAGAAATTTGTCTAGCTTAGTAGACACCAGCCTAATGCTCAAGACTGTATTATGAAGGCGAAGGAAGAAATAATTAAGAAAAAGCGTTCGACAAAATTTGCAGAAAAGAAAACTATAAAAAATATTAATCTTAATTATACATTTTATGTAAAGATTAAATATAGTACTAGAAGTTTACTTTAAACTATTTTATAATAGAATTGGTGTTAATATATGAAAAATAAAAAAGGATTTACATTAATTGAGTTACTATGTGTAATTGCGATACTAGCGGTTGTAACAACGATAGCTAGCGCGAGTGTTGTTAATTTATCTAATAAATCTAAAAATAATCTTTATTGCGCTAAATTAGAAATGATTGAGTCAGCTGCCAAAGGATATGCTATAAACCATGAATATGAGCTAAATAAAAGTGCAAGCTTTTATGAAGGATATAAAAGTTTAAAAATAACAGTAAATGATCTAGTAGAAAATGGAAATTTATCTCCCGATAAAGAAGATACAGTTTTAAATCCCAAAGATAATAGTTCCTTAAATAATTTAGAGCTTATACTTTATTTAAAAAATAATCAAGTTTATGTAGCAATTGATAATAATATTTGTTAAATTAGTTATTTTATGATAAAATAAAAGCCAAAAAAGGGAGGCTTATAATGAAAAAATGTATTTGTTTAATAGGAAAACCAAATGTTGGAAAATCTACTATATTTAATAAACTAATTAAAGAAAAAAAATCTATTATCATGGATGAGCCAGGAATTACTAGAGACAGAATTTATGGCATTGTGAATTATAATGATAAGAAGTTTTCTTTAATTGATACAGGTGGTTTGCAAGATGGTAGCGATGATTTTGCAAGAGAAATACGTATGCAAGCAGAACTAGCAATGGATGCCTCAGATTTAATTTTATTTGTTGTTGATGGAAAATATGGTCTTGATGCTACCGACTTTTATATTAAAGATTTGCTTAGAAGATCAAACAAAGAAGTAATTGTTGTTGTAAATAAAATGGACAATAAAGAAAGACAAGAGAATATATACGAATTCTATGAGTTAGGATTTGATAAAGTAATCGGAGTTAGTGGAGAGCATAATATTGGCTTTAAAGAATTATTAGAAGAAATTACTAAAGATATACCTAGTAATGAATCTTCAAATAGCCATATTCCTAAATTTTGTATTATTGGAAGGCCAAATGTTGGGAAAAGTAGTTTAATTAATGCTTTATTAAATGAAGAAAGAGCCATTGTAAGTGATGTAGCTGGTACTACAAGAGATGCCATAGATACAGAGTTTACTTATGATAAGAAAAAATATATTCTTGTAGATACAGCTGGATTAAGAAAAAAAGGACGTATTTATGAAAATGTTGAAAAATATAGTTATTTAAGAAGTATTCGAGCTATAGAAGAATCAGATGTATGTGTGGTAGTAATTAATGCCGAAGAAGGTATTATTGAGCATGATAAACACATTTTAGGATATGCGATAGATGCAGGTAAAGGAATAGTTTTAGCGGTAAATAAATGGGATAAAGTTAGTGATCCTGATAGTGCTATAAAAACATGGAAGAAAAAAATAGCGAATGAATTTCAATTTACTCCATATATAAAAGTAGTATTTTTATCAGCTTTAACTAAAAAAAGAATTCATACTTTAATGCCTGAAGTATTAAATGCTTATGAAAATAATCATAAAGAAATTAAAACTAGTTTGTTAAATAATGTAATAATGGATGCTGTAAGTTTTAAAATACCACCATCATATAAAGGGAAAAGATTAAAAATCTATTTTGTAAGTGAAACGGGAGTAAATCCACCTAAGTTTACCTTTCAAGTTAATAATAAAGGCTTATTACATTTCAGTTATGAAAGATATCTTGAAAATAAATTAAGAGAAAGTTTTGATTTAACGGGAACGCCAATTATTTTACAATTTAAAAATAAAAACGAAAGGGAAAAATAAAAAGAATTAGAACAAAATGCTAATTCTTTTTTAATTAAAAACTTTAATTTTTTCATCAATTCTTTTCTTATTTATAACATGATCTGGATTATAAGTAATTAATTCATATGTAGAAATACCTAATTTGAAAGCTATTTCTTCAATATGATCAATTGTAATATTTTCTTCACCACGTTCAATACAAGCCATATATTTTGGATTAAGTTCTAAATTTGTATAAAACTTTTCTTGAGATAAACCAGATTGATAACGATAATATTTTAAATTCATGCCAACTACTTCTTTTAAGTTCATCCAAACACTCCTCACACTTAATATTATTGATAAATAATCATAAAGTCTACCCAACTATAACTATACAAAATTTGACAACCAAAAAATTTTGATATATTATAGTACTAGTGGAGGAGTTATGGCAAAAAGTAGTACAAATGTAAATTTTAAATTACAAAGTTTACGCAAAGAAAAAAATATGTCATATGAAAGTGTTGCAAAAGAAGTAGGAATTTGCAAAGCTTATTATTGGCAAATTGAAAATGGTAATAGAAGACTATATTACGATTTAGCATTAAAAATAGCGAATGTTTTTAAATTAAAACCAGATGAGCTATTTTATGAATATTATAAATAATCAATTCTCATACTTTCTAGCATATATTATGTTAGGAGGTATTTTTTATGTTAGATGATTCTTTTTTTAAGAAGATTGAAAAGAAAACAAAGGTAGATAAAAATACCATAGTATCTTTAGCAGAAAAATTACAAAAAGGAAATATGAAAGACGAAAAAACATTAAATGAAGTAATTGATACATTAAGTAAAATGACAGGAAAAAAAGTAAACAAAGATTTAAAAGAGAAGATTATAAAAAAAGTAATAAATGATGATGTTCCACAAAATGTTGATAAAATGTTTTAAAATATTTGTACTTTTCTAGAATAATTTGCTATAATATCATCTAGGTGGAGTAAAATGGAGCAAATAAAGAGTGTTATAGACTTAATGAATTTTTTGGAAAATATAAAATATGGTTGGATGGATATTAACCAAAATATTTATTTAGATACAGAAAAAGGATTCAAGAAAAAATATGTTTTATCGAAACCTGAGGAAGTAATAGAAAACAAAGTAGGAATTTGTTATGATCAAGTAGAATTAGAAAGAGTAGTTTTTAAAAACTTGGGGATAAAATTTAACACTTATTTTATGGTCTATTATGATGCTAAAAAATTATTTACTCATACTTTTATAGTATATGAAGAAAACGAAAAATTTTATTGGTTTGAACATGCTTGGGAGGCATATAAAGGAATTCATGAATTTATGAGTTTATTTGATCTACTAAAAGATATAAAAGATAAATTTCAAAAATATAATAAATTAAGAAATATGGATTTAGATTATTTATGTATTTATAAGTATAAAAAGCCAAAACAACATATTAGTTTAAAAGATTTTTACAAACACTGTGAAAATGGTGAAAACGTATTAATCTAAACTTGCAAATATCAAAATTATATGTTATACTTTAAAATAGAAATCGCAAAAGAAAGACAAGATTTATAAAATGTTTTTTATAGAGAGTTGATGGATGGTGTGAATCAATAAAAAGTTTTATAAGTTACTACTTTCTAGAGAGACTAATCATCTCCGGTTAAAACCGTTATCAAAATTAAGTAATAAAAAGGATGGTACCGCTTAAAATTTAAGCTCCTGAGGTAGCATTCTTTTTCTATTTAGGGAGGTAAAAATGTTTCAAAATTATTTGATAAGAATTAAAGTAGAGTTAAATTCTGATTTAACTCATTATTTATCAAAACTAACAAAAGGATTAATTGGATACACGATAGGAAATGCATATAAGAGCGATACTTATACAGCAGTTATAGACGTTTCCTTTGAGAATGGTGTAACAGCGCCCATTACTCTTGATAAATTGACAATTATTGATGAGGAATACTTAACTTTTTTAGAGAAAAGAGAACGGAAATTTTTAGATAGTTTAGCAAATGCTACAAATATTATAAAAAAAGTTGGACCCAAAGGAGGATTTAAAAAGCTAACGTTTAAATACGATTTTGGAGAAATGGATATTTATAATAGATCTCAAGCAGAAAAAATTATAAATGAGTTTGAAAAATTAAAGAAGGAAATAAAAGAAGTTATAATTTAATGAGGAGGAAGAAAAAATGATAAATATTAAAGAAGATGAAAAATTAAGTGTATTGAATCACAGTTGTGCTCATTTGTTAGCTCAAGCAGTAAAACATATATATCCTGAGGCAAAATTTTGGGTAGGACCAGTAATTGAAGAAGGATTTTATTATGATATTGACTTAGGAGATATCACTCTTACAGAGGATGACCTACCAGCAATTGAAAAAGAAATGAAAAAATTAGCTAAAGATGGAAAAAGAATTGTAAGACAAGAACTAACGAAAAAAGAGGCTTTAGAAAAATTTAAAGATGATCCTTATAAAATAGATTTAATTAAAAGAATGAATGAAGAAGAAACTATTATTAGTTGCTATACTCAAGGAGATTTTACTGATTTATGTCGTGGTCCTCATGTTGAAACAGTAAAAGAATGCAAGAATTTTAAACTATTAAAAGTAAGTGGAGCATATTGGAAAGGGGATAAAAATAATAAAGTTCTTCAAAGAATTTATGGTATTTGTTTTGACACTCCAGAGAAACTAGAAGAACATTTGAAAATGCGAGAAGAAGCTAAAGAAAGAGACCACCGTAAACTAGGAAAAGAACTAAATATCTTTATGACAAATGATTTAGTTGGAAAAGGACTTCCAATGTATTTACCCAATGGTTATATTATTTGGGAAGAACTAGAGAATTATATTAAAGGAAAAGAAAAAAAATTAGGATATCATCATGTTTTAACTCCTCCACTTGGAAATGTAGAATTATATAAAACCAGTGGTCATTGGGAACATTACCAAGAAAATATGTTTCCAAAAATGGAAGTAGATGGTGAAGAATTTGTATTAAGACCAATGAATTGTCCGCACCATATGATGATTTACGCAAATCAAATTCACTCTTATCGTGATCTTCCAATTCGTATTGGTGAAATAGCAAGAGATTGTCGTTACGAAGCAAGCGGGGCTTTAAAAGGAATTGAAAGAGTAAGAACCTTTTGTCAAAATGATGCACACTTATTTGTAACTTCTGAACAAATCGAATCAGAATTTAGTCTAGTAGTGAATTTAATATTAGATGTTTATAAAGAATTAGGTATCAAAGATTATCATTTTGAATTATCATTAAGAGATCCAGAAGATAAAGAAAAATACTATCCTGATGATGAAATGTGGAATCATGCTGAAAATACCTTAAGAAAAGTACTAAGTCATATTGGAATACCTTATATAGAAAAAACGGGAGAAGCCGCATTTTATGGTCCAAAACTTGATGTACAAGTTCGCCCGGCTGTTGGAAATGAATACACATTATCTACTTGTCAGTTAGATTTTTGTTTACCTATGAAATTTAATTTAACTTATATTGATAAAGATGGAAGCAAAAAAACACCAGTAGTATTACATAGAGCCATATTTGGTAGTTTAGATCGCTTTATCGCTTACTACTTAGAAGAAAGAAAAGGCTTGTTTCCATTATGGCTCGCTCCAGTACAAGTAAATATAATTCCTGTTAATAATGAATATCATTTAGATTATGCTAAGAATTTAAAAGAAAAATTAGAAGAAGCAGGAATAAGAGTAGAACTAGATGATCGTGAAGAAAAGCTAGGATATAAAATGCGTGAAAGCGTAATGAAAAAGAAAAATTATGCTGTAATCATTGGAAATAAAGAAACTGAAAATAAAATGGTAAGTTATCGTAAATGTGGAAGTGAGGAAACCATAACTGTAAGTATAGATGATTTTATTAATTTATTATTAGAAGAAATAAAAATGAAAAAGAATTAGATGTTACAAAAGTAGCATCTTTTTTAGTATCAATAATTTGTAAAGAAGGATAAGTTATATGTCAAATAAAGTAAAAAAATGATATACTTAAATAAAGAATAGGGAGTGTATAGGATGAAAAAAGCTTTAGTGTTAATTGCCATGTTATTTATGGGAATATCTAGTGTAAATGCTGAGGACATCACTTTAGAATTATGTGAATATTCTGATGAATATAAAGCATGGCTAAATTTAAGTATCGAAGAAAAAGAAAACGTTTCCATGCCAAATATGTGTAAGCAAGAAAAAGAAAGTAGCTTAATAGGAAGTTCAAATAGCTATTCTATGGAACGCTTTACATTACAAGATGAATTTATATTAGATGTAAGGGATCAAGGAGTAAGTGATGATTGTTGGGCTTTTTCTACTTTAGCATCGATTGAATCTAATCTATTAAAAAATAAAATAAATACCGATTATTTAAGTGTCGCCCACTTAGAATTAATGACTCAGAAATCCTTATATATACCAAGTTTTATTACTTTTAACAGAAATTTTAATAGTGGTGGAAAATTAGAATATACAGCAGCATATGTTTTAAATAATTGGGGACCAATAAAAGAAAGTGAGTTACCATTTCAAACAATCACTAATTTAATAGCAAATACTACGACAATTAATCAAGTAGATGTAACAAGTAAAAAAGCAAGTGTAGATGTAGATGATATTTTCTATTTAAATAATTCTCAAGGAATATGTAGTGAAAATAGTATAAGAACAATCAAACAATATTTAGTAAATCATGGTGCTTTAGCGGCTTCCTTATATTTTGATACAAAATCAAATTATAGTAATGGAGCATATTACTATTATAATGGAAGTGATATTTCTAATCATGCAGTAACTATTGTAGGATGGGACGACAATATAGAAGTAACCAATTTTAAAAATAATGCCACCAGAAAAGGAGCATGGATCGTCAAAAATTCTTACGGAACAACAAATGGAGAAAATGGTTACTATTATATTTCATATGATGATGTGAATATTTGTACAAATATAGTTGGTTTTTATAATACCGATTTAAATGTATCAGATGAAGCATATTATTATGATGATTTAGGAACAAATGTTACACTAAAGAGTAAGTCTGATGTTAATTACGTTGCTAATATATTTACAAAACAAAATGCTAATGCTGAAAAAATAGATAAAATAACATTTGCTAGTAATAATGAAGGAATTAATTATACAGTATATTATGCAAGCAATGCTTCTTTAAAAGATTATGTAGAAATAGCCAAAGGAACAACATCTCATGCCGGTTATATTAGTATAATTCCGAGTAAAGATATTTATGTAACTGAAAAATTTTCAATTATCGTAAAATATGAAACAGATAGTAATACCGAAGACATTATTCCAATCGCTATGAAGGGTGCCTCAGCAAATAGCCCTTATCATAATTTTGAAATAACTAAAGGAGTATCCTATTTTTCAACAAATGGCGAAAAATGGTTAGATTTAGGTGAAAAAGTATTTGCTCAAGCATCAATAAGAGTATACACAAGTATAAAAGAACAAGAGCAAACTCCTGAAATTAATAATACAGAAAAAGTAGAAAATGATGCTAATGTTGAAGTAGTAAATCCTAACAAAGATGTAGATGGGGTAGTACTTGGAGATACAGTATCTACTCCAGATGATAGCGATATCGAAGTTGACACTCCACCAACAGGGATGGTAAGTGGAATTTCTATTATAGTAGTATTATTAATAATAGGAACGGTTATCTATTTCAAAAAGAAAAATAAAATTTTCAAAATTTAAAACACTTTAGAAAAAACTCTAAAGTGTTTTCTGTCGACCTATAATATGGTTAAAAATACGGGAGATCGACAGAAAAAAAGCCTTAAATAAGTAAAACAAGTAGTAAAAAATAACAAATTATGTTATATTAATATTGATTTTATTAGAAAAATCACCAGTTTATAATGAAGCATACTGCAATTTAAAGTTTAACTCTTGTCTTATGATACTAATCAAACTGGATGTTTATAATGAAGCATACTGCAATTTAAAGCTTAGTGTAATTGTTGAATTGTCTCAACAGAGAAAGTTTATAATGAAGCATACTGCAATTTAAAGTAGGAATAATAAATTCGTCAAATATAATCTTATTAGTTTATAATGAAGCATACTGCAATTTAAAGAAATGAGGGGTGAACTTGCTAATCAAATTGCGATTGTTTATAATGAAGCATACTGCAATTTAAAGGTTACAAATACTTATGTAAATGGGAATAAAGAAATGTTTATAATGAAGCATACTGCAATTTAAAGGTAATATTGGAATAAAGCAATGGAATCATTTTAAAGTTTATAATGAAGCATACTGCAATTGAAAAAAGTCTACCGAAGTAAACTTTTATAATACAATAGCAATTAAATTATTAGCACCTTTATTTACAATCTTAGTGACTGTTTGTGAAAGCTTATATCTTGTAGCATCCGGCATCATGGAAAGTTTTGCTTGTATGCCTTCCTGAACAATAGCTTCTAAGCTTCTACCGAATATTTCGCTTTGCCAAATTGAATTTGGATCTTTTTCATAGTCCTTCATTAAATAATTAATTAATTCTTTACTTTGAGCTTCACTACCAATAATTGGTTCAAAAGTAGATTGAACTTCCACTTTCATTAAATGAATAGAAGAAGCAGTAGCTTTTAATTTAACACCATAACGGGATCCTTGTTTTACAATCTCTGGAGTTTCTAATTTCATATCACGGATAGTAGGGTAAACGATTCCATATCCTGCATTTCTAGCAACTTTCAAAGCATCTTTAATGGAATCCATTTCTTCCTTTGATTCTTTATACCCTGCAAAAATTCGAATAAGTCCAGCTTTAGTTGTAGCAGCATCCCCCATAATACTAGTTAAAACTTCATTATATAATTCTTCTCTTGTTTCTAAATTAATTGTAACAGTTCCTGTAGCAGCATCAAGTTCACTAATATAAGATTTAGTAATATATTCGCTATCTTCGAAATGTCCTAAAATAAAATCAATATCTTTAATTTTTTCTACACTAATAACGCTTTCTTTAATTTTTTCTAAAAAATGTAATTTAATTTCATGTGTTTTAGGAAGAGCATCGATCCATTCTGGTACATTTACTTTAATATCTAAAACGGGGAATTCATATAACGCTTTCTTTAAAATCTCCATAATTTCTACTTCATTCATTTTTTCAGCACTAATAGGAAGGACTGGAATATCATAAGCCTCTTCCATTTCTTTTGCGATCCGTACTGTTTCAGTATTAGTAGGGTGAATACTATTTAAAATAACAATAAAAGGTTTTCCAATTTCTTTTAATTCGTTGATAACTCGAGCTTCCGCTTCTACATAATTCATTCTTGGAATTTCACCAAATGAACCATCAGTTGTAACCACAATACCAATGGTAGCATGATCTTTAATTACCTTTTCAGTACCAATCTCAGCTGCTTCTACAAAGGGAATAGAATCAGGGAACCAAGGAGTTTTTACCATTCTGGGATTTCCATCTTCATCTTCATAACCTTGAGCTCCAGGAATAACAAAACCGACACAGTCCACTAATTTAATATTAGTTGTAAACTCATCAACGGTTACTTCTGCACCATTGGATGGAACGAACTTCGGTTCAGTTGTCATAATAGCTTTTCCTTGGGCACTTTGTGGTATTTCATCTAAACAATGTTTTTTCTCATAGTCATCGGTGATATTAGGAACAACTAAGTTTTCAATAAATCTTTTAATAAAAGTAGATTTACCAGTTCTAACTGCTCCTACCACTCCAAGATAAATACTTCCATTCCCTCTTTTGGCTATTGATTCAAGTAATTCTTTTTTTTCCAAAATTTCACCATCTTTCATCTTTCTAATTAAAAATATGAATAGGATGAAAAAAATAGTACAAGTTTTAAATATTCTTTATTCATTTATAATAATTTAACGAAATATCTAGTTATTTATATAACAAAGTAAAATAAAAAATCTTTACTAAAAAAATAATGTTTGCTATAATTACAAAGAGGATGTGATAATTTTGAAGAAAGTATTAATTTTATTATTAATGTTAACCAGTTTAGTAAT
Source organism: Mycoplasma sp. CAG:776 (assembly GCA_000438195.1). Classification (GTDB taxonomy): domain Bacteria; phylum Bacillota_I; class Bacilli_A; order RF39; family UBA660; genus Caccenecus. Next base: position 150,413 of record FR903076.1, read on the forward strand.
AATACCTAGTAATGTAAAAGCTGAAAGTGACAAAATCACAGTATATTTATTTAGAGGAGATACTTGTGTTCATTGTGAAGATGCATTAGAGTATATTAATAATCACAGGGAATTAATTCCTGATAATGTCGAGATTGTAACTTACGAAGTGTGGAAAAATGAAACAAATGCCAATTTACAAGATGCCGTAGCTGATTACCTAGATGTAGATAAAACAGCCAAGGATTATGGAACACCATTTTTTGTTGTTGGAAGTGAATATGTAAAGGGTTATGGAACTGGTACATGGGAAGAATTATTCGAAATAGTGGAAGATTATGAAAAAGAAGGGGACTATGAAGATATTGTTTCAAAAGTAATTAGTGATGAAAAATTAGATGTAGAAGCAAAAACATTAAATGATTTATATAGTGAACCAAGTAAAGCCGTAACAATTATTGTATATTGTGTATTTGGAGCAATTGTTTTAGGATTTATAGCGATGATTGCATTTTCAAGAAAATAAACTACTTTAATTAGTAGCTTTTTTTTGTTATAATTATATATACATGAGAAAGGGAGATCTTATGAAAATAATTTTATTACAAGATGTAAGAAAAGTAGGCAAAAAAGATGATATCTTAGATGTTAGTGATGGTTATGCTAATAATTACCTAATTAAAAATAAATTAGCTGTACCTCTAACCAAAAGAAGTAAAGAAGTATTAGATACTAGATTAGATAAAGAAGCCAAAGAAGAAGAAAAGAAAGTGAAAGAATTAAATGAAATAAAAAAAGAATTAGAAAATAAAATTATTTCTTTTCAAGTGAAAACCGGAGTTCAAGATAAAGTATTCGGAAAAGTTTCTACGAAACAAATATCTGAAAAATTAAAAGAAATGGGCTATTCAGTAGATAAGAAATGTATTAAGTTAGATAATGATTTAGATGTATTAGGAATTCATGAAGTAGAAGTAGTTTTACACAAGAAAGTAATATTTAAAATAAGAGTGAATTTACAAAAGTAAGTAGGTGAGATTTGTGGCCACAAGAGCATTACCAAGTGACTTAGAAGCTGAGATGAGTGTTTTAGGAGTTGCCTTTTTAAGTAGTGAAGCATTAGAGAAAATCCATGATGAAGTAACAGAAGATATGTTTTATAATGAAAAAAATAGAACCATTTTTAATGCAATTATTAGTTTATATAAATCAGGAACACCTGTAGATTTAACAACCATCAAAGCCGAATTAGATAAAAAAAAGGCCTTTAATGAAATAGGGGGAATTAATTATTTAACTGAAGTTATTGATTCCGTTGTAACATCTGCTAATTTAGAGTATTATATAAAGATATTAAAAGATGCTTCAATTAGAAGAAATGTAATTAATACTGCAACTGATATTGTAACAAGTGCTTATAATGATGAAAATATTACGAGCATGTTAGATAATGCAGAACGCAATATTTTAAATGTTGTAAAAATGCGTACTTCTACTGAGTTTGTACCAATTCATGAAATATTAAGAATTGCTAAAGAAAGGTTAGAAGAGAGATCTAAAAATAAAAGTGATATTACTGGAATTAGAACAGGATTTTATGACTTAGATCGAGTTACAGCTGGTCTTCATGGTGGAGAACTAATCATATTAGCCGCTCGTCCTGGTATGGGAAAAACAGCTTTTGCTCTTAACATCGCGACCAATGCTGCTTTTTCTACTGATAAAGCTGTAGCCATTTTTAACTTAGAAATGTCAGCGGAAATGTTAGTAAATCGTATGATCGCCAGTATTGGAGGAATTGACTCTTATAAATTAAATACGGGAAAACTAGAACATAATGATTGGAAAAGATACAATGAAGCCTTAAGTAAACTAGCAAGTACCAATATTTATATCGAAGATAACGCGAGTATTACTGCACCTGAAATTAAAGCCAAATGTCGAAGACTTGCCAGTAGTCCAAATGGATTAGGATTAGTAGTAATTGATTATTTGCAGTTAGTAACAACTGGGTCAAATCGTGTAGAATCAAGACAAGTAGAAGTATCAGAAATTTCTCGTAGTCTAAAAACAATGGCTTTAGAATTAGATGTCCCCGTAATTGCTTTAGCCCAACTTTCTCGTAGTGTAGATAAAAGAGAAAATAAAGAACCAGCTTTAGTTGATTTAAGAGAATCTGGATCATTAGAGCAAGATGCCGATTTAGTATTATTTTTAAATCGTAAAGACTACTATGAAGCCAAAAGTGAAAAACGCGAGACGATTGTTCCAATTGATGTAATTATTGCAAAACATCGAAAAGGTTCAACCGGATTATATCGTTTACTATTTGAATTAAATATGAGTAATTTCAAAAATTATTTACATACCGAAAATAATGAAGGAGGATATAATGCGCAATAAGAATATTATAATCACCGTATTAATTACCTTAATCGCGGGACTTATTCTTTTTTTAAGTAACATGACAGATAGAATATTAGCTCCTGCTAATAATAAATATCAAGTATATTTACATGGAGAAAAGATTGGGGTGATTGACAATGAAGATGATTTATATGAATTAATTGATAAAAGTCAAACATCGATTAAAGAAAAATATGATGTATCAAATGTCTATCCTCCAACTGATTTAAAAATAGTGGCAATGAATACTTATGATACAAGAGCTGATAGTATTAATGAAGTTTATAATAAAATAGAAGAAGCCGATGATTTTGCTGTTAAAGGCTACACTATGACAATAAAAAAAGAAGATAGTGAGATCAAAGTTCATGTTTTAGATAAAGAGTTATTAAAAGAAGCACTAGTTAATTTTGTAAATTCTTTCTTAGATGATGGAATATATGAAAATTACATTAACGATAAACAAGATGAAATTATAGATACTGGATCTATTATTGAAAACATGTATTTTGAAGAAGACATTACAATCAAAGAAGCCTATATCAGTGTTAATGAAAAAATATACACTGATGTAAACGAATTAAGCCAATACTTTTTATTTGGTAGTGATCCAGATATGGAGTATTACACAGTAGAACTTGGAGATACTATTGAATCTATCGCTCAAGAATACGAACTTGGAACAAGTGATTTATTAACGATTAATCCTGAATTAAAAAGCGAAGATGTAATATTACGAGTTGGAAGTAAATTAAATGTAACATATATCAATCCGGTATTAACATTTATTTATGATTTACACCGAGTATCTGTTCAAGAAATCGCTTACGAAATCGTAGAAGAAAAAGATAGTAGTGAATATACAAATTATGAAGAAGTAAAAATTCCGGGACAAAAAGGTGAAGAATTAGTAACAGAAAAATTTACAGTTACGAATGGTGTTCAAGGTCAAGGTTCTGAAATCGTAAGTTCTGAAACTATAAAAGAACCCGTAAACCAAGTTGTCGTAGTAGGAACAAAAAGACCAACAGGAAGTAATCCGAATCTTCGACCACCAGTATCAACAGGAACATGGGGTTGGCCAACAGCAAGACCATATGTTATTACAAGTTATTTTGCCTCTCGTTGGGGTACTCATCATGATGGAATTGATATTTCAGGAACAGGTCATGGTTCTCCAATTTATTCTATAGGTTCAGGAACAGTAGTATATGTATATAGCAGTTGTCCAGCTAAAGGTTATGGTTTAAGTGATACATGTGGCGGATCATTAGGAAATTATATAGTAATTGATCATGGAAATAATATGTATGGCTTATATGCTCATAATGCAAGTAATAGTGTTTCAGTCGGACAATCTGTCAGTCGTGGTCAAGTAATTGGAACAATGGGAAGTAGTGGTAGAGCAACAGGTACACACTTACACTTTGCAATATCTATGGGATATCCATATAAATCAGGTTCTTATTTTACCAATCCGATGGGGTTATACTAATGAAAGTATGTGTCTTAGCAAGTGGTTCAGGGGGAAATTCCACTTATATCGAAACTGAAAATTATAAAATTTTAATTGATATTGGTAAAAATAGAAAATATATTGTTGAAAAGTTAGAAAGTATAGGAGTAAATCCCGAAGAAATTAATTATATATTTATTAGCCATTTACATGATGACCATATTTCGGCTCTAAAAACATTTATAAAAAAATATCATCCCACAATTGTAATATCTAGTGAAATGTTTAAAGAATTAGAAGATATCCATGATTATGAACATGTGTTAATTTATGAAGATGAAGTGATATTAAAAAATCTAAGTGTTAAATGTATTCATTCATCTCATGATGCTACAGATTCGAGAAATTTTGTTTTTGAAAATGGCCGGAATTCTGTTGTATATGTAACAGATACTGGATATGTAAACCATAAGAATTTTCGATATTTAAAAAATAAAGAAATCTATTTATTTGAAAGTAATCATGATATTGAAAAGTTGCAACATGGTCCATATCCTGATTGGTTAAAAAAACGTGTACTATCGGATTATGGTCACTTATCGAATAATGCTTGTAGTCTTTATTTAACAAAATTAATTGGTGAAAATACAAAGAAAATTTATTTAATGCACTTATCAGAAAAAAATAATACCGAAGAATTAGCATTAAACGAAATTAATCATATTTTTGATACTTATAATATATCATTCCGAGATATTAAATGTGCCAAACCAGATGAACCAAGTGAAGTGATAGAAGTATGATTAAATTGATATGTTTAGGAAAATTAAAAGAAAAGTACTTAATTGATTTAGTAAGTGATTATAGTAAAAGGATTAATAAGTATCATAAATTAGAGATAATAGAATTAAAAGATGAAGAGGATTTAGAGCGTGAAGCAAATAACATTTTAAAATATATTGGAGTAAATGATTATGTCATAACTCTAGAAATTGAAGGAAAAGAAATAGATAGCATATCTTTATCTAAAAAAATAGAAGAAACTTTTATTACGCATAGTACAATTACTTTTATAATTGGTTCTTCTACAGGACTTAGTAAGAAAATAAAAGATAGAAGCAACTTTCCACTTTCTTTTTCCAAATTTACTTTTCCACATGGTTTATTTAGGGGAATTTTATTAGAGCAAATATATCGTTCTTTTAAGATAAATAATCATGAAATTTATCATAAATAGGAGGAAGCTATGTTACTAAAAGATTTAGAAAAACTACTAAAAATAGACATTGCCAATTTATCTTTTAAAAGCTCTGGTTTAGAAGAAAGAGTTTGGAGTTATAAAAAAGCCATTGAAAGTTTAGAAAAAAAAGATATAACTAAAAACGCTACAAGACTTCTATATGATCATCATCGTCTTACAATTACACCATACAATATTAAAGAAATGATTGATGTTTTAAAAAATGATTTATTTATTTTAGAAACAGAGCTTAATATAATAAAAAAGAATTTAGAGTTATCTAAAACCATTTATAATGCTTTAGTTTATCGTCAAATAATTTCACCTAGTTTAATGAATTTTCTTAAAAATAGATTATTAAAAGAAAATATCGATGATATAACCTTAATTAAAACTATGGAATATATAAAAATACATAATACTCAAGCTCATAGTGAAAAGGCCAATTCTATATCTAGTAAAGAATTATATTTAATTTTGAACATGTTGAACCAAGGGTATGAAGAAATTATTATAGAACCATATGAAAATGTTGAAAAATTAGAAGAAATAATTGCTAATTCTATAAATATAATAGAGAACAATCCTCTTTCAATTGTCTATAATAATTTAATTTTGGATAATTTATCTCATACTGAAAAAGAATATATATATAAAAGAATTTTAAAGTACTATCAAAATAGGATTTTCGATTTAATTAATATTTTAAAAGATAAAGAATTCTATTTTAGTATTTCAACTCTACAATCTATAAAAGAGGAATACAAAGAACTATATCAAAAATACATGTATATTCGAACTCAATTAGATAGTTTAACAGAAACAAAGAACGTAGAAATAGATTATCCTTGTGAAGAACAAGGAAAAGAAGCTCAAATAACAATTGGGGGGGGGGTATCCCTATATTATTCTACTAACAGTAAAGAACCAGAAAAATGCTATTTTGTAAGAGATCTGATGAATATACGTGAAGAAGCTTATGAAACGATTTTAGATTTAATAGAAGCATTTAAACGAGGTAATAATGTTAACACAAAATATTTAAGTACCAATAGTAATTTTATAGAACTAAAAAAAGATCAAATTCGAATTGTCTTAAAACCATTAGGAAATAATAATTATTCAGTTATGGGGGCATTTATTAAGAAAAGTACTAACGATATACACTTATATCAAACAATGTTTAATAGACCTATCGCTGATTTAGATAATATTTACAAAGAAAAAGTAGAAGAATATTATGAAATATTTTTAGAAAAGAATAGACGAAAAGGAACAAGATAAAAAATTTTTAAAAAGAAAGAAGTAGGTAGTTATGATAGGAAATGATTGGGATGAAAAGTTAAAAATAATATGGAATAGTGAAGGATTCAAAAAGTTTTATCATGTCGTGGAAGAAGAATATAGCCATCACACTGTATTTCCACCTAAAGATCATATTTTTGAAGCCTTAAAATTAACAAGTTATCAAAATACTAGAGTAGTAATTGTAGGACAAGATCCATATCACGGAATAGGGGAGGCCCATGGACTTTCGTTTTCGGTTCAAAAAGGAGTTTCTATACCACCATCTCTACAAAATATTTATAAAGAATTGTATGATGATTTAGGAATACCACCAGCTCATCATGGCGAATTAACGAATTGGGCGAAAGAAGGAGTATTAATGCTGAATGCTGTTTTAACTGTTATCAAAGATACTCCTGCAAGTCATAGAAAACTAGGTTGGGAGAGACTAACTGATTATATAATTCGCCTTTTAAACGAAAAGGAAGAACCAGTCGTATTTATTCTATGGGGGAATTTTGCTAAGGAGAAAGCAAAATATATCACAAATCCTAAGCATTTAATTTTAACTAGTCCCCATCCATCTCCTTTTGCTGCCCGTTATGGTTTTTTTGGCTCAAAGCCTTTTAGTAAAACGAATGAATTTTTAAAGAGAAATGGTTTGAAAGAAATTGATTGGCGAATAGAAAAATAGACGACTTACATTTTAAAGTCGTCTATTATTTCATCATCCATATCTTTTCCGTCAAAGAAAAGTTTTACTTTAAATCCATGAATTCTAGCAATAATATTTGTAGGGAACTTTCTTACAATAGCATTTTCTTCACTAGTATTTTTATTATAATAATTTTTAGCAGCTGTAAGTTTTTCATCTAATCTTTGAATACTATCAATATCTTGGTTAAGTTCTTCATCCTCATTTAATTTTAAATCATCCATCATTTTTAAGATTAAAGTATATCCTTCATTTAATTTACGATCCATATCAAAATTACTAATATTTGTTTCTTTTAATTTTTCATATTCTTTAAAATAATTTTTGTTATTCTCCATATGAGTGCGAATATGATTGCTTACTCGAATTAAAGTATCGTATTTTGTCCTTAATGACTCATCAATAATCATTTCTGCTTCATGAATTTTAGTTTTTAAATCATTAAGTTTATTAAAAGAAATAGCATAATAAATACCTATTAAACAAACAATAATTAAAATAATTAAAAAAATTGATAACCACAACATATGCTTCACCATAAAAATTATAACAATATTTTTCATATTTTTAAAGTCTTTTCCAAGAAAATATTAAGAATTTTCTCATGTTAATAAATCGGGCGAAATTTCCATTCAAAATTGCTAGTAAAAAAAAGGTAAATTATTTTATAATGAATATGAAAGGAGAAAAAGAATGAATATTGGAAATAAGATTAGTGAATTACGAAAGAAAAATAATTATACTCAAGAAGAATTAGCGGAAAAATTAAATGTTTCAAGACAAACCATTAGCAAATGGGAACTAAATGAAACATCACCAAGTTTAGAGGATGCAGCTAAACTAGCTAAAATATTTCATGTGAGTTTAAATGAATTAGTTGGTGAAGAAAATATATTGGAGGAAAAGATGAGTAACGTCGAGCGTTTAGCCGGAATTATTATTAAAATATTAAAAATAATAGGTATTATTATTATAATCTATATTATCTTTATTATAATTGCTATTCTTACATTTACGGTGTTTAAAGATAAAAAAACGGAAGAAATAAATGTAAAATCAAGTTTAACTTGTAATTTAAATGAAGAAACCGAAACCTTTACCATCACAACTAAGAATGATAAGATTATAGAAATGAGTAATAATATTGAAAAAATAATTGATGTAAAAGAAAACCAAAATAGTAATGATATTTTTAATTTAATAAAAGACTACTATATAAAAAATAATGGAAATTGTAATTAAAAAAACTTACACAAAAATAAATTTTGTGCTATACTTAAATCTGTCGTGTAGCAAAAAGCGTAAATCCAGACTACGCTTTTTTGTTTGATAGAAAGGTGTGAGAAAATGAAAGAAAAAGATTTAGGAAAAGATAATATTAATAAATTGTTAATTAGTTTTGCAATTCCTTGTATCATAAGTATGCTAATTAATTCCATCTATAATATTGTCGATCAAATATTTATTGGACAGGGAGTAGGGTATTTAGGAAATGCTGCGACCAATGTTATATTTCCAATAGTAATTATTTGTACCGGTTTAGCTGGATTAATCGGTAATGGCCTAGCTGCCAATTTAAGTTTAAGATTAGGAGAAAATAATAAAGAAGAAGCAAAAAGAAGTATAGGCGCAGGAGTTATTCTCTTAATTATAATATCGTTACTAGTTTGTTTATTAGGAGAGATATTTTTACCATCTTTAATCCAATTTTTTGGATGTACCGAAAGTGTATATGACTATGCAATGAGTTATGGGCGGATTATTTTAATTGGAGCTCCATTCATGATTATTTATTCGGGATTAGCTTCTTTTATAAGAGCGGATGGATCCCCAAAATATTCGATGTTTTGCTTGCTTAGTGGAGCAATCATTAACATTATTTTAGATCCAATCTTTATTTTTGGTTTTGACATGGGAGTAGTAGGAGGAGCTATTGCTACGATTATTGGTCAAATCGTCTCATGTATTATAGCTTTCATCTACTTATTAAAAATAAAATCAGTAAAAATGGAGAGAAAAGATTATCGTCTAAATAATTCATTAAAAAGAACGCTTTCTTATGGTATGGCGAGTTTCATCATTCAAATGACGGTTTTAGCACTATTTATTGTAATGAATAATGTAATGACGAAATACGGAGCAACGACTAAATTTGGTTCAGATATTCCTTTATCAGTTTATGGAGTAATATCAAAATTAATTAATGTTTATGTATCTGTTATATTAGGATTAGCTTGTGGAGCACAGCCAATTATTGGCTTTAATTACGGAGCCGGAAATATAAAAAGAGTAAAAGAAACGATAAATAAAGTTTTAAAAGTAGGATTAATAATTGGAATTATTTTCAATATTGGCTTTGTCTTTTTCCCCAAAACTTTAGTTAGTTTATTTGGATCAAGTGATAATGCTTTATATATGGAATTTGCCGTTGATTGTTGTCGAATCTTTTTACTAGTATCAGCCCTAAATTTCTTAGAAATGTGTAGTAGTATTATCATTCAATCTTTAGGAAATGCCAAAAAATCTACAGCTGTTTCCTTTATAAGACAAATTATTTTGTTTATTCCATTATGTTTAATTTTAGTTCAATTCTCTGGTTTATATGGAGCTTTATATGCTGCTCCTATAGCGGATACGATAACCTTTATTATTGTCATCTTTATTTTAAGAACGGAATATAACAAACTATCTCAAAAGAAAGTTTTTGTGGATGAAAAAGAAGAAGTAGTAGTAGCTAATACCAAACTAAAAAATAAAATAATTATTACGATTAATCGCGAATATGGAAGTGGTGGAAGATATATTGGCCAATTATTAGGAAAAGAATTAGGACTTCCTTGTTATGATAAAAATCTCATTGATTTAGTAGCCAAAGATTCAAGTTTATCGGTAGACTATATTACAGAACATGAACAAACCAAAAAGAATTATAATGGCTTAAGTAACAGTTATAATTTAGATGATGAATTATTTATTAGTGAGAAAAAAGTAATAGAAGATTTAGCCAAAAAAGATTCCTGTATTATTATTGGAAGATGTGCCGATTATATTTTGAAAGAAAAATCGAATATTTTAAAAGTATTTATTTATGCCAATGAAGAAAGTAAAGTAAATAGAGCTGTAAAATATTATGGTTTAAAAAAGAAAGAAGCTAAAAAGGAAATTGAAAAAATAAATAAGGATCGAAAAAAGCACTACAAATATTATACAGATCAAGATTGGAATGATTTAGGAAATTATGATGTTTGTCTAAATAGTGCTATGGGAATTGAAAATTGTGTAGCAGCATTAAAAGAATTAATTAAAAACAAAGATAATTGCTAAAATCTTTGTTTTTTGTTATGATTATTTAGGTGATAAAATTGAAAATAGAAAATCTAGTCTTAGGACGTTTACGAACAAATTGTTATATTGTGAAAAAAAATAATAAATGTATCATTATTGATCCAGGCGATGAAGCAGAAAAAATAATTGAAGCCTGTAAAGGATATAAAGTAGAAGAAATCTTAGTAACTCATCATCACTGGGATCATATATTAGCCTTAAAAGAAATTGAAGAACAGTATCATTTAAAACATAATGTTTTTTTGAAAAAAAGCTTTTCTTATGAAATAATAAAAACACCAGGACATGCTAGTGATTCTTTAACTTTTTATTTTAAAGATGAGAAAGTAATGTTTACGGGAGATTTTTTATTTTTCCATACGATTGGTAGATGTGATTTAGAAACTTCTAGCATAGAAGATATGAAAAAAAGTTTAGAAGAAATAAAAAAATATCCAGATGATATTAAAATATATCCCGGGCATGGCAGGGGAAGTGTTTTAGGAGAAGAAAAAGTTTTATTTAATAGTTATTTTTAAAAAAACGTTCCCGTTAGAACGTCTTATCAGAATAGTCATGATTATACCTGATTTTTTCTTCAAAAGTAACATAATCTAGATAAATCATTCGAAGTAAGTACCAATCTCCGGTTTTAGGATCACTCATAATTAAATGATCTCGACCAGCTTCTTCAATGACTCCATCATAGACTTTATCTCTCCATTCTGTTGAATCAGGATAAGAAAAATATGCTTTTACTTTTTTTCCTTTATTAAGTCTCAAAATATTTTCAATATAACTTTGTTCCATTGGAAGAGAGTCAGCATAGCTATAATTTCCTGGAGGACTAGTCATATTAGAAGTATTACTAGAAGTATTTGTAGGAAATGTTGGATTTCCAAAAAAGTTACCGTTCATCAATTTCACCTCAATCTAATATATGTAAAATGAATATTTTTATGTTGACTTTTAAATAAAAAAAAGATAATCTTGTATTGGTGAATAGTATGAAAGATATATTAATAGGAATAATAATAATTGTCATAGCCTTTTTAATTATCGATTTTATCTATACGGAAAAAAATACGTGTGTAATAAATAATGGTTATGAGAGATCAGAAGAGAAATGTGGAATATTAAAAAAGCAATTAAACATAGACATTAACTTATTTGATAGATACTGGTAAAGTACCACTATAGAAAGAGAGGAACAATATGGATATACCCAAGATATTAAAAAAAGTATTAAATAAAAATCGTATACCAAGACTAACTTTAATGATACTAGGAACTTTTCTTTTAGGATTAAATTATAATATGTTTTTAAAGCCCAATGATTTTATTGTAGGAGGAACTACAAGTTTAGCGATTATTTTTAATGACTTATTTGGATGGAATGATCAAATATTTATTTATGTAACAGCTATAATATTGATAGGAATTAGTTTTATTTTTTTAGGAAAAGATAAAACTTTAAAAAGTGTCTTCGGTAGTATTTTATATCCTATAATGATTACGTTTACTGCTCCATTAGGAGAATATCTAGCCTCTAAATTTGTTTTTGAAGATATGATTACCATCGTAGCTTTAACGAGTATTTTATATGGTGTTGCTTATGGTATTGTCTATAAAATGGAGTATACCACAGGTGGAAGTGATGTAATTATGCAAATTATGTGTAAGTATATGCATATATCCGAAGGAAAAGCTTCGATGTTAAGTAATGTATTTATTATTTTATTTGGTGGTATTGTCTTTGGTATACCAAAAGTAGTATATGGCATTATTATTCTTTACATTTCATCAGTTATTGTAGATAAAATTGTAATTGGAATATCAGAAAGTAAAATGTTTATCATTAACACAAGCAAAATAGATGAAATAGAAAATGTAATTATTAATGAATTAAAATTGGGAGTAACTAGAATTAAAGCCGAAGGAGGATATACAAACAAGAAACAAGATGTTTTATTGTGTATTGTTCCAAATCGTGATTATTATATGTTTAAAGAAATAATTTTAGAATTAGATAAAAATGCCTTCTTTATTATTAATGACTGTTATGATATTGAAGGGGGAACAACCAAAAATAAAGAAAGAGGATTAAATAGTTTATACTAGGGTGATTAAGTGAATTTTTATAAATTAAGTTTAGAAGAAACTTGGAAAGAGTTAAAGGTAGATAAACAGGGATTAAGTAGGGATGAAGCCCAAAAAAGATTAGAAAAAGATGGACCAAATAAATTAAAAGAAGGAAAAAAAGAATCAAAATTCTTAAAGTTTTTAAGTCAATTTAAAAATTTAATGATAGTAGTATTATTAATTGCTGCTATAGTATCTTTTGTGATTTCTTATCTAAATAAAGATTCTTATATAGATAGCATTATTATTTTACTAATTGTTTTTATTGATGCTGTTTTAGGTTTTATTGAAGAATTAAAAGCTGATCAAGCAATAGAAGCTTTAAAAAAAATGCAGACAACGAAAGTAAAGGTAAGAAGAAATAGTGAAATAATTTATTTAAATAGTGAAGAATTAGTAAGAGGAGATATTGTTTTATTAGAATCAGGAGATAAAATAGCAGCTGATGCTAGACTAATTAGTGTAAAATCTTTAAAAGTGGATGAAGCATCTCTTACTGGGGAGTCGGTAGCAGTTTTAAAAACGATTGATCCTATTAAAGAAGATGTTAGTTTAAGTGGTCGTACGAATATGGTTTATGCTGGAACAAATGTTGTTTATGGAAAGGGAGAATGTTTAGTAACCGAAATAGGTATGGCAACCGAAATAGGTAAAATAGCTTCTAGTCTAGATGATACTAAAATAGAATTAACACCTCTTCAAAAGAAAATGAATGGGATTAGTAAAGTCTTAACCATTATTATTTCTATTGTTATTTTAGCGATGTTTATTGTAAGTATAATTAAAGATATGCCTTTAACAGAGGCACTATTATTGGCAATTTCTCTAGCAGTTGCTGCTATACCTGAGGGTTTACCGGCTGTCATAACCATTATTTTATCTTTGGGAATGAGTTCTCTTGCTAAGAAAAAAGCTATAGTAAGAAAAATGAATAGTGTAGAAACACTAGGTAGTACAGAAATCATTTGTACAGACAAAACAGGAACTATTACAGAAAATAAAATGGAACTAGTTCTATTATATTATGATTTTGAGTCTTTTAAAAAAGATCATGTTTTAGCTAAAGATTCTTTATTTTTGTATAATTTAGTTTTAAATAATGATGTAAATGAAAATGAAAACGGTTTAGTAGGGGATCCTACCGAGATTGCTATTATAAACTATTTAGATCAGTTTTTAGATAGCAAAAAGTTGAAAGAAGATAACCCAAGAATAGATGAAATACCATTTGATTCTGAACGTAAAATGATGTCAGTCATAATAACAATAAATAATAAAAGATACTTATTTACCAAAGGTAGTTATGATTCAGTTATGAAACATTGTACTAAGATAACGAGTTTTGGTAAAATAACAGTTATAGATAAAAAAACTCGGGAAAAATTAGACTGTATAGAAAAAGAAAACTCAAGTCAAGCTTTAAGACTGCTAGCTTATGCTTATAAAGAGTTAGAAAATGATAAAATAATGGAAGAGGATTTAATTTTCCAAGGATTAATAGGCGAAATCGATCCTCCACGAAAAGATGTTAAAGAGTCTATTGCATTATGTAAATCTGCTCATATAAGACCAATTATGATAACTGGAGATTCTTTAAATACAGCAGTTGCCATAGCTAAAGACATAGGCATATTAACAAGCGAAAACGAAGCGATAACTGGTGAAGAACTAGATAAATTAAGCGAAGAAGAGTTATTTGAAAAGATTGAGAAGTATCGTGTTTATGCTCGTGTAAGTCCGATGAATAAACTTGCTATTGTGAAAGCTTGGAAAAAACACGATAAAGTAGTTGCCATGACAGGGGATGGAGTGAATGATGCACCGGCTATAAAAGCTAGTGATATAGGAATAGGTATGGGCATTACTGGTACAGAAGTAAGTAAAGGAGTATCTGATATTATCTTAGTAGATGACTCATTTTCTACTATTGTCTCAGCAGTTAAAGAAGGAAGAAGAATATTTGACAATATAAGAAATGTGATAACTTATTTACTGATTGGAAATATTACCGAAATTATTACTGTTTTTGTCGGTTTAATATTTGGCTATACAATATTTGTTCCTATTCAGTTATTATTTATCAATTTAATCACAGATTCTATACCCGCCATAGCCTTAGCTTTTGAAGAAGCGGATAGTGATATTATGAAAAGAAAAGTACGCAAAAAAAATAGTTCTTTCTTTACTCCATTTTTAGTTAGTAAAATACTTGTTTCTTCCATTTTAAAAAGTATGGCAATCCTTTTCATTTATTTCTTAAATCTACACTTAAATGGATCAGAAGTAGCAGCAACAATGTCATTTATCTGTTTAATGATGTTAGAATTATGTTTTGCATATTCTTGTAAAAATATTAAAAAATCGGTTCTTGGTTCGAAAATATTTAGCAATTCTAAATTAAATTTAAGTATTTTAGGATTAGTATTGATAGGTATTATAATTTATTTAACTCCAATAAAATCTATCTTTAATTTAACAACTATTACATCAATGGAGCTATTATATTGTTTAATTATTGTGGTAGTAATGCTTGTGATTGATGAATTATTAAAACTTGTATTAAGTAAGAAATTTAAAGATTAAAGTGATTGAAAGTAAATTAAAATCACTTTTTATTATGTGATGAGATAAAAAATAGTTAAAGTATGATTTAAAAATTATTTTTTATGATAGTATATAAAGGATAAAATTATAGATTAATCAGTAATAATTTGATAAAATAAAAGTAATAAAGGAGGAATGAAAATGTATGCTTATTGTGTAATTGAATATCCGGTAAAATCATTAGATAAAGCATTCACTTATAAAGTTCCTCTAGAATTAGAAGAAAAACTTAAAGTAGGAATGAAAGTATTAGTTCCCTTTAATAATCGTTATGTTCATGGAATTGTCTTAAAAATAACGAGTGAATATCATGAAGAGTATGAATTAAAAGAAATTATAAAGATAGAAGATGAATTTTTAGTTTTAAATAAAGAATTATTATTATTAGGAAAATATCTTCAACAATTAACTTTATGTAATTTAATTACAGCTTATCAAACCATGTTACCTAGTGCCTTAAAGGTAAAAGATCCAAAAGATTACAATAATTATGAATTATGGATTGTCTTAAACAAGGAAGAAGAAGAGATTGAAGCATTTCTGAAAAGCCATAAAAAAAGTCATAAAACTCATTTGTTAGAAGAATTAATAAGTAAAGGGGAGTTATTAAAAAAAGAATGCCATCAAAGTAGTTTAAGGGAATTAATTAAATTAAATTTCGTAAAAGAAGAAAAACGAATTCGAAAGAACACCATAGAAAAAGAACTTAAACTAGATGATAAAAAACTAAATGAAGAACAAGAGAATGCTTATCAAAAGATTATTTCTTCCTTTTCTTCCAATAAAACATTTTTAATATATGGAGTAACTGGAAGTGGAAAAACTCTAATTTATATTCATTTAATAAAAAAAGTATTAGAAGAAAAGAAAACAGCTTTACTATTAGTACCAGAAATTAGTTTAACAGAACAAATTATTCGCATTTTTTATGAACATTTTGGTTCTAATGTAGCTATTCTCCATAGTGGCTTATCGGATAAAGAAAAATATCAAGAATATTTAAAAATTTTAAACGAAGAAATTTCTATTGTAATAGGAACTCGTAGTGCTATATTTGCACCTCTAAA
This sequence comes from Mycoplasma sp. CAG:776, assembly GCA_000438195.1. Classification (GTDB taxonomy): domain Bacteria; phylum Bacillota_I; class Bacilli_A; order RF39; family UBA660; genus Caccenecus. Next base: position 166,633 of record FR903076.1, read on the forward strand.
AAATATTGGCATAATTATTATGGATGAAGAGCATAGTGACACTTATAAGCAAGATAATACTCCACGATATCACGCAAGAGATATTGCTTTAAAAAGAAGCGAGTATTACTCATGTCCACTAGTATTAGGAAGTGCCACTCCTTCTTTAGAGTCAATGGCAAGAGCCAATAAAGGAGTTTATGAATTAATAACATTAACTAAAAGAGCGAATAATTTAGCCATGCCAGAAGTATTTATTGTGGATATGAAAGAAGAATTAAAAAAACGGAATTTTATTATAAGTGAACTTCTAGACCAAAAAATAAAAGAATGTTTAAAAAAAGAAGAACAAGTAATTCTTCTTTTAAATCGTAGGGGATTTTCCACAATTATTACTTGTAGTAATTGTGGATTTACCTATAAATGTCCTCATTGTGAAATATCTTTAACCTATCATAAAACCTCTAATACATTAAGATGCCATTATTGTGGTTATACGAAAATAAAAGATGATATATGTCCCGAATGTAAAGAAAAAGGGTTAAATTATTTAGGTTTAGGAACTGAAAAATTAGAAGAAATAATAAAAGAAAAATATGAAAAAGCAAGGACCATCCGAATGGATGCGGATACCACAACGAAAAAAGGTGCTCATGATAAAATAATTGCTTCTTTTCGAAGGGAAGAATATAACCTATTAATTGGTACTCAAATGATTAGTAAAGGCCTTGATTTTCCCAAATGTACTTTAGTAGGAATAATAAATGCTGATACATCATTAAATATCCCAGACTTTAGGAGTAGCGAACGCAGTTTTTCTCTTTTAGATCAAGCATCTGGAAGAGCGGGCAGAAGTACGTTAAAAGGAACAGTAATTATTCAAACCTTTAATCCAGATAATGAAACCATAAAAGCGGTAAAGAAGCATGATTATAATTCATTTTATCAAAGTGAAATGAAAGTGCGTAAAATCTTAAAATATCCTCCATATTATTATTTAGCCAATATTAAAATTGCTAGTAAAGATTATAGTGAAGCCAGTAAAGAAGCTACAAAAGTAAAGAATTATTTAGAAAAAAATTTAGATTCATCTAGTATTATTTTAGGACCATCAACAGCATCTAACTTTAAAAGAAATAATATTTACCGTTTTAGTATTACAATTAAATATCGTTTTGATAAAGAATTATTAAAAAGTTTAAAAGAATTAGATGATATTTATGCGACAAATAAAAAAGTTTTTCTAGAAATTGATATTAATCCTTTAAGAATTTAGGCATCATAAAAGAAAATGAATAAAATAAAAACTTCTTTCTCATAAATAAAGGGAAAGGAGTTTTAAAATGGCAAGATATAAAGTAGATATTACGGGAATTAATACAAATGAATTAAAAGTTTTAAATGGTAATGAAATGGTAAGTTTATTTGAAAGGTATCGAAATGGGGATTTAGCAGCTAAAGAAGAATTAATTAATGGTAATTTAAAATTAGTACTAAGTATTTTAAGAAGCTTTAATAAAGGGAATTATAATATGGATGATTTATTTCAAGTAGGAGTAATTGGTCTAATTAAAGCAATTGACAATTTTGATTTATCTTACAATTTAAAATTATCAACTTATGCCGTTCCTCTAATATTAGGAGAAATAAAAAGATACATCAGGGATAATAGTAGTATAAGAATTAGTAGAAGTATAAAAGATTTAGCCTATAGTATTTTGAAATATAAAGAGGAATACTTTAATCTTTATGGGAAAGATCCCACGAATGAAGAAATAGCTAAAATCTTAAATGTAGAAGAATATAAAATTGCTCAAGCTTTAGACAGTTTAAAAGAGCCAATGAGTATATTTGAACCAATTTATAATGACGGTGGTGACACGATTTACTTAATGGATCAAATAGCAGATAAAAAAGATTTAAATAGTGATAAAGATATGTTAATTTCTTTAAGAAGAGGATTAAATAAAATAAAGGAACGAGAAAGAGAAATATTAGTAGAAAGGTATATTGTTGGAAAAACCCAAATGGAAATAGCAGATGCTTTAAATATTAGTCAAGCTCAAGTATCCCGAATTGAAAAAAATGCAATAATGAGTTTAAAAAGAATGATTAAATAACTTTACTTTAAAAGAAAAAAAGAATATAATATTCTCTAAGGAGTGGATAAAATTGACAAGTAGTAATGTTGCTTTAAAAAGAATTGTAGCCTATTTAATTGATTATTTAGTAATTACTTTAATTAGCTCTGCTTTAGTTTATGTTACTTTCATCAATCCTCGATATGATGAATATGTAGAAACATCACAAGCATATAATGAAGTATTACAAAAATATTATGATAAAGAAATAGATGCTACAGAGCTTACAGAGCAAACAAAAGAGTTGAGTTATGAGTTAAATAGTAGTGGTTATGTTTATACTATAGGTAGTATTATAATTATATTTTTATATTATGGTGTGTTTGTTTATTTTACCAAAGGACAGACTTTAGGAAAGAAAATTATGGGCATTAAAATTGTTAGTAATAAAGGAAAAGATTTAAAATTACATAATTATTTTATAAGAGCATTTATTTTAAATGGTGTAATTATGAATATTTTAACTTTGATTGCTATATGCTTCAAAGAAAGCACATATTTAACAATTTATACTGTTGCTTCTAATTTTGATATGATTTTGACTATTGTAATCTTCTTAATGATTTTATTCTATAAAGATGGAAGAGGACTACACGATATTTTTGCAGGAACAAAAGTAATTGATGTAAGAGAAGAAAATAATTTAGAGGTTGTAGAAGAACAAAAATCTACTAAAGAAGAAGTAGAGGTAATTAAGCCTCAGAAAACCACAAAAAATAGGAAGAAAAAAAATGAAGATTAAACAAGTAGTAGGAATTGCTTTCATTGAAAATAATAAACTTTTGATTGTCCAATCCAGGAATAGTAGCAAAACTAATTCTTATACTTTTATTGGTGGTGGAGTGGAAGAAGGAGAAACACTGGTTGAAGCGGCCAAAAGAGAAGTAAGTGAAGAAATCCATAGTGGTTTTACCATAAAAGATGAAGAATTAGAACTTGTCTTTGAAAAAACAGAACAAGCTGCTAGTGATCCTAATCTAACAATCTCTATGCATGTGTTTTTAGCTCATAAAAAAATTAATGTTCCTCTAATACCAAATAATGAAATATTAATTTATCATTGGTATAGTATGGATGAAGATTATAATGTATCAAACTCTATTCGAGATTTTCTAGAATATGCGAAAGAAAATAATATCATAGCAAACGATTTGAAAAGATAAATAAGCTTGAAAAATAGCTTATTTTTTTATACTCTTTTTTCTTTTCTACCAATAATTTTATCAACTGATAATTTAAGATTTTTAGCTAAAGTATATAAAATATCAGTAGTAGGAAGAAATTTTTCATTTTCATAATTACAATATCTTGCTTGAGAAATTTCTAAAATTTCAGCCATTTTTATTTGCGTAAATTTTAACTCTTTGCGTATCCTTTTTAAGTTAGTACTAATTAGCTTAATATCCAATTTAGAATTTTCATAAAACAAATTATGATCAGATAAACCTAAAACATAATCCAAACTATAATTATACATATTACAAAATTTCACTAATTTTTTTAATGGTATACTATCATGAGCATTTTCCCATCCACTAATAGTAGCTTCATGAACTCCAAAAATAACACCTAATTCTTTTTGCGTAAGTTCTTGTTCTTCCCGACAATATTTTAATCTATTATTTATAATCATTTTTATCACCAATAATAATTTTCGCATTATCCTAAAAATTATTAATAAAACTATGGGCTATTTTATAAAAATATGCTATAATGATTAAAAAGCAGGTGAGAAAATGTTCATATCAGGTATATTTAGTTTTATTGGTGAAACAGCTGAGGAGATAATCGTCGGAATATTTTTATTAATTGATAGCTTAGTTTATTCTTTAATTAGTTGGTTATATCAAATATTTTGTGTTTTGGCTTCATTCCGCTTGTTTGATAATAATATGTATGAAAGTATTACTAAAAGTATATATGTAGTAATAGGGGTAGTAGCTTTATTTTTAATAGCATATCAATTATTATTTTCCATGGTTCACGTTGATGATAATAAATCATTAGGAGAAACAAAGAAAATAGTAGTTAATTTAATTACATCTTTAGTTTTAATAGCCCTTGTTCCGACTATTTTTGATTTTCTCTATAGTTTTCAAAACTCTATTTTAAGTAGTAATGTGATAGGAAGAATTATTTTGCCATCCTTTAACTATAATAATATAAATGAAACAGTATTAGAGTATGTCGATGAGACAGGTGATACCCAAGATGTACCTCTTAATGAAATAGCAAGTAATGTAACGGAAGAAAATTATAATTATTATTTACTGCAATACTATGGGAATAATATGTCCACCCAATTATTTCAAGCTTTCTTTTATCCAACTGATACCACAGTAAATGATTTTAATGAAAGATCAAGTGAAATAGAAACAGAAGGAAATGGGACAGGATTTTTATTTAAAGTTGCAGCCTATGGTTCATGTGGACTTGCTGTAGCATCTTCTTTTGGAGTAACAGTATTAACATCATTTGTTGGTAGTCCAACTATTGGAGCTTCTCTAGCTTATTGTGCTGCGGCAATTGGAATTGAAAGAGTAGGAGATGCAATTATTAATGTTACAAGTGATAAATATACTTTAGCAGATGCTTATAACTATGTTTCTATTACAGGCGATTTTAGTGCTTTTCAAAAATTTTCTTCTAATATTATTAATAATGAAATAACTTATCATTACATATTATCTTCCATTATTGGTATAGTAGCAGCTTACATTCTAGCAATTTATTGTATTGATTTAGGAGTACGAACAATTAAATTAGCTTTTTATCAAATTTTAGCTCCTATTCCAATTTTAATGAGAGTAATTCCTAAACAGGACAAGATATTCTCTAATTGGCTTAAAGCCACATTATCTACTTATGCTGAAGTATTTATAAGAATGATTATTTTATATTTTGGAGTATTTTTAATTTCTAATCTTCCAACTATTATGTCTAATATATTCTCAGATGGAAGTACTCCATATACCAATAATATTTTAATTTATTTATTAGTAAGAGCAATATTAATTATAGGAGTTTTAATATTTATTAGACAAATGCCTAAAATATTAGAAGATATAACTGGTATTAAATCAGGCAACTTCTCTTTAAATATTAAAGACCATTTAAAAGAGGCAGACTGGGCTCCTGCCGCAGTAGGTGGCTTAATTGCAGGAAAAGGAAATCCGCTTTCGATGATACGTTCTGGTTCCAATGCTTGGAAAAATAATAATTTAACTGGTATTGGTTCTGAATTTACAAGAAGAAAAAACTTAGAAGAAGCCCGAAAAAATGGTTCAACTTTTGGTGGAAGATTCATAGAAAGTACAAGAAAAGTATTAGGACTACAATCAGGAGTATCCGCTATGGATGAGAAGATTAAGTTAGGAATTAATCCCGAAACTGGAAATCCTTTTGAAGCGAGAAATGATACGAGCAATAATATTATTTTAAGAGATGCGAATGGTAATGTAATTGAAATGATTGGAGTTGGAGATACCATTGATATGAGTAGCCAAACCCAAGAAATGATTGCAACAACAAAACAAGCAAATGCCATAAGAACTTCCCAAGTAGATGAAATTATAAGGCATATTGATGCTTCTGCAAGTAGCAATAGTAAAATAATTAGTTTACGTTCTGAAATAAAAAAAGAAGCCGAAGATAAGGTAGCTGAAAAAAATTCTGTAATAGAAGATACCATTACTGCAGGTGGTAGAACTTTTACAGGGAACCTAGCTAGTATGGAAGAATATTTAAATCGTCGCAGATTAGATGGTGCGGATGAAAATGAATTAAAAGATATTGTTAGAGAAATTGGTAATGCCAAAGATAGAATGTGGCAAGAATATGCTAGAAGGGCAATTGCTGGCACAATTAATAATGGTAAGATTTCTGGCTTAAATGATCAAATTACTTTGGCGTTTAATAGTGATGCTTTACAATCTGCAGCAGGCATAGCTTATGATCGAGTAGCAGATACAAGAGGTTTAAATAACTTAACAGGCATAGATTTAATTAATGCTTTAGATAGAATTGCCAAAGAATTTAATAATGGTCTAACAATAGATAAAGATACGCAAAATAACTTAAAAGCTACAATTCAAGAAGAAACAGCTGGCCTAGATCGTTTAACTGCTCAATTAACTGAACAACAAGAATTAAGTAAGCATAGTAATACTTATCGTTCTAAAAAAGCCAATGTAGATAATATTAATAACAATAATAAAGGAGGTAACTCATGATATCATGGATAATTATTATATTTTTACTTGTTTTATGTTTGGAATTAACCATCAAATATTTTTATCCTACCAAAATTAAATTAAAAGTAATAAGTCCTCTAAAAATGCCTGAAAAAATGAATAAAAAACAAGTAGAGTATATTAGTTATATTCTAAATGCTTGTATAATAGATATAACCTACTTAATCATTATAATCCTTCCATTGCCCATTTATTTTTCTTTACCGATATCATTTTTAATTTTATTTTTATTAATTTATATATCTTATAAAATATTAATAATATACCTTACAAAACCAACAAAAGAAAAACATGAGAAAGAAAAAAATAAAAATAAAATTAACTTTTATTACTGTATCTTCTTTACCATTCTCCTCTTTCTAATTTTATTAATCCATTTTAATATTTTAAGTCTCATATTTTTGATACTAACTCTCTTAAGTACAATTATTTTCTATAAAAGGCAAAAACAAACTATAAAAACGAAAGATAAGCTTTAAATATAAGAATAAGTTTATCTTTTATATATAATTACCAAAAATTATTAAAACAACACTTTTAGTACATTTTTATTCCTACAATGGTTTATTTTAAAAACGTACTTATTAATCCATTTTAATCACATTTTAAGATCAAAAGCAAAAAAGATCTTTTATATATATATTGATCATCAAAAGAAAATATGTTATACTTTTTTTAAGTGGTGATAAAATGGAAAAAGAAACATTTAAAAACAGTATTTATTTTTGTATGGAAAACATGTTAAAGGTTAAAAAAAAGGAATATTTAACTTTAGAAGAAATATATAATGAAGTAGCTAATTATTTAGAAAAGGAAAACAATGCTACTTTTCAAAGCCAAATTCGTGGTAGACTTCAAGAAAACTGTCCGCAATCATCGAATTTTAAAGGAAATCCTTTATTCTATACTAAAAGCATACATTCTGGTCTATGGACAATAATTAAAAAGAAAAAATACATAAGAGATAAAGATAATAAATATCTAGTTACAGAAGATGATTGGAAAACAGTAGTGCAAACAGAAAAAATAGGTTATGATTATCAATGTGATAAGGATACAGATAATATTTATAAAGGAAAGTTAATAGCAAATCTTGGCAAAGAGAAAGCCCAAGTAATCCTAGAAGAATTAGAAAAGATAAAAAAAATATTAATTGATAATAATGTTTTTAGTGAAGGAAAATTAAATTATGGTAATGCTTTTGAAGTATTTGCAATTAGTACACTTCATAATATAAGTTATGAATCATGTATAAAAAAATATTTAGTTAAGGGAAGTAATGATGGAAAAATTGATGCGATTTATTATGATAATAATAGAGTAGATGTTTATCAAATAAAAGTAGGTGATATAAAGCCAGAAGACAAAAACCTTTTAGAAGCTAATTATGACTTATGCCAACGCCATCAAACTCCTAAAGATGGAGAGGATTTGTTTCGTTTTATAGAGAAAAATAGAGAATTTTTAAAAGGAAAAACAGTATTATTTCATATTATTTCCAGTTACATCAAAAATTCTGAAATCAATAAAACTCCTAATGAAATTTATAAAATGTTTTTTGAAAATAAACTATTACCTACAAAAACAAATAATTTAAAATTAGAAATTTTAAAACCAAAAAAATATAATAATGAGGTATATCAGAATAATGTTTCTAAAGATGAAAACAATAATTTTATCTTTTATATAAGAGCAGATGAATTTATAGAATGCTTACTAAGGAGTTTAGGAATTTCTAGTTTAAATAGTCAAGAAATAGATTTATCTAAATATTTTAATGATAATGTAAGAGGAAAATTAAAAGTAAATAAAAAAATACAATATACAATTAAAAATGAACCAGAAAATTTTGTCAAGTATAATAATGGTATTAATATAACAGGAAATGTAGAAGATTTAACAAATGCTATATTAATAACAGATCCCATTATCAATAATGGGCAGCAGACCATTACAACATTAATAGAAACGAAAAAAAATTTAGATAAAATTATTTTACCTATTAAAATTACGAATGAAAATAATATGGAAATCAAAGCAAAAATATCACAATATACAAATGAACAAGTTAAAGTAAAAGCAGTAGATATTTTATCATTAAATTCAGAAATACGTTTAATACAACAATTACTATATAAAAATAATCAATATTTTTTAGAAATTTATACATCTGGAAAAAAAGGTTATAATGAAATTATTAAAAAAATATATCCTAAAAATAATATTATAAAATTACTTGATTTTTTGAAATTATATTTTTCAGTTGAAAATCCTAAACAACTAGGAAATTGGAAAAATAATCCAAATAATGTCCTAGAAGAAATCAATATAAATAAACCATTTGATTTAAACCAATCTCTAAAAATTTGTAAAGCTATTTCTGATTATAAAAACTATATTAACCAAGTAGAAAACAAAAAAGAAAAGGCTGATTTAAAATCTGCTGATTTAGCTTTTATGTATCTAATGGTTTCAGAAAATATGAATCCTGAAAATGCAAATATAATCATCAAAAATATAAATAATAAATACTATTATAGCATTCAAGATAAGAAGAGTAAATTGATAGATATATATAAAAGTTCATCTATTATAAATAAAATATTAGAAGAAATAAAACATCAAAAATATACAGAACCTGTTAATAAATAGAATTTTTAAAAAATGAAAAAGAAACAATTAAAAGAACATAAATTTAGTACTGGTGCTAAAATTGGACTTACAATAATTCAATTAATTTGTGCTGGAATTGTCGTATATCATACTTTATTCACAACTGGCTTCTACTTTACAACAATTCATGCTTTATGTGCTATTTTAACATTCTTAACTTTGTTAAACCAAGACTACTTAACAAAATTATTAAATCACAAAATATGGAAATATCCAGGTAAATTAGCATTATATATTTATATGTTACATTTCCCAATTGTTGGTGTTCTATATAAATCATTTAATATTACCAATATACCATGTTTAGTAATCGTAACTGTAGTAGTAACAATAGGATTATCTATGTTGGTTATGTTTATAGTAGATAATGTGATTACTCCAAAATTAACCCGCAAAAAAGAAATAGCAACAAACTAAATAGTGTAGGAAAAAGTAAACAATATCGTTTACTTTTTTGCATTTTATAATAACATTTTAAGTTCTTGCAATTCATTAATTGTTTTACTAACAAAATGTTACGTAAAAACTAAAAAACTCCGTAAATACGGAGAACAAAACATAATGGTGCTGAATGACTGAATTGAACAGTCCTCTGATGCTTACCATGCATCTGTTTTACCACTAAACTAAATCAGCATATTAAAATTATAACAAATATATAGTTTTCATGCAATATCTATGTTATAATTTATAACAAGGATGGTGTTTTTATGAATGTACCAAACCATGTAGCGATTATTATGGACGGCAATGGAAGATGGGCTGAAAAAAGAGGACTAAAAAGAAGTATGGGGCACTTAGAAGGAAGTAAAACTTTAGAAAAATTAGCCATTCATGCGATAGATATGGGAGTGAGTATATTAAGTGTTTATGCTTTTTCGACAGATAATTTCAAAAGAAGTGAAGAAGAAGTAAAATATTTAATGGATTTAGTTGTTAAATATTTTAATACAAAATTTGAAAAAATAAATAAAAAAGGTGTAAAGGTAGTAATATCCGGAAGAAAAGAAAATTTAAGAGCAGATGTTATTGAAGCCATTAAAAATATTGAGGAGAAAACCAAAAATAATACGAAAGGGATTTTAAATATTTGTTTGAATTATGGCGGACAAGAGGAAATAATAGATGGAGCAATTAAATTAGCAAAAGATATTAAAAATGGTTTAGATATAAAAAGTTTTAAAAGAGAAGATTTTTATCATTATTTATATCATGAATTACCTCCAATTGATTTATTAATCCGCACAGGAGGAGAAGAAAGAGTAAGTAATTTTATGTTATATCAAATGAGCTACAGTGAATTTTATTTTACGGATACATATTTTCCAGATTTTGATAAATCAGAGTTCAATAAAGCAATATTCATGTATGAAAATAGAGATCGTAGGTTTGGAGGGCTAAACCATAAAAAAAATAGTTAAATTTCTAGACCAACATCGTATTATTTTAGTAGTATTAATATTAATTATCGTTAGTACAACCTTTCTAGGAATAAATTCTTATCTATTTCTTCATCATGAATTTTTACCTTTAACTTGTACAGATGGAATAAATGAAGAATACTGTTATTCAAAAAAAAATAAAATCTTAGTAGAGCCAGAGGGTAGTAAAGAAACTTTTTTTACTGAATATCAAGAAGAAATTGAAGCATTAAAAAAGAAATATAGGCTAGATGATTTTAATTTTTACACTGCTTACTATTACCAAGTAGTTTCAGACTTAGAATATGAATTAACAGGAGAGAATAAAGAATTAAAAGACTTTTTTGAAGTATATGCAAATACTTATGATTTAGAAAATTATTATTTAAAAAATAATCTTTATTTTAGATGGTTTTACCGCTATAAAATAAATTAATATCTTTCACTTTTAAATGAATTGTAGTATAATACTTTTAGTTTGTGATTGGGAGGAAAAATATGAAATTTAAAATAACACCAAAAGATGCTTTAATTTTTTGTTTATACTGTTTATTATTATTATATTTATGTGCAATCGCTGTTTTAAATTTCTCATCATTTATTAATGAAGGAGAATTTTACGGCTTACTCCCATTTAAAGCTTTTACAAGTGATTACATTGTGATAACTTTATTTATGTTTGTCATTGCTCTAATTTTAATATTTACAAGCGTTTCTTCTTATATTTTTAATAAAGAAAAAGGGAAAGGTATTGGCATAAAAATTGGTGAAAAACAAGAAAGTGGTTATGCAAGGTGGAGTACAGATAAAGAAATTAAAAACGATACTAATATAGCTAAGGTAGATCCTAAAGCTGATACTTTAAATGCTGCCGGAATTCCATTAATTAATAATGGTAAAGAAATATGGGTAGATAACGGAGAATATCATAATTTAGTTATTGGTTCAACAGGATCAGGTAAAACACAAACCATTGTAAAGCCAATGGTAAACTTATTAGCCAAAAAAGGCGAATCCATGATTATTACCGATCCTAAAGGTGAAATTTATAAATATGCTGCAACAGCTTTAAAAGAAAGAGGATACAAAATAATAGTTTTAAATTTTAGAGAACCAGCTCATGGAAACGCATGGAATCCTCTTACTTTACCATATCGTTATTACAAAGAGGGAAATACAGATAAATCAACAGAGCTATTAGATGACGTTGCTTTAAATATTTTATATGATCAATCAAAGAAAAATAGTGATTCTGATTTCTGGGAAAAAAGTGCTGCTGACTATTTTTCAGGGTTAGCTTTAGGACTATTTTATGATGCTCAAGAAAAAGAAGTAAATTTAAATAGTATTAACTATATGTCTAGTGTAGGTGAAGAGCGCTATGCCACAAGTAATTATATTAAAGAGTATTTTAATTTAAAAGGAGCTGAATCAAGTCCATATATTTTTGCTTCCAATACCATTAATGCACCAAATGAAACAAAGGGTGGTATTTTATCTACCTTTAGACAAAAAATAAGATTATTTTCATCACGTGAGAGTTTAAGTGAAATGCTTGCTTATAGCGATTTTAATATGCAAGACATCGGTCGCGAAAAAACAGCGGTTTTCATGATTATCCACGATGAAAAGAAAACTTACCATTCTTTAATGACGATTTTTATTAAACAATGCTATGAAACGCTGATTGATGTTGCTCAAGAAAATGGGGGAAAGCTACCATTTAGAACTAATTTTATCTTAGATGAGTTTGCCAATATGCCACCTTTAAAAGATGTGGATTCTATGGTTAGTGCAGCTCGTTCGAGAGATATTCGCTTTACTTTTATCATTCAAAACTTTGCTCAATTAAATGATGTTTATGGTAAAGAAGTAGGAGAAATAATTAAAGGTAACTGTGGTAATTTAGTATACTTAATTTCTACTGAATTAGCAGCTTTAGAAGAAATATCTAAAATGTGTGGAGAGGTAAAATCAAAAGAGAAAGATAAGACAGCATCTACACCATTAGTAACCGTATCAGATTTACAAAAACTAAAATTATTTGAAGCTATTATTATTCGCTTGCGTAAAAATCCATTTAAGACGAAACTTGAACCAGATTTTAAAATGGATTGGGGGATGACAAGAGAAGAAGCTCCATATCCAAATAGAGAGATTAAAAAAATTGAATTATTTGATTTAAAGAAATTTGTAACAGAAGAAAAAAGAAAACAAATGATGAATAATTTAGAAAATAATAATCAGGCTCCAAGTCCATTTAGTAGTAATTTTGGTAATCCATTTATGTCGGGTACTACAAATCCATTTACTTCTACTCCTATAGGAGCCTCAACTCCAATAGCCTCATCTAATAATATGACTAATCCATTTAATTCAAATCCAATGTTTAATAAACCAATGAATAGTTTATCTGATATGGATATTGATCAAATGATGAAAGATATAGATAGAAGATTAAAGGAATTAGATGAAGAAGAAGCAAGACAAAAAGAAGAAATGGAGAAAAAAACAAATCCAATTTCTGATATGGTAACAGAGAAAAAAGAAACATCAAATGTAGATTTACCTAAAGAAATACAAACAGAAAAAACAGTAGCAATGCCTAATACTACTATGCCAAAGGTAGATGAATTATCAAGCGATAATGGCAAAGTAGCAGAGGAAAAAATAGAATTGCCAAAAGAACAAGAAATGAATTTAAATAAACCAAAGATTAATGTCGATGCTGATAGTATTATTGTAAATGATAATGTAATAACAGATGACGAATTCTTCGATGATTTCTTTAACGAATAGAAATATATAAATCCCATAAACATGAACTTATGGGATTTTATTATTTTTAGGTTTACATATGTAAATCATAAACATATAATCGAAATAACCAATATAACACAAAAATAATTTATTATTTACTTAAATTCTTTTTTTTGATTTATCATTTAAATTTCCTAATTTTTTTCTATTAATAAAATGAAAATAAAAAAAGGAAGAAATAGAATAAAATATAAAAGATAAAATAGAACCTAATACAATAATAATAAAGAAACATAAAAGGGTAGTAAAAAAAGAACATATACCTAAAATAATTACCCTAGATACAAAAATATAAATAAAATGCCAAAATGATGAAAAATAAGTTAAATCAATAATAAGACTAACGATAAAAGGAATAAAAATAGAACAAAGTAACATAGAAAAAAATTAATAATAAATAATTTGGGATAGAGAAATGAAAGTGCTTCTAAAAAACCATGCTTCCATTTCCAAATAAAACAAACAATACCTATAATAATAGTAATAATAATGCTACATAAAATACTAAAATATTCAATATCAAAATTTTCAAAAGAAAATGCATGAAGAAATAAATTTTTACAAAAAAAATAATTAACCATTATAGCAAAAATACCAAATACAACACCAAAGAAAATAGTATAAGATTGATGTTTTTTAAACAAATATCTGAATCTGTTATGACAGTAGTAATAATAACTTTTTTCATATAAACCTCGCTAAAAATTATTATAACATATATTTTCTTTTTTCTCAAAAACAGAGACAAATGTATTAAACCAAATTTCTTTTTTACATATACTAAATTAGTGATGTATATGAAAAGATTAAATATAAAAGACTATTATAAAAATATGGGAACGTTAATAGATATAGAACATCCTTTAGATTATGCTAGCTATCATCACCCTGATAGCATTAACATTCCCTATGAAAAATTATTATTAAACTATAAAGCTTTACTAAATAAAGATGAAAAATACTTTATTGTTTGTAGTAAGGGAACTAAATCCAGAAAAGCCGTAAGTATATTAGAATTCTATGGCTATGATGTAACCCAAATGAGTTATGAATGATTTAAGGAAGATATTTTGGATTGTCAACTTTACCTAAAAGATAATCAGCACTAAGATGAAATTTCAAACAAATAGTGTAAAGAAAAGGGGTAGCAATCAAATATCTTCCTTTTTCATAATCAGCAATCACCGATTGGGTAGTATTAAGAATAGAAGCAAGCTTTAATTGAGTTAATTTATGTTCTTTTCTAATTTCTTTAAGTCTCAATCCGGATTTAACTTTATCTAACCTTTTTATAGTATTATTGTATTTCCTTATTTCAGTAAAACTAAAAACATAATCTATTGATACATCAAAAATATTAGTCAAATTCCAAAGATGTTTAGAAGGAATGATACTATTTTGTAGTTCATATTCTTTATAAGTGCTACGATTAATATTTAGAAAACTTGCTATCTGCTCTTGAGTTAATTGTTTAGAAATTCTAATTGTTTTAAGTTTATTTCCATAATTCATTGTTCTTCACCATAACAATTGTCGCATTTATTGAAAAGAAAAAAATATAATGGCTAATATGCCGATATTTTTCTTGACTTTTGAACTAGTTCAAATTATAATTTGAATATAAGCTAGGAAACTCATCATAGCTTATATAAATAAAAAAATAAATGAAGGTATACTTCACAGAAAGAGAGCTAAGATATGAAATTTGAAATAATAAGGAAAAGCCATTTAAAAAGAAATATTATCATAGGAGTAGTATGTATAGCAATTATTAGTGCCATAGTACTAAATTTTACAAGAGCAAAATATCGAACCACTCAAAGTATTCCATTAGTGAATGGAACAATTAACTATGCACCATATGATTTAAAGATGGTAGCAATGTATCAAGAAGAAGATGGAGAATATAAAAGTATAGATACAGTACCAACAAGTGGATATAGTTTAAATGAAGAAAAAAGTTATTGTGAAATTAATAATGCAAAGGATAATACTGTGTCAATGGAATATAAAAATGGTAAAGTATATATAGGAGTAACTAAAAAAGGAACAAAATGCTATTTATATTTTGATAAACAAATATTGGCCAAAGATACAATATTAGCAAATAGTAAAGTAAATGAAGGTACACCAGATTTTAGCAAAACAGCAACAACGGATGAAGGAATATATAAAGCTGAAGATGATTGGGGAGAAAGTTACTATTTTAGAGGAGCAGTAACAAATAATTATGTAAAATTTGCCGGATTCTACTGGAGAATCATCAGGATCAATGGCGATGGAAGTATTCGTTTAATTTATGATGGAACTAGTTTGCATAATAATGGCGAATCATCTAATGATAAACAAATCATATCCAATGTTTTTAATAATTCTTATCAGCAAAATGAATATGTAGGATATATATATACATTAGATCAAGTGCATGGATTAGATACAGAAAGCCAAGTCAAAAAAGCACTAGATAGTTGGTATAAAACAAATATTATGAACGAAAACTATGAAAATAAAATTAGTACAGAAGTAGGATTTTGTGGAGATCGAGAACCAAGTACAAACCAAACAGCAATTAATGGATCTGGTGGGATTGGAAGTGCTGTCACTTATTACGGTTCATATATAAGACTTATAACTAATAAAACTCCAACCTTAAAATGTACGAATAAGGAGGATTTATATACATCAAAAGAAAGTAAAAAAGGTAACAACATTTTAACTTATCCAATCGGACTCATCACAGCAGACGAAGTTTCTATGGCCGGAGGAGTATTTGATATTGATAATACTAATTATTATCTATATTCTAATTCATATTGGACCATGACTCCGCGTTACTTCAACGGCGCTCTTGCATATGTATTTCTGATATCTTCAACTGGCAATTTGAATGGAGTAGGAGTAGCAGGTCATTCGCATGGAGTACGCCCCGTAATAAACTTGTCAAATGATGTTGAGATAAAAAGTGGAAACGGAACTATTTCTGCACCATATGAAATTTCAGATTAAAAAACTAAGTCAATCAACATAAAATTATTCAAAAATACAATGAAGATATATATTTACAATATATACTTAAAGTTGTATTTTTTTCTTGCTAAAAAATATATTTCGTGGTATATTATAACTGTATTAGTACATATAATACAATAAAGGAGGAAGAAAATGATTGAGATTAGTAATTTATCTAAAAGTTTTGACAACAAGAATTATGTATTAGAAAATCTAAATTGCAAAATAAAAGACAACGCAATTTATGGTTTAGTAGGAGCAAACGGAGCAGGTAAATCAACACTTTTACGTCTTATCAATAGTATTTATACAGCAAATGAAGGAAAAATTTTGATCGATAATCAAAATGCGTATGATAATGAAACATTAAAACAAGAAATGGTATTTGTGCCAGATGACTTATATTTTTATCCTGGATATACTTTAATGGATATGGCAGAGTATCATAAATCTTTATATCACAATTTTGATATGAATTTTGTGATTAATACAGCCAATACTTTAAAATTAAATCCCAATGTAAAAATTAGTAATTTTTCCAAAGGAATGAAAAGACAATGTGCTTTAATTTGTGCTTTAGCGACGAATGCTAAATATCTGTTTTTTGATGAAACATTTGATGGCTTAGATCCCGTAGTACGAAATTATTTTAAAAAGTTATTATCTGATGCCATGTCTAAAAAAGATACGACAATTATTATGACAAGTCATAATTTAAGAGAATTAGAAGATATTTGTGATAACTTAGGTTTATTATATAAGGGCAATATTTTATTTGAAAGTGATATAGATACTTTAAAAACCAATATGTTTAAAGTGCAAATATCCTTAAAACAAGATTTTGACAAAAATACATTTAAAAAGCTCAAAATCTTATCTTATAAAAAAGTAGGAAGTGTAGCCACTCTAATTATCAATGAAGAAGGGCATGATAGTAGAAAATATTTAGAGAGTTTAAAACCCATAATATTAGACTACTTACCACTTACCTTAGAAGAAGTATTTATATATCAAATGGAGGCGTTAGGATATGAATTTGAAAGCATTCTTTAATATGAATTTTTTTAAAGAAAATATAAAAAAGTCTAAAGGACTACTAGCATTTCTTTTAGGAATAATCCCTATTATTAATATAATTATATTAATTATTCTTTTAACAGGTAATGAAGGAATATTAGTAGATTTTAACACTCTAAGTTTCATAACTTATGCCGGAATTATATTTGTTCCTTTATCATTATCAATCACTTTATTTAGTTTTATTTTTAAGAAAAAAAGTGTTGATTTTGTTATGTCTAAACCAATTAATCGAAAAAGTATTTATTTTACAAATACTTTAGGTGGAATATTCATTCTTTTGATATTTACTTTAATAAACACTTTAATATTTGGTTTATTCAATTTAATATTTTCTAGTTTAACAATTCCTTTTGCTTTATTATTAGACTATTTTATTTTTTGGTTTATATCTTATGTGTTTATGTTTATTGTAACGAACTTAGCAATTGTAATATCAGGAAATCTAATAACAAGTTTTGTTGTATTAATGATTATTGTATTCTTAGTACCATATTTAAATTATTTACAATATTTTTCTTTTGACTATCATAGCAATTATAACTATATAACTTGTACAGAAGATACCTGTAAACCAGAAAACTATTATTGTTATGGTGACACTGAATGTGAAAAACATATGTTAGATAATGAATATGAATTAGAATATACCAAAATAATGAATTATAATTTTATTGCACCTTTAATGACGGGAAATAATATTGAAAGTTCTACCATGTATAATTCAATTAGTTTAGTAAAAATGCTTATTTTAAGTTTTGTTTATGGAACAGTAGGTTACTTTATATTTAAGAAAAGAAAAATGGAAAATAACGAAACAAGTTTTAAAAATGCTTTTGCTCATTATTTAGTAAAAGGAATTACATTATTCCCAGTATGTTTTGTAACCTATGCTATTATAAGAAGTACAAATGGAATAGGATGGCTAATATCTATTGTTGGAATTATCATTTATTCTATTATTTATGATTTAATAACGAGAAAAGAAATTTTTAAATTAGGAAAATCTCTAATAATTAGTTTACTTTTATTCTTCTTATATACTGGTATATATACAGTTAACTTCCAAATTTTAGATAGTAAAGAACATGTCATAAAAAAAGTCGACAGTATTATTTATGAAGAAGTAAAAATAACAGATCAAGATTTGATTAATGAAGTAATTAAAGCAACTTTAAATAAAACTATTGAACAAATGAATTCTTCTTTATATGTAACTTTAATAGATGGAAGCAATAAATATGAAGTTAGATTAGATATTCCAGAATCTTTATATAAAAAATTAGAACAAAAGGTTAAAGAAAAAGAAAGAGTAACAATGAAAAATATGAATTATAATAACATAAATTATATAGAATATTGTAATTTTTCTATTCCGGTAACTAAAGAAATAAAAAAAATAATTCAAGATAATATAGATAAATTAGATAGCTTTGATATAAATGATGTAACGAATAATGAAGTATTGTATTTATATAGTTATAAAAATCACAAATATGAAAAAGCAAGTATTCCTGTTAAATTAACAGAAGAATTATATAAAAAAGTAATTGATTATCAAAATAAAGATTTTATAAACTATATAACAACCACAAAATATGATTTATATTTTAGTCCACACTACTATGCTGAAGAAGTTTTTACAGACGAAGATATTTATGTATTTGATTATGTAATTAATAGTAACTTAAATGCCTTTATTAATTATTTACAAAATGATAATGAAATAGATTTAACGAAAGAAAGTATGAGTATCCAAACCTATTATAATCGTTCATATAATGTAACAATAAATAACGTTGAAAAATTCCAAAAAGAATTTGAACAATATAAAGAAAACGTAAAAGAAAATATTGAATATCAAAATTTAATAAAACAGTATGAGGAGCAGGGGGAACTCTATGAATATTAATATTGATTATTCAAAAAGAGAGCCGATATATGAACAAATAGTAAAAGAAGTAGAAAAGCAAATAACACTAGGTATTTTAGAACCAGGATATCAAGTACCTAGTGTTCGCACTTTAGCTTATGATTTAGGAATTAATCCTAATACGGTAAAAAAAGCTTATGATATTTTAGAAGAAAATGGACTAATTATTTCTAAATCTACCAAAGGAACATTTATTAGCGATAACATTAAAAAAGCGAAAGAGTTAAAAATAGAAGAATTATTTCAAAAGTTAAATGATATAAAAAAAGAATTAGAAAATTATGGATTAACCAAGGAAGAGATTATAAAAAGGATGAAGTAAAATGATGATAGTTTATAACGTAGTAATGGTTTTGTGTTTATTATTTAGTCTTTATTTTGGAATAACAGGTTTGTTTGCTTTTAAAAAAATAAAATATCATCATAAAAATACTAAGAATAATAAATTTGCCATCTTAATTCCGTGTCGAAATGAAGAAGCAGTAATAGGAAATTTAATTGATAGTATTCATGAACAGAATTATGCTAAAAAGTATTATGATTGTTATGTAATACCCAATAATTGTACAGATGAGACAGAAAATATTGCGAAAAGTAAACAAGCCAAAATTATAAAAGTGGGTATACCCACCAAAAGCAAAGGGGAAGTATTAAAGTATACTTTTGAGTATTTAAAAGATAGAGATTATGATGCTTATGTTATATTTGATGCTGATAATATTGTCGATAAAAATTTCCTATATTATATGAATGAAACTTTAAATGAAGGATATTTAGTAGCTCAAGGATTTCGTGATGCTAAAAATCCCAGTGATAATTACTTAACTGGTAGTTACACTATGTTTTATTACTTACAAAACTTTTTCTATAATAAATCGCGAATGATTTTAAAAAGATCAGCAGCGATTAATGGTACAGGATTTTGTGTAGCGAAAAAAGTCATAGATGAATATGGTTTTCAAGTGAAGACTTTAACTGAAGATAGTGAATTTACAGGAATATGTTCTCTAAATCACATCCAAATTGCTTTTGTTCCCAAGGCAATAACTTATGATGAACATCCTACTAGTTTTAAAACATCATGGCGTCAACGTAAAAGATGGAGTAGTGGATCCTATGCTTGTTTAACAAGATATAGTAGAAGTTTACTAAGAGATTTTTGGAAAAAAGGCAATTTTTGTTCATTTGATTGTCTGCTATACTATTTAGCTCCATTAGTTCAAGTAATATCATTCGTCTTACCTTTACTATTCATGGTATTAAATATATTGGAAAGCTTAATTGTTGGCAAATTAATGATCAATACTTCTAGTATCATTTTCTTTTTCCTTTTTTATGGATGTAATGTTTTACTGAATATTTTCATCATCAAAATGTTAAATAAAAAAATAAAAGATCACTATAAAGGTATATTTGGTTTTTCGCTATTTATCCTAACTTGGATACCAATCAATATGATTTGTTTATTTAAAAAAACTAAAAAATGGGAACCAATTAAACATACAAGAAATGTTTCTGCTAAAAATATTTTAAATTAAATTCGACATTTTTTTCAATAAACACTATAAATTAAAGATTTAAGAGTTGACTAAAATTAGATTTTTGATATAATTAATTTAGAAGGTGAAAATATGAAGAATTTAAATAGAAAAGGTTTTACTTTAGTAGAATTATTGAGTGTGATTGTAATATTATCTGTGATTGTTTTAATTGCGACCAATGCTGTTGTTCCAATGGCGGATAGTGCTAAAAAACAAGTGCTTGCAATGGAAGCAAATTCTTTAGTAAAAGCAGCACAAACGTTATATATACAAGAAAATTCTTCAAGTTCTAAATGTTATACTTATGATGAGATTATTTCCTCTGGCTTGATTGAAAAGAATGATGAAAATTATACAGGAAGTATTTCCATTGAAGTAGATTCTTCTGGGAACTATACTTATAAAATATGGTTATCTAATGGCCAATATATGATTAAAGGTGTAAAACCTGATGTAACAAGTGATAATGTAGAGACATCAGCAGAAGATGCATCTACGACATGTAGTGCTAATTAATCTAGTGAAAAACTAGATTTTTTTAATATTTTACTATATAATGAATATGGTGATGTAAAATGATTATAGGCTCTCATGTATCTTTTGGTCGAGACGGTCTTTTAGGGAGTGTAAAAGAGGCAATAAGCTATGGAGCAAACACTTTTATGTTTTATACAGGAGCTCCTCAAAATACTCTAAGAAAGCCAATTGATAAATCAAATACAGAAGAGGCTCAAAAATTAATGATAGAAAATAATATAGATATTAATAAAGTGATATGTCATGCTCCTTATATTGTAAATTTAGCTAATAATTTAGATGAAAGGAAATACGATTTCAGTATTAATTTCTTAACTCAAGAATTAGCAAGATGTGAAGAGATGGGAGTAAAGTATATTGTTCTTCATCCGGGTTCTAGTGTCGGAATAGAAACTTCTATTGCCTTAGATAACATTGTATATGCTTTAAACCAAGTATTAAAAAAAGAATATGATGTTATGATTTTGCTAGAAACTATGGCCGGAAAAGGAACAGAATTAGGACGTACTTTAGAAGAAATGAAATATTTAATAGATCATGTAGAAAATAAAGAAAAAATAGGAGTTTGTATTGATACTTGTCATTTAAATGATGCAGGTTATAATATGGCTTCATTTGATGAATTTTTAGCTCTTTTTGAACAAGAAATTGGTATAAATTATATAAAATGTGTTCATATAAATGATAGTAAAAATATTTTAAGTGCCCATAAAGATCGTCATGCCAATATTGGTTACGGAACAATAGGATTTGAAACTTTACTAAAAATTATCAATCATGAAGCTTTAAAAGATATTCCTAAAATATTAGAAACTCCATATATCGGAAACAGTGATGATGATAAAGAAAGATTATATCCCCCTTATAAATTTGAAATAGCTATGATAAGAGAAGGAAAATTTAATTATAATATGATGAATGATATTAGAGAATTTTATAATAAATAAAGGAATTGAACTATAAGAAAAAAAGAAAGTACTTTAAAAACAATTAGAATAGATTGCTTTACCCTTGTTAAAAGAAATCTATGATACAATAAATTTAGAGAATTAGGCTAAATGCCTATTTAATTATTTCAGGCATTGGTTGCTGTCTTAAAGACCAATGCTATTTTTATTCTTGATAAAATTACTTTTAATTAAACCGTCATTTTTTAGAGCTCCCATCTCGTTTCCTTGAAAGAGTAAAGAAAAACAAAAAATAGAATGGAAAAGAACAAAACAAAGGCAAACATTCCTCCTTAATACTCAAGACTATATCAAGTTACGATAACGATTGATTAGAAGACTTTAGTAATTTTTTCTTTTTTGTGTCATATTAATTATTTTATTCAATATTTAATTTTTAACTGTTTTATGTTAAATTTCTATGATTTTAAAATAAGAATTTTAAATTTAATTACTTAAAGTTAAAAAATGATTGACAAAATATATAAAATGGTATTAAAATGATAAAAATTATATTTTAGTGGAGTGAGAATTATGACTTTAATTAGAAGAAATTTTACTAAATGGTTTTCATTAAATATTTTTTGCTTAGGTGTTTTATTCTACAATGTAACTAATTTTTATAAAAGAGCGTCTTTATGTGTTTAAGACGCTCATTTTTTATATTAAAGGAGGAGTTATGAAAGATGTTAGTATTGAAAAATTATAGCAAATGTTAAAATTAAATACGGAAAATGTGAAAAAAGTAAAAAATCATATCAATATGCCAAAGAATTACATTCTAATCAAGTAAGGCAAAGTGGAGAACCTTATATTATTCATCCGTTAAATGTAGCATATATTTTAGCAGAAATGAATGCTGATGTTGGAAATACAATGGTAGGAGCTTTTGTTAATGATGAGTATGTACCAATAGATTATAGTTTAAAGAACAAAGACAGAGTTAGAATAGTAACAGATGATTTATCATTTGGACCAAGAGAAGATTGGCTTGAGAAAGCTCAAACAAGTCATGCTAGAAAAAAATAAAAGAGTTTAATAAAAAATAGAAAGAAGGAAAAAATATGGAAGCGTTTATTTATGTGAATAAGAAAAAGAATATAAATAATCAAGAATTTGAAGTAGTTGAAACAAAAGGAAAGGGACATCCAGATAATATTTGTGATACATTAGCTGAAAAAATTTCAGCAAATTATTCAAAATATTGTTTAGAACATTATAGAGTGATTTTACGTCATATGATAGATAAGTTATCTATTTTAGGAGGCGGGTCAAAAGTTAAATTTAATGGTGGAGAAATGATAGCACCTATAAGAGTTTTAGTAAATGGTAGATTTACAGATAGATATAATGATGAAAAGATTGATTACATGAAGATAGTTGACGAAACTATAAAAAATTATTTTCAAGAATTATTTCCTATGATAAATATTGAAAAAGATTTATTAATAATTGATAATACTCATCACAATGAAGGACCAGGAGTTATTTATAATAATGACAATACCACAAAAAATGAAAGAATGAAATTCTTTGAAGCGACTTCCATAAAGGATGCATCTAGACATAATAATCATAATAGATGTAATGATACATCAACAACTGTTAGCTATTATCCAATGAGTAAATTGGAAATAACAGTATTAAATATAGAACAATTATTGAATTCTGATAATTATAAAAAATTAAAACCATGGGTTGGGAATGATATTAAAGTTATGGGAATACGAAAAGAAAGAAAAGTAGAAATAACAAGTTGTGTTCCACTAATATCAAAATACGTCAAAGATTTAGAAGATTATAAAAATAAACTAAATATAATTAAGAAAGACATTGAAAAAGAAATAAAAAAACAATTTAAAAATAATGAAATAATCGTATATTTAAATACAAGAGACAATTATGAAAAAAATGACCTTTATATGACATTAACTGGTAGTGCTATAGAAAGTGGAGATGAAGGCATAGTAGGTAGAGGAAATAGATCAAGGGGTGTAATTCCTTTTAGTAGAAATTTTAGTATGGAAGCCGCTTGTGGCAAAAATCCAGTATATCATACTGGGAAATTATTTACCGCGATTGGTGATATTATAAGTAAAAAAATTTATGAAAAATATAAAGTTGAAAATACAGTATATTGTACTTCAAAAATGGGTGATAGTATTAGTAATCCTTGGAATATAAGTGTAGAACTTAATAAAAGAATATCCAAAGAAGAAATTGATGACATTAAACGCATGATAAATGAAATAATTGAAAAACATTCAGAAATCACACAAAATATTATTAATGATAAAATAAAATTAAACAGTTATTAGGAGGTGTAAAAATGGAAAAAAATATATTATATCCTGATTATATAAAAAAATTTTTTATAGATAATGGTTATAAATATTTTAAGCCTTTTTCAATTATAAATAACCAAGACACAGTCTTTATATCCGCGGGTATTCAACCATTGCTAAAAAGTGTAAGAGAAAATCAAATATTAGATTGCGAAAAAGTATATTTACCACAACCAGTTATCAGAACTCAATATTCTGAAAGCATTGAAGAAGGGACTTCTATAGCTTTTACAAATGTTACAACAGCAACTTTTAACAATTCAGAAGAAGAACATTTAAAAATGGTCAAAGATTGGTATAATTTTTTAAATGAAATAGGAATATCAAAAAATAATATTTCAACTTTGTCAGATGTATATGAGACAAGATGGGATGATTTAGATTTAATTGGAAAAAGAACTTTTCATTATTATAATAATCTGGAAATAGGAGACACAACATTTTTTTCTAAAATAGCCAAAAATGGTAAAAGCATTTCCGTAAAAACAATGAGTGATTTAGGGTTTGGATTAGAAAGATTAAGATGGAGGGCAACTAACAAATCTTATTACGACTTATATAGTAAGTTTGATGAAATAGATTTAAAAGTGAAAGCATATTTATCTGCCTTAGCATTATTGGCAGTAAATGAAGTTAAACCTTCAAACAAAAATGCTGGTTATAGGGTAAGACTTTTTTCAAAAAAATTAATTAATATTATAGAAGGAAGAAGTTTAAATGTGCAAGAATTGAAATACTTGGAGGAATGTATTATATATTGGAAATTGTGGCAAGAAAAAGATTATGACAATAAAGAAATAATTATAAACGAATTAACAAGAAATGGTAATAGATTTATTTTAGATATGTTAAGTGAGGAAGGATATAAAAACTTAACTGGGATTAATATAAATATTTCTAGAGAAGAATTTAATAAAAGACTACGATTTTCAGGCGTACCAGAAGAGCGAGTAAAAAAATTAATTAGGTATAAGGTGCTAAAATGAAATTATTTTTATGTGGTGGTGGTTCAAATACACAAATTATGTATGCATTAAAAAAATTTAAATCGGTAGTAAAAAAAGGTAAACCAATATTATATATTCCTTTAGCTATGGAGAAAGAAAATTATGATAGTTGTAAGAAATGGTTTGCGAGAGAATCTAAATATATTGGAATAAATTCTTTTGAAATGATTACTTCATCAAAAGAATTAGCAGAAAAAAAATTAAATAATTATTGTGCATTATTTATTGGTGGCGGAAATACTTTCAAACTTTTAAGTGAATTGAGTGAAAACGAAAATATAAAAAAAATACAAAATTATTTAAAAAATAATGGCATTATTTTTGGAGGAAGTGCAGGCGCAATAATTTTTGGAAAAAATATTAATACTTGTCTACTTGATGATGGAAATAATATAAAATTAAAAAATTGTGATGGTTTTAACTGTTTAAATGGCTACTCAATATTATGCCACTTAAATAAATCAAATTTTAAAAAAAATTATAATTATTTAAAAGAGTATTCAAAAGAAAATAAAGTATTATATTTGCCGGAAGAAGATGTTATATTTATTGATAATAATAAAATTAAATTTATAGGAACACATAAATATGTAAAATTTATTAATGGAGAATATTTTATTCATAATTTTGCAAATTTTAAAAGAGATATTAATGATTAGGAGGATTTAAAATGTTAGATATTAAATTAATTAAAAATAAAAAAGATGAAATAGAACAAGCTTTACGTAAAAGAATGCCAGAATGTTCTTTAGACAATATTGTGGAGATGGATAATCAAAGACTTGAATTACAAAGAAAATTGGATGATTTGTTAAGTTTTAGAAATAAAAAATCTAAAGAAATAGCAATAAAAAAAAGAGAAGGCAAAGATGTTGCTGATTTAATAGAAAAAATGAAAGAAATCGGCGACTATATAAGTGAATTAAAGGAAAAACTTAATGCAGTAACAAGAGAATTAAATGAACAATTAAGTGCTTTACCAAATATACCTGATGATGACTTAGTAGCGGGAGGAAAAGAGAATAATGAATCTTTATATAAATTTTTAGATACCCCCAAATTTGATTTTAAAGAAAAAGATCATATCGAATTGGAAAAAGATTTAGAATTGGTAGATTATGAAAGAGGGATTAAATTAGCAGGTCAAGGTTCATGGATATATACTGGAGTTGGTGCACAACTAGAATGGGCATTACTTTGTTATTTCGTTAATACACATATAAAAAATGGATGGGAATTTAATTTAGTTCCTCATATGTTAAATTATGAT
Source organism: Mycoplasma sp. CAG:776 (assembly GCA_000438195.1). GTDB lineage: Bacteria > Bacillota_I > Bacilli_A > RF39 > UBA660 > Caccenecus. The sequence goes on from FR903076.1 coordinate 193,586, forward strand.
TGTGGATATGTGGCTGGCCAATTTCCAAAATTTAAAGATGAAGTTTATTGGGTAGATGGTAATTCTAAAAGTAATGGAAAATTTATTTTACCAACTGCTGAAACAGCACTGGTCAATATTCATAGAGATGAAATATTGAGAGAAGATGAATTGCCTAAAAAATATTTTTCTTATACACCATGTTATAGAAGAGAAGCCGGTGGTTCAAGAAAAGAGGAAAGAGGAATTATTAGAGGACATCAATTTAATAAAGTTGAAATGGTTCAGTTTACTTGGCCAGATAAATCAGATGAAGCATTTGAAGAAATGCTGTTTAATGCAGAAAATATAGTTAAAAGTTTGCAATTGCATTATCAAGTAAGTAAATTAGCAGCAGGAGATTGTAGTTCAAGTATGTGCAGAACATATGATATTGAAATTTGGATTCCAAGTATGAAAATTTATAAAGAAATTAGTTCAGTTTCAAATTGTAGAGACTATCAAGCAAGAAGAGGAAACATTAAATATAGAAATTCTATAACTGGTAATCTAGAATTAGTTAATACATTAAATGGTTCAGGTCTGGCAACTAGTAGATTAGTTCCGGCATTATTAGAACAATATCAACAAGCAGATGGTAGTGTTATTATACCAGATGTTTTGAGACCATATATGTGTGGTATGGAAAAAATTGAAAAAAGGGTCAAAGTTTTAAAAAAATAATGTAAAGTATATATAAAATGCGTATTTATTGATATAAATAGTATGTTAGTAAACGATTCAAAAAATGCATGATTATATTAACATGAATTTAAAACAATTTGTAATAGGTAAAATTAAAATTGTTAATGAACTTCCTATAAAAGGAACGGGGAAAATTAAAAGAAACAAGGTAAATAAAATAATAAATTTTGATATAAAAAACTATAAGATGAAAGAATTATCTGGCGGATTAAGGTGTAAAACGTTTTTGATTGAAAATGATATTGAAAAAATATATCAAAAACACTAAATATCAAGCTGAAAAAAGTTTAATGTAACCAATTTAATAAAAACAAAATAATAGTAGCATTTTAATACATCAAGTTTATTTTTTGGTGGGAGAGAATAATCAAAAGAATTGGTTAGTTACAGAATATAAAGAAGGAAAAATATTAAGTGAACTTAAAAAGCAAAATTTTTCGCTAAATTTTATAGTTAAATCCTTAGCTGAAAATTATAGTATAAAAGAGCTAAATTTAGATGAATAACAGATAAAAATTTAATTTCATATTCACATTTTTCAGATAATTTAATTAGTGAATTGTACAGATTTGAAAATGGAAAATGCAGTAAAAAATGACATTAATAAAAAAGACTTAGAGGTAATGATAAATTCTGCAAATAAAGTAATAGAAAAAGTAAAATTATTAGACAATCAACTTGTTCCAGAGTTAATTTGGTTTGATCTAGATCCAAATAATATATTAGTTAAGAAAAATAATAGCAAATATGAACTTTCAAGTATAATTGATGTAGGTAGTGCAAAATATGGTGTGAAGGAATGTGATTTAACATTTTTAAAAATGAAAGTTTGTTTAAACGAAGATGAATATAAAAGCCTTTTAAAAGAATATCAACCAAATAATAAAGAAGTTAATGAAGACTTAATTAATTTATTATTAGTTTTTATTGAGTTAGATGATATGATTATAGGAGTTTTAGATTATGAAAACATTCCGGCATCATACGCTTCAAATTTTAAAAGTATTATTCAAAAATATAATAATTAGCCAAAAATAAAAAACAGAAATGTTACTATTTCTTCACCATATGAAATATAAAATAAAACTGCCAATCATTAAGGCAGTTTATTTAGATGAAAGAAGAATAATGAGCGCTATATTCTAAAAATAGTTTTTTAATTTTCTTAAAATTTTCTTCACTAAAACGATTTTTATAACGATCTAAATCAAGTAATTTAGGATTTTTAATAATTTGTTCCCAATTCTTAGTTATAAACTCATAAATGAAGGAAAGTTCGTTTTGACTTAAATGAATATTTTTGCTAGTTGCAAAATTCTCTACATCTTGAATTGTCATTCTTCCCATGTACGCTTTAATTAAATTATACATAATATCACCTAATATATTGTATGAAAAAATAATTTTTTTAAATACTAATAATGGTGAATTATATGCCTAAAAAACTATTTTTGATCATTGGATCTTTAACGATTGTTTTTTTATTTTTTATATATCGCATCTATGATTTAGCATACATGAATCGTAATTTTTATTTAAACGAAGCTCGAAAAATTAACGAAGTATATGTAAGTGGTGGTACTGCTCCAAGAGGAAGAATTTTAGATGTAAACGGTACAGTTTTGGTTGATAATATCGGAATAAATGCTATATATTATCATAAACCATCGAATATTACTTTGAAAGAAGAATTAGTAATCGCTGAAACTCTAGTGAATCTAACAAATTATCAATATCAATATGATGAAAATAAATTAAAAGATTTCTATTTAATTAAATATAGTGAAGAATGTAACACTCTAATTACGATTGAAGAATATGAAATGTATAATGAAAGAAAACTAAGTAAAGAAGATTTAGAAGAGCGAAAGCTAAAACGCATTACTAGTGATATGCTAAACAAAATGAGTGAGTTAGAAAAATACAGTTCTTATTTTTATTATTTAATGAATGAAGGATATAGCTATGATAATAAATGTTTAATAAAAAATGTTAGTGATGAGATATATGCTAGTATTTTAGAAAGTGATTTACCAGGAATTTTTGGTGAAATGGAATGGTCAAGAAAGTATTTATATGAAGATACTTTAAAAACAATATTTGGATCCATCAGTAATTCACTTCCTAAAGAGAAAACAGACTTATTAAAAGAAGGTTATAGCTTAACGGATCAAGTCGGAATAAGTGGTTTAGAAGAATATTATGAAGATTATTTAAAAGGAGAAAAAGCTGTTTATAAAGTTGGTGAAAATAATACCTTAGAATTAGTGAGTGAAGCTAAAAGAGGTAAAGATTTAGTTTTAGAAATTGATATTAATATTCAATTAGAAGTAGAAAATATTATCAAAGAAGAAATGTTAAAAGCAAAGAAAACTGCTAATACAGAGTTTTACAAAGAAAGTTTTGCATTAGTTAGTGATCCTACAACAGGGGCGCTCAAAGCCATTGCTGGAATAAGGCTAGTAACAAACGGGAAAGAAATGAGTTTCGAGGATGTAAGCATTAATGTCATAAAAAACGCTTATACTGTGGGAAGTGCTGTAAAAGGAGCATCAATGGCAGTTGGTTATCAAAATGGAATCATTGATATTGGAAGTAAAATGACCGATAGCTGTGTAAAACTTTCTAATATGCCAGCCAAATGTTCTTATAAAAAACTAGGAGTTTTAAATGATGTTGAAGCTTTAGCGTTAAGTTCTAACTATTATCAATTTATTATTGCTTTAGGAATTATGGGGAAAGATTACACATATAATATGAAAATAGAAGCTGAAAAAGAACATTTTGATATATATCGAAATACTTTTGCTGAATTTGGCTTAGGTTCCCTAACAGGAATTGATTTACCAAATGAAAGTAGTGGCCTAAAAGGAACGACAATAGCACCCGATTTATTAATGAATTTAGCGATAGGTCAATATGATTTATATACGCCAGTAGAATTATTACAATATATAAATACGATTGCAAATAATGGAGTAAGATTAAAACTAAGTTTAATGAATAGCATTAAAAAAGGAACAGATGTAGTAGCCACAAGACAAATAGAAGAGTTAAATCGGGTAAATTTAGAAGAAAAATATTTAAAAAGAATTCAAGAAGGATTCCATAATGTTATGGAACATGGAACAGGATATTGGTACATAAATCCTAAAATTGAAGCAGCCGGAAAAACGGGAACTAGTGAATCTTATATTGATAATGATTATGATGGAAAACTAGAATCTTATGTTTTGAGTAATACTTTTCTAATGTATGCACCCTTTGATAATCCCAAGTATTCTATAGTAGTAATAAGTCCAAATACGAGTAATTTAGATAGTGAAAGTACTTATCGTTCTCCTGTAAATCGCTTAATTGCAAGAAAGATAAACGATTTTCTCTTTTCAAGTTAAGAATTTAATGATATAATACTACTAGCTTTTATAAAAGGAGGTGCTTTTTATGGCCAAAAATGAAAGTAGAAATTATGTAACTTTAAGATGTACTGTATGTGGTGAAGAATTAAGATGTACAAGTAAGAACAAAAAGAATACTCCTGATCGTCTAGAAATAAAGAAGTATTGTAAAAAATGTCATAAACATCAAACAGTAAAAGAAAAGAAGTAAAAAATAAAGAAAAGTGGTTTTAAATTATGAAGAAGAAAATACACAGCCTAGCAAGACCTTTAGTAAGGAATTATCCTCCTATTATTGCGGTTTATGGCCGAAGTGAAAATCATAAAATAAATACTAAATCACTAGAAAGAAAAAAGAAAAAAAGATTTGGAATATTTAGAAAAAGTGAGGAGTGAGAGCATGAATATAAACATTAATGATATCAAAAATGGAATGACTATTATTATGGACAATAATTTATATCAAATTGTTGAATTTCAACATGTAAAACCAGGAAAAGGTTCAGCGTTTGTTAGAATGAAATTAAGAAATCTACGTACTGGTTCTATTACAGAAGACACATATAATACCAATATAAAAATATCTAAAGCTCATATTGATAGAATGCCAATGCAATATCTATATTCTGCTGGCGATAATTATGTATTCATGAACAATGATACTTATGAGCAAATAGAAATTTCTACAAAAACTTTAGGTGAAGATGTAAAATTCATCAAAGAAGGAATGGAAATAACTGTAGATTATTATGAAGGTGAAATTCTAGGAATTACTCTACCAGAAAAAGTAGAATATGAAGTAATAGAAACAGAACCTGCTGTAAGAGGAAATACTACCAATAATGCTCAAAAAGATGCTAAAATTGAAACAGGCTATATTGTAAAAGTTCCATTATTTATTAGTACAGGTGAAAAAATTATTGTATCTACGAAAGATGGTAAATACTCATCAAGAGCTTAAATTATTTAATTTAAGCTCTTTTGCAAATAAAAGATAATGCAACTTTCAATTTATTAAATTTAAAAAAAGAAGAATTAAATTTTAATGACACGTTAAGAATCAAATTAAAAGAATGAGTTTTTATATAGGAGAAAGTAAAAATGCATCAATTTCAATATTTAAATTATCAAGATATCAAAAAGAGAATAAATGACTTGATTTCAGCAGATAGTCCAAATAAAATAACAAAAGAAAAACCTTTAGGTTATTCCGAATATGGGCTACCAATTGACCATTATAAAATAGGGAATGGCCCCAAACGTATAGTAGTAAGTGGTTCCTATCATGCTGCTGAAATAATTACATCTATCTTTGTAGTGAGACTAATGGAGGAAATGTCTCAAAACACTAGTTTTAATCAAAATGAATATACAATTGATTTTATACCGATTGTAAATCCTGAAGGTTATTTAATTACCACAGAAATGCAAGACTTATATTTAGGAAAAGATACAAGTGAAGAAGAAAAAATAGCCAGAGCTAAAGTATATTGGGCAAATTATCGAGCAGATGCAGGAATTCCTGCTAAAGTAAAAAAAGGCAAATTAGAAGAAAGTACTTTAAGAGAAAAAAAGACTTATCAAGCTTTATTTGATAATGTAAATCTAGAAAATTATTTAGTAGATTATCCAGAATTAAAGCAAAATGTATTAAATATAATTCATCAAAATAATTATCCGATTGGTGTTTTAGCAGCCTGGACTGCTAATGGAAGTGGGATAGATTTGAGTCAAAATGTACCATTTAATCCAGCAATTTCTACACTAGCTTCATCTAAAGAACCAGTTTATAATCATCTTGCATATGCCAATACAAGAAAAGATGTTCCTGGCCCTATTAATACTCCATGTCGTGATTTCAATCATTTTTTCTTTGAATCTGAAAATTTAGCAATGTTAAATTTCTTAGAAAATTTAAGTCATGAACCAGATCAAGAAATTATTGCTTATTTTAATTATCATAGTGTAATGGGAAAAATGTATCAAAGGCCAGTAAAAGAGGAAGGCATGCTAAATTTATATGGAATTGATTATGAGAAAAAAATAATTGAGAATTATATTTCATCTAAAACATTTAGAGGACAAAATGCTTATGATATTATTGAAAGTGAAGATCCTTATGCTTATATAAATGAATTTTTTAGATTAAGATACGGTATAAATATTCAAGTAGAATTATCTCGAATGGGATCAAATCCTATAGGGCCTTTAGCTGATCCTGATACTTTTGAAACTATTACCGTAAAACCTAATTTAGAAGCATTTAAAAATTTTGTTAAAAATTATGATTTTATCAAAAATTACGCAACATTTATAAAAGAACTAGTAGATGAAATTCGTAAAGAACATCCAGATTTTGATATTTTAAATATTTATGACTTAATTGATAGAATAGGAAGAGAAAACCCAAGCTTATATACTAAATTACAAGAAGAATTAAGAAATAAAGATAATCATAATGCTCATGTAATTAGTTATTTTTATCAATTATTACAAGAGAAATTAAAAAGTGATGAGAAAGAAAATGAAGAGGCAAAAAGATTAGATTTAGATTCTAAATTTAATCATAATTTCCATGCTTTTTTAATAAAAATAATAGAAGAATTAAATGAAAAAAGAAAAGAACCAATAAGTGGGATAGAAATAGAAATCCTAATAGATAATCTTTTTAGAGATTATCCAGAATTAATAGCCAAAATAAAATATCAATTACAACATGAGCTACCAGTTCAAGAATTATATCAAGAACTATCTGGTATTATCCATAATCAAATCAAAATGGGAAACTTAATGAATTTACCTAAAAGGCCTAAAATAAATCCCTTAGACTTTCCAGAAGTAGATTTATTAGTAAATAAAGAAAATCCTTTACCAGAAAATTATATTCCAACTAATATTATAGAAGTAAAGAATCCTTATTATAAATCTTTCTTTCCAGGCATTAATTTGCAAGTAAATAAAGAAACAAATATGGCTTTTCAATTACTAAAAGAAGAAGCATTAAAAGAAGGATACGAATTATGGATTGATTCAGGATATCGAACAAGTTCCTATCAAGAAAAAGTTTTAAATCATTATTTAAAAACCATGGGAGAAGAAGCCTATCAAAAAGTTGCTCTTCCAAAAACGAGCGAGCATGAAAGTGGCTATGCTATAGATTTAGGAACTGTTATTGATGGTAAATATTTCGATGAAATAACGGATGAACTACCAGTAACAAAATGGCTTCATGAAAACTGTTATAAATATGGCTTTATTGTTCGATATCCGAAGGATAAAGAAGAAATAACAGGATTCAAATATGAACCATGGCATTTAAGATATGTTGGTTTAGAACTAGCAAAATATTTGCACGAAACTGGTTTGACATTAGAAGAATACCATCGAGAGAAAAGTTTAAAAAAATAAATTACTAATTTTTTTGAAAAGAGTATCAAACTCTTTTTTTTAAATGTAAGTTTTGTTATAATATTTATAGTGGGGTGATATTATGTTAGTACCATTAAAAGTTGTAACAGAATATAGTTTACTAAAGAGTACTATTAAAATAGATTCTCTAATTCTATTTTTAAAAAAGCATAATATTACTAGTTGTGCTATTTGTGATGATAATCTATATGGCGTAATGGAATTCTTTACGAAAATGCTTGCCAATAATTTAAAACCTATTATTGGACTTGATATCAAAATAGAAAATAAAGAGATATTACTATACCCTATAAATAATGCTGGTTATAAAAATTTATTAAAAATCCACACCCTAAAAGAAACAAACGAATTAACTGGGGAAACTTTAAATTCTTATTTAAAAGATATAAAAATAGTATTACCAAATTCCAGTTATGATTTATTAGAGAAATTTCCATATGCTTATTTAGCATATCAAAATGATACAGAAAAAATAGAAGCTTTATTAAAAACAGATAAATGTGTTTATATAAGAGAAGCTAGATGTTTAGAAAAAGAGGATGCTTTTGATTTAGCGTGTTTAGAGGCCATAGATCGTGGATGTACTTTAAAAGAAGTAGAAAATAAATATGAAAACATGTATATAAATTTATTAGTAAAAAAAGAAGATGAAGAAGCAACAATAAAATTTATTCAAGACATAGATTTAGATATAAATGAAAAAGGAAACTATATTCCCGTATATAATAAAGAAATAAATTCAGCAGAATATTTGCGAAATCTAGCTATGAAAGGCTTAGTAAAACGATTAAAAGGAGATATAAGAGAAGCATATATTAAGAGATTAAATTATGAACTATCTATCATAAATAAGATGGGATTTACTGATTATTTTTTGATAGTTTATGACTATGTTTTATATGCGAAAAAAAATAATATTTTAGTTGGACCGGGAAGAGGAAGTGCTGCCGGATCTTTAGTGAGCTATAGTATTGGAATTACCAATATTGATCCCTTAAAATACGACTTGCTTTTTGAGCGTTTTCTAAATCCTGAGCGAATAACGATGCCTGATATTGATATTGATTTTGAATATACCAAAAGAGGCGAAGTAATTGACTATGTAAGAAATAGATATGGCCTTAAGAATGTTGCCCCAATCATGACTTTTGGAACTCTAGCTTCTAAACAAGTACTGAGAGATACAGGAAAAATAATGGAAATAGATAATAATTTAATTGATAAATTTGTAAATTTAATTGATGCGAAAGCATCACTAAAAGAAAACTTGAAAAAAGTAGAAGTAACAACCTTTTTAGAAAATCATTCTGAATTAAAAAAAGTTTATAAAGAGGCTTTAAAGCTAGAAGGACTAAAAAGACATATCTCAACTCATGCAGCAGGAGTTGTCATATCGAGTGTTCCTCTAGATGAGGTAATTCCTTTAATTTTAAATACGTCTTTTTTTATGACAGGGGTTACGATGGAATATTTAGAACCATTAGGTTTATTAAAAATGGACTTTTTAGCTCTAAGGAATTTAACAATTATCGCCAATGTTCTAGATTTAATTAAAGAAAATACAGACCATATTTTAGATTTAAATAAAATAAACTTAAACGAACCGGTTGTTTTCAAACTATTTAGTGAAGCAGATACCGAAGGAATATTTCAATATGAAAGTAGTGGTATGAAAAATTTAATGAAAAAATTAAAGCCAAATAGTTTTTCTGATTTAGTAGCAAGTGTAGCTTTATTTAGACCAGGACCCATGAATAATATTGATATGTTTGTAAGAAGAAAACATAAAGAAGAGAAAGTAACTTATTTACATCCCGATTTAGAACCAATTTTAAAAGAAACATATGGGGTAATTGTCTATCAAGAACAAGTAATGCAAATTTTAGTAAAAGTAGGCGGTTATACTTATGCTGAGGCCGATAACATAAGAAGAGCAATGTCGAAGAAAAAAGAAAGTGTAATCTTACAAGATAAAGAGCATTTTATAAAAAATGCTATTAAGAAAGGGTATCAAGAGAGTATTGCAATCGAAATTTATGATTTAATTTTAAAATTTGCTAATTATGGGTTTAATAAAGCTCATTCTGTTAGTTATGCTTTAATTGGTTATCAAATGGCCTATTTAAAAGTGAAATTTCCGCTTTATTTTATTACTAATCTCTTAAATATGAGTTTAGGAAGTGAAATAAAAACCAAGGAATATATTGATGAAGCCCGAAAAAAAGGAATTAAAATATTAAAACCTAATATTAATGAAGCAAATAGTAGTTATAAAATTGTAGAAAATAGTTTAATGATACCGCTTGGAAGTATAAAAAATCTTGGCGTAACTGCTTCTACAGCCATTTTAGAAGAAAGAGAAAAAAATGGTAAATTCGTAGATTATCTAGATTTTGTGGCGAGAATCTATGGCAAAAGTAATAATAAGAAAACCATAACCTCCTTAATTGATGCCGGAGCTTTAGATAATTTTGGACTCACTAAAAAAACAATGATCGAAAATTTAGATGCTGCGATAAATTATGCGAGTTTATTAATTGATTTAGACTCTTCTTTTGTTATGAAGCCACTAATAGAAGAAAAGAGGGAATATGAAGAAGAGATTTTAAGAGAAAAAGAGTTTTGTTCATATGGCTTTTATGTAACAAATCATCCAGTAAGTAAGTATAATGATAAAAGTATTATAAAGCTAGAAAAGATAAAAGACTATTTTGATAAAAGAATCAAATGTGTGGTTTTAGTAGAAAAAGTAAAAACAATTAAAACCAAAAAAGGGGATAATATGGCTTTTATTACTGCTAGTGATGAAACAGGAAATGGTGAATTTGTTTTATTTCCCAATGGATACTCTTTACTTAAAAATATAAATAATGGTGATATAATAATTATTCAAGGATTAGTTGCCAAAAGATTTGATAGTTATCAAATTAATATAAATGGATTACAGAAAGTAGTAGGTGGTATAAATGCATGATATCCATTCATTCTTTAAAAGTATCAATTTTATTCCCGAAAAAAATACTTTTGATGAAATTGAAATCGAAAAAGTAATTTTAAATAAGAAAAGCGAAACTTTTAATGTATATCTTTATTCTAAAAATGTTTTACCGATAGAAGAAGTAGATGCTTTGCTAAATGCCAAAGAAAATAAGATTAATGGGATTTATAAATGTAATATTATCTTAAATTATGCTAAAATAAAAGAAAGTGATTGTTTAACTTATGTAAAAGAAATTGTCAAAAGATTAACTGAAAAGAAACCATCCTTAATTAGTTTATTAGAATGTGAGCCGACAATTGATGATGATATTATTATTTTTGAAGTAATGAGTCCCACAGAAGAAGAAAGCATCAAAAAAGAAGAAGGAAATATTCGCAAAATATTAACAGAATATGGCTTAAAAGATTATTTTATAACAACCAAACTAAATGAAGAGCTAAGAAAAACAGTAGAACAAGAATTAGAAAATGTCCAAGCTCCAATTGAATATAAGGAAATAATAAGAGAATTTACTCCTGGAAGTATTGTTTTAGGTAAATCTATTACCAAAGAACCAGTAAATATTAATACGATAAATAATGTTGGAAGAAATATTACCATTGAAGGATACATTGAATCTATTTCCCTATTAGAAAGAGAAAACATTAATATTATTACTCTTAGTATAAATGATAATAGTAAGAGTATCATGGCTAAAATATTTCAAAAAGAAAAAGAAGAATATTTAAAGATAAAAGAAGTATTAAAAGAAGATGATTGGTTTCGCTTAAATGGCAATATTGATTTTGATTCTTATTCTAAATGTTTAGCAATGAGTGTAAGAAATGTAGAAAAAATTGAAAATAGGGAAATTATCATTGCTCAAAATGAAGATCCTAATATTATTTTAGGTACTCATATTGATGGAGAAGTAATACCGGTAGATAGTATTTTAGGAGCTAGAGAAAACATAATTGTAGAAGCTTATGTTTTTGGTGATGAATTATTAGAAAAAGAAACAATTAATATTATGACATTAAAAATTAGTGATGATACTAATAGTATGATAGCTAAAGTATTTAAAAAGAATAAAAAAGAATTTGCTCTTATTAAAAACGGAATTAAAGGGGCAATCAAAAAGGGACGCTGGTTCCGTTTTAATGGTAATGTTGAATTTGATAATTATTCTCATGAACTAGTTTTACAATTATGGAATATTGAGATGATTGATTCAAAAGAAGAAAAAGTAGTAGATGATGCCAAAGAGAAAAGAGTAGAATTACATGCTCATACAATGATGAGTATGATGGATGGTTTAATTGAGGCAAAATCTTTAGTCAAATTTGCTAACAAACTAGGCCATAAAGCGATAGCAGTTACCGATCACAACGCTGTTCAATCTTATCCCGATTTATTTCATGCGGTATGTGATTTAAATAAGGGGAAAGTTGGAAAAGATCGTTTTAAAGTTTTATATGGAGCCGAACTAAATGTAGTTAGTGATGATATTGATTTTATCTTTAATTTAAAGGAATATAACTTATTAAATCAAGAATATGTAGTTTTTGATACAGAGACAACTGGTTTTTATGTTGGATCTGACCAAATGATTGAAATAGGTGGAGTAAAAATAAAAAACGGTGAAGTAATTGATCGTTTTGATGAATTTATTGATCCTAAAAGACCACTTCCTCAAAAAATTATTGATTTAACATGTATCACTGATGAAATGTTAGCAGGTCATGCATCAGAAGAAGAAGTTACAAAAAGATTTTTAGAGTGGACTGGTGATTTACCAATGGTAGCTCATAATGCTAAATTCGATATTGGCTTTATCAGTGCTGCTTGTAATAAGTATAATCTTGGAGAATTCAATAATACGGTCTTAGATACGATGAGTATGGCTCGTATGTTACACCCAGAGTGGCCAAATCATAAATTAACGACTTTAGTTAGAAGATATAAAATAGAATGGGATGAAGATGCTCATCATAGAGCGGATTATGATGCGGAAGGAACAGCTCAGGCTTTTCACAAAATGTGTGAAGAATTAGATTCTAGAAATATTGAAACAACGACTAAGCTATTTAATTCAGTAGATATTAATGAATTAATTAAGTTCTCTTTCCCATTTCATTTATGTTGCCTAGTAAAAAATAAAACAGGATTAAAGAATTTATTTAAAATTATTAGTTATGCAAATACTACTTATTTATTCCGTAATAGTGAACCAAAACTTCCAAGAGGAGAATTAAAAAAACTAAGAGAAGGACTCTTAATTGGAAGTGGTTGTATTAATGGCGAAATATTTGAAGAAGCCAAAACAAAAGATGACGAAGAATTAGCGAATATGATGCAATTTTATGATTACATTGAAATACAACCAATTAGTGCAATGAAACATTTATTAAATATGGAATCAAGTGGTTTTAAAACCATGCATGATTTAGAAGAACATTTAAAAAAGATTATTCGTGTTGCAAAAGATGCTGGAAAAATTGTGGTAGCAACAAGTGATGCTCATTATTTAACCCCAAAAGATAAAATTTACCGTGATATCATTATTGCTCAAAAATCGAATGGGAAACTTCATCCACTAAATAAAAGGGGAATAGAACAACCAGACATGCATATTCGCACCACAAAAGAAATGTTAGAAGAATTTAGTTTTCTAGATCAAGATTTAGCTTATGAAATCGTTGTAACCAATACCAATAAGATAGCAGATATGATCGAAGAAGTAGAAGTAATTATTCAAACTGGAGGAGTACCATTTTCGCCAAGAATTGAAAATTCAGTTGAAACGGTAACAGATATGGTCTATAAAAAAGCAGCTGACTGGTATGGAGATCCTCTGCCTCTTAATATTGAAGAGAGAATATCAAAAGAACTATATGGTGATAGTGTCTTAGATAGCATTAAGAAGAAATTAAAAAGAACAGAAAATTTAGAGGGAGAAGAATTAGAGAAAAAAGCTTTCGAAGAATTGCATACAACTATTTTAAAAGGTTTTGATGAAGTAAAAAGGGTTGTAAAAGATGAATTAGTTTTAAAATTAGAAGAAGAGCATGAAACAAAAATAAAAGATTTAGAAGTAAAATTAAAAGAAGCAACAGAAGAAGAAAAAGAAGCCTTAGAAAACGAATTAAAAGTTGAAAAAGAACTAGATCCTCTAACTGATATAGATAAAAAAGTAAAAAAATCATTGGGAGGAATTATTGGTGGAGGTTTTGATGTTATCTATCTAATTGCTCAAAAATTAGTTAAGAAAAGTAATGATGATGGCTTTTTAGTAGGGTCTCGTGGTTCAGTTGGTTCAAGTTTTGTGGCAACCATGATGGGAATTACGGAAGTAAATGCTCTATCACCTCATTATCGTTGTAAAAAATGTAAACATAGTATTTTTGAAGATGAAAATGGTGTTTCTTTAGGAAGTACATATAAAAGTGGTTTTGATCTACCAGACTTAAAGTGTCCGAAATGTGGGACTTTAATGACGAAAGATGGTCAAGACATGCCATTTGCTACCTTCCTAGGTTTTAATGCCGATAAAGTACCAGACATTGACTTAAACTTTTCAGATTTAAATCAAGCAGCGGCTCATGACTATACCAAAGTATTGTTTGGAGTTGATAATGTTTATCGTGCAGGAACAATTGGTACTGTTGCTGAAAAAACAGCTTTTGGTTTTGTAAGAGGATATGCGGAACAAAAAGGTATCATTATGAATAATGCTGAAATTGAAAGGCTCGCCAAAGGCTGTACAGGAGTAAAAAGAACAACGGGACAACATCCAGGAGGAATTGTTGTTATCCCAGGGTATATGGATGTATTTGATTTTACTCCGTTCCAATATCCAGCAGAAGATGTTGATGCGGCATGGCGTACAACTCACTTTGATTACCATGCGATAGATGAAGATGTTTTAAAACTTGATATTTTAGGTCATACCGATCCAACACAACTTCGAATGATCCAAGATATAACCGGAATTGATGTGACAACAATACCTTTAGATGATAAAGAAACAATGGGAATTTTCCTATCTCCTGAACCACTTGGCGTAACGAAAGAGCAAATCATGAATGAAACCGGAACATTAGGTGTCCCAGAATTTGGAACTCCATTTACAATTGGTATGCTTGTTGATACAAAACCTAAAACATTTGCCGAATTAATTAAAATATCTGGATTATCTCATGGTACAGATGTATGGTTAGGCAATGCTCAGGAATTAATCCGTAATAATATTGTTCCATTTAGTGATGTTATTGGTTGTCGTGATGATATTATGGTTTACTTAATGTATAATGGTATGGCACCAATTAAAGCTTTCAAAATAATGGAGTTTGTTCGTAAAGGAAAAGCCAGTAAAGATCCAGAAGGGTGGGCTAAATTCAAAGCAGAAATGGAAGAAGCCGGTATTGCAAAATGGTACATTGATTCATGTGAAAAGATTAAATATATGTTTCCTAAAGCCCATGCTGCGGCTTACGTAATGAGTGCCTTTAGAATAGCTTACTTTAAAGTACATCATCCAGGTGTTTATTACGCCACCTATTTCTCAACAAGATTTGATGATTTTGAATTAGAAACTATGGTAAAAGGATATGATGCTATAAAAGCTCGGATGAATGAAATTATTAATAAAGGATATAATGCCACTAATAAAGAAACTAGTGTACTTGAAACCTTAAAACTTAGTTTAGAAGCAACAGCTAGAGGATTTAAATTTGGGAATATTGATATTGAAAAAAGTGATGGTAGAAATTTCATTCTAGCTGATGATGGTATTACTTTAATTTGTCCATTTAGAACTCTTGATGGATTAGGGGATAGTGTAGCCCAAAAAATTATGGAAGAAAGAAAGATTAAACCATTCTATAGTATTGAAGATTTCCAACTTCGAGGACATGTCAATGGAACAACAGTTGATAAACTAAAAAGTTTAGGAATATTTGGAAATTTACCAGAAACTAGTCAATTAAGTTTATTTGATTTTTAAAAAACAGTTCAATTTAGTTGGACTGTTTTTTCATTTACAATACTTTTTGGATAGGCTTTTCTACAATCAGTTCTGTATAAAATATAATCAATAGAAGTATTATAATAATCAGCAAGTTTGTGTAAAGTTTCAACTGGAATATTTATTTTTTCAAGTTCATATTTACTATAATTAGATTGATCAATATGTATTAATTTAGCAATATCTTTTTGATATAAATCTCGATCTTCCCTTAATTCTCTTAATCGATTCATTTCCATCCTCCTTTTAGTCAAAAAAAGTATATCATTAAGCCAAATATGAAAATTATAACTAGGTACATTTTGCCTATAATTGCCATATTTTACCATTTAAAAGATTCAAAATATGTGAAGTGTTACTTCTAAAACTAATTGACATAAAGGTATAAAATGCCTATAATAATATTATATAAATAATAATGCATAATGTATTGCAAAATATTTTTTGACAAGTTTTGTCGAAAGTAATGAAAGT
>FR903077.1:0-5683 GCA_000438195.1 Mycoplasma sp. CAG:776
ACCAGGTTCAGTCCAATCCACATTGTTGTTGTTGAGGTTGCCATTCGAATTCACATAGAACACGTTAGCATTACCGTTGTTGAAGTTATACGGAGACATACCTATAATAATAGATTAACCAAACTTATTATAACACTCAAACTTTACTATTTACAACCTTTTGTAATTCATAATATAATGGAACAATATTCTCATCTTTAATAAAATTAACAATAAAATTATCGCTTTCTTTAGAAATAATAATACCAATTGTTCTATTATGAAATGATTTCTTTACTTGTTCATCAACTAACTTCATGTAAAACTCTATTTGAGCTTTATCTTCTTTCTTTAAACTTCTAAGTTTTAATTCAACAACAACATAACAATTTAATTCAATATTAAAGAGTAAAATATCCATAAAATAATTATGATTATCTTTTATAAGCTTAAATTGATGAGCAATATAGGCAAAGCTATTTCCTAATTGTTTAAAGAAGAAATCAAGATTAGCAAGAATACTTAATTCTAAGTCATGTTCGTTTTTTATTTCATGAGTAATAGGAATAAAGATTGGGTTTTTCATATCAGTAGTAATTAAATATTTTTTAGGGAATTCAATTTCAATCTTTTCAGGTTTATCAACTAATCTTTCATAAGAATTAGATTTTATTTCTTTAATCAGTTCTCTCTTTGATAAACTATTTTTAATGCATAAATTTATATAATAATTTCTTTTATTTTCGTCTTTAAATATCAAAAGTTCTCTATAATGCGACCAACTCAATTTACTCCCCAGTGGGGAACTTTTTTCAAAAGCTAAATAAAACTGTCGAAACTTTCTGAGGTTACTAGCATTATAACCTTTACCAAATAGTTCAGTTAACTTAATAGACCATTTCTTGATAAGTTCATTTCCATATTTAGCTTTAGAAGAACCACCTTGAGCTTCTACAATCAACCGTCCAACATTCCAATATGTTAGTACTAAACTGTTTTCTTCTTCAAGTTTCATCGCTCTTTTATGAACTTCATTTCTTTTAATGAAATGTTCTATTTCTAAGTAATACTTTTCTTCATTCATTATAGATTTTTTCTCCTTTACTTTTTATATAACATACACACTATAAAGGTGTAAATATTTATATTTACCTATAGCTACAAACTTGCTGATATTCGACTAAATCTCTTAAAATTAGTGTAAAGAAAAAGAGAGAGTACTCTCTCAAATATTGTACTAATTTTAAATACAAGATTTAAAATATCAATATTATTTATTTTGGAAATATTCCAATGATTAATCTTGTATCCTAATGCTTTTTTATTTAGCCTTAACCAAATATTAAGTTTAAAAGGATATTGGGCGCACACCATTCGTGTTATTCACGCGGTTGTTGTTGAGGTTGCCATCCGACCACACATTAAACACGTTAGCATTACTGTTAGAGTTAACGTTATACGGAGACATCATGCTTCATTTACTAGATTAACCAATCCTATTATAAGATTATAATTAAAAAATTACAACTAAGATTTAACCAGTTTATAATCTAAGGGAATAATCGTATCATTCCGAACAAAATTAACTATCAACTGATCACTTTCTTTAGAAATAATAATACCAATTGTTTTATTATGATATGGCTTTTTTATTTTTTCATTTACTAAATTCATATAGAATTCTATTTGAGCTTTATCTTCTTTCTTTAAACTTCGGAGTTTAAGTTCAACAACAACATAACAATTTAATTCAATATTAAATAGTAAAATATCAATGAAATAGTTTGTGTTACCATCAGTTATTTTATACTGATGTCCCGCATATAAAAATCCATTCCCTAATTGTTTAAAGAAGAAATCCAGATTAGCAAGAATATTTAACTCTAGATCATGTTCATTTTTTATTTCATGAGTAACAGGAATAATAATTGGGTTTTTCATATCAGTTGTAATAGAATATTTAATAGGAGTAATAATATCTATTTTATTTGGTTTATCAATTAGTCTTTCATACGAATTGCTTTTTATTTCTTGATATAATTCTCTAACTGACAAATTATTTTTCAAACATAGATTAAAATAATAATTTCTTTCGTTTTCATCTTTTAGTGTAATTAAATATCTAAAATAAGACCAAGATAGTTGGCACACTGTGCCAAGTATTGGAAAACATATATAAAATTTTCTAAATCTAAATAAATTAGTAGTATCATAACCCTTACCATAAAGCTGAGTTAGTTTAATAGCCCATTTCTTAATAAGTTCATTCCCATATTTTGCTCTTTTACTACCACCTTGAGCTTCCACAATAATTCTACCCACATTCCAATAAGTGGTAACTAAATCGTTATTTTCCTCTATATGTCTAACCCTTTTGTTTATTTCATTTTTCTTAATTAAATGTTCTATTTCTAAATAATATTGTTCTTCCTTCATTAAAAATCTCCCTTAGAACTTTATAACAAAACTTTTAAAACAAGTAAATATAATAAAATAAAATATAGCCCCAAGATTTAAATAAATCGACAATATCTCTTAAAATCAATGTAAAAAAAAGAGAGAAATCTCTCTCAAAGATATTGTTCTAATTCTAAATACTAGATTTAAAATATCAATATCAAATATTCAGGTTTCCCTATGGCTAATCTTGCATCCTAATGCTTTTTTATTTAGCCTTAACCAAATATTAAGTTTAAAAGGATATTGGGCGCACACCGATCGTGTTATTCACGTTGTTGTTGTTGAGGTTGCCACTCGAATTCACAATGAACACGTTAGCATTACCCGTAGAGTTGAAGTTATACGGAGACATACGCTTCATTTAATAGATTAACCTAACTTTATTTTGCATGAAATAATAAATAATTTCAATTTTTATTAAGAAGATTAACAATATATTTAGCTATTTAAGTTATAATATAATAATGGTAATTTGACAACTAGCTCTGTTTATGCTATAATACACCCATCAGAAGGGGGAATTTAATTGATAAATTTTGAGAAAAAAAGTTATGAAAGATATAAAGCAGTTAACAGAAGTGAAAGGCCAAGCATGGAAGAGATCGAAACAATTAAGGATTTATATTTTAATAAATTATTAATACCTACAGCAAATTCCAGTAAAATAGAAATTTCAAATAAAGAAAGAGAAGATTTCATTAAACTAGCATGTAAAGAAAAAGAAACTGATTTTAAAAAAGGGATTATATATTTACAAGGAAATAATGTCTCATATGCAATGTGGAAAGAATATTATCAAAAGTTAATGGAAGAAATTGCTCTACCTACAATAAGTACATCATTAATTTTAATGGTTGCCCAAGCCTTAAATAGTGCTACAATACCGGATATTCCACTAGAGGATATATATGACTTTGAAATAAAAATTAAAATCATAAGACAAATTATTGAAAAACTGGATTTAAATGCAACAGTATTGAAAAGATAAGCTACCCAAAAGTAGCTTTTTCAAATGCATAAATTTTTTAAACTAGCCAATATTAATATTAGATTGGAGTTGTAAAATTTGAAATCTACTGGAGTAGTAAGAAGAATTGACGAATTAGGAAGAATAGTAATACCTAAAGAAATAAGAAGAAATTTAGGAATAAGAGAAGGCGAAAATCTAGAAATATTTACCGAAAGTGATAGTATTATCTTAAAAAAATATTGTCGAATGACTTCAAATAGTGATTTAGCTAGTAATTTATGTGAAATTATTTATAATACATTTAATTATAAAATAATAATAACAGATCGTGAAAAAGTAATAGCAAGTTCAGGTTTAAATATAAATATAATAGGAAATCTAATTTCTAATGAATATTTAGAAATGATAGAAGAAAGAGAAATAAAAATAAAAGAAAATATTTCATTTAAATTAGGAGAATATACATTAGAAGGAAATTTTGTTTTTATTCCTATAATTTCTTTAAATGATAGTATAGGGTTAATCATATTATATAGTGATACAAATTTAAAAGATGAATTAACAGTAGGGAAATTAATAGCAAATATTTTTTCTCACAAATTAGATATTTAATTTTCTTGACATAGGAGTGATGAATATAATATAATGAAATCACTTAAATGTTGAAGGAATGAGTACATATTATTTTTATAATAGAAAGCTTATGGTAGATGGAAATAAGTATAAAATAGTATGGAAGATGACTCTGGAGTTTAAGCGGAGACTCAACCGTTAAAAGAGAAAGTTGCATGAAATAAAATCATGAATTAAGGTGGTACCGCGGGATTTATCTCGTCCTTAGTTTATGGTTTTTTCTTTGTTTTAAAGGAGGTTAACATGCTAAAAAGAATAATATTTGATTTAGATAATACTTTAATTTCTTGGAAAGAAGAATATAATGAAGCTGCAAAAAAAGCTTTAGAAGAATGTAATATAACTATAGAAGACAAAACTTTTTCTAAATTACAAAGAAGTTATCAAGAAAATTTAACGCAAATATCCATAGAAAATATGACAAATTATTTTAATCGATTATACAATCAAAATGTGGATAATACTCTAATTAAGTGTTGGTTAAAACATTTAGGAACTATGAGTGAAAAAGATGAGAATTTAATATCTACACTTTCTTATTTACAGCAAAAATATGAATTAGTAATCCTAACTAATTGGTTTTATATTTCTCAGTATAATCGTTTAAAAAATGCCAAAATTGCAGATTATTTCAAAGAAATCATCGGTGGTGAGGAAGTAATGAAGCCAAATAAAAAAGCTTTTGAAAAAGCTATGGGAGGCCATCTCCCAGAAGAATGTTTAATGGTTGGCGATAATTATTTAATAGATATATTACCTGCTAAAGAGCTAGGAATGTCTACTTATCTAATTAGTGAAAAAAAAGAAATAGTACCAACAATCAAAAATGTATATGAATTAAAAAGTGTTTTATAGAAAGAAGGAAAAAAATGAAAGAAAAATTTTACATTACAACCCCTATTTATTATCCAAGTGCTAATTTCCATATTGGCCACTGCTATACCACAATTATAGCCGATGCTATAGCAAGATACAAAAGACTTACTGGATATGATGTTTATTATCAAACAGGAACTGATGAACATGGTGAAAAAATTGAAAAAAAAGCGAAAGAAGCCGGAGTAACACCTAAAGAATATGTGGATAAAATAATTGAGGATGCTAAAGATTTATGGAAATCCTTAGATATTTCTTATGATTATTTCATGAGAACAACCGATGATTATCATGAAAGAAGAGTTCAAAAAATATTTAAAAAATTATATGATCAAGGCGATATTTATAAAGGAAATTATGAGGGATTATATTGTATTCCATGTGAATCATTTTGGACAGAATCTCAATTAGTAGATGGAAAATGTCCCGATTGCGGAAGAGAAGTAAAATTAGTAAGTGAAGAAGCTTATTTCTTTAAATTATCCAAATATCAAAACCGTTTAATAAAATATTATGAGGAAAATCCTGATTTTATCCAACCGATTTCACGTAAAAATGAAATGCTTAATAATTTTATAAATCCAGGATTAGAAGATCTATGCGTTTCACGAACTAGTTTTTCATGGGGAATACCTGTTGATTTTGATCCAAAGCATGTTGTGTATGTTTGGATTGATGCCTTAACAAATTATATAACTACATTAGGATATCCAGAAGAAGAAGGCTTAATGCAAAAATATTGGCCAGCCGATCTTCATTTAGTAG
>FR903077.1:5719-145836 GCA_000438195.1 Mycoplasma sp. CAG:776
TAGGGAAAGAAATAGTAAGGTTTCATACAATTATTTGGCCATGTTTATTAATGGCTCTTGATTTACCTCTTCCTAAAAAAGTATTTGGCCATGGTTGGTTAAAAATTGATGGAGGTAAAATTTCTAAAAGTTTAGGAAACTATAAAGATCCTCGCGAATATATTAATGATTATGGAGTAGATGCTGTAAGATATTATGCTTTAAGAGAAGTTTCTTTTGGAAATGATGGTAATTTTTCTGAAGAAGCATTAATATCAAGAACGAATAGTGATTTAGCAAATACCTTAGGAAATTTAGTAAATAGAACTATTTCAATGTCTCATAAGTACTTTGATGGATATACAAGTAATCCAGAAGTAATAGAGCAAATAGACCTTGATTTAATAACAAATGTAGAGGCTTTAAAAGAAATTGTAGAGCAAAAGATGAATGAGTTAAAAGTAAATGAAGCGATAGACGAGATTATGGAAGTTTTAAGAAAGTGTAATAAATACATTGATGAAACAACCCCATGGACTCTTGCTAAAGATGAAACAAAAAAGGAAAGACTTGCAACTGTACTATATAATCTATTAGAATCAATACGCATATGTGCTGTATTATTAAACCCATTTATTCCAAGTACTTCAAACAAAATATTAGAGCAACTAAATACTAAAGAAATAAGTTATGAGAGTATCGAAAAATTTGGTAAGTTAGAAGAAAATATAAAATTAAATCAACCAAAAATCTTATTTAATAGAATTGAAACTAAAAGCTAGGAAAAATCCTAGTTTTTAAATTAAATGAATCAAACCCAAAACAAACAAAATAACAGCACCAATAATATTCGCATATACTCCAAGTAATTTATTAGCGAATCTCCCACCAATAATACCTAAATAAGTAAATGTAGCACTACAAATAGCAAAAATAAACATAGCTAAATAAATATTAGAAGTGATAGCTTTTAAGCCTAAACCAAGTGAAAAACTATCCAAACTAACCCCAAAAGAAAAAATAAGCATTCCAACGAGTGATAAATTAAAATGTTCTTCTTCATGTCTAATAATATCAATAATCATTTGTAAAGCAATAATAATTAAAATAAAACCTAATAAAATATCATATTTAATCTCAAATATTTGTAACAACTTATCCCCAAGTATCACTCCCAAAAAAGGCATCATAAAATGCATAGAACCTACAATTAGAGCTAATTTAAGAGCTTTTCTATTAGACACATTAAACATACCCATTCCTAAAGATAAAGAAAAAGTATCCATAGAAAGAGCTAATCCAATTAAAAGAAGACTAAAAAACTCTCGCAAAGAAAAAACCTCCTAATCAATATTATTAGAAGATTTAATTTTTAGAACCCTTGAATTAATTTTTGAACATAAAGTTGATAGTCAACATCACTAATATCTTCTTCACTATTTTCTAATAAACAAAGTGGAGGAAATAAAACACACCAGAAATTATTACCTACACCTTCACCTAAAGTAATAACAAGAGATTCATAATTTCCAGCTTGATATAGAACTCCTTTATAACTTTTAGGAGGAAAGTAATTATCCCCATAACTAATTTCATAAGGAACATTATAATCATCAACAATTTGTTCTATTACATTCATATTATCTTGTAAAAGAGTTCTAACTTCACTTACATTTTGAGCTCCATTAATTAAATTATAAATTTCTTTTTCTACTTGATCTTTAATAATCATCTTTTCTGTTTGATCTTCTAATGAATTACTATTAGCAATAACTCGAAAACGAATAGCTTGATTAGGAATAATAATACTCTCACCTTGATTTATAAAAATGGAACTTAAGCTAATTAAAAACAATATAATAATCAATTTTTTCATATAATCACCTGATATAATTAAGGTAAAAAAAGAAAAAATTATTCAAATTAGACATAAAAAAGTTGAAAATATTTGACAAAGGAAGAATTAATCGATATATTAATAGTGGTAATTTATTAAAAACTTTTAATATGCACCAAAAAAAATATTAAACATAAAAAATAGTATAAGAGCCTATTTATATTACAAAATTCATAAGATAAGGGTGTGTTAAAATGAAACAAATGATAATTGAAGGAAACCATAGTTTAACAGGAACAATTAATATTGGAGGTGCAAAGAATAGTGCTGTAGCATTAATTCCGGCCTCAATTTTAGCAGATGGTATTTCTATAATTGAAAATGTTCCTAATATTTCCGATCGAGATGCGTTAATTGATATTTTAGAAATATTAAATTGCAAAATAAAACTAACTAAGGAAAAATTAGAGATTGATACTACTAATTTAAAAAATGCTTTAATAGATGAAAAACATTCTAAAAAATTAAGGGCTTCCTATTATTTTATGGGAGCTTTATTGGGAAAAGAGAAATATGTTGAAATGTACATTCCAGGCGGATGTAATATAGGGGCAAGACCAATAGATATTCACTTAGATGGTTTTAAAGCTTTAGGAGCAGAAGTAACAATTGAAGGAAATAAATATATTTTAAAAGCAGATAAATTAATAGGAACAGACATATATTTAAGATTTCAAAGTGTAGGAGCTACTATAAATTTAATGCTAGCAAGTGTTTTAGCAGAAGGGAAAACTGTAATCCATAATGCGGCAAAGGAAGCGGAAATAGAAAATATAGCTGATTATTTAATTAGTATGGGAGCTAAAATAGAAGGCGCCGGAACAGACGAAATTATAATTTATGGAGTAGAAAAATTAACAAGTGGAAAAATAACAGTTTTACCAGATCGAATTGAAGCAGGAACATATATTATTTTAGGAGCACTAGTCGGAAAGAATTTATGTATTCAAAATATCATTCCCAAACATTTAGAAGCATTAACAATTAAATTAAAAGAAATGGGTTCAGATATTAAAATTAATGAAGATAATATTGTAATAAGTAAAGTAGATAATTTAAAACCAATTAATATAAAAACATTAGTATATCCCGGGTTTCCAACGGATATAGGTCAACCGATGAGTGTATTGTTAACCCAAACAAATGGAACATCTTTATTTGAAGAAACAATTTGGGAAAACAGAATGGGGCACGTTCCTTCATTAAATAAAATGGGAGCTAACATTACAGTTAAAGGGTGTAGTTCTATGATTATAGGCCCTAGTAAATTACATGGTTGCGAAGTAATAGCAACCGATCTAAGAGGAGGAGCTGCTTTAGTTTTAGCAGGACTTACAGCCGAAGGAATAACTACTATTAATGATGTAGAACATATTTTAAGGGGATACGAAAACATTGATAAAAAGCTAACGAGTGTAGGTGCTAAAATAGAAATTAGAGAAATATAGTATAGTGTACTATATTTTTTTTGAGGTGAATAAATGAAAAAAAAGATAATACTAATTGCATTAATTGGAGCTATTTTATCCGTAGTTATCTATTTTTATACTCAAAATAAAGAAATTACAATTGTAGCTTTAGGAGACGGTTTAGCATTAGGAATGACACCATATGGAATAGAAGGATACAGTTTTAATGATTATTTAAAAGAAGATTACCTAAATAAACATGAATTAAAAGCTTATATTCATGAGTTTGCAAGTAAAGGAAAAACCATAAAAGAGCTAATATATGAAATTAAAGAAAATAAAGCTATTACTATTAAGAATAAAAAGATAGAAATAAAACAAGCTATAAATCAAGCAGATATATTAACGATTGCTATAGGAATGGATGAACTGGCAAATACAAAAATTACAAATCAAATAAAAAATGAATATTTACATGATTTAGAAGAATTATTAAGCATGATAAAAATGTTAAATCAAAACAAAGTAATTATCGTAAGCCTATATACATGGGGTAAGAATGACTTATTGACAATTGAAAAGCTAAATGCCAGCATTCGAGATATGGTATTAACCAATGATTTTTTATTTATTGATATTAACAAAATATTAATGAAAGAAGAGTATTATTTAAACAAAGAAAGCTTTTATATTAATTATATGGGACATCAAAGAATATATGAAGAAATAAAAAAACTATTGTAAAGTTCTAAAAATATGATATAATACTTAAGACAAACAAATTTACTATGTCAAAAATTTTGATATGGCGGGAGGTAAAAAATGAAAAAAGGAATACATCCAGAAACAAAAGAAACAACAATTACTTGTGCTTGTGGAGCTACATTCAAAACTCATTCAACAAAAGAAAATATTCAAGTTGAAATTTGTAGTGAATGTCATCCATTCTATACAGGAGCTCAAGGAAAAGTAAAGAAAACTGGAAATATTGAAAAATTTAATCGTAAGTATGGATTAAATAAAGAAGAAAACTAAAAAGATGTTGATAAACACTAACTTATCAACATCTTTTATTTTAAAATACTTTTTCTATAAGCTTTTCTCTCATCAGTTCTTCCTACTAAATAATCAATAGAAGTATTATAAAAATCTGCTAATTTATCTAGGGTTTCTACTGGTATGAGACGTTTTCCAATTTCATATTCGCTATATTGTTGCTGTTTCATTCCTAAATACTTTGCTACTTCTGTTTGTGTAATATCCCTATCTTTTCTAATTTCCTTTAATCGACTGATATTCATAGTTCACCTCATTATGTATTTTTTCATACAATAGATATTTTGTATTGACTTTACAAAAATAGTTTTGTAAAATAAAAATGATAATACAATGCATGTTTTGTAAATGAAGTATCACTTCACAATAAGGAGTTTGACTATGAAATTTGAGATATTAAGAAGAAACATTATAATAGGATTAATAGTAATAATAAGTATATGTATATCTGGAGTTATAAAATCAAAATATCAAACATCAAAAAATATTTCCCTTACAAATGAGAAGACTAATTATGATATAAATAAAATAGATACCATAGCAATCTATACTCAAAATAAAGATAATTACGATAAAATTGATGTAATTCCTAATACTGGGTATGTATTTGATAATGAAAAAAGCTACTGTACAATAAATGGAGAAGAAGAGCAAAATATTACTATCAATTATGATAATAATTCGCAAAGCCTGAGTATAGCACCATTAACAACTAAAAATACAAAATGTTATTTATACTTTCGTTATCCTCATACTATTCCAGAATTAATAGAAAGTAAAATAATTGATCAAAGAACAGATTTTGATAGTACTTTAGCCTCTAATACAACAGGAACTTTATTTAAGACAGAGGATGATGATGGAATTAGTTACTATTTTGCTGGAGCAGTAGATGATAATTATGTAAAATTTGGCGGATATTATTGGCGGATCATCAGGATTAATGGTAATGGAAGTATGCGTATGATTTACCAAGGAAAAACACAAGATGCAAAGGGCAAAGATAGTGTCATTAATGAAAGCGTAGCATTTAATATTTTCTCAACAGAATTAAGGGATAATGCGTATGTCGGATATATGTATGGAACAGTAAAAAGTAATAATTATGAAGAAGCTCATGCTAATACGAATGATAGTAATATAAAAAAGGTAGTAGATGAATGGTATAAAGACAATTTATTAAGTTATGCTACATATATAGATAAAAATAGTGGTTTTTGTGGAGATCGAGAAATAAGTAGTGGTTTAGGATATGGAACAAATGAAACAGACTATGCAGCATATGATAGGTTATTTGCGCATTTAGAAAAAAAGCCAACGCTAAAATGTTCAAATCCTAATCGTGATTTATACACTGTTTCTGAAGCCAATAATGGAAACAGAGCTTTAACTTATCCGATAGGCTTAATTACTGCTGATGAAATATCATATGCTGGAGGAATCTGGAACGATGATGAAAATAAATACAATTATAGCTTTTATTTATATATTGGTGAGATAGCTTACTGGACAATGACTCCCCATCGATATACCAGTGGAGGATGGGCTGGAAGTTGCTTATTGGGAGGAGCTGGACATTTAAGCGCAACTGGTAGTCAAAATGCTCATGGAGTAAGACCGGTCATTAATTTAAAACCAGAAGTTACTTTTAAAGGCGCAGGAACACTCACAGATCCTTATACAATAGTTTGAATAAATGACAGCAAACAAATTAATCAAAAACGCTCATATATATTGTTTAAATTATACTATATAAAAGAATAGTATAAAATCAAACTAATTATAAATTTCTTTATAATACCTAAAAGCACAGAAAAAACTGTGCTTTTAAAAATCAAATTAGAAAAAATGCCAAATCATATAAAATAAAAACTAAATAGTTATGATATCTCCAGTATATTGAGAATTAGAATTAAATCTATATAAAATAATTGTTGTTTAAAACTAACTATTTATTTTTAATACTTATTAAACTACTTTTTTGATACTCATTTTAAGTACAAATTACTGTCACATTCAATTTTTCTTTAAAAAAAAAGAAAAATTTGTTATGATATAGGCGGTGAAGTTACTATGAATGAATTATTTAAAATAAATGATAAAACAATTTATAACATAGACACAACAGTATTATATACATCTTCTTATAGTTATACAGATGATGCAATATACTTGATTAACCATAATTGTATTGTAATAACTAAGGAAAGAGGGATAGATTCATATGAAATATCAGATGAAATATACGCTTTTTTTAAAGAAGAGGAATTAAAAAATAAAAAGGATTTAACGGAACTAGATTATCTCAAGCTAAAAATATTATCTACTTTAAATAAGGATGATCAAGTATTTGTTTTTTTTAACGTATTAACATATTTAAATCAAGAATTTAATGAAAAGTTAATAGCATATTTAAAACAAAGCCAAAAAAGAATTATAAATTATACAACCGAAATTGAAGAAACACTATGGTTAGATTACTTAATAGTAATTCATGAAAAAGAAGTTATTATGGAAGGGAAAAAAGAAGCTGTTTTACAAGAAGAAAAAATATTAAAAAAATTAGGTTTTAGTTTACCTTTCATAGTAGAATTATCAAAGGGATTA
Organism: Mycoplasma sp. CAG:776; assembly: GCA_000438195.1. Classification (GTDB taxonomy): domain Bacteria; phylum Bacillota_I; class Bacilli_A; order RF39; family UBA660; genus Caccenecus. Next base: position 12,668 of record FR903077.1, read on the forward strand.
AAATATTATCAGGTAGTAGATAAAATATATTTTAATAATGTAGAATTGGTGAATGATTTATGGAAATAATGACAATTTTAGAAAATAAACCAAAAGGGCATATTTATGGTTTAATGGGAAATATTAACATAACAACTTTTAATAATAATATAAGCATCATAAAAGATTATAAATTTAAAGGAACGGTAAAAGAATATCTCAATAATTCAAAGGATATATCTTCTTTAAAAATGGTTTTATTAAATGAAAAAAATCTTACTAAATATTCTAACGAATGTTCAATCAGTGAATTAAAAAGAATTTCTTTAGCTAAAGCCTTAATAGAAAATAAAGATTATATAATTTTAGACTATTTTGAAAAAGAATTAAATCATACAGAACGTGAATACTTTAAAAGATTATGGAAAAAATTATCGAATGAATATAATAAGACAATTGTTATTTTTACAAATGATATAAGAGTAATATGGGATATAGTAGAAGAATTAATTATTGTGGATAAATACCAAGTTATTAACACAATTCCTAAAAGTAATTATGATTTATTTATAGACAATTTAAATAAACCAGAGATTTTTAAATTAATAGATTTGATAAAAACTAAAGGAATTCCAATAGAAAATTATCAAGATCCAAAAGAACTGTTAAAAGCTATTTATCGAATAAAGGAGAACTCATGAAATATTTAATTAGTATATGTTATGATGGCTCCAAGTTTTATGGCTTTCAGAGATTAAAAAATCAAGATACAGTTCAAAAAAAGATAGAAGATGCTCTAAGTATAATTGCCAAAGAAAAAATAGAAATTAAAGGAGCAGGTAGAACGGATAGAGGTGTTCATGCTTTAGATCAGAAAGCTATTTTTAGCTTAAACATAAATATTGATGAACACCATTTAAAAATTGCCTTAAATAGTCTCATTGCTCCCTATATTTATATCACCAATGTAAAAAAAGTAGAAGAAAACTTTCATCCAAGGTTTCAGGTAAAAAAGAAAGAATATATCTATAAAATTAATATTGGCAAATATAATCCTTTGATTTATGACTATACATATCAGCCAAACTACCAATTAAATATAGAAAAAATGAAAGAATGTGCTGAGTTATTTATCGGAATACATAATTTTAAAAACTTTACATCAGGCGAAAGAAAAAACTATGAATGTATTATATATAGCATAGAATTTAAAAAAGAAGATGATATTTTAGAAATAAAATTTATTGGAAAAAGTTTTTATCGTTATATGATTAGAAATTTAGTGGGAGCAATGCTAGATGTTTCTAATAACAAAGTTAGTTTGATGGAAATAAAAGAAGCATTAGAAACACCAGAAATTAAAAAACAATTTAAAACAGCAATTCCCAATGGATTATACTTAAATAAAATAGAGTATTAGAGGTGAGAAAATGAAAGATAATATGGTTATAGATTTTTTAAATAAATATAATAATTTTGCTAAAGTAGTATCTACTTCAAACAAGAAGAAATTTGATAGTATTTATACGGTAAATTCTGCTATAAAAAGTTTTATCGAAATGTTAGAACAAGGAAAAAAAGATGAGATAGACCCATCTGTGATAAACAATTTAATGTATTTTACAGAAGAATATCTAAAAAGAATTGAAAATTCAACTTATAAAGAAAAAGTTATAACTATTTTAAAAGATAATCTTCAAAAGGCAAGAATATTGCTAGAAAAAAGTGAAAAATTATTACAAAGATAGAAAAATATAAATTTTTATTTGACAAATAGCATTATTTTACATATAATTTTAAATGGTACATTTTATTTGTTGGAATTGTGATGCCCTGGGAAAGCAGAAGCAAGGAAAACTAATGAAAGGGATAAAAATATGAAGACATTCATGCAAAAAAAAGAAAACGTTGAACGTAAGTGGTATGTAATCGATGCTGAAGGTAAGAATTTAGGTAGAGTAGCAACAAAAGCTGCAACAATTTTAAGAGGAAAACATAAACCTACCTATACTCCATCAGTAGACTGTGGAGATTATGTAATCATCATTAATGCATCAAAAGTAAATTTAACTGGAAATAAGTTAAATGATAAGATGTATTATAATCATTCTGGTTATCCAGGAGGATTAAGAGAAAGATCTGCAAAAGTTATGATTGAAAAATATCCAGAAGAAATGCTAGAAAGAGCTGTTAAAGGAATGCTTCCTCATAATTCTTTAGGAAGAAGTATGGGTAAGAAATTATTTGTTTATGCTGGTTCTGAACATAAACATGAGGCCCAAAAACCTACAGCTTTAAATATTGATTAGGAGGATTAAAATGGCTAAACAAGTATGGACCGCAACTGGTCGTCGTAAAAGAAGTTCTGCTCAAGTAAAAATAACTGGTGGAACAGGAAACATCGTAGTAAATGGTGTTGATGTAAATGAATATTTTCCAAACCAAATTCTAGTAATGGATTTAAAACAACCATTAACTGTTACAGATAACACAAATCGTTTTGATATTGAAGTTACTGTAAAAGGAGGCGGATATTCTGGACAAGCTGGAGCAATTCGTTTAGGTATTGCCAGAGCTTTACTAGAATTTGATGCTAATACAGATCAAACAAGAGAAGATTCATATCGTAAGATTTTAAAAACAAATGGATTCTTAACAAGAGATGCAAGAGTAAAAGAACGTAAAAAATACGGACTTAAAAAAGCTCGTCGTGCTCCACAATTTTCAAAACGTTAAAACAAAGTTTTCTTTTTGCCTCGGAAATATCGCATTTTCGGGGCTTTTTTGTGTATTAGGAATTGTAAAAGTACCCTTAATTTTTATATGTAACACATGCGTAGCCCACGAGTAGTACACAAAAAAGTTATGTTAAACAATTAATTAACTTTAAAAAAATTTTAATATTTGTGTATAATATTTTATAATAAAATTGACTCAAGTGATTTTTTAATCTATAATTTAGATAAGAGGAATTTATGAATACATTTTTAGGATATTTATTAACTTACATATATGTTTTTCTAATTCTTATTTTCTTAGGAATTTTAAAATCGAAAAAAAAAATAAAAGAGCAAACATCTCGAAAACTAGTGCATATTTTAATGGGATTTACGTGGCTCATCATGGTTTATTTTTTTAAAAATAGTATACATATGATTATTCTACCAATTACAATGGTAATATTTAATTTTTTATCATACAAATTTAATATTATGAAATCTATGGAACAAGAAAAGAAAGAATCAAAGGGAACAATTTATTATGCATTAAGTTTTGTTGTTTTAGCATGTATTACTTATTATGATAAGGAATTTTTACCATTTTATGGAATTGGCATTTTTACTATGGCTTTAGCTGATGGAATAGCTCCTTTTATAGGAAATAAATTTTCTAATTACAAAATAAAAAATACAAATAAAACTTATGCTGGATCACTAAGTGTTTTATTAATTACCATGATAGTTGTAATTGCTTTTAAAAATATTTATAATTTAGATTTAAACACTATAAAAGTAATTCTATTAGGCTTTATTGCAGTTCCTTTAGAATTATGGAATAAAAAAGGAAGCGATAATTTAAGTTTACCACTAGGCATTTCATTATGTAGTTATATATTAGAAAGTTGGATATAAAATGAATTTAATGATAAGTATAATATTAAGTTTATTGTTAGGATTAATTGCATATATAAAAAGAGCATTAACCATACCAGCCTTATTATTAGCAGTATCCTTTTCTATAATAATATCTTACTTTGGAGGTTTAACATCATTTATTATATTAGTAGTAGTATTTCTAGGAAGCATAATTACCAAGATATTTAAAAAAGAAAAGAAAAAGCAATCAAAGAACATAATTCAGATTATTTGTAACGTGGGAATTCCTACTCTTTCTATTATAATTTACGGATTAACTAAAAATAATATATATTTATTAATATATGCCTCAGTTATGTCTGAATCACTAGCAGACACTTTAGCATCAGATATAGGAAAATTATCGAAAAAAGAACCTGTTAATATTTTAACATGGAAAAGAAGCAAGAAAGGTTTATCTGGAAATATTAGTATGCTTGGATTATTTTCTTCTCTAATAGGAGCGATTTTAATAGGGATGATTTATTATATTGGATTAGAAGATAATTTAATATCATTTATTATTATAGTTTTATCAGGATTTCTAGGAAGTATCACAGATAGTGTGTTAGGAGCAAGTATTCAAGTAAAATATCGATGTTTAAAATGTCAAGAAATAATAGAATCAAAAATTCACTGCCAAACTCCGACAATATGGCATAAAGGAATAAAAATAATAAATAACAATGTTATTAATTTTTTAGCCAATTTAATCATCTTTTTAGTACTATTATTAATATTAATAAAATAATAAGCTTACCTAGAATATTGAAATAATTACAGATATATCAAGATACAAGAGAGTTTATATAGTCAATATATAAAAAACAAAGATAAAAGAAAATTATAAAAACAGAAAAAATAAATTAGAAAATAAATAAAGAAAAAGAACAAATAATTCGTAAATAAATTTGTAAAAAAGAAGAAATAATGCTATAATAAAGTCGCTTAAAAGGAGTGACTTTTTATGTTTGATACCATATGTGCAATATCAACTTCTTTGGGAATTGGAGCAATTTCAATTATTCGAGTAAGTGGGGAAGAAGCAATTAATAAAGTTGCAAAACTTTTTGATGGTAAAAATTTAAATGAAGTAAAAAGTCACACTATTCATTATGGACATATAATAAGTGATGGAGAAATCATAGATGAAGTATTAATAACGGTATTAAAAGCCCCAAAAACATATACAAAAGAGGATATTGTTGAAATTAATTCGCATGGAGGAATTGCAACAACCAAAAAAATATTAGAAATCTTAATTGAAAATGGTATTCGCCTTGCTGAACCAGGAGAGTTTACGAAAAGAGCTTTTTTAAATGGAAGATTAGATTTAATAGAAGCAGAATCAGTAAACAATTTAATTAAAGCAAGCACTGATTTAGAAAGAAAATTAGCTTTAAATGGAATTAGTGGAAAAGTTTCTAAAAAAATCACAAGAGTAAGAGAAATTATTGTTGAACTTTTAGCTAATATCGAAGTAAATATTGATTTTCCTGAATATGAAGATGCTTTAGAAATAACTTTAGATAATTTACCGCCAAGATTAAATGAAATAAAAAGAGAATTAGAAAGCTTGTTGGAAGAATCCAAAATTGGCAAAATAGTTGAAAATGGAATTAAAGTAGCAATTGTAGGTAGACCAAATGTTGGAAAAAGTAGTATTTTAAATGCTATGTTAAATGAAAATAAAGCAATAGTAACTGACATAGCCGGAACAACAAGAGATATTGTAGAAGGATCTGTAGAACTAGAAGGAATATCTTTAAAATTTATTGATACAGCAGGTATTCGTAAAACTGATGATTTAGTTGAAAAAATAGGAGTAGATAAGTCTTTAGAAATGATTGATGATGCGGATCTAGTAATTCATGTTTTAAACAATAATGAAGCTTTTAGTAAAGAAGACGAAGAAATAAAAGAAAAAATAAAAGATAAAACTTCTATCACTTTTATTAATAAAAGTGATTTACCATCAAAATTAAATAACAGAAATTTAGAAGCAGTAATTGGTAACACAATGACTATAGATGGTTTAGATAGTTTAAAAAATAAGATAGTTGAATTATTTGATTTAGAAAAAATAAATAATAGTAATTTAGAAGTAATATCAAGTGCTAGAGAAATTGGTTTGCTAAAAGAAGCTTTAAATGCTATTCATAATGCCATAAGTAATGTTGGAATATCTTTACCTGTAGACATGATTGCCATTGATATAAAAAAAGCGTGGGATTTACTTGGAGAAATAACAGGAGAATCTTATCAAGAAGAACTACTAGATACTTTATTTAGTAAATTCTGTCTAGGAAAGTAAGGGAATAAAATGTATGATTTAATAGTTGTAGGTGGAGGCCATGCTGGATGTGAAGCAGCACATATTGGAGCAAAATTAGGTCTAAAAACACTTTTAATAACAGCCAATATTAAAAATATTGCTGATATGCCATGTAATCCATCTATTGGTGGAACGGCAAAAGGAATTATTGTAAGAGAAATAGACGCTTTAGGTGGAATTATGGGACGTGTAGCGGATCGTTCTCATTTTCAAATAAAAATGCTGAATAATGGAAAGGGACCTGCTGTAAGAAGTCTGCGAGCACAAGCAGATAAAATAACTTATCCTAAAGTGATGTTAGAAGTATTAAAAGGTACAGATAATTTAAGCATAAAAGAGGGAATGGTAGAAGAGTTAATTGTTGAAAAAAACAAAGTAAAAGGAATAATTTTAGATACAAAAGAAAAGATATATAGTACCTCAGTAATTCTTACAACAGGAACTTATTTACAAGCTAATATCCTTATAGGGAGTGAAAATACTCCTGGAGGACCGCATGGCGAAAAAAGAAGTAATCACTTAAGTAATAACTTAAAGAAATTAGGATTAGATGTTCAAAGATTAAAAACTGGAACTCCACCACGAATTAAGGCAAATTCTATTAATTTTAGCAAAATGCAAGAAGAAAATGGAGATCAAGAATACTACACATTTAGTTTTGACAATCCACCATTTTATAAAGTTAACGAACAACAAAAATGTTATTTATTATATACGAATGCTAAAACTCATGAAATTATCCGAAATAATTTAGAGAAATCAGCAATGTATGGAGGTTATGTAACAGGAGTAGGACCAAGATATTGTCCATCAATTGAAGATAAATTAGTTCGCTTTGCTGACAAAGAACGTCATCAACTTTTTCTAGAGCCAGAAAGTTTATATTATGATGAGTGGTATTTACAAGGATTTTCTACATCTATGCCTAGAGATGTTCAAGAAAATATGGTTCATTCTCTAGAAGGCTTAGAGAATGCTATTATCACAAAGTATGCTTACGCCATTGAATATGATGCATTAAATCCTTTAGAGATGAAAGCTAGTTTGGAAAATAAAAAAATAGAAAACTTGTTTACAGCTGGCCAAATTAATGGAACAAGTGGTTATGAAGAAGCAGCAGCTCAAGGTTTAATCGCTGGAATTAATGCTCATCATAAATTAAGAGGATTAGAGCCTTTAATATTAAGAAGAGATGAAGCATATATTGGTGTTTTAATTGATGACTTAGTAACCAAAGGAACAAAAGAACCTTATCGTATGCTTACATCTCGTGCAGAGTATCGTTTAATATTACGCCATGATAATGCTGATTTGAGATTAAGAAGAATAGGTTATGAGCATGGAACAATAGATGAAGAAAGAATGGATAAACTAAAAGAAAAAGAATATCAAATAAACGAAGTAAAAAACATTTTAAGAAATAATAACTTAAAATTAAATGAAGAAACAAAAAAAATACTTCAAAGTTTTAATATAGAAAATCCAACTTTTAGTACAAGTCTTTATTTATTTCTAAAAAGACCAGAAGTAAATATGGAAATAATAAAAAAACTAATAGATTTAGATTATGCAAGTGATATATTAGAAGAAGTAGAAATAGAAATTAAATATGAAGGTTATATTGCTAAAGTATACAAAGAAGCTGAAAAAGCTAGTAAATTAGAAGAAAAACAAATTCCTAAAGATTTAGATTACGATGATATACTAAACCTAGCAAGTGAAGCAAGGCAAAAGCTAAAAGAAATTAGACCAATATCAATTGGTCAAGCAACTCGTATTAGTGGCGTAAACCCATCAGATATAGCCATATTAACAGTATATTTAAAAAAGAGATATGACAAATAAGGAGTAAAAATGAATATAGATACTTTTAAAAAAGAAATAGCAAAACTAAACATCGAAATAACGGAAAAGAATTTAGAAGATTTAGATATTTATAAAGAGATGCTATTAGAATACAATAAGAAATTTAATTTAACTGCTATAAAAACAGAAGAAGAGATTTATTTAAAGCATTTTTATGATTCTTTAACACTAGTTAAAGGAGTAGATTTAACTAAAAACTTAAAAATATTAGACATAGGAACAGGAGCAGGATTTCCAGGATTAGTATTAAAAATATTTTATCCTGAACTAGAAATAACATTACTAGATTCCAATCATAAAAAAATTATGTTTTTAGAGCAAGTAATCAAAAGATTAAACTTAAAAAATATAACATGTTTAAACACCAGAGCTGAAAATCTTCCTAACAATTATCGTGAATATTTTGATATTGTAACATCTAGAGCAGTAGCTCATCTTCGAATTTTATCAGAACTTTCTATTCCTTATTTAAAAGTAAATGGTAAATTAATTGCAATGAAAGGGATATCTGAGACAGAAATAGAAGAAAGTGAAAAGATTTTAACAGAATTAAATAGTAATATTCTAGAAGTAATAAAATTTAACTTACCGATAGAAGGAAGTAATCGTTCTTTAATCATTGTTGAAAAAGAAAAAGAAACAGACAAAAAATATCCTCGTAGTTATGACAAGATAATAAAAAATAAATAGTTTAAAATAGACATAAAAAAAATTAAGTGTTATTATATTTATAATAAAGGGTGTTGAATATGAAAAAGAATATCGCCTTATTATTAAGTATAATAACACTATTTTTAAGCCTTTTTTTCTTAAGAGTAAATATAACAAAACCCAAAAATACTTTAGGTGGAGAAAAAATAGAGGAAGCAATATATCAATATGACTTAAAAACTGAAAATTTAACCGTAAATGGTATAGTCGAAAAAGGAAGTACTATTTACTATTTATTAATGGATATAGTAGACGATGTAAAAGATATTTATAATTACAAACTAAAAAAATTAGATATTAATACAAACCAAGTAACCGCAATAAATACAATAGAAAATACAAATAGTTATTGTACGCTAACAGAAAAAGAAATTAACTGCCAAACTTCAACTCAATTTGAAACCTATGATTTTGACTTAAAAAAAACATTTGAATACACCTCAAAAGTAGAAAATTTAAATGCAAATTATCTTCCGTATAAAGATATTTATATAAAAATAGATGATCAAGACATATATTTACTTAGAAATGAAGAAAAGCTATACCGGACCATTAATTCGGCTAAAGAATTAATTTATGAAGACTATGTTGTAACTTCTAATAATACAATTCTTGTTTTAAGAGATAAAGAAGATTACTATTATTTATATGATATCAATAGAAATTTTTTGTGGAATTCTGGAAAACAAAGTTATTTTAAATATAAAAATGGCGTATTTTTCAATGATGGAGTTATTTATGAAATTCATAATTTAGAAGAAGATTATATAACTTCCTTTACTAATCCAACAAAAGAGACATATTTTTATACGGGAACTTTAAATGAAGATAATAATAATTTTTATCTGTATAATCCTATAGATCATATCTTATACATTGAAGATATGGAAAATAAAACTATAAAAAAATTAGATGTAAATCTTTTGTCAGAAGATAATCCAATTGCTAAGTTAATAGTGACAGAAAAGTATTTATATGTTTATATTTTGCAAGATCAAGATAATTTTTTTGTTATTAATTTAGAAGATTTAAATCTCTCAACTATAGACATTGAAGATTATAATAATAAATTGACTAAAAAAATAAATGAACAAAGAAATAATATCAAAGAAACATACCAAGTAAATGTCAAAATAAAAGAAGAGGCTAATATAGAATTTCCAGATTTTAGTGCCAAAACTTTATTAAATGAAGAAGTAATATCAGATTCGTTATACAAGATAGAAGATATTTTATCAAAATATAATGAAAAATTTTTTGAAAGCTTCTATAATAATGGATTTTCGGGTTTAAACATTTATTTAACTGGCGAACTTACACCAAATGATTATGAAACTCAAGTATCAAATCCAGCCGCTTATTCACTAAATTATAACGGTGAATATATGATAGTAATAGATATAGAACAGCCTAATATAGAAGAACTATTATGTCATGAATTACTACATAATATGGAATTCTTACTAAACAATCAAAATATATATCCGTTTAAAGAATGGAAAAATTATAATCCATCAGGATTTCTATACAATAATTCATATACTAAAAAACAAAGTTATGATTATACATTGAATGAAGAAGATAAAAATGATGTATATTTCATAGATAGTTACTCATATACATATGAAACAGAAGATAGAGCTAGAGTATTTGAACGAATATGTTCATGTGAAGAAAATAGTATCATTAATAATTATCCAAATCTTTATAAAAAAGGATTATATTTGAAAGAAGAAATAATCAAATATTTTCCAAGTTTAGTAAATACAAACTTATTTTCTAGTTTAAATGATGATAAAGACTAAAATGTATAAACTCTAAGCATTTAGTACTAATAATTGATATTTATTTGTCAATTAAATGTAAATTGTAATTATATCGTAAGTATATTATACTTAAATTGTAGAGCATTGGAGTGCGAACTAATGCCTACAACTTGTATTTGGCATTAGTCGTATCGTAATGACTAATGTTTTTTTTAGCGGTAATATTACTATTAAACGCAACTCCATATAATCACCTACTTTCTACAACCAAAACCCCATAAGGTGTAAAGGAGGTAAAAATAGTTATTATATAAGTAAAAGCATTAGCCCCAATGCTCGAGTTATTATTATGAATGTTAATTAATGAAAAAGCAAGAAAAAGCGTTCGACAAAATACGCCATATAAAAATCTCAAGTTTTTAAAATAACTTGAGTTTCTATTAACAGTTGCATACAAAATTTGTTAGATAATTATTTAGAAGATTTATTTTTAGAACATATAATAATGTCTAAGTCATATTTAAAGGCAATTTTTAGTAGTGTTTCAAATGTATAATTAGCTGTTCCATACTCATATTTTTCAATAGAACTTTTGCTAATTTTAATATCTTTAGATAATTGTTCTTGAGTTAAATTAAGTCCTTCTCTAATAAATTTTATAATTTCATTTGTTTTATATTCTTTAGCATTTATTTTCATTATTCCACCCTTGACATCGTAACATTTTATGACTATAATTTAATTATAAATCGTAATATAATACGATATTAAGGAGCCTATAAATGAAAAATGATGGAAAATTAGAATTTGAAACATTAAAAACAAATAAAAAAAGAATATATTTTTTGTGTGGTTTTGTCTGTGTAGTAGGGCTTCTTATTATATTAATTACTAATAGTAGCTTAGCCAAATACCGTGTAACCGAAAGTATTCCCTTAATCAATGGAACAATCAATTATGAATTATCAGATTTAAATCTAATTGGTGTTTATATTGAAGATGGTAATGATTATACAAAAGTAGATCAAATACCTGATTCAGGATATACATTTAATAGTGAGAAAAGCTATTGTAAAATAGGCGATGAAAAACAAGACATGACAATCACTTATGACATGAATACCAAAACATTAAATATTGCTCCAATGACAACCAAAGGGACAAAATGCTATTTATATTTTGATGAGCAAAAAATATTATTAGCAGATGCTATCAAAAGAGATAATCAAATCAATAGCGGAACACCGAACTTTGCAAATATAGCAACGACGAATGAAGGAGTATACAAGGCTCAAGACGATTGGGGAGATAGTTATTACTTTAGAGGGGCAGTAAATAATAACTGGGTCAAGTTTGCGAACTTCTATTGGCGAATCATCCGGATTAATGGAGATGGAAGTATCCGAATGATCTATAGCGGCAACGGTAGTCCAGCAACAACAGGAACAAGTACTCAAATAAGTACAAGTGCATTCCATAGTACATACAATAATAATAATATGTATGTAGGATATATGTATACAAGTGGACAAGTACATGGCCTTGGAACAAATAGTACAATTAAAGGAGTATTAGATAGTTGGTATCAAACCAATATAGCGAATAAAGGATATGGAGATCAGATAAGCAAAGAAACAGGATTTTGTGGAGATCGTGAGCCAAGTACAAATTCATCAACTAGTAATGGAGCAGGAGGAACAGGAACAACAGTTACATATTATGGAGGATATATACGACTAACAAATAGTACAAAGAGCCCAACATTAAAATGTAAGAATAATGAAGATATGTACACGGTAAGTGGAAGTAGTAGAGGAAATAAAGCACTAACAAACCCAGTAGGACTTATCACAGCCGATGAAGTAGCGATGGCCGGAGGAGTATATGGACAAACTAATCAAAGTTATTATCTATATACAAATAGTGCATATTGGACCATGTCTCCGTATCTCTTTAATGCGTCGTTCAGTTTTGCTTTCGTGTTCATTGTGAATTCGAGTGGCTACCTCAACGGCAGCAACGTGAGTAACACGATCGGTGTGCGCCCAGTAATCAATCTGTCGGCTGATGTAACTGCAAAATCAGGAAATGGCACTTCCTCAAAACCGTATGAAATTTAATTTTTTCAACACAAAAACAGACAAACTTCACAGGAGCATTTTGCTCCTTTTTATTTGTATAGTGATTTAAACATTGAAAAAAAACAAAAATAATGATATGATATAAATAATAGATAAATGGGGCTGATAAGAGTGAATTTAGAGCAAAATATATTACAAATACCTATTGATGAAATTATACCAAACCGGTTTCAACCACGTCTTAATTTTGATGATAGAGGATTAGAAGAGCTTGCAAGTTCAATCAAACAACACGGAATTATACAACCACTTGTGTTAAGAAGAATAGAAGATAAATATGAAATAATTGCTGGTGAAAGAAGATATAAGGCAGCAACTTTAGCTGGATTAAAAACTGTTCCAGCAGTTATAGCTGATATCGATGATAATAAAAGTGCTGAAGTAGCAATAGTTGAAAATGTTCAAAGAAGAGACTTATCAGCAATTGAAGAAGCAAGAAGTTATAAGAATTTATTAGATAAAGGATATTTAACTCAAACAGAATTAGCTAAAAAAATGGGCTTATCACAAAGTGCTATTGCTAATAAATTACGTCTTTTAAATTTAGATGAAGAAGTACAAAAAGCTTTAATGAATAATCAAATAAGTGAAAGACATGCTAGAAGTTTATTAGTAATACCAGACCATGAGGAACAAAGAAAATGGCTAAAAAGGATTATCAATGAAAGAATGACCGTTAGAGATTTAGATAGTGAATTAAAAAAACTAAATAATACTGATAAAGAAGATAATGATGATACCGATGTTCCGTTAGTAAAAAGTATAGATATTGATGCTATTAGAAAAGAAGCAACTGAAATACCAAATGTTAATGAAGAAAGTGATATAGCACGTAAATTAAGAGAAATAGAAAGAGAAAAAATGTTTAATCCCGATATTATACCAGTGGATCAAGCTAAAAATGATTCCAAAGGAAATTTCTTCAATTTTTTAGAAAATGAAAAAGTAAATATGAATATGGAAGAACCAATATTAAAAACACCAACTTTAAATTTTGAATTACCTAAAATAAATAACGAAAGTATTAAAGAAGAAATTAAACCAGAACCATCACTTTTAAACTCTAATTTTGGTAGTTCATTAGATCTAAGTGCTAAGGAAGAATCGGAAATATTTGATCCAATAGACTTAATTGAAACATTAGACCCAAATTATGAAGTACAACAAGAAGAAAAATTAGGTATTGATTTAAAAACAGCTATTAATACGGTTCGTGAAACAAAAACTAATTTAGAAAATAAAGGATTTAATATAGTATTAGAAGAAACAGATTTAAATGATTCTTATCAGTTTATAATCAAAATAAAAAAAGATTAAACAAGTACATTTTAGTATTTGTTTTAATTTGACAAAAAGGCAATAATTCTATATAATGATAACGTAAGTTACCGATGTAGAAAAGGGTGTTTTAATGGCTGGAAAAAGTATTATTGAAAAAAAAGATTTATTAAAAGTAGCAGTAAAAATGGTTGAAAAAGAAGGGATAGAATGTATTAATGCTCGAGACTTAGCTAAAAATGCTGGAATATCTACTAAACCAATTTACCGAATTTATAAAAGTTTAGAAGAATTAAAAACAGATGTAAATAATATCATAAAAAAAGAATATGATGAATTTATCATGAAAAGAGTAGATAATAAAAATGCTTTAATAACAGTTTGTGTTGCTTATGTTGAATTTGCTTACATGCATAAAAACTATTTCAAATGCATGTTTCTATCTAATAACTTAAATTGGACAGATATTAATGACGTATTAAATGAAAAATGGAATCAATCAACAATTATAAATTTAGTAAATAAACATAGTTTAAGTTTTGAAGAGGCTAAAACTTTATTTATGAATGTATGGCTATATGCCAATGGTTTAGCAACATTAATAGCATGTAATGATCTTGTAATGGATAGTAAAGAAATATTAATTCGAATTGTAAAAATTTATAAAGAATTATCTAAAACTTTAAAAAATAATGAAAAAGTCACCAATAAGTGACTTTTTATAATGTAGAAATATAATCAGGAACAGAAGGATACACTTTTAATAATTGATAATCATGCTGATTTAACTCAAAAATAAAAGTAAAATATTGATTATCAGATTTTACAAATACTTGAAATGTATCTTTTTTAGTACTATTAGCTTTCAAATATTCATAAGAAGTAATAGAAGATTTAGCCAAATAATCTGAAATAATATTTTTAGTACTAACTTCGATACTTTTATTTAATAAGGAATAACAAATCATACTGTAAATAAGTAAAATACTAGTTACAACCAAAAGTACGACCAAAGTTTTAGCTTTCATAATAACCATCCTATCATAATTAGTTTACCACAAATTTACAAAAATATAAATATATGTATTATTTAGTACTTGACAAAGCCAAGTAGTAGATATATGATAGTAGCGAAAGAGGTGATAATATTAACACGCAATTTAAAAAGGGAGTCTTAGAACTTTTAATACTAGTAATGGTTGAAAAAGTGGATATGTATGGTTATGAGCTAGTAGAAAAAGTAAGTAAAGTAGTAGATGTTAGTGAAGGAACGATCTATCCCATCTTAAAAAGATTAACCAATGAAGGATATTTTGAAACATATACAAAAGAATCAACAGAAGGGCCAATTAGAAAATATTATCATATTACTTCAAGTGGATTACAAATATTGAATAAAGAGTTAGAAGAATGGCAAAAATTTTCTAAAAGTGTAAACGATTTTATTGAAAGGAGCATAAAAAAATGAATAAAGAAGAATTTTTAAATAAATTAAGAAAAGAATTAAATATTTTAGAAGATAAAGAAGTAGAAGATATAATAAGTGAATATGAGGGCTACATAGAAGAAAAAGTAAATAGAGGTTTAACGGAAGAAGAAGCAGTAAAAGAACTTGGAGACATAAATGAGATAGTAAATGATTTACTAGCAGCTTATAAAGTAAAGCAAAAAGATACAAATGTTTTAAATCGTTTTATAAATAAAGTTTCCCAAGGCTTTGATTATATTTTAAATGAATTGAGTCATAAAAGTGGAAAAGAAATATTAAAATTTGTAATTGAAATAGCGCTAATTGTTTTAATCATTGTCATTTTAAAAATTCCATTCTTATTATTAAAAGATTTAGGCTGGAATATATTTGGTGATTTGGGAGCGCCGATATCTTCAATTTTCTATGGAATTTGGTCCTTTATAGTTGAACTCACTTACCTTATTTTAGCCGTAATTTTATTTATAAAAATAATAGAAAAAAGATATTTTCAAGGTTTTTCAGAAAAAATTATTGCCAATGCTGAAGAAGAATTTGAAAAAAAAGAAAAAAATGAAGAAGAACCAAAAAAGAAACTAGAGAAGAAAAAAGAAAGAAATGGCAAAGAAGAAAAAACAGAAAATAAACTTATAATCAATCCAAAGAAAAAAGGAATAACTGATATGATAGTAAATATTTGTATTGGTTTCTTAAAACTTATTGTTATCATGTGTTTATTAGGTGTAATATGTTATTTAATAGCAATTGTTTGTGCTTTAGGATTAGGAATTTATTTATTAATTAAAGGCGTAACTTATTTTGGAATCTTTATTTTATTAGTAGCATTATTTCAAGGTGGATTTTTACTATTAGAATTAGGAGTAGATTTTGTTTTTAATAAAAAGATAAAGGCAAAACATATTTTAGTTGAAGTAATAGTAGTAGTTATTTTAACTGGAACAGGACTTGCACTAAGTACAGTTGAAATTGCTAATACCGAAATTATATATGATAGTGTTTATGAAGAAACTAAAACAGTAACCAAAGAAATAGAAATGAGTGATGATTTAGTTTTATATGGCAAATATAACATTATTATTGATAATACTTTAGAAGATACTATTAAAATTGAATATGTATATCCAGATATAGAAGAAGCAGAAGTAAAAATAGCTTTGCGAAATTATAATAATGGGTATTATCTAGACTATGAAGTTTCTAATCTTAAATGGAATAAAAAATATTTAAATAAAATTATTAATAATTTAAAAGAAAAGAAAATATATGTAGATAATTTTGATATTGAAAAAAATATTTATTTATCAGAAGAAAATAAAAAAGAATTATTAGAAAATAAAGAAAATAATCAAAATATTCCTAGTGTAATTTATGAATTTACAAATACCTATAATGTCTTAAATATTGAAGAAAGTAATGACTATGATTATCTATATTTGACAATAAGAAAATTCCAATTTGAAGAAGTAACTACTGTAAAAGTGCCAAGAGCATTAGCACAAAATGTAGAGGAAAACCAAGCTTACGAATTTACATTTAAGTATAATTATCCCGAAGTAGAATTAATAGAAGGGTCAGATGAAGAAATATTTGAAAAGTGTAAGCTTATTTCGATTAATTTAACTACGAAAGTAGGTTTAGAACAAGTTCAAGAATCTCCTGTTCCATAAACCAAATGTAAAGAAAAGAAAATAAACATAGCTTTTTTATAAATAATTTGCTAATCTTATATTGGAGGGAAGTAAAATGAACAGAAAATTTTTATTATGTCGTCGTTGTGGAAATTTAATTGAATTAATTAATGATAGTGGTGTAACACCAATTTGCTGTGGAATAGATATGGTATTACTAACAGCTAATAGTACAGAAGCCGCAACCGAAAAACATATACCAGTAATTGAAAAAGAGGGAACCACAGTAAAAATAACAATAGGAGAAACACTACACCCTATGGAAGAATCCCATTATATTGAATGGATTTATTTAGAGACAAATATGGGAATAAAACGAGTAAATTTAAAACCAGGAGAAGAACCTATTGCTTATTTTGCCCTTTTAGAAAATGAAAAAATTATAAAAGCTTATTCTTATTGTAATTTACATGGATTATGGGTGAAAGAAATTTAAGTAAGTCTAAATAGATTTACTTTTTATTTTTAGGAAAAAATGTTATAATAAAAATAGAATAGGTGGATATTTATGGAAGAAATAAGCATGCTAGAACGATATGGTGAAAATTTAACAAATAAAGAATATGTTACAGACCCTGCAATAGGAAGAGAAAACGAAATAAAACAAGTGATTCTAACGCTTTTAACTCCTGAAAAAAGTGCTCTTTTAGTAGGTAAACCAGGAATAGGTAAAACAGCTATCGTAGAAGGATTAGCGTACCGAATTATTAAAGGATATGTTCCTGATGTTTTATTGAATTATCAAATAATAAAGATAAACATATCTAGTTTAATCGGAAGTACAACAAGTAGTGGTGAAACAGAAAATAGAATTGATTTATTAGTAAGAGAACTTGCCGCCAAAAAAGATACGGTTGTCTTTATTGATGAAACACACCTTTTAGTAAATAAAGAAGGTGGAATGGATTTTGCTAATATGTTAAAAGCCGGATTAGATAGAGGAACTATTAAAATGATAGGAGCAACTACAACAGAAGAATATGAACATTATATTTTAAGAGATCGAGCTTTTCTAAGAAGATTTAGTAAAATTGAAGTTTTAGAAGCAGACAAAGATACAACAGTACAAATATTAATGGGAACTTTACCTAAAATAGAAAAAACAACTGGAGTAAGATGTGAATATACAGATTTTATAAAAGAAAAAATTATGCGTTTTATTGTTGAAATGACGGATGAATATAAAAGAGTATATGAAATAGCTTCTCGTTATCCTGATATATGCTTAACAATTGTATCAAATGCTTTTACTTTTGCCTTATATGATAATAAAAAAATGGTAACTTTAAAACATTTTTATAAAGCGATATGTAATGCCAGAAATATTTATGAAGATGCCAAGCTAAAAGAAATAGAAAGATTTAAAAAAGAATTTGCGGATATGATTAGAGAAGAAGGAGTAGATTT
Organism: Mycoplasma sp. CAG:776; assembly: GCA_000438195.1. Classification (GTDB taxonomy): domain Bacteria; phylum Bacillota_I; class Bacilli_A; order RF39; family UBA660; genus Caccenecus. The sequence continues at coordinate 30,963 of FR903077.1, forward strand.
AAATGAAACAAATTAAAGTCTTTCAAATCGGTTGCGGGAAAATGAGCAAGTACATCATGAAATATATTGATGATTTAGGAGCTAAAATAGTTGGGGCAGTTGATATTGATCCAGAAAAAAATGGCAAAGACATTGGCCTTATTATGGGAAAAGATCCACATCAAATAAAAATAGAAGATGTGTCTAAATTAGATCGGCTGTTAAAAGAGACGAAACCAGATATAGCGGTGATTTCTACATTAAGTTACTTGAATGATATTGAAGATACAATTAGAACATGTGTTGTAAATGGTGTAAATGTTATCACAACAGCTGAAGAATGTTTTTATGCCGAAAGCTCTAATCCAACTCTCTATAAAGAATTAGATATTTTAGCTAAAGCATATAATGTAACAATAGTTGGATGTGGATATCAAGATATATTTTGGGGCAATTTAATTACAACAATAGCGGCATCTATTCATAATATAGCGAAAATAAAAGGTAGCAGCTCTTACAATGTAGAAGATTATGGCTTAGCTTTAGCGAAAGCTCATGGTGCTGGACTTTCTTTGGAAAAATTTGAAGAAGAAATAGCTTCATCAGATAATATAAGTGAAAAAGAAAGACAAAAATTAATAAATGAAAGGAAGTTTAATGCTTCATATATGTGGAATGCCGCAAGTTGGATAGCAGATAAATTAAATTTAACAACAGTAAAAATTAGTCAAAAATGTGTCCCAACAACATATGAAGAAGACATACATAGTGATACTTTAAACATGGATATCAAAAAAGGAAATGCAACAGGAATGAGTGCCATTACCACATTAGAAACCAAAGAAGGAATTATAATCGAAGCTGAATGTATTGGCAAAGTTTATAGTAAAGAAGATTTTGATAAAAATGAATGGACTATTTATGGCGAACCAAATACCACAGTAACAATTAATAAACCAGATACTGTGAGACTAACCTGTGCTGATATTGTAAATCGCATACCTGATGTTATAAATTCAAAAGCAGGTTTTCTATCAACAAGTAAATTAAAAGACCCAACCTATAAACAAGAATATAAATAAAAAATAATAGGAATTAAGAATGAATCATTCTGGTACCTATTATTTTTTTTAAATGTTCCTGTAGTTTAGGATCACAAGCATAAACATAACAACCCTTAAGACCACGAGTGAGTAAAACACGGTAAGTATTTCTAATAATAGTATCTGCAAGTTTTTCATAATATTCTTTGTCTTGCTTCATTAAAACATGTAATCCATATAAGGATTTCTCAGTATTAGCTCTTTCTTTATAATCAGTAATAACCTTTCCGTTTTGATATTTTAAATCTGGCCCAATAATAACTCCAATATAATCAAATTCAAGCCCTTGAACATTATGAATACAACCAACTTCATTAATAGCATTTTCTCTTGTTGCAAAGGGTTCGCCATGTTTTAAATTCCAACTAGACTGGAAATCACCAATAGTAATATCCATATAGTATTGATTATCAGCCTCCTTAGCATTTCTTCTCCAACAAAAACCTGCAACTAAACGAGCGTCATTAGAAGTGTTTTTAGACTGAATTAAGTCTCTTAACTCATTAGGGGTATCTAATACTTGAAAATCAAAGTGAAATTTATAGTTTCCTCTTTTGTTATATAAAAGTGAATCAATAAAATCTAAATAAGAATCACTACCATTACATCGAAATTGGCTTTGAAGATCCAATTCAACAATAGAAGCCTGATAGAATTTAGCAAAGTATTTAATATTAGCAATGTTCCCGATATCTTTTAGGGTAATCATTTGTCTTTCATCAATAAAGAAAACAGATAATTTAGAAGCATGAATAATTTCTTTAATCTGGTTTTCTCCAATATTATTATGAATACCTGATTTTTCTTGAAGTCGATGTGCCTCATCTACAAGTAAAAAATCATACTTATTTTCAGGATCTTTAAAAAAATAACCAGAACTTTTAAATAATTCATGAATACTAATTTCATTATTGTGAACAAGACTGTTTTTATAAACTTTTCTTGGAGCCATATTTTTAGAAACATAAGCTCCCATTAATCCTAATTTTAAAAGCTCACCAAGTAAATAAATAGCAACAACCGATTTACCTGTTCCAGGGCCACCTTTTACAATAATAACTCGTTTTTCGCTCATAGCAAAAGCTTTCTTAGCTTCTTGTTTAATAATTTCAACAACTGTTTTTTGCTCATCAAGTAAAGTATATATTTTGTTATTTTGAATCATATTCTCTAAAGAATCTAGTAATTTTTTGTTTGGCTTTACTTCACTTTGATCAATTTGTTTAACAATATCTAAATGATCACCAAATATAATTGAATTCTCTATAAACAATTTTAATTGAGTAATATTTTCTTTTCCATATATAGGTGCTTTTTTATAATATTTTTTAAATTTATTAGCTAATAAAACATCATTAACTTTTAAAGAATAATTGTGTAAATAAACAATGGGTATAATTTTTACTTCATGGTTTTCTATATAATGATTATAATTTTCTAATAATTCAGCATAACATAAAACTTGATAAGATGGATGTAAAGAGTTTTTTTCTTTATTAGAAATTAAAGTTTTTACAACAGCATCTTGGTTTTTAACATCATCCACATATTCCCATTGTTTCAATTCAAATAAAATAATGACTGGTTTATAATTATTGTCATATCCACTAATTACTAAATCAACTCTTTTACTAGTAAGAGGGATATTAAATTCAATAGCAATACCTACATTATCAGGTAAATCATCAAGAATAGATTTCATAAATGGCAAACTATTAGCCCAAGCTTTTATTTGATTTAATTTGGTCCTTTTTCCTAATTTTTCTTTATAAGCATCATAGACTTTATTGCTAATAATTCCCTGATTCACATATTCATCAAATTCTTTTTTTAAACACGCAAAAATAATCACATTATCACCCCTATAAAAAAGCTAGTAAAAACCAAGTCTTTACTAGCACTTAACAAAAGTATAACATATTTTAAAAAGATTTTATAACAAATAATCAAAAATAGTTGCATTTTAGAGTAAAATTTGATATTCTAATATTATTCAAATGGCGGGATTGGTGAAGTGGTTAACACGGCAGATTGTGGCTCTGTTATGCAAGGGTTCGACTCCCTTATCTCGCCCCATTTATGAATGAACTCGAGCCCCTAATTATTAGTGGCATCGATTATAATATAAAAAGCCTAGTAAACTATTGTATTTACTGGTTTTTTTGTTCCTCTAATTGGAGGAATACAATGATTGTTAATAAGAAATGTTTTCCTAGTGATTTGAAAACTAGGATTATTAAAAATGTAAAAAAAGTAAAGTAGATATGAGGTTCTATGATGGTGCTGATGTTATTGCTGATAAAACTAATATTAGGTTTATTGAGCCTTATAAGATATTATTTAAAAGCAAGACAAAGACACCACAAAGATTTATGGTAGCATTAATATTTGAAAGCAAAGGAAATAAACCAACTATATTTATTAATGAAATAGCAGATTATAATAAATGTAGTTTAACTAAACTAATTAAAATAGTTAATGATAATTTAAGTTAAATGGAACGATTAAAACAGTAAATATTCATTTGTGCGATTATTTAAGAAGATGAATATTTATGTATAACAGTTTTGAAAAAGATATGAAAAGTAATATTTGTAATTCAATTATTAAAAATGAAAAAGTAGCAATTTATTGTAGAATTAGTAGTGAAGACCAAGTAATAAACGGTCATTCGTTATCGGAACAAGAGGATAGGCTTCGTAAACTATGTGAGTATAAAGAATATGAAATCGCAGGACTTTATATTGATAAAGGCATATCTGCAAAATCAACTAACAGACCACAATTTCAAAGAATGCTAGATGATGTTAAAAGTAGGAAGATTAATAGGATTATCGCACTGAAACTTGACCGTGTAACTAGGTCAATTAAAGATTTAGAAGAGTTAGTTCAATTTTTAGAGGAACATAATTGTAGTTTAGAATGTGCTTATGAAGAAATTAATATATCGAATGCTAATGGTCGATTTTTTGTAAGAATGCTTACAGTATTATCACAATTAGAAATAGAAAGATGCAGTGAAAGGACTTTGATTGGACTAGATGGTGCTTTAAAACAAAAACATACTCCTGCTTGTCCTTATGGATATATGAAAGACAACAAGAAATTAATTATTAATGGTGATACTGCACCAACAATAAAAAGAATATTTAAAGAATATATTAATGGTAAATCTGCTTGTAAAATAGCAACTGAATTTACAAATAATAAAGTTGACAATAGGTCTTGGGGAAGTACTACTATTGATAAAATACTTACTAATAGAATTTATATAGGAGAATATGAAGCAAGAAAATATTCTAAATCACAAAAGCAAATTTTAATAGAAGATTTTGCACCACCTATTATTACAAGGTATATTTGGATAGAAGCACAAAAACAAAGAGAAAAAAACAGTTATAGTCACTATATAAAACATAATTATATTTTTAGGCAGAAATTAATCTGTGAGCATTGTAATAATCTATTAGTAGGGACAAGTGGAACTGGAAAAAGTAAAGAAGTACAATTATATTATAGATGTACCAAATGTAAGAGTATTAAAAGCATAAATGAGAAAAAGATAGAAGACGTGTTTATTAATTTAGTTGATGATATATTTGATTTTTATAGTTTATTAGACAATACTTTCATTGCTTCAACCACAATTAATTTTGCTCCAAAGTGTTTTCAATAAATATTTCTTCAACTTTGTCTTGCATTTCTTCTTCGAACGAAAAGTGCCAATTATTTTTCTGAAGTCTTACTAATCCCTCTAAACCCCACATAAAAATTTGATTTAATTCTTTCTTTATATGTCTATCAAAAAGATTTACTATAACTTTTCTATCTTTAGAATGAGGAATGGTCTCTAATATTAGTACTCTTCTTTTAATTGCATTAATATCAGCAGAATTTCTAATTCTAATCATATGGTTTCCTAATGCAATAACTCTACAAAAGGCTTCAACTAATTGAGCGTCTTTATATTTCTTTTCACTTCGAACCATACCACCACTTATTAATTTTTTAAAGTTATTGCTATCACTTAAATAACCATCGCTTAATTCATCATCAAAATTAACAAGTTTATTTATAACATTGCCTAACCCAAAACGGTCATCTAACATTCCAATTAAATCTCCACCAGTAATAGTTTCACTAAATAAATTTTGAATTGTTTTTCCTATAATTTCACTTTTTCCATCGCCACATGAGCCAATAATAAATAGTCCTTTATGTGCTGAAGTATTTGGTATGAAGCAATATCCTAAATATTCCTGAAAAATTATAATATCCTCTTCACTTAAAAGTTCTCTTAAAAATTTTAAAAATTTTACTGGTTCTTGATATTCTGTTAAATACTCAGCATTCATTCTTGTTGAAGTCGTTTCTTTCTTCTGAAGTTTAACGATGCCTTTTTTAACAATAATTTTATTATTTAATGTATGTATTGTATTTTTATCTATCTTATCTTTTTTATAGCATTCTCTATAAAGACTTTTTAATATACTAGAAACAACACTGTCTATTCTTATTCTTATAAAAATTTTAATAACATTGTGAATTTCACTGGCTATTTCATCAAAAGATTTGATACCATCTTTTGTATAAAAATCATCTCCTATAAACTCTAATTCATAGAATAACTTATACAATTTGATGAACTCTGTTTCATCTATTGTATATTTGTTTTTTTCTTTGCTTTCTTCTTTTTTTTGCACAGTTATCTTTATTGTACTTCATAAATTCATAATAATTTAAATTTGTTATCATCCGTATTTCTCCTCTTTTTTTATAATTACTTTTAAAACACGGTTCATATGCATATTTTTTGTGCTCTATTTTTATTATATTATAATCGTTCAAGAAAGGAAAACAAAAATGTATTTTTTTTAATTAAATCCATTTTAATTGATTTTGTTTTATCTTTATGCTATACTATATTGCAGAAAGGAGTTATAGAATTATGTATAGTATAAACGGGAATGTGAATAACATTTTTAACAAGAGATTTATTCAATTAGTAGAAGAAGATAAAACAAAAAATAAAATAAAAACGGATAAAGAATTTGCAAACAGAATTGGAATTAAGCCCCAATCGTTAGCTTACTATTTAAAAGGTCGCTTGCCAGATACATTACAATTAATTAAAATATCTAACTACTTTGATGTTTCTTTGCAATATCTGGTAGGTATTAGTGATAACAAGAATTATAAAAATTTTCAATTAGGAAAAGATTTTAATTTATCTGATGAAGTACAACAAAATTTAAAAGTATACAAGAACGATGAACTTATGGTGTATACAATTAATCTGTTGTTAGGGAATAAGGGAAATGAACTATTGACTGCTATTAGTGACTATATAACAACTCCTAGTGAAAACAACCCTTATTTAAATTTAAAAACAGATAATCTTGAAAAAGATATTTATATAAATATTTATAAAATATGGAAATTGTTAGAACAATTGTCAGAGGAAACAAAAAAGTCTGAAAAAATAGCAGAAATGTATTATCACAATGCAGGTGATATTATTGAAGAACAAGAACATTGGAACGGAGATTAAAAGAAAAAAGACTTACTGTTGTTCGAGCAACAATAAGTCGAGTACACAAAAACTGGATAGCACTTGTGTACTCAAATTATACTACTATTTTAAAAATTAGTAAATATAAGGAGAGTTAAATATGAAATTACCAAATGGATATGGAAGTGTCTACAAATTAAAAGGAAATAGAAGAAAACCATTTATTGCAAAGAAAACAATTGGATATAATGATAAAGGTCAACAAATATTTAAACCTATTGGATATTATTCCACTAGAGAAGAAGCATTGCAATCATTAGCATTATATAATAATACACCATATAATGTTGATTTTAAAAATTTAACATTTTCACAATTATACGAAAAATGGATAAGTAAGAAGAATAAGAAAATCGAAAATGAAGAGATGGCATTTAATAGTCTTAAAAATTATAAGAATATTTTTAAAAATCATTGTACATCTCTTCATAATAAAATATTTATTGAAATAAGAACTGAAGATATTCAAAAAATAATAGACAATTGTAATTATGGTTTTACTATCAAAAAATATATAAAAAGCCTTTGCTTACAATTATTTGATTTTGCTAGTCAATTAGATATTCCAATAAATAAGAATTATGCTAGGTATGTTGAATTAGGGAAAGAAACTATATCATTTATGCACACTGATATTAAAGAAAAAAATATAGATTATTTATGGAATAATATTGATACAGCAGATGTAGATTTGGCTTTGATAATGATATATACTGGTTTAAGACCTAATGAATTATTGGATATTGAAACTGCAAATGTATTTTTAGATAAAAGATATATGATTGGTGGTTCTAAAACAGAAGCAGGAAAAAATAGAATAATACCAATTCACGAAAAAATAGTTCCACTAATTGAGAAAAGATTAAAAAAAGCACAAAAATATTTAATTACCAGTAACATTGGAAGTAAATATACCTATTCAAGTTTCAAAGAAAGATGGGATAGAATGATGAGTAGTTTGTCGTTAAACTATTATCCCTATGATTGCCGACCTACGCTAGCCACGAGGCTTGATAATGTTGGAGCAAATAAATTATGTATAAAATTAATAATGGGTCATAAATCACAGGACTTATTAGATAATACTTATACACATAAAAACAAACAACAATTGATTGATACAATAATGTTGTTATCTTAACTATAAGGAGTGATAGAATGTTTGACTTATCTAATTTAAATGATTTTGAATTTGAAATGCTATGTAAAGATATTATGGAAAGAAAATTGTCTGTAACTTTAAATAGATTTGCTAAAGGAAGAGATAAAGGAATTGATTTAAGTGATGGTGAAATATTTATAAATCATATGATACAAGTTAAACATTATATCAATAGTAAATATAGTGATTTAAAAAGCACTTTGAAATCAGAAATTGAAAAGGTTAAAAAACACAATCCAAAAAGTTATTATATCTTTACGAGTTTAAGTTTGACAAGAAATAACAAATTGGAAATATTAAAAATGTTTGATGGTTATATTAACAGCATTTCTGATATTATTGATAAAAATGAAATCGATGATTTTTTAGGGAAAAAAGAAAATACTGATATCGTAGAAAAAAATTATAAATTATGGCTATGTGCTAGTAATATTTTGTCTACTATACAAAATCAAAATATATTTATCGATTGTAACGAAATTATTTTTGATATAGAAAAATATGTAAAACTCTTTGTTACAACAAATTCATATTATGATTGTAAAAGAAAATTAGAAGAAAAAAATATAATAATAATTACAGGAGAGCCTGGAGTTGGAAAAAGTACAATTTCAAAAATGTTATTACTATTCTATGCAGGAAATGATTATATAGTTAGATATGTGACAGATAATAATATTAAGGATATAAAAAAAACCATTAGTATAGACCCAACAAAAAAAGAAATAATATTGTTAGATGACTTTTTGGGACAACATTATTTAAAACTTAATGATAACCAACCAAATGAATTAAAGACCTTAATCTCATTTATTGCAAAAAATCCCACAAAGAAATTAATACTTAATAGTAGGATAACTATCTTAAATGAAGCCAAACATTCTTCTTTAATTTTTTCTTCTTTAATGGAACAATACGAAGAAGAAAATTATCTGATTGATTTAAGTAAAATGACATATTTAGAAAAGGCTGAAATACTATACAACCATTTATATTTCAATGATTTACCAAGTGATTATTTTGAAAATATAAAATATAATAAAAATTATATAAAAATTGTTAAACATAATAACTATAATCCAAGAATAATAGAATATGTCACTAAAAAATCCAATTATGAGACTACAAATGCAAATAACTATTATAATTACATTAAATCCAAACTAGATAATCCAGAAAGTGTATGGGAAGATGAGTTTAGAAACAGACTAGATGAAATTGATAGAATATTTATGAATACCTTATATTCGCTAACTGATATAAAGATTGAAAATTCTATTTTAGAAAGTGCTTTTAATAAAAGAATAAAAAATCATAATAGGGATACTACTTTAAATTCATACGAAAATACTTTAAAAAGATTATCAAATTCATTGGTAAGAATAATTTATGATAAAAATAATCGATATATAGCAGTTATTAATCCATCTATAAATGATTATTTAAAAGAAACAATAAATAATAATAAAGTGGAAAAAAATATTATTGTTGAAAATTCACAATATATAGAGCAAATAATTAAAATGACAACCGACCTAGAAAAAGAAAATCAAATTAAAGAAATGATATTAAATAATAGTATTTTTGATTTGTCTTCTACTGAATACACTATATATTTTTATTATATTAAACTAATAACTATCTATAATATATTTAGTAAGGATATAGCAACTAATGTAAAAGAAGCATTTATAAATTTTTGCCAACACTATTATTTTGGTTTTAATAGTATTGTTATAGATTTTTTAGAAAAAGGGTTTATAGATTATTACGATTTAATGTCTGAATTTAATGAAAATATCAAATTTATTATTAAAAATATGGCTACAGATGAAATTAATCTTGTTTATAAATGGCATAATCAAAAGATTGATGATGATTTGAATGAAGAATTAATTGGTATTTATAAAGAGGGATATATTAATGCAATTATTGATTACACACGAGATAAGATTAATGAAGACTTACAGCAAATAGTTTCAGATGAAATTAGAATGATAGATTTAACTGATAAATCAACTCCAGAAGTAGATGAAATGTCGGAGAGTGACTGGAAAGATTATTATATAGATAAATATTATCCAAGTATTAAAAATAAAATTCTCGATACTCTATATGATGTAATAGAGGAAAAGACTAAGGACTTACCTATTGAAATCAACGATGAGGAAATTGATGAGGATAGTATATTTTATTATTTTGATATTGATGAAGCCATTATATATGATATTGAGCAATCATATATAGATAGCAAGGTGAAAAGTGAAAATTACACTAGTCCTACAACAGAATGGGATATTATCAATAAGATGTTTGAATAATAAACTCTATAATTAGTACCCAAACTTAACCCCATAATGCCTATTGATGTGAACCCTGTTTGGTAGACATCAATAAAAACCTGTTCATTAAAAAGAGAAAAACTATTTTTCCCTTTTTGCGTAAGTTTTTCTCTTTTTCTTGATTTTTGACTTTAATCTAGTTGTGTTATAAAATAATATCCATTCTTCTACAAGCACTATATATTCTTGTAAAGATGTTATATTATTATTGTACAAAGTTTCTTTTTTAAGAAGTGAATGCCAACTCTCTATTGGAGAGTCATCAATTGGAGTCCCTTTTCTAGCCATTGAAATAGTTATTCCATTTGATTCACAAATAGCTTTGTACTCATAAGATGTATATTGGAATCTTTGATCTGAATGAAGGATTAATCCATGTACATCTTTTTCTTTTGTTAATGCTTCATTTAAAGTATCCATAACTAATTTATTATCGTTATGCTTTGATATTTTGTATGCAACAACATGTCTATCATATAAATCAATAATAGTTGATAGATAGGCTCTAGTCCCCTTAAATATTAAATATGTTACATCTGTATCCCATACTTTATTTAAAGCGTCAGTAATAAAATTTCTATTTAATAAATTTGGTTTAACATTATCTTCAATTTTTTCGTTTTTGTGTTTTCTTCTTGATTTTCTTATATATTCAGCAATTAAATTATATTTTTTCATTATTCTTAATACCTTCTTTCCATTCATAATTACACCATATTTTAGGAGTAGGCCATCAACAATCCTACGATATCCATATGTACCTTTAGAATCATCAAATATTTCTTTAATTATTAAATAATCATAGTAATCTGGATCTTCCGTATTTCTATACTTATAATAAGTCTTAGGACTTATATTTAGTACAGAGCATATATTAGTAAGTTTATAATTATTCCTATATAAATTTATAAATGTTACTTTTTCTCTCGTTGTGCCTTGAGGAAGGCCCGGTATTTTTTTAATATTTCATATCTTTCTTTCCAATCTTCTTTTGTTAAATCTGAATCTTTTTTTCTGTCTCTTTTTTTACCGGCAGTAGGATATAATTCAGGATGATTAATAAATTTTCTTGTCCAAGTTTTAATTGTATAAATCGAAATATTATTTGTTTTAGCAAGATAATATGCAGTTACACCATTATTCATTTGATTGACAATATCGTTTATAAATTCATCAGTATATTTAATATGCTTTTTTCCTTTTGAAGTCATAAGAAAACACCTGGTACCATATAAGTGTAATATTAATTCTTGTGAATTGATTATTACATTCTTTTTTATTATTATGCAAAGGATATACCTTATTCTTTGCTTTCTGAAGTATTAATTAATAATAAAAACTATGAAAAAGAAGTGAAAGAAATGATTGAAAAATCTAATGAAATTAGTAAAAAATATACAGAAAAAAATAAAACTGTCGGAGAGTAATTATTAGGGCTTTAGGGGGTATTCCCTAACAAGATGATGGGTGTGTATACACCATGCTTGATAGATAAAATTTCTATATTACGTTAAGCGTTCCTTAATTTTTCAGAAAGGATATATTTTATGAGTGAAAAATTGATAGATAGAACACAAGTTCAAGAGATGTTTCCATTAACTGCAAAACAATTTGGTAGAATTATGAGAAATATAGAAAGAAGACATCCTTTAGAATCTGGGATAAAAAGAATAAAAGAAAATAATAAAGAAAAGGTATATATACAACAAGAATGTGTGGAATGGTTAAAAGAAGTTTATCTTAATAAAGAAGAACACTATTTAATTTTAGAAATAGAATTTTATAAAAAAAGAATATTTGCACTAGAACAGGAATTAGGAATAATTCCTCAACCTAAAAAATATCGAAATACTTTATTAAGATTTTTAGATTTAGAATTTAATAAAAGTAGAAATATAATACAAGTAGCAGTTCATAGAATGTAAAAGGAATTTTCATATCCAATTAAGTTTGAAACAGCAGGTATGATTTTTGTAAAAGCAGAAGGAGTAAAATGGTTGCATGAAAATTATTTTAGAAGAGATTACTTAAAGGAATTAGAAGAATATAAACGGATGCTGCAAAATAAAAAAATTGTATAACACTTTAATAGCTAAAGGGTTTTAATTTTCATATATATGTAAAACGACTTAAAAAACAATTCTAGATACTATCATAAAATTAAATTTTAATGTATAATATATTTGGAGGTTTTACTATGGATATCAATGAAATAATTTCATTAATTTGTGCAATTTTGTCTGCTTTATTTGCGGGGGCTAGTTTTACATTTTATAAAAAGACAGTTAATATAAATGGAAATTATAAAAATGAACAAAAAAAGTACAAAAGAATAACACAAATTTCAGGCAATGGTGGAAAAAATGTTACGGGAGATAATAATAAACTGTAGGGGGATTTGCTATGAGTAGTAGTGAAGTTACACTAATAACAGGAGATAATGGTGTTAATGTAAATGGTGATAATAATATATTAAATCTATATCAACAACCAATAAAATATGAATTGTTATCAAAATTATGTAGAGATTTAATTGGAAGTAATTTAAGTTTTGCAGAAGATATGAATATTTCACAATTGCCAATAGAATTACTTGAAAAAATTGAATTTAATAATTTAATTTCCCATAAAGAATTATATGAAGATTTAGGAATGTATTTAGTTGATATTGATGATATCGTCAATAAATCTTTGGGGAATAAATCTATAAAATTAATAAGAATAATTAAAACATTATATTTAGAAATCTTAACAAATAATCCAGATTATACAGGAGATCAATTGCTATTTTCTATAGAAAACAAACTGATGGAGCATACAAGTTTAATAGATAATCAAGAATATTTTAATGAAGATATTAGATATTCTATATGTCAAATAGTGTTATATGTATTTGAAAAATGCCAAATATTAAAAAAGCCAACTAAGTAAAGAAAGAAGGGATGAATTATGTTATTAATAAATAAAAATGTTAAACCTAGTAAAACAATTTATTATATTGCAACATTAGTTTATAAATATTTAAATAATTCATCGCTATCGGTAAAGCAATTATATGAAAATATACAAAATTCAAATGAAAGTATAGATTATAAGAGTTATATTTATGCTTTGAATTTTTTGTATTTAATTGAGAAAATAAGAATAGAAGAGGATGTGATAAAATCATGTTAATTGAAAGATTAATTATTAAAGAATCATTTCCTACAGAAAGTATTATAAGAGATATAAAATTCAATTTAAATGGACTTAATTTAATTGTTGATGAAGGTAACAGAAAAAGAGGAAATGGTGTAGGAAAAACCACTTTTCTAAGATTGATTGACATTGCATTTGGTGCAAAAGATAGAAAAGCTTTATATATAGATCCTGAAACATCTTCAGAAAATCACAAACTAAAGGATTATATTGAAAACTCAAAGGTTTTTATCGAATTAACAATAGTTGATGAGTCTTTCAAAAATAAATATACATTAATGGTTGAACTTTTTTCTAAAGGAATTAGAACAATAAATAATAAAAAATATAATTACAACGAATATAAAGAAGAATTAAATAAAATAATTTTTGATAATAACGAGAATATGCCATCATTTAGAAGCGTTATAGGAAAATTTATTAGAGTTAATATGAATGGCGATAATAATAGTTTCTTATATTTCAATACGGATCATTGTACAACAGCTGAATATCAAAATATATATAATTACCTTTTCAAATTTAAAAATGAAGAAATAGAGAATATTATATTACGTTTACGAGAAAATATCGCTGATTTGGAAAGACAATATAGGATGGTCAAGCAAAGTCTAAAATATGAAAGTTTAAATCAAATTGATGCAAAAATAAATATTATCTCAAGTAAAGTAAAAGAATTAGAAGGTAAACAACAGACTTATTTAAATGAAAAAATTGTATTAAATGAGGAAAAAATAATGCAAAATAGAAATGAATATTCTTTACTTACTCGTGAATGTGAAAAATTAATTTTTGAAATTAAAATATTAGAAGAAAATATTGAGAAAGAATTAGCTGATAAACAAGACGTAGATGTTAATGAGCTAAAGGAATTTTATGAAGACGTTAAATTTAATATTTCTGATTTAAGCAAAAAATTTGAAGAACTAGTTATTTTTAATAACGAATTAAATAAAAATCAACTTAATACTTATAAAAAGTTGTTAAATAGTAAAAAAGAAAAATTAAACCTTGCGAATAGAAAAAAAGAAGAGTTTTATGAAAATAATAAGGAATATATGTTTTTGGTGGAAAGCGGTAGTTTAGATGAATATTTAAATTTACAAGACAATTTAAATAATTATCAAACTGGATTGGGAGAATGTTATAATGCTAGAGACATATATATGGATTATGATAGAAGAATAGAAGAATCTACAAATCTTCTTAAAGATCAAATAGAGAAAAATAAAGATAATAAAGTGGAAGAAAATCTAAAAAAATTCAATTCAATATTTACTAGTTTTTCTAAAAAAACTGTTAATGCTGAATACTTTTTATATTATAATGAATCTGGTTTTCCTCTTTCAATTTCAAATGTAGATGGAAGCTTCAGTACAGGAACTAGAAAAACTGCAATTATTGCATTTGATTTAGCCTACCTAAAATATTCAAAAGATATGAATATAAAATGTCCTAAATTTGTTGTTCATGATGTTTTGGAAAATATTCATCAAAATGATTTCTATCAAACAATTGATTTGATAAAAAAACAAAATTTTCAATATATCGCTGCAATTTTAAAACAAAGCATAGAGATGCATGATAATATTGATATGGATAAAGATATAATATTAACTTTATCAGAAGATGAAAAATTGTTTTTAATTTAGGATAGGCTTGAATAAAATATTAAATTGTACTATAATTAATTTATCAAGTATTATTAAATACTTTTACTATTTGGGTGTAAAACTCGTGAGTTTATTGCTCCATTTATGGGAAAATCAAACCTTTTGGTTTGTTTGATAGCAGAAAGCTAGGAATTTCAATAGGAAATCCTAGTTTTTTTGCTTTCTAAAAAATTAAATTGCAGTATGCTTAATTATAAACTGTAAAGGAGAGTATAAAATGAAGCTCAAAAGAATTTTATATTGAAGCATATTGCAATATATAATAGCATAGATTCCTCTAATAATACCAAGCTAATATTAGAGGATTTTAATATGCAAAAAAAATTAATAGAATATAATAAAAAAAGAGACTTTACAAAAACAAAAGAACCTGTGGGAAAGACAAGGAAAAAAGGAAACAGATTAAGATTTTGCGTTCAACATCATTTAGCAAGAAAAGATCATTATGATTTTCGGCTAGAATGGAATGGTGTTTTAAAAAGTTGGGCGATACCGAAAGGCCCATCTTACAATACAAAAGATAAAAGGTTGGCAATTATGGTAGAAGACCATCCCTTAGATTACCGTAATTTTGAAGGGACAATACCTAAAGGAGAATATGGTGGTGGAACAGTAATGTTATGGGATAGGGGATATTGGGAACCTATAAAAGAATATAAGCCAAACTTTAAAAAAGGCCCAATTAAATTTATTTTAAAAGGAGAAAGATTAAAGGGAATGTGGACTTTAGTAAAATTAAAAGATGATAAATACTGGTTACTAATTAAAGATAAAGATGAGCATCATTTATTTGATGATATAAATGAATTTAATAAAAGCGTAAAAACAAATAGAACTATGGAAGAAATAGCAAATAACATAGAAAGAATTGAAATAACTCATCCAAATAAAGTAATATATAAAAATCCTAAAGTAACAAAAATAGATATCATAAATTATTATAAAGAAGTTGCAAAACATATGTTACCAGTTATAGAAAATAGACTAATTAGTACCATAAGATATCCAAATGGAATAAACGAAACAAAATTTTATAAGAAACATTTTGAAAATATATATAAATTTTTAGGAAAGAAGAAAATAAAGAATAAAAATGATAATCAAAATGATTATTATTATATCAAAGACATTAATGGTTTAATATCCGAGGTTCAAATGAATAGCTATGAATTTCACATATGGGGAAGTAAAGTAAACGATGTGAATCATGCTGATATATTAGTATTTGATTTAGACCCAGATGAAAAACTAAACTTAGGAAAATTAAGAGAAGGAGTAAGAGATTTAAAAAGTATATTAGACGATTATAAATTAGATTCATATCTAAAAACCAGTGGTGGAAAAGGGTATCATATCGTAGTTCCTTTAAAAGAAAAAATAACTTGGAAAAATGCTAGAAAAATAGCGAAAAATATTGCTAAATTAATGGAAGCAAAATGGCCTAATAAGTATACAAGTAATATGAAAAAAGAAAGAAGGAAAAATAAAATTTTCATTGATTGGGTAAGAAATACAAAGGGTGCAACAAGTGTAGCCCCTTATTCTCTTAGAATAAGAAAAAAACTAACGGTATCTATGCCAATATCATGGAATGAATTAGATAAAATAAAACCAGATGAAATAACTATGGAAGAAGCACTAAAAAGACTAAAGAAAAAAGATCCATGGGAAGATTTTATATAAAAGTTGCAATTTAAAATATACAATAGTATAATACTTGCAAGGTGTAGGTTTATGAAAGAGAAAAATAAATTTAAAATAGCAATAATTATTGTTGTAGCTCTTCTTTTGTTAGTAGGAATTTTTAGCAATAATAATACAAAAACTTTTGAAACAAATAATAAGGAAAAACAAAATTCAGAAACAATAGAAGTTTCCGCTGAGGATAATAAACCCGTCGAAGAAGAATTACCAATATGCGACGGAAGCAAAATTACCAACAATTGTGAAGTGGATGGAGTGATTTACGAAGTCTATAAATATTATCCACCTGAAGAAGAACAGTTTCATATGGAAACAATCACAACTTATGAAAAAAAGATAACAGGATACTGTACTTTATGTAATGACGGTACCTTCAGTCCAACTTGCGCTACTGGAAGAGGTGCTTGCTCCCATCATGGTGGAGTAGCAAGATATAATGCTCCTATTTATAGTGAAGTACCAAAAACAGAGCAAAAAAAGATCATTGATAAAGAAGCAACTCCTGAAAGATGGGAAAAAATTGTAAAAGAATCGCTTGAGAATAAGTAATTAAAATTAAATTTAAAAGGAAATTCCTAAAAATGACGAGAAATAAAATATTATGAGTTGTTCTTTAGCACAATTTGAGTATTGAGCGAATAACTCATTTTTTGTATGTCATCATTAATGTCATAAACAATATCACCATTTTCTTGATAACTTTTCATTCATTTATTGTAATACTTGCAATTATATGTCTATCTTGATTTATCGCTTAAATCCGTTGTTAAAACGTAATCATTATTATAAGATATATAACAATATCTCACATTTGTTGTAAAGTTTGAGTTATTTTCTTTAGTGTTTCTATACTTAATCTACGATATTCTCCATTTTTATTGCCACTTTCATTCATTATTTTGATCTAATTTATTAACGGCTAAATTATAGGGTAATCTTTAACCATAATTTTGGTAACATTTCTAGAGTATATTCTAAAACAGTCATACAATGTTTTTGATTAATATTCCTTTATAACTTCATCAATTTGTTGAGAAAAGATTACTATTTTGATTATTAATAGGTGGCAAATTACTATTTTGGGATGTTGATATTATTCTAGAATTTACCGCATTATTTATAATAGAAATTTTTTTAATTTACTGTCAGTTTATCTAATTTTAAAAAGAATTATTTTTTAATATTTTGATGATTCGGATTATATTTTCCATAATAATCATCATTTAACCATTGATACCCACAAGCTTGAGCAATTTTTAGGCTTGGGATATTATCTTGAGCGATTTTAAGTCGAATACTTTCAATATAAGGATAAGTATAAAAAATATAATGTGTAATCTCATTTAAAATGCTTTTGCCAATATTTTGTCCTCGAAAATCTTTGTGAATAGCACATCTTAAATAAACGCAAGAATCTATTTGATTAAAGTTTCCAATATCTAAATAACCAACAATAGTGGCATTATAAATAATAAAAAAACCACGATCAAAAAACTCATCTCCAAAATTATGTAGCAGATGTTGGCTAAAGCCTTGAAATCTTTCAAGTATTGTTTTATCTTTAATTAAGCTTTTTAAAAAGGATAAATGGGCGGGGTTAGATTTATCAAAACTTGTAATTTGAAAATTAGTAAAATTTATAACCATATAAACACTCTCCACGCATATAATTATATAGAAAATAATAAAACGCATCAACAAAAAGTTGTTATTATAAAAGAATTATGATATACTATACCTGTTACAAAAAAGGAATGATGGTTATGTTAGAGACAATTTTATTAATTATATCTGTATTATTAATTGTAGTAGTATTATTACAAGGAAATAAAGCTAGTGATGCAGGTCAAATCATTACGGGTGGAAATGAAGTATTATTTCAAAATATGAAAGAAAGAGGATTTGAACTATTTATTAGCAGATTAACTCTTATTTTAGGAATTTTATTCTTTGTAATATCTCTAGTTTTGTTCTTAAAATAATTAAGTAATACGAAATTCGATGAACTTAAGGCCTAATGTTGTTGCTTTAAGTTCTTTTTTTATTCTATTTTGTATTCTAAGTAAACTCCGAACTTTAATATCTTTTTTTGCTTGTAGAGTAATGATAACTTGAAAATAAGGTCCATCTTGTATAAGCTCTAAATTAGTAATGTGAATAACTTTGTATTTATCCACATATTTTTTGATTTTTTCTTTAATTTTTTCATCATCAAATGAATTCCCAATCAGTAATGAAATATTGTGAGAAATAAGTTGTAAAGATTTAAAAATTAATAAAATAGCAATTAATATTCCACCAATCATATCAACTTTAGGAATAAATTGACTTAGAATAATAATGATTATTAAACCTAAAGTAGAATAAGCTTCACTTTTAGATTCCAAACTGGATGCGAGTAATAATTCACTTTTTTTCCTTTTGCCAACAATAAAAAGTTTTTTGGCACTGTAAAGTTTAAGAATAATCGCCATGAAAATAAGAAAAATAATTTCTAAAGCAGGCTTTTGATAATGAATAGTAAAACTAAAATAAATAACGGTAATTCCAATAAATAAACCAATAATTCCCATGAAAAGTAAAATAATATAAAATATTCTACCATAACCATAAGGGTACCTTTTATTAGCACGTTTCTTACCATATTTAATTCCAACAATTGCTAAAATATCCGTAATCAAATCTCCGATAGTATAAATTCCGTCAATGACCAGCGTAAAAGTTTGGAAAAATATTCCTCCTCCAATTTTTATCATAGAAACTAGAAAATTAATTATAATATTAAAAGATAAAACTTTATTTTCTATACGCATACCTATCCCTTTATTAATATGGATGATTTAAAAAAATATAAACATATCAAAGGAGTGACAACTAAAGTAAAATAATCTAAACAAGAGTAAGAATTAATGATATAATATTTTAGCATGGAGGTTAAATATGAAAGAAGAATGGTTAAATTTTAAAGAAGGTCTATGGACTACAGAAATTAATGTAAGTGATTTTATTAAAAAGAATTACAAAGCTTATGAAGGTGATGAGTCCTTTTTAGAAGGAGCAACAGAAAAAACCAAAAAAGTATGGGGAACCTGTACAGAATTATTAAAAGAAGAATTAAAGAAAAAAGTATTAGACATTGATACAGATCATATGTCAGGAATTGACGCTTTTGATGCGGGATATATTTGTGAAGAAGATGATGTAATCGTTGGACTTCAAACAGATAAACCGCTAAAAAGAATCGTAAACCCTTATGGTGGTATTCGAATGGTTTATCAAGAATTAGAAGCTTATGGTTATAAATTAAATCCAGAAGTAGATAAATATTTAAACGAATTCCGCAAAACTCATAATGATGGTGTTTTCGATGCATATACCGATGAAATTAAAAGAGCAAGACATGCAGGATTATTAACAGGCCTTCCAGATGCTTATGGAAGAGGACGTATTATTGGCGATTATAGAAGAGTAGCTTTGTATGGTATTGATTATTTAATTGAAGAAAAGAAAAAAGATTTGGCAAGTTTAACTGGACCAATGGATCGAGAACTAATTCAATTAAGAGAAGATGTATCAATGCAAATAAAAGCTTTAAATGCTATCAAGAAAATGGCTAGTCGTTATGGCTTTGATCTTGCAAAACCAGCCAAAAATAGTAAAGAAGCAGTACAATGGACTTATTTTGCTTATTTAGCAGCGGTAAAAGAAAATAATGGGGCAGCAATGTCTTTAGGAAGAATAGACGCTTTTTTTGATATCTATTTTGAAAGAGATTTAAAAAATGGAACAATTACTGAAAGCGAAATTCAAGAATTAATAGATGAATTTGTAATCAAATTAAGATTAGTAAGACATTTAAGAACACCAGATTACGATGAATTATTTTCAGGCGATCCAACTTGGGTTACAGCATCTATTGGCGGAATAACCGAGGATAATAAAAGTATGGTAACCAAAACATCATACCGTATCCTTCATACTCTAACGAATCTAGATCCAGCACCAGAGCCAAATATGACAGTATTATGGAGCGAAAAATTACCAGAAGAATTTAAAAAATATTGTGCTAAAATGAGTATTGATACTGATGCAATTCAATATGAAAATGATGATGTTATGCGTCCAATTTATGGCGATGATTATGCCATTGCTTGTTGTGTTTCGGCAATGCGTGAAGGTAAAGATATGCAATTCTTTGGAGCTCGTTGTAATTTAGCCAAAGCTTTGCTTTATTCATTAAATGGTGGAGTAGATGAAGTAAAAGATACATTAGTAATTGAAGGATTTGATAAAAATACTGATGAAGTATTAGATTATGAAAAAGTAAAAGAAAATTATTTCCAAATGTTATCTAAAGTAGCAGAAGTATATTCAAATGCGATGAATATTATTCATTATATGCATGATAAATATGCTTATGAAGCAGGACAAATGGCTCTACATGATACCAATGTAAGAAGATTAATGGCTTATGGTATAGCAGGTTTATCTGTAGTAGCTGATTCTTTATCTGCAATTAAGTATGCGAAAGTTTTCCCAATACGTAATGAAGAAGGAATTGCGATAGATTTTAAAATTGAAGGAGAATATCCAAAATACGGAAATGATGATGATCGTGTGGATAATATAGCAAAAGAAGTAACAGAAAAATTCTATGAAGAACTTGCAAAGCATAAGTGCTATCGCGATGCTGAACCTACTTTATCAGTTTTAACAATCACTTCAAATGTTGTATATGGCTCTAAAACAGGAGCTACACCAGATGGAAGAAAGAAAGGTGTTGCATTTGCTCCGGGAGCTAATCCAATGCATGGAAGAGATGAAAGTGGTGCTATCGCCTCATTAAATTCAGTTGCTAAACTAGAATATGCTAAATGTTGTCGCGATGGAATTTCAAATACTTTCTCAATCATACCTAGTGCTTTAGGCCATACGAAAGAGGAACAAGTAGAAAACTTAGTAAGTTTACTAGATGGATATTTCACTCAAGGAGCTCATCATTTAAATGTAAATGTTTTAAACAGAGAAACATTAATTGATGCGATGGAAAATCCAGATAAATATCCATTGTTGACTATTCGTGTATCTGGTTATGCAGTAAGATTTAATCGTCTAACGCGTAAACAACAAGAAGAAGTAATTGCAAGAACTTTCCACGAGAGGATTTAATGAAATCTAGTGTAAATTCTATTGAAACATTTGGATTAGTTGATGGGCCAGGAATAAGAACTGTAATATTTTTAAATGGCTGTAAACTAAGATGTTTATATTGCCATAATCCAGAAACTTGGAAAATGGGAGAATTAAATTATACGACTGACGAATTAGTTGCTAAAATTATTCGTAATAAACCTTATTTTAAGCGAAATAATGGTGGAGTAACTTTCTCAGGAGGCGAACCATTATTACAAATAGATTTTCTAATTGATATATGTAAAAAATTAAAAGCCGAAAACATTCATATTGCACTAGATACAGCCGGAGTTGGTATAGGCAAATATGAAGAAATTTTATCTCTGATTGATTTAGTAATATTAGACATCAAACATCCAAATAAAGAAGGAT
This sequence comes from Mycoplasma sp. CAG:776, assembly GCA_000438195.1. Lineage (GTDB taxonomy): Bacteria > Bacillota_I > Bacilli_A > RF39 > UBA660 > Caccenecus. Next base: position 53,261 of record FR903077.1, read on the forward strand.
ATAAAAAATTAACAGGAACATCTATTGATGAAAGTGAGAAATTTATTGAATGCTTAAATAAAAGTAATAAACCAGTTTGGATAAGACAAGTAATTGTCCCAGGAATTATGGATAATGAAAATTATTTAAAAGAATTAGCAGATTATCTTACAAAAATAAAGAATATTGAAAAAATCGAATTTTTACCATTTCATCATTTAGGATTTTCAAAGTATGAAGAATTAAAAATAGAAAACCCATTAAAAAATGTTCCGGAAATGGATGTTCAAAAATGTCAGGAATTATATGAAAAATTTATGAAATTATATAAAGGGTAATCATAAAATATGATTGCCTTTTTAATTGCTAAAACTTGGAAACGAATATTTGTTTGACATATACATTTGTTTGGTATATAATTTTATTAGGTGATATATATGACTTTAGAAGAAAAACTTAAAATATTAGCTGCTGGAGCAAAATATGATGCCTCTTGTTCTTCTAGTGGAAGTAAAAGAAAAAATGAAAATGGAGTTGGCAATGCCGCATACTCTGGAATATGTCATTCCTTTGCTAGTGATGGAAGATGTATTTCTCTTTTAAAAATATTAATGACCAACTGTTGTATATTTGATTGTAAATATTGTATTAATAGAAGAAGCAATAATATTAAAAGAGCAATATTTACTCCAGAAGAAATATGTACTATTACCATGAATTTTTATCGTCGAAATTATATAGAAGGGTTATTCTTAAGTTCAGGAATTATTAAAAATCCAGACTATACAATGGAATTATTAATTAAAACGGTTCGCATGCTTCGCACGAAATACCATTTTCATGGTTATATCCATTGTAAAGCTATTCCTGGTGCTAGCGAACACTTATTAAAAGAATTAGGAAGTTTAGTAGATCGATTAAGTGCAAATATTGAACTTCCAACTGAACAAGGATTAAAATTATTAGCTCCTAATAAAAAAAGTGACAAAGTAACTAAAATAATGTCATATATAAAAGAAAATCGAAAATATAACTATGCTCCAGCTGGTCAAAGTACGCAAATGATTATAGGAGCTACAAAAGAAACCGATTTCGATATTATGAATAAAAGTGAGCACTTATATAAAAACTATGAATTAAAACGTGTATTTTACTCAGCTTATGTACCCGTAAATAAAGATAAAATGTTACCAAGCTTAATTACACCACCCTTAGTTAGAGAAAATAGATTATATCAGGCGGACTGGCTTCTTCGATTTTATGGTTTTAAAGTAAACGATTTATTAGATCAAGATAATCCGAATTTTAATATCTTAATGGATCCAAAAGCCAATTGGGCTTTAAGACATTTAGAAGAATTCCCAAAAGAAATAAATACCGCATCTTATTATGACTTATTAAAAGTGCCTGGTATAGGAATAAAATCAGCCCAGAGAATTATTGCATGTCGCAAAAATTTTAAAATTCATTTCCAAGACTTGAAAAAAATGGGAATAGTAATGAAAAGAGCAAAGTATTTTATCACATGTAATAATAAATACTTTATAAATCATGAATATTTTAAAAAGAGTTTTATTGAAGCAAATTTAATACTAGAAGATCAAGAAGTAATAAAACAAAACAAGGAGCAATTAAGTTTATTCTCATGAAAGACAATTTAATCTATTTATATGACGGAACATTTTTGAATTTAATATCTCTAATAAATCATTTGCTAAAATTTAAAATAAAACCGCTTAATATATGTGATGAAAATAAGTATATATCTTCTTTATTAGAAGAACCGGTAAGATTAGAGCTAGAGCAAGTAAAAATTAGTAATATGAAAATATCTTCAAATATTTTAAAAACGATTTACTATGTTTTTCTTTCAGAAGAAGAAAATAAAGAATTAATTATTTATTATTTTTGGTTAAACTCTTTAAAATATCAAAATAAAATTTTTTATATGCGTAATTTAAAATGTGTATCTAGTGCTTTAAAAATATCTAAATATGTGAATAATGAAAATCATAAATTAAAAGGATTTTTAAGATTTAGAGAAATCAATAATCATATATTATATGCTGAGATTAGTCCTACAAACAATGTTTTAGAACTATTATCCAAACATTTTGCAAAGCGTCTTAAGAATGAATACTGGATTATCTATGATATTGGAAGAAATAGGTATAGTATTTATGATAAAAAAAGATACTATATAGTATCAAAAGATAATATTAATCTTGATAACATAAAATTAGATAAAGAAGAAAAAGATATTGAAAATTTGTGGCTAACTTTTTTTGAAACGATTGGAATTGAAGAAAGAAAAAATAAACGTTGTCAAATGAATTTTATGCCCAAAAAATATTGGAAATACATGATAGAAATGGAGAGTGCTTATGAAAAAGGTGATAACGGGTGAGAGATTATACAATTATGAAGAAGAGGCAATTGAATTATTATGTGGAACAGTAAAGAAAACCTTAGGGCCAAAGGGAAGTAATGCAATTATTGATCATTCAATGTTTAGTCCGTTTATTACTAACGATGGAGTAACGATAGCAAAGAATATTGAAAGTGAAGATGAATGCATCAATACGATTCTTACGCTAGCCAAAGAAGCATCCATTAAAACAAATGAAGAAGTAGGAGACGGAACAACAACCACTTTAGTATTATTAGAAAGTATTTTTAAAAGTGGTATAAAAAAGATCAGAGAAGGATTAAATCCTAATATACTAAAAAAAGAGTTAGATGAAGCAACAAAGGAAGTAATTGAAGAGTTAAAAAAAGAAAGTAAAGATCCCGAAGAAAAAGACTATTTAAATATAGCTAGCATTGCTGCAAATGATGAGAAAATTGGAAAAGAAATTAGCTCGCTATATCTGAGACTTCAACAAAAAGGTGCAATTAAAATTGAGGAAAGCGAAACAAATGAAACAGATACAGAAATTATTAAAGGGTATACTTTTGAAACATTTCTTGCATCTCCATACTTTTTAAATAGTAAAGAAGAACAAACCTTTAAAAAGCCATACTTACTTTTGGTAAATAAAGAAATATTAGAAATTGAAGAAATAAGTGAAGTGATCAATTTTATCATTGATAAAAAAGTACCAATAGTAACTATAGCAAAAGACTACAGTGAAGAAGTAGTAAATGAAATTTTATCTTTAAATTTCAATAAAGTAACAAATGTTATTTTATTGAAAATGCCAGAATATGGGCTTCATCAAATAGAAGTTTTAAATGATATAGAAATTTTAACGAATGCCAAATTAATAAAAACAAATGATGAGATAAATTTAAATAATTTAGCTAAATGTGATGAAATAAAAATAGATAAAAAAGAAGTAACAATAATAAATAGTAAACAAAAAGAAAAAGTAGAAAAACGTATTAAAGAATTAGAAGAAAAATTAATTAAAGAGAAAGACTCATATGAAAAAGATTTTTTAAATGAAAGATTAGCCAAATTAACAAATGGAAAAGGAATAATTCGTGTTAGCGGGGTAACCATTACAGAAGCAAGAGAAAGAAAAATGCGATATGATGATGCTTTGTGTGCTCTAAAAAGTATGAATGAAGGGGTATTACCTGGGGCAGGAATGAGCTTGTTAAAAATTCACGATCAAATTCAGGTAAAAAGTAATGGATATGCTTTATTAAAAGATGCATTAAATCAACCATTTATAGAAATTCTTAAAAATGCTGGAATAGATGATAAAAAAATATATAACGAAATAAAAGCAAACGACTATAGTATAATTTATAATACTTTAGAAGAAAAATTTGAATTTATAAAAGAAGCAAAAATTATTGATCCAACAAATGTCGTAATAAATACGCTAAAAAATGCTTCTTCGATTGCTAGTATGCTTCTTACAACCACGAGTTTAATTATTAATGAATATAAAGAAGATAATAAGATTAATCTAAATTCAGAATTGTAATTAAAAAGAATTAAATTAATTTGAGTTGACAACTTAGAACTTGTCCTGTATATAATCTAAATGAGTCGATAAAATATTATATAAACTAATACTAGCCTTTCTAATTATTAAATTACTAAAATAATTAAATCTTTCTTTTGTAAGCACTTTATAATATAATAATAATATGAAAGGAAGTTATATATGAAACTTTATAATACTTTAACTAGAAAAATAGAAGATTTTATTCCATGGGAAGAAGGACACGTAAAAATGTATACCTGTGGTCCAACAGTTTACAGCTATGCCCATATAGGGAATTTAAGAACTTATATTATGGAAGATATTTTAGAAAAAACATTAAGATTTTTAGGATACAATGTAACTCGTGTTATGAATATAACGGATGTAGGCCACCTAACTAGTGATGCTGATACTGGTGATGACAAAATGGTTAATAGTGCCAAAAAAGAACATAAAACAGTATTAGATATTGCTAAATTTTATACCGATGCTTTTTTTAAAGATACTGAAAAACTAAATATTAAAAAACCAGATATAGTAAGTCCGGCAACGGATAATATTGAAGAATATATAATAATTATTAACAAGTTATTAGAAAATGGATATGCATATAAAGCGGGTGGAAATATTTATTTTGATACTTCAAAATTAGAGGATTATTATAAATTAACAAATCATATTGGCGAAGAATTGATAAGTGGTGTAAGAGATACTGTAGAAGAAGATGCCAACAAAAAAAATAAAACCGACTTTGTTCTATGGTTTACGAAATCAAAGTTTGAAGATCAAGAATTAAAATGGGATAGTCCGTTTGGCAAAGGATATCCAGGATGGCATATTGAGTGTTCAGGTATTTCTTTAAAATATCTTGGCGAGCATTTAGATATTCATTGTGGAGGCGTTGATAATATTTTTCCACATCATACGAACGAAATAGCTCAAAGTGAAGCGTTTATTGGTCATAACTGGTGTAAATACTGGGTTCATGGGGAACACTTAAATGATGCAACGGGTAAAATGAGTAAATCTAAGGGAAAAGTATTAACTGTATCTTTCCTAGAAGAAGAAGGATTTAATCCTTTAAGTTATCGTTTTATGGTTTTACAAAGCCATTATCGAAAACAATTAACTTTTAGTTTAGAGTCCTTAAGTGGGGCAGAAAATGCTTATAAAAAATTAAAATCAAAAATAAATAGTCTTACAGAAGATGGTATTGTAGATGAAAATATAAAAGAAACATATGTTACCAAATTCAAAAATTATTTAGAAGATGATATGAATACAGCAAATGCAATTACTTTAATTTATGATTGCCTAAAAGAAGAAACGAATGATATAACGAAAAAAGAAATTATTAAAGAATTTGACAAAGTATTGTCATTAGATTTACTAACAAAAGAAAAAAGCATAGTAGATGAAAGTTATATTTTAGAAATGATTGAAAAAAGAACAGAAGCTAAGAAAAATAAAGATTTTGCTTTAGCAGATTCAATAAGAAAAGAATTAGAAGAAAAGGGAATAGTTCTAAAAGATACTAGAGAAGGAACTATTTATGAGGTAAGATAATGATTGTTGAAATAATTTTTATTATTGTAATAGTTTTAATACTTTTAATCAATCTATTATTAAGAAGTGTTGCTAAAACATGTAAGGGTTTAAAAAATACATCAAAATTATCAGGTATGGAAATTGCCCGAATTTTATCCTCAAAACTTAGCAACGAAGAGCCACATATTATAAAAAAGAGTGGCAGATTTTTAGATCATTATAACAGGGATCGAAATGTGATAAAACTATCTCCAGAAGTATTTGATGGTGAAGATATGTATGCAGCAACTATGGCTATTAATGTAGCTTTAGAAACAGACAAAGAAAGAAAAAATGTTTCTCTAGGAAGAAAAATGAATTCATTTTTGGTTATGGCAAGCTATATTATGATTATAATTGGAGCAATTGCTAAAAATGATTTAATAATTCATTTAGGAATGATTTTATTTGTACTAACTTTTATAATTGAATTTGTACTACTAGCAAGTCTTTTTAAGACAGAAGAAGACTTAAATAATTTGTATGAGTTAATTAAAAAAGAGAAATTAGTAAAGCCTATAGAAGATTACAAGGATAATTACCTTTTAGTAGCTTTATCAAGACTTGCAACATTACCATATAATTTCATCAATTATTTTAGATGAACCTGTATAAAAAGTGCTCAAATTTAAGCACTTTTTTACATTACAAGTAAAATAGTCTTTTACTAATCTTTAAATTATTGATATAATAAAAGCACAAGGTGGTAAAAATGAACCTAGAAGTAAACGGCTTTAATGTTTTTTTTATAGTGGCAATAACATTTTTAATAAGTGCTTTATTAACGCCTTTAGTAAAAAAAATTGCAATTCATATAGGGGCTTTAGATTATCCTAATGCAAGAAAAATTCACAAGGTACCTATGCCAAGATTAGGAGGATTAGCAATTTATGTGGCATTTTTAATTGGCTATGCTATCTTTGGAGAAATTAATACCCAAATGATATCAATATTAATTGGTGGTTTCATTTTAATACTAACTGGTATTTTTGATGATATCAAACCGATAAAAGCAAGATATAAATTATTGGCTCAAATCTTTGCAGCCTTATTTGTAGTTATTTACGGACAAGTATATTTTACTGAAATAAGTTTTTTAGGTTTAAAAATATATATTAGTAAATATCTTAGTTATGCTATATCAACTTTATTTATTGTGGCAATTACCAATTCGATTAATATTATAGATGGCCTAGATGGGCTTGCAGCAGGTGTTTCTTCCATTTATTTTCTAACAATAGCGATAATTGCCTTTTTAATCAATCAAATAGGAGGATTAGATATTATCTTATCCTTAATCATGTTAGGTGCAACACTAGGATTTTTACTTTATAATTTTCCTCCAGCAAGAATATTTATGGGAGATACAGGAAGTTTGTTTTTAGGATACATGATATCTATTATAGCATTATTGGGCTTTAAAATAACAACAATTACTTCTTTAGTAGTACCGCTTTGTATCTTAGCAATACCTATATTTGATACAGCATTTGCAATATTAAGAAGATTGTTAAAACATCAAAATATAGGAGTAGCAGATAAAGAGCATTTTCATCATCAATTATTAAAAATGCGTTATTCTCCAACTGCTAGTATATTAATTATTTATTTTATTAATATTTTATTTGCTGCTGTTTCTATATTCTTTGTTTTAGGAGATAATAAAATAGCTATAGCAATTTATGTAGCTTTGATGATCCTACTATTATTTGTAGTTTTAAAAACAGATATATTATATGACCACACAAAAAGAAAATTTAAAAAGTTGAATGGAAAAAAATAATTTGCTATAATAAAGTAGAAAGTTGGTGTAAAATTGATTCAATCAATTAAAAATATATATTATAATATAATAAAATATAAATTTTTACTTCAGCAATTAGTAATGAGAGATTTCAAAGTGAAATATAAAAGAAGTGTACTAGGAATCTTATGGAGCGTTTTGTATCCCTTACTAATGATGATGGTAATGGCTATAGTATTTTCAAATATGTTTAAATTTAGTATGGAAGGTGTCAATTATTTAGTTTACTTAATGACAGGGTTAGTTGTATTCAATTACTTTAGTGAAGCAACAAATAATGCTATGGGAGCAATTATTGGCAATTCTACTTTAATCAATAAGGTATATATACCAAAGTATATTTTCCCTGTTGCAAAATGTATATTTGTTGGAATTAATTTTGTATTATCATTATTACCATTATTACTAATAATATTGTTTTCTGGAAATGCAGCAGAGGGAACAAAATGTTATATAAATATTTATTATTTATTACTTCCTTTCATATACCTTTGTATGTTTATGTTTGTAGTAGGAGTTGGATATATTTTAGCTACGGTTTCTGTATTTCTAAGAGATATGATATATATATGGGGAATAATGATTACTATACTTAATTATTTTACGCCTATATTTTATAGCATTACTATTTTACCAGAAACTCTTCAAAATATTTTTAAATTAAATCCATTATACATTTACATAAACGCAACAAGAGAAATTATTTTAAATGGGACTGCACCCACACCACTTTATTTATTAATTTGTTTTTTATCAGGATTTGGTATGATGGTGATAGGGGCCTATATTTTTAAAAGAAAACAAAATAAGTTTATTTACTATTTATAGGAGGCAATATATGATAAGAATAAATAATGTAGGTATGCGATTTAATTTAGGAATCGAAAAAGATAATTCTCTTAAAATGATATTTATTAAATTATTTGATAAAAGGAAAAGAGCAAAAAAAAGTGAATTTTGGGCTTTAAAGAATATTACTTTTGATATTGAAAAAGGAGATGTGGTAGGACTAATTGGGGCTAATGGTGCAGGAAAAAGTACTCTCTTAAAAGTAGTAAGTGGAGTAATGAAACCAACTGAAGGAAGTGTAGAAGTAGACGGTGTTATTTCTCCAATGATTGAATTAGGGGCAGGTTTTGATGGAGATTTGACAGCACGTGAGAACATATATTTAAATGGAGCAATTTTAGGTTATTCTAAAGAATTTTTAGATTCTAAATTTGATGAAATAGTGGAGTTTTCAGAATTAAGAGAATTTTTAGATGTACCAGTTAAAAATTTTTCATCAGGTATGGTAGCCAAATTAGCCTTTTCTATTTCTACTATTGTTGATCCAGAAATTCTGATTGTGGATGAAATATTATCAGTCGGTGATATTAAGTTTCAAGAAAAAAGTAAAAATAAAATGATGTCTATGATTAAAGGAGGAACTACAGTATTATATGTTTCTCATTCTTTAGAGTCAATTAAAGAGCTATGTAATAAAGTAGTATGGTTAGAACACGGTAAAATTGTTATGATGGGAAATGCAAAAAAAGTATGTAAGTCTTATTATGATAAACAATTAAAAAATAATTAGAAAGATAGAGGTATTAGATATGGTTATAACAAAGACACCTTTTAGAGTAAGTTTATGTGGTGGAGGGAGCGATCTTCCAGCCTTTTATGAAAAAAATGGAGGATGCGTAATTAGTACAACAATAAAAAAATATATGTATATTACATCTCATCCTTCTTTTGACAAAACTCAAACAGTACTAAAATATTCTAAGACAGAATGTGTTCATAATTTAGATGATATTGAACATTCAATTTTTAGAGAATGTTTAAAGCAAGAAGGATTAGAAGGATATGAAATAACTTCAATTGCTGATGTCCCCCAAGGAACAGGGTTAGGTTCCTCCAGTGCATTTACAGTCGGCTTGATTAAAAATTTAAAATGTCAAAAAAGGGAATATATATCCGATGAAGAAGTAGCTCAGATGGCTTGTGATATGGAAATTAATAAATTAGGTAATCCTATAGGTAAACAAGATCAATACGCGGCAGCTTATGGCGGACTTAACTACTATCAATTTAATCGTGATGGAAGTGTATTTGTAGAACCTATTTTAATGTCAAAAGATGCATATAATCAATTAGAAAAAAATTTAATCATGCTCTATGTTGGAGGGGAACATAGTGCTTCTAGTATTTTAAAAGAGCAATCAAAAAATATGGTAAATGCTAAAGAAAAAGAAGAAGGTCAAAAAAGAATTGTTGAGCTAACTCATAAACTAAAGTATGAATTGGAGCATAATAATATTGACGCTGTAGGAGAAATTTTACATGAAAATTGGATTATTAAAAAAACTTTAGCAAGTGGCATATCAAATCCAAATTTTGATGAATGGTATAATAAAGCATTAAAATCCGGAGCAAAAGGTGGAAAAATATTGGGCGCAGGAGGAAGTGGATTTTTCTTGTTCTATGTTCCTGAAGAAGAACAAGAAAAATTTAGAAAGGAAATGAAAGATTTGCCAGAAATGGAATTTAAATTCGATCATCAGGGTACAACTGTCATTTTTGTAAATTAAGGAGGAAAAAAATGAAAGCATTAGTTACAGGTGGAGCAGGGTTTATAGGAACTCACTTAGTAAGAGAATTATTAAATAGAGGGATAGAAGTTGTGTGTGTTGATAACTTCACATTAGGAAATCGGGAAAATGTTGATTGTTTCTTGGAAAATCCAAATTATAAATTTTATAATTTAAATATCGAAGAAACAGAGAAATTTTGTGAAACATTAAAAGATGAAAGAATTGATATAGTATACCATTTAGCTGCGAATTCTGATATTCAAAAAGGTGGAAGAATGCCAAGTGTAGATTTTAATGACACTTTTATGACAACATATAGTACGCTAGAATTTATGAGAAAAAATGAAATCAAAAAATTATTTTTTGCTTCAACTTCAGCAATCTATGGGGACAAGAAAGAGTTGTTAACAGAAACATTAGGAGGTTTAAGTCCGATTTCTTATTATGGCGGAGCTAAATATGCAAGTGAAGGATTTATTTCATCGTATACGTTTATGAATGATTTAAATACAGTCATATTTAGATTTCCAAATGTAATTGGTCCTAACTTAACACATGGTGTTATTTATGATTTTGTTCGCAAATTACAAAACAATCCAAATGAATTAGAAATTTTAGGCGATGGACATCAAACTAAACCATATTTATATGTACTTGATTTAGTGGATGCGATCTTACAATTTACATTAGATAAAGAAATGAAGCAAGGCGTTGAAATATATAATGCTGGTGTTGAAACAGCAACGAGTGTTACTACAATAGCTAATATAGTATGTGAGGTATTAGGATATAATAATGTAAAATATAACTATACAGGTGGAATAGGTGGATGGAAAGGTGATGTTCCAAAATTTCAATATGATTTAACTAAAATTCATAATGCGGGATGGAGTGCACAACATACATCTGATGAATCTGTTAGAGAAACGGTCGAATACATTAAAGATAATTATTAATAAAAAATCAAGATTTTAATAACTTATTAAAGTTTATATCTTGATTTTTTTTAAATTATAATTTTCAAGCAAAGCTTTTAATTAAAAAAATACAAAAAAATAGCAAATTAACTAGAAAAATGTTATACTTATATAAAGGAGGATTATGAAAGCAGTAATTATGGCTGGTGGCAAGGGAACAAGGATTGCTTCAATTACAAATGATGAAATTCCTAAACCAATGTTAGCCATCGGCGGAAAAACAATATTGGAACATCAAATTGAGTGTTTAAAAAAATCAGATATTAAAGAAATCATAATTGTTATAGGGCATCTTGGAGATAAAATAAAAAGTTACTTTAAAGATGGTAATAAATTTGGAATAAAAATCAGTTATTATGAGGAGAGCCCTAATAAACCATTAGGTACTGCGGGTTCGCTATATTATTTAAAAAGTATGATAGATGAAGATTTTATTTTAATATTTGGTGATGTATTTTTAAATGTTGATTTTAACAAAATGGCTGAATATCATCATAATAATTTTGCGGATGCTACATTACTTACACATCCTAATTCCCATCCATTTGATAGTGATTTAGTAGTAGTAGATGATGGAAAAGTAATTGGTTTTGATTCTAAAGAGAATAATCGTAATTATGACTATAAAAACTTAGTTAATTCAGGAATTTATATGTTTTCTCCTAGAGTATTTGATTATATATCCGAACCTAAAAAATGTGGTTTAGAAAAGGATGTTATAGCTAAAATGATTACTTTTGGAGATAAAGTATGTTCATATCATTCAACAGAATATGTTAAAGATATGGGAACTCCAGAAAGATACTATAGTGTTAATGATGATTATGTCAATGGTTTATGTGAACATCGCAATTTAAGTCATAAACAAAAAGCTATATTTTTAGATAGAGACGGAACAATTAATGTTTATATTCCCTTTTTAACAAATAAAAACAGTTTTGAACTAATTGAAGGTGTCAGTGATGCTATTAAAATGATTAATTCATCAGAATACTTGTGTATAGTTGTAACTAATCAACCGGTAATAGCTCGAGGGGAATGTACATTTGCTGAGTTAGATGAAATTCACAAAAGAATGGAAACTTTACTTGGTAGGGATGGAGCATATATTGATGGATTATATTTTTGCCCCCATCATAAAGATAAAGGATTTCCAGGAGAAGTCCCTGAATTAAAATTTGATTGTGATTGTCGAAAGCCTAAAATTGGCATGCTTTTAAAAGCGGCAAAAGACTATAATGTTGATTTGAGTAAATCCATTGTAATTGGTGATTCAACATTAGATATTAAAATGGCAGAGAATGCTCATATGAGGAGTATTTTAGTTAAGACTGGACAAGCTGGGTTAGACAATAAATATAATGTTACACCAAATGAAGTCGCAGAAGATTTATTGTCAGCAGTAAAATTAATTATAAAAGAGGAAGAAAGAAGGAGATAATTATGGTAGATTTTAAAAATGCAATTAGCGAATATTATGAAAGAGAAATTGAATGTATTAAAAAATTTAATTTAGATGAAATTAATGAAGCAATGAATGTTATATTAAATACTTACAATAATGGTGGAACTATTTACGTTTGTGGTAATGGTGGGAGCGCATCAACTGCTTCTCACATGCAAAATGATTTTAATAAAGGAATTAGTGAATATGTTGACAAAAAATTTAACTTCTATTGTTTAAATGATAATGTATCAACTATGATGGCTGTTGCTAATGATATTGGCTATGAAGAAATATTTAGATTTCCATTATTAAATAAGATAACTGACAAAGACTTATTTATAGGTATTTCAGGCAGTGGCAACTCTAAAAATGTTTTAAATGCTGCCGAATATGCTAAAGAATGTGGAGCTAAAGTAATTGGAATAACTGGATATTCTGGTGGAAAGCTAAAAGAAATGTCTGATTATAAAATGCATGTTGATGAAAATGATATGCAAATAGCGGAAGACTTACATATGACGTTTGATCACATGATGATGAAAATATTTTATAATTACCTAACTAAAGGAGAAATAACTGGTAATAATATTAATGTTAAGCACTAAAATACTTAAAAAATTTTACGGAAAGGTTAAAGAATGAAAAAAGAAAGATTTATTTTTGCAGATGTAATAAGAACAATAGCAATAATTTTTGTAATAATGATTCATACTACAAGCAGTTATATGTATGATGTGGTATTAGGAACAGATGTGTTAAGTTTTAATTTAGTACTAATTTTAAATTCAATTTTTTCTATAGCAGTAGCTTTATTTTTTATGATTTCAGGTTGTTTCTTAATAAGAAAAGATAGTGATTTGGATAGGAATCATTTTAAAAGAGTAGTAAAGAGAATTGTGCAACTATTATTTTGGACAATCTGTTATTTATTATTTTGTAAATATGTTTTAGATTGGAATATAGATTTAAATTATTCTTTAAAAGCGATGTTTTTTAATGTGCAAGTAAGTCATCTTTGGTTTATGTATCCATTAATAGCATTGTATTTGTTGAGCCCTATAGTTAGCAAATTGTATTATTCAATATCGAAAAAGCAACTTAATTATTTGCTAATTATTACGTTTGTAATACCACTTATAGTTAAAACTTTTTCTCAATTCTTTTCATTTATATCCATGCCTTTATTTGCAGTAGGATTTTCTGAATTTGGATACTTTATCTTAGGAAAATATATTTTTGATAATAGAAAAATATTAAAAGAAAAATTAAAGTTAATAACTCCAATAGTTTTAACTATTATTGGTATTATACTAATTTTAATTTATGCTAAATATAACATATATAGATTTGGAATAGCTGATAAGCCATTTTATGATTATAGTAGATTTCCAGTCGCATTATATTGTGTTTCGTTTTATACAATATTTGTTTTCTTAGAAGATAGATTGAAAAATATGCCGAATTTTTTAAAGAAAATAATAACAAGTATAGGTCAAAATTCTGGGGGAATTTATTTCTTACACATGCTAATACTTTATATTATTGGAAATTTATATATTGGATCAATAGGCTTTACTTCAAATGAAGGAAATATATTATTTATGATTTTAGGTGCTTTTCTATATTTTATAGTAAGTTATTTAGTAATTTTAATATTGAAAAAAATTCCAATAATTAAATATTTTGTTGAATAAAAGGAGAAAAAATGAAAAAGATTAAAGTAATGAGTATTTTCGGCACAAGACCTGAAGCAATAAAAATGGCTCCACTTGTAAAAGAACTTGAAAGTAGAAGTGAAATAGAAAGTATTGTTTGTGTTACAGCCCAACATAGAGAAATGTTAGATCAAGTATTGAAAACTTTTAAAATAACACCGGATTATGATTTAAATATTATGAAACAAAGTCAAACTCTTAGTGATGTAACTATCAGAGCTTTAAATGGCCTTGAAGGAGTAATTAAAGAAGTTAAACCAGATATAGTTTTAGTTCATGGGGATACAACAACTACATTTGCAGGAGCGCTTGCAGCATTTTATAATCAGGTTGCAATTGGACATGTTGAAGCAGGTCTTAGAACAAATAATAAATATTCACCATTTCCTGAAGAAATGAATCGTCAAATGGTAGATTGTATGACTGATATGTACTTTGCTCCAACGAATTTGAGCAAAGAAAATCTACTTAAAGAAAGTAAAGAAGAAAGTAAGATATATGTTACTGGCAATACTGTTATTGATGCAATGAGTACAACGGTTGATAATAATTATATACATCCAGAATTAGAATGGTTTAAACCAGGAGAAAAAATGATTTTACTTACTGTTCACAGAAGAGAAAACTTGGGAAATCCAATGCAACATATTTTTAAAGCCATAAAAAAAATTGTTGATGAATTTAGTGATGTTAAAGTAATTTACCCAATACACATGAATCCCCAGATTAGAGAAATAGCAAATAAAATATTCGAAGGTTGCAATAAAGTAAAACTAATTGAACCACTTGAAGTATTTGATTTTCATAATTTTCAAAATAAATCATACATAATTCTTACTGATAGTGGAGGAATTCAAGAAGAAGCACCGGCTTTAGGAAAGCCAGTATTGGTACTTAGAGAAACCACTGAAAGAACAGAAGGAATTGAAGCAGGAACCTTAAAATTAGTTGGAACAGATGAAGAAAAAATTTATAATGAAACCAAAAAATTACTGACTGATAGTAAAGAATATGAAAAAATGAGTCATGCATCAAATCCTTATGGTGATGGTCATGCTAGCAAACGTATAGTTGATGCAATAATAGCAAAGTTTAATAGTAAAAGTGAGGAAAAATAATAAATATGAATAGTATTGGTAAAACAAAAAATATAATAAATGAACACAAATCTTTTGTTAAGTATTTTATGATTAGTGTATTTGTAACTGTAATAGATATATTTGTATCTTGGCTTACAGAAATTTGGGTTCCAGTTATTTATGCTAACTCTATTGGCATAATAACAGGATTTATAGTACAATATTTCATGACATCAAAATATGTATACAATAAAAAGAATATGAAAGTATTTCTAAAATTTTTTGTTACCTTCTTAATTGGTTTTGTTTTAGCAGATTTAATAGTATATATATTTAGAGTAATGATTTTTGAAAATTCTAATAAATTAATTGTATTTATGATAAGTAAAGGATTTTCAATTGTAATACCATTTTTTGTAATGTATTTTATAAGAAAAAAATGGATTGGTCAAGAAAAGTAATGTTAGGAGTTTAGAGTAATGAAAAATAGAAAAATATTAGTATTTTTACCATGTTATAACGAAGAATTAAATATAACTGATTTAATTGAAGAATGGAATAAACACGAAAAAAAGCTTAAAGATAAAGGCTTTATTCTTGAAGTATATGGAATTAATGACTGTAGTAAAGATAAGACTAAAGATAAAATATTAGAAATGGCTAAAAAGTACAAAAACATTCATTTAATTGATCATAACGAAAATAAAGGACTAGTTGGAGGATTAAATACAGCTATCGAAAGCTTCATTAAATTATCTAAAAAGGGTGATTATATGGTTTTAATGGATGGAGATAATACTCATAATCCAAGATATATTTTTGATATGTTAAATAAAATAGAAGAAGGTTATGACTGCGTTATTGCTTCAAGATATTGTGCCACATCAAATGTCATAGGAGTTGCAAAACATCGTTTATTTATGAGCGATATGGCTGGAGTTTATTATAAGATAATACTTAACATTCCAAATGTTAAAGATTATACTTGCGGTTATCGTATCTATACTAATGAAATAATAAATAAATTAGTGAATAATTTTGGAAAAGATCCAATCAAAGAAAAAAGCTTTGCTTGTATGATGGAATTATTATATAAATTATATTTATCTGGTGCAAAATTTAATGAAATAGGTTTTGAACTTAGATATGATAACAAAAAAGGAGAAAGCAAAATGAAGGTATTGAAAACTATGTATAACAGTCTTAGGGTAGGATTTTATCTTCGTAGGAAGGGGAAAAAGTTGATGACCAATGAAAAAGATAATCAATAAACTTTTAAGTAAATTACCAATTATAATATTATTTATTTTTTGCGGGATAATGTCGTTTGAAATGTGTTTTTCTCCATTAGCACAAGGACATGGACATGGATACGATTCTGCGATATTTGCAACTGTAGGTAACGCTTTAAATAAAGGAAGAGTTTTATATACAGAAATAGTTGATAACAAGGGACCATTAATTTATTTCATTGATGCACTAGGATTAACAATTAATTATGATTTTGGAATTTTTATTATTGAATTTATTTTTCTATTTATTGGAGCTATATTTTTATATAAAACGGCTAAAATTATAACTAAAGATAAAAAGTGGGTGTCTTTCTTTTCAACAATATTTTCAATGCTTTTATTATTTTACACTATTAATGGTGGGAATTATACGGAAGAATATGCTATAACTTTTATAAGTATAGCCACCTATTTTGTGACTAAATTTTTATATAGTGATTATAAATTAAAATGGTATGAACTTATTATAATTGGTATATGTTTTTCAGCAACATTTTTATTACGAGCAAATTTATGTGCGTTTTTCATAAGTCAAATTATAGTAGTTTCTATTTGCTTAATTAAAGATAAAAAAATAAAAATATTATTTAGAGCAATGGGGTTGATTTTGTTAGGAATAGCAATATGTTTATTACCATTCCTAATATATTTAATTAAAAACGGTGCTCTTAGTGCTTGTTTAGACATAGTATATTTTGGAGTAATGGATAGTTTTGGCGAAATTACTTTAACCAACAGATTAATTAAAGTATTTGATTTAATTAATCTCACAAATGTTTCGCAAGCATTTACAATTTGTGCAATAGCATTTTTATATTTTTTAACAAAACCTAAAATAGAAAAAGAAACTTTTAAAATTTTGTTAATAGCATTTTTAGGAATGCTAATTAATTTATATGCAAACTCACTTACTGGAGGAGCTGCGTGGGCTTATACACATTATTTTATATCATTTGTCCCAATTATTGTAGTAATAGTATCTTGGCTTTTTGATAATGTTTACAAAAATATTAATATGTTAAAAATAAATACTGAATTTAAAAATATAACTACAATAATTCTAGTTTTTATATTAATAATTCCAACTTCTATAGATTTGTTAAAAGATTCTATCCAAAGAGCTAACGTTACAACCCCAGTAGCTAGCGCTATGCAACAATATATTCTTGATAATACAAAAGAAAATGATACGATACAAATTATTAATGTGGATGATACAATTTATTACCCAACAAATAGAATAGCTACATCAAAACACATTTATTTTGCAGGTGGATTCTCTGAAGAAAGAAAAAACAAAGATGCAAATGAATTAGCAAATGATTTATATGAAGCGGAAAAACCAGCCAAAATAATAATGCTACCTGCTGGAGATGTAAACAATTTAGATTTTATAAACTCATTAACTGATAAAGAAACATTTATAAAATTTTTAGAAGAAAAATATGTATTTGATAATGAGGCAAGTACTCAATTTAATTGCAACGTTTACTTGCTAGCATAGGCAGATTTAATGATTAAAAAAGCTCACATCTCAATAGATGATACAATTAATATATTTGAAGATTTAAATGCCAATCGTAATTATTATGATAGTATTTTTGCAAATAAGACAATGGGTTTACTAAAGGAATTACATGACAAATATAATATGGTATTTCACCTCTATTGTTTTTGTGAAAATATGAACGCATCTTTTAATTTGAATTTTTGTACAGATAAATATAAAAAGGAGTTTAAAAAAAATAGAAGATGGCTAAAAATTAATTTTCATGGCAAAAACGGAAATACTAATTTAACAAATCTTAATTTATCAGAGTTTAAAAATTTGTTTTGTGATTTTAAATTTCAAATAAATAGAATTTGTGGTTTAAATTTGACTAAATTGACAAGATTACATAATTATAATATTACTTATGAACAATTATTATTTTTAAGAAGCCAAAAGATCAATAAATTATTTGCTAGTGAAAAAATAGATATTGACTGTTACAATTTAAAAAAACATGAAAAAAGATTAATAAAACAAAAAGGCGTATATTTAAAAGATAAAATGAAATATATCAATGTTCATATTAGGTTAGATAATTGTCAAGATGTTTTAAAAGAAATAAAAAAAATTGATGAACATAAAATTTATATTTTTATGCATGAGTGGATGTTTTATGATAATTTCTTAAAAATGAAATCAAATATTGAATTAATAGGAAAATGGGCAAAAGAAACTAAATGTAAATTTATTTAAAGGAGGCTAAAATGGATAAAATAAAAAGATTAATCAATGTCGTAATTCCAATAACAGTGTGTAATTTTAAATGTCATTATTGTTATTTAGCTCAAACTAATTCGTTTGACAAAAATATTCCTAAATTACAATATGATATGTTAACCATAAAAAATGCTTTGAGTAAAGAGCGGCTTGGTGGCCCTTGTATGATGAACCTTTGTGCTGTTGGCGAAACACTTTTAGCACCATATCTTTTGGATTTGACTAATGCAATGCTAGATAATGGACATTATGTAACTATCGTAACTAATGGATCGCTTACTAATAAGATAAAGGAATATTGTAAGTTAGATGAAGATAAGAAAAAAAGATTATTTTTTAAATTTTCCTATCAATTTTTAGAATTAAAAAGACTAAATCTATTAGATACATTCTTTGAAAATGTAAAAATGGTACGTGATTCAGGTATATCATATACCGTAGAATTAACAGCCAATGATAAATCTATTCCGTATATTGATGAAATAACTCAAAAATGTATCGATAACTGTGGTGCTATTCCTCACATAATTGAATCACGAGATAATAATAATAATTTTAAAAAATTGACAAAATTGTCAAACAAAGAACACATGGAAAATTGGAATAAATTTGATACTGATTTAATTAAGTTTCAAGATTCTATTTGGGGAGAACATAGAAATGAGTTTTGCTATGCTGGAGATTGGATTTCAACACTTTATTTAGAAAGTGGTAATTTTGCACCATGCTTTGCTGGAGGGCCAATTATTCAAAATATTTTTGAAGATATTAATGAAGTGATTCATTTTTGTAGTATTGGTAACAAATGTCCATGGGAACATTGTTATGCAGGATATGTATTACTAACACTTGGAGTAATTCCTAATTTCGAAGCGCCAACATATGCCCAATTACGTAACAGGAAAACTGTCGATGGCAAAGACTGGCTTCAACCAGAAATGAAGCGGTTTATGGAATCAAGATTTAACGAAAGTAATAAAGAATATACTAACAGTCGAAAAGAAATAATAAATTGGTATCGTGATATAGAATTTAATAACAAATATGATTATAATATTAAGTTTTCAAAAGCACTAGAAAACACTTTGAAAAAAGAGAGAATAAAAAGTGTGGCAATTTATGAAAATACCAAATATCAAGAAAGTTTAATTGATGGATTGTTACACACATCCATCAAGGTGAAATGTATCATTTCACCTAATTACATAGAAACAAATTCTGATATAAAGACTTTTATCATTCATAGATGTAAGTATTTAGGTAAGAGAATATTGCGAAAAGATGAAATACCAGTTTTAAATTTATATGATAGTATTCCAAAAGTTGATGCTGTTTTGGTTACAGATATTATGCATTTTGGAAAAATAAAAAAGCAGATTAATGAAAAGTTGAAAACTAAAGTTATATTAATAACTGAACTGGGAAATTAATGGTTAATTGCCATTTTTTTTTGACATAATAACATTAAAGTTGTTATAATTATAATGTAATATTATTAGAAATTGGAGTAAATTATGAAAAAGAAAAAAAATGCAATAATGATAGCTGATACAAGGCCTGCTTTAATTGGAAATCTATTAATTCAGTTAAAAGATACTAATGATAGATTATTTGATGAAGCAATTATATATTATTATGATAAAATAGATGAAAAGGATAAAAAGATAATAGAAGATTTAATTCCGTGTAGATTTATTAAATTTAATTATAAATTACCAGACAATATTAAAGCATTGCCAGCATTTGAAAAATTTTCACCATTAATGTTTTCTAGATACTATATGTTCGATTTATTAAACGAATATGAAACTATTACTTGGCTAGACACGGATGTCTTAATTTGCGGTAAACTAGATTCAATAATTGATAAAGCCAAGGAAAGTGGTATGTCTGCTAATTTTGAAGACCCAAAAAACAAGTCTTATAAAACAACTGATACAGTTCGAACCAGCTTTAAGATACCTATATCTAACTATGATATGACTAGGTATAACATGAGTTCAGGTTTAATAACAGTAGCAGATACTCTAAAAGATTATGATAAAATGACAAAATGGTGTTTTGATAAAACTATCGAATATGCCGAGAATTTAGTATTACCCGATCAAGGTATTTTAAATATATTAATTCAAGAATTTAATGTGAATGTTACTTGCGTTGGTGAAAATGGAGCATATTGTTTCTATCCAAGTTATAAAAGAGATGCTAGTAATGCTAAAATTGTTCATGCTTGGGGAACTCGTAAATTTTGGAAAAGCTGGTATTTATTTAAAACCTATCCCAAATGGTATGAATATTATAAGGAGTGGTTAAAACTCGGAGGAAGTGATTGCCTTGGTGAAATAAAACCAGATGTTTCAATAATTATACCAATGTATAAACCAAAAGTTGAGTACTTTAAGCAAATTCTTGATGATCTTCTTATAAAACAAGAGCAGGAACATGGATTTCAATATGATAATTTCGAAATTATTTTAGTAGTTGATGGCAATGAAAATGACGAACTTATAAACCTTTTAAAGAAATATGACGATCCTCGGGTTAACCTAATTATTAATGAGGAAAGAGCAGGTATTGCTAAAAGTTTAAATATTGGCATTAAAAATGCTAAAGCTGATTATATTGCTCGTATTGATGATGATGATCGTATAGCAAAAAATCGCCTTTATAAACAAGTTAAATATTTAAATGAACATAGCGATATTGATTTAGTAACATCTAATTTTGAATATTTTGGAGATATGAACGAAGAGAGAATATCATTTGAAGGTGAAATGGCTCATGCATGGAGTATATTTACTTGTCCATTTAATCATCCCACAATAATGTTCCGCAAAAAATTCTTTATAGAAAATAATTTATGGTATGATGAAAGTAGAAGTCATGTTGAAGATTGGGAACTTTGGTTAAGATGCTTTGATAAAGGTATGAAAGTTGGTAGTATCCCAGAAGTATTATATTATCACCGTTGGCATGCTGGTTCTGCTGGCCAAAATAAAAAAACAATCGACATGATGCGTGACTTAGTAAAAAAGAATTTTGCTAAATTAGATATTAACTTAACTGAAGAAGATTTAAAAATAGTTGCTCCTTGGAATGGCAAAGTAGGTGCTGAAGAATTAATTCGATTAAATAAAATATTTAGTCAAGCATTGAAAAATAATGACAAGAAAAAAATCTATAATAGCAGATGTTTAAATCATGTTTTTGATTTACGACTTTTTGAAGCTGAACATGGCTATATGAAAGATATAGTTATAAAGAAGTCCACTATAAGCAGTTTAAATACTAATAGAAAATCATTAAAGCAAAAAATATTAGGGCCAATATATCGACCTTTTAAAAGAGTTTTTTATAATATTATGGCAGAAGCAGTTAATGACAACTTAAGTAATCAAAGCAATCAATCATTACAAATATTAAAAGATAAAAGTGATATATTAATTAATAATTTTAATAACAAAGAAAAGTTACTTATCGACGATATCGAAAAAAATATAAAAAAAAATAATGATATTTTGATAGATATGCAAAATAAAGTTCATTTACTTCATGACCAAATGTATGATTTTGAAAAGAAATATGATTTTTTAAGAGATGAAAAACTATCTAATTTATATTTTGCCAAGAAAATAATATTAATTGGTACTAGTGAACATAGTAATATTGGTGATGCTGCCATAACTTATGGAGAATATGAGTTTATTAGGAAATACTTTAAGGACTATAAATTAATAGAAGTATCAACTTACGAATTTAGTGATACATTGCCTTATCTAGAAAATATTATAAATAATGATGATCTAATATTTTTACAAGGGGGCGGCAATTTAGGAAATAAGTTTAAAAATGAAGAAAATGTTCGAAGAATTATAATTGAAAACTTTCCAAATAATAAAATCATTATATTACCTCAAACAATTTATTTTAATGATGATAAGGAATTTGAAATAAGTAAAGAAATTTATAATAAACATCATAATCTAACTATATTTACTCGTGGACATATTAGCTTAGAAATTGCTAAAAAAAATTTTTTTAATGCAAAATGTTATGAGTCTTTGGATTTAGCACTAAACTTAAATTTTGATTATGGCTATAATCGTAATGGAATAATGTGTTGTTTAAGAGATTTAAACGATGAAAGCGGTTTAGATAAAAATAAGTATGAAGAAATATTAAAAATAATTAAGTCTGTTGATAATAATTATAGTTTTACTAATAATCTTTGGACAACAAATATCAAAAAAATCCAAAGAAACTATGTTGTGTACGAACAATTGAAAAATTTTGCAAGGCATAAATTAGTAGTTACCGATCGATTACATGGTCTAATATTTTCTCTAATTACTAATACACCATGCATAGTAATAAGTGCTTTTAATCACAAATTAAAAGAATTTACTGAGATGTTAAAAGACAATAAAAGTATCATATTTATTGATAAAAATATTGATAAATTACCTGAAAGCATAGATAAATTTTTAAATAAAAAAAATATAGTTAAAAACGAATTTTCTAAAAATCTATTAATTACTGCAAAAATAATTTTAGAAGATAACAATAAATGAGGTAAATATGATTAAGTTTAGTATTATAGTTCCTGTTTATAATGTAGAAAATTATTTAAGAAAATGTTTAGATAGTATAGTAAATCAAACATGTCAAAACTATGAAGTAATAATTATCTGTGATAAGTGTAGTGATAATAGTGAAGTAATAGTTGATAAATATGTTAAAAAATATAAAAATTTTAGTAAAATTTTTGCTGAAAAAACAGGACTCAGTAAAGCACGAAATCTTGGTATTGAGGCTTCAAAAGGAGAATATATTTTGTTCTTAGATAGTGATGATTTTTTTGAAAAAACACTATTAGAAACAATAAATAACGAAATAAAAGGAAATCCTGATTTAATTCGTTTTCAAATTCAAGATATAGTTAATGATAAAATTATTAAGTATGAAGAAATTGGCTTTAATACTATTGATGGTATAAGTGCTTTTAATAAGATATTAAAATATCATTATATAGAAAATGCATGGAGTTATTGTTATAGTGCTAAATATTATAAAAAGAATAAATTTAAATTTATGGAAAATTGTATTGCTGAAGATTATGGCTTAATTCCTCTAGTGATTGCTAAAGCTAAAAAAGTAAAATCAATTTCTTATATTGGTTATAATTATGTAAAACGAAAAAATAGTTTAATGACAACTAATGACTATTCTAAAAAAATAAAAAAAATGGAGGATATGATTTTACAAGCTAATTTTCTAAAAAAAGAATTAGCAAATATTAATCCAAATAAAGATTTAATAGCTTTTATTAATAATTCACTAATTTATTATTCAACAAGGTTAAAATATAGAGATTTTAAGAAATATAATAAAATCTTAAAAATCAATAATTGTTATGTTCATTTAAAAGCTAAAACTATAAAATCAAAAATTAGGAATTTTCTTATAAAAAATAATGCATATTTATTTTATAATTATCTTAAGAGGTGAAAATGGCAAAAATTAGTTTAATAGTTCCAGTATATAACACATCCAAATATCTTAGAAAATGTCTGGATTCTTTAATAACGCAAACATATAAAGATATTGAAATAATTGTCATTAATGATGGATCAATTGATAATTCTGAAGAGATAATAAAATTATATCGAGACAAAAGATTAAAATATATCAGTAAAAAAAACGAAGGTATTGGAAAAACTAGAAATTTAGGGATAGAAAATGCAACTGGAAATTATATTGCTTTTGTTGATTCAGATGATTATTTAGATAAAAATTTTTGTAAAAAAATGATAAAAAAAGCTGATGAAGATAATTGCGATATTGTAATATGCAATTATTTTGAAGATAGAAATGATAAATTAAAAAAAATAGAATTTGTAAACTTTAAAGATTCATCATTAAAAAGCAATCCAAGTTTAATTAATTTTATCAATTTAGGACCATGCAATAAAATTTATAAAATGAATATGATCAAAAAAAATAATATTAAATTTGAAGAAAATTTAAAATATGAAGATGCTCCATTTGTTATTAAATCATTATTAAATGCCAAAAAAATAGGAAAAATAGCCGACTTTTTGACATACTATGTTATACACGAAAAAAGTGAAACAACAATAAGAGACAAAAGAATATTTGATATTTTTAAAATCGTAGAAATAATTGTCAAGAATCTTAAAGAAGTTGATTATCCTAAAGAACCAATAATTAGTCTTATTGTTATGATTTTAACAGATTACACTATACAACAAAGATACATTAAAGATAAAAAAGATCGAGATACTTTTATAAATAAAGCATTTAAATATCTACACAAGCTAGATCCAAAATGGAGAAAATGTAATTATTTAAAAAGGTTTAATTATTTGAAAAGAATCGTAAAAACAAATAGAACATTAACAAAATTATATTGTAGCTTGTATAATTTTAGGCATAATTAAAGAAATTATGCTTTTTAAATACTATTAAATACGATATAATTAAAATATGTGAGGTAAAATATGAAAAAAAGAAGATTACTAGAAATATTTTTATTAACCTTACCATTATTAGACTTATTAACAAGTTTAAATAATAGAATGGTGGAAAATTTTTTATCAGTAGGAATGATTATTAAAGGATTAGCAATTATTATTGCTTATATTTATGTTTTTTTCTTATCTGCAAGTAAATTTAAAAAAGTATCGATTTTATATTATTCAGGAATTATAATATATATAGTTGGATATTTCTTATTTAAAAGTGATTTGTTAAATCTAAATTTTTTAGTAAGCGAGCTTAAATACATTTTAAAATTCATCTATTTTCCAGTATTAACATTTGCATTATTAAACATATTTGATGAAAGCGGTTTTGAAAAAGATAAGTTAGATAAAATAATGTTATGGAATTTAATATTTTATATTTTAATAATAATCATACCAACTATTTTAGATATTAATTTTAAATCTTATTCTAATAGCAGTTATGCTGGATCAGTAGGATGGTACTTTTCAGCAAATGAAGTATCAAGTATTTTATTATTACTTTTTCCTTTTATCTATGTATTATTAAAAAAACATAAAGTGATTTTTTCATTGCTTTTTATAACGAGTCTTTTTACAATTAGTTTAATTGGTACAAAAGTGACACTATTTGGTATTATTATCATTACATTCTTGATTTTCATAACAATAATTGTAAAAAAGAAAAAAATACTAAATAATATAGTAATAATATCTTTTAGTGCATTTTTAATAACAATAATCTATATGTCAGAAAACTATTCTGTAATGAATTTAAAAAATTCTATATCGGTAGAAGAAACACAAGAAACAATTGAAATAGAAAATGAAATTTCTAAATATTATGAAAAAAATAAATTTTTAAGCAGTATTAAAAATTTAGGCTCTATTTTACTTAGTGACCGCGACGTATATGCACTAAATTCTTATTATATTTATAGTGAAAATTACAGACCAAGTTATTTACTTTTTGGGATGGGATTTTCTAATACAGATCGAATTTCTAATTCTAGAGTAGAAAAATTAATAGAAATAGACTTTTTAGATATATTTTTTCATCTAGGATTATTAGCGATTTTCATAGTTGCTTTTCCATTTATTTATACGTTTATTATATATTTGAAAAAAAGAAAATCAGAAACAATTAAATTTAATACTAACATTTTCTTCTATTTAATGATAATATTTTTGACATTAGGAATATCATCTACCGCAGGACATACTTATCTTGCCCCAGCGGTATCTATTTATATATCAATTTATTTTATATATTTATTAAATGAAATCAAATCATTTGAAAAAAGGAAAATTAATGATAGCAAAATTACCATATTGGGTTTACATCTTGGCTATGGTGGGGTAGAAAATGCAATATCAAATATTGCTAATATGCTAGAAGAAAAATACGAAGTAGAAGTCATATCTTTATACCGTAAAAAAGAAGAGCCATTTAAATTTAATAAAAGAGTAAAAATCAAACATTTAATGAATATTACATCTAATAAAAATGAATTTAAAAAAGCCTTAAAAAATAAGCAAGGATTAAAAATATTAAAAGAGGGAATCAAATCAATATATATATTATTAAATAAGAATTATCTTTTAAAAAAAGCAATCATTAACAGTGACTCAAAAATAATAATTTCTACAAGATATTCTTTTAGTAAAATATTAAATAAATATGGTAGAGACAAAACAATAAAAATCCATCAAGAACATACCTATAATGTAAATTTACAATATATAAAAAAACTAAACTATTTACAGAATATAAATTATATTATGCCGGTAAGTAAATCAATATTACTAAAATATAAAGATAAAATAACCATTAATATGAAATACATTCCTCTAACATTAGATTATTATCCAAATAAATCAGAAATATCAGATCTTAATAATAACAATTTAATATCAATAGGACGATTAGAAAATGAAAAAGCAATGGACGAATTAATTTATATTATGAATGGATTAACAAAAAATAATAAAAATGTATTGTTAAATATTTATGGAGATGGATCAAATCATCAAAAATTAGAAAGTTTAATTAATGAATTTAAGCTAGAAAAAAATATTAAATTATGGGGATTCAAACCCAAAAAAGAAATTCAAGATGCATTAAAGCAATCAACTTTATATTTAATGACTTCTAAAGAAGAATCATTTGGATTGGTATTAATTGAAGCCATGAGTTTTGGAGTACCTTGCATAGCATATTCTAGTGCTGAAGGTGCAAAAGAAATAATAAAACCAAATACGGGGTATTTAATAGATAATAGAGATAGAAAAGAATATATTAACCAAATAGAAAACTATTTAAAATATTCAATAAGAGAAAAGCAAGAAATGGGCAGGAATGCAAGAAAAAATATAAATACTTACAAATTTGATACAGTGAAAAGAGAATGGATAAAATTCATTAATAATATAATAAAAAATTAAAAAAGGATGAATAAAATGAAGAAATATTTAAAAAAAATAACTGAAAAAACAAAACGAGAATATTTAGAAGAATTAAATGAAAAACTTCATAATAATACAAAATCTTTTATTATTACCGTAAATCCAGAAACTTTAATGTTAAGTAAAAAAAATATAGATATAAAAAATATTTTAGAAGATAAAAATAATTCTTTAGTTCCAGACGGAATTGCAGTGGTAAAGGCTTGTCAAAAGATAGGAATGAACGTACAAGAGCGAATTACTGGAATTGATTTATGTGAGTATCTATTATGCCTTGCTAATGAAAAAAACTATAGTCTAGCCTTATTTGGAGCAACTAAAGAAGTTTTAGAAAAGTTAATATTAAAAATAAAAAAAGAGTATCCTAATATTAAATTATTAGAATGCTCTAATGGTTATATAGAAAATAAAGAGCAAGAAATGAAAAAAATTATTGAGTTAAATCCTGATATATGCTTGGTAGCTTTAGGCATACCAGAACAAGAAATATTAATTTCTAAATATATAGAAAATGCTAAAAAGGGTATTTATATAGGTGTAGGAGGATCTTTAGATGTTTTAAGTGGAACCAAGAAGAGAGCTCCTGAGATATTCATAAAACTTAATTTAGAGTGGCTTTATCGAATAATCAAGGAGCCAAAAAGGATAAAGAGATTCTGGAATAATAATATAAAATTTTTAATAGAAGTAAGGAAAAACAAATAAATAATATCCTTCTTTATTTTAAAAGATTTTACTCCACAGTAACAGATTTAGCAAGATTTCTAGGCTTATCCACATCTAAGCCTTTTTCTTTTGCAATAAAGTAAGCAATAAATTGTAAAGGTATAATAGCTAGAATAGGTGAGATAGTAGGATCGGTTTTAGGAATAGTAATAATATTTTTATAATCAATCTCTTGATTAGTTATTAAAATAATATTTGCACCTCTAGATTTCACTTCTTCTAAGTTACTCAAAGTTTTTCCACTAATAGTATTATCAGTAATAATTCCTATAACAAAAGTACCATTTTCAATTAAGGCAATAGGCCCATGTTTTAATTCACCTGCTTGATAAGCTTCACTATGAATATAAGTTATTTCTTTTAACTTTAAAGAACCTTCTAAAGCAATATTATAATCATTTCCTCTACCAATATAAAATAAATCGGTTTCTTTTGCCATCATTTTAGCTATATCTTTATAGTATGCTTCATTTTCAAGTAATTTCCTCATGAGAATAGGAAGATTTAGTAATTCTTCTTTTAAACTTTCGCTTTTATTATCTAATATTTCGCTCATATAAATGGCTAAAGTTACTAACATACTAACTTGTGAGATATAAGCTTTGGTCGAAGCAACAGCAATTTCTGGACCAGCATAAGTATAAATAGTGTGATCTGCTTCTCTAGTAATAGAAGACTCAAATACATTAGTAATAGTAATCGTTTTAGCTCCATACTTTTTAGCTAGTTTTAAAGCCGCAATAGTATCTGCGGTTTCGCCGGATTGACTGATAAAAATACATAAAGTATTTTGATTTATTATAGGGTTTTGATAGCGAAATTCACTAGCTACAACAACATGAACAGGAATTCTACATATTTTTTCAATTGCATACTTACCTGTTAAACCAGCATGCATAGCAGTACCACAAGCAACGATATAAATATTAGATAAGCTTTCCAAATATTCTTTAGATAAAGAAAAATTTAAAAATTGGATAGGGTGATCTTTTGCAACGATACCTCTTAAAGTATTTTCTAAAGCTTCTGGTTGCTCATGAATCTCTTTTAGCATATAATCTTCATAGCCCTTCTTATCAATAGTTTTCATATCTAAATCAATAGTTTTAGCCTTTTTTTTAATTTTTTTAAAATTAGCATCATAAAAAGTAATAGAATCATTTAAAAAAGCAACTTCTCCATCATTTAAAAAATAAAAATCTTTTGTATATTCAAGTATAGCTGGAATATCAGAAGCGATATAAATGCCAGAATTATTTTTCCCAAGCACAAGAGGACTATCCTTTTTCGCTGCTATAATAGTATTAGGAAGTAAAGGAGTAAGTATTAAGATAGCATAACTACCTTTAATATCACCTAAAACCTTTTTTAAAGCTGCAATTACATCATGTTCTTGAGCATAATAATATTCCAATAATAAAGGAATAACTTCCGTATCTGTATCAGATTGAAATTTAAAGTTATGACTAAGAAGAAATTTTTTTAATTCTAAATAATTCTCAATAATTCCATTATGAACAACAGCAAATTGTTTATTTTGACTAATATGAGGATGAGCGTTCTCTTTGCTAGGAATACCATGAGTAGCCCATCTAGTATGAGCAATCCCAATGTTGCTGACTAAATCCTTAGCATCAAGAATTTTTTCCAAATTAAAAATTCTTCCTTTATCTTTTATAACTTTTATTTCCTTTTCGTGTAAAATAGCAACACCAGCCGAATCATAACCTCTATACTCTAATGTTTTTAAACCTTTAATTAACTTATCTATTGCACTTTCTTTTCCAATATATCCAACAATTCCACACATTTAAAATGCCTCCTCTATTTTTATAAATTTATCGTACTATAAAATAAAATTGAAGTCAAATTTTTAATTTAAAAAATGTCAAAAAGATGATAAAATAAATACATAGAATTAGGTGAATTTATGAAAATATTAAGCATTATAATAGGAAAACTAACTTGTTTTGCAGGTAAAATAGTACATCGTGGAAGTTCACTTCCAGGGAAACTTGCTCTAAAAATAGATAAAAGGATATTAAAGAAATTAAAATATCCTCCCATTAAATTAGTTGTAACTGGCTCATCTGGCAAAGGAAGTACAGCTAAGTTAATCGCCAATGTTTTAAAAGATAATGGCTATAAAATATGTTTTAATAGTGCTGGATCTAATTTAAAATGGGGAATTACAACAACTTGTATCAAAAACTGTAATTTATTAGGAAAAATAAAAAAAGATGTTCTAGTTTTAGAAGTTGATGAAAGATATACAAAAGAAATCTTTAAAGATATTAATCCTAATTATTTAATAGTTACCAACCTAACAAAAGATCAACCACCAAGACAATATAATGTAGATATTATTTTAGATGAAATTAAACAAAACTTGCCTCAAGACACCACCATAATTACAACAATGGATGAACCCTATTTAAGAAATTTTAGTCTAGATTTACCAAACAATAATATATACTATATTATTAGTAAAAATAAATATTCATATCAGAAGCAATTATTTGAAAATTTAAATACTTACTATTGTTTAAAATGTGGGACTAAATTAGAGTATGAATACTATAATTTTGAAACATTAGGAAAATATAAATGTCTAAATTGTGATTTTAAATGGGAAGAACCAAAAGTGATAGGTAATAATTTAAATTTAGAAAAAGGCACGATAGAAATAGATGGAAGAGAATTAAGCATAGGTGGAGACATGTTATTTCAAGCTTATAATACTTTAGCTAGCTATACATTTTTAAAAGAAATAGGGTTAGATAGTGATGAGATTATAAATAGTATAAATAAACGGAACCATAACCATAATATTGAATTTGTAAAGAATAATAAATTATATAAAGCCTTAAATTGTAAGGCAGAAAATGCAACTACTTACAATGCTTGTGTCTATAAAGTTTATTTAGATAAAGATGTAAAAGATGTTGTAATTGGTTGGAAAGAAATAAGTAGAAGATATAATCATTTTGATATATCATGGTTATATGATGTTGAGTTTGAATTATTAAATAATAAAACATTAAATAAAATCTATGCAGTAGGAATTGATAAAGAAAATATTAAAAAACGTTTGTTATTAGCAGGTATACCCGAAGAAAAAATTATTACAGCAAATAGTCTAGATGAAATAAAAAAAGAAATTATGAATAGCGAAGCAAATAAAATATATGGAATTTTAAACTTTGATTATATGGAACCATTTAATAACACTTTTAAGGAGGATATAAGATGATCACAATTGCAACTCTTTATTCAAATGAACTAGCTTTATATGGTGAAAATGGTAATATAAAAGCATTAATATATGCCTTAGAAAAAGAAAACATCAAATATAAATTGATCCAAGTAGAAAAAGAAGATAAATTAGATTTTTCTAAATATAATTTTGTTTATTTAGGCAGTGGAAGAGCAAAATATCTAGAAGAAATAAAAAA
Organism: Mycoplasma sp. CAG:776; assembly: GCA_000438195.1. GTDB lineage: Bacteria > Bacillota_I > Bacilli_A > RF39 > UBA660 > Caccenecus. The sequence continues at coordinate 85,101 of FR903077.1, forward strand.
ACGTTTGTTACCATATAAAGATGAAATTCTAGAATATATTGAAAATGATAATATTTTACTAGCAACGGGAAATGCAATAAGTATTTTAGATTTTTTAGAATTATATGAAGTAAAATTATATGAAAAAAGAAAAGTGTATGATGTTGATGCCACAACATCTTTATGCAAAGGGAATATTAAAGGGTTTCAAAATACAGAATATTTAATTAAAACAACGAAAAATATCATGTTTAATATAAATAATGGAGTAGGAAATAATGAAACTATGATGGAAGGATTTCAATATAAGAATTTATATGCAACATCTATTATAGGTCCGCTACTAGCTAGAAATGACAATTTAAACCAATATTTTATTGAAATAATAAAACAAAAACTTAAGTCATAAGAAACTTAAGTTTATTTATTTTTTTTTAAATTTTTATTAATAAGTCTAACTTTAACTCCTTTTTTTCTAGCAAATGTTTTCTTAACACCTTTAGGTAAATTAGCTTTATAAGTTTTCATACATCCACCTCCTATAAACCTGCTTAGCTAATTATATCACTAAGTAGATAAAATGCCAATAAAAATCGAATTCTTGACAATTACTAAAGTGAATTATATAATAAAAATAGGTTTAAATGGAGTGATGAAATGAATATAGCACTAGGTATTTTGTTACCTTTTTTAGGAACAACCCTAGGGGCCGCATGTGTTTATCTTTTAAAAGATAAATTAAATAATAGATTAGAAAAATTTCTTTTAGGATTTGCATCAGGTGTAATGATATCGGCTTCCGTATGGTCTTTATTGATCCCATCAATGGATATGGCAGAAAGTAATGGAACGATTGCTTGGCTTCCGGCCGCAGTTGGGTTCATATTAGGAGTATTATTCTTATTATTGCTAGATTATATAATACCCCATTTACATAAAGATGCTACAAAATCAGAAGGGCCAAAAAGTAAGTTATCAAAAATCACCAAATTAATCTTAGCTGTAACTTTGCATAATATACCAGAAGGAATGGCTGTTGGCGTAGTGTTTGCAGGAGCTATTGCTGAAAATAGTGTTGTTACAATTTCTGGGGCTATTGCTCTAAGTATTGGAATATCTATTCAAAATTTTCCAGAGGGAGCAATTATTTCTCTACCGTTAAAAGCAGAAGGGAAAAGCAAAAACAAAGCTTTCTTATATGGAACTTTATCAGGAATAGTAGAACCAATTGGAGCAGTATTAACCATTCTTTTAGCATCAATTATAACACCAATATTACCATATCTACTTGCTTTTGCAGCTGGAGCTATGATTTATGTTGTAATAGAAGAATTAATACCTGACGCTAAAAATAGTAATCATTCAAATTTAACCATAATTGGAGTCACATTTGGTTTTGTATTAATGATGATTTTAGATGTAGCTCTAGGATAGGAGGAAAAAATGTTAGAACTAAAAAATATTAACTTTAAAAGAGATAATAAAGTAATTTTAAATGATATAAATTTAGTATTAGAGAGTGATAAATTTTATTGTATAACTGGTCCAAATGGAAGTGGGAAATCCACTTTAGCGAAAGTAATAATGGGATTAGTAACACCAGATTCGGGAAAAATAATTCTTAATGGAGAAGATATTACTGATTTAACAGTAAATGAACGTGCCAAATTAGGAATTGGCTTTGCTTTTCAACAACCAGTAACTTTTAAAGGATTAACAGTTTTTGATTTATTAAAAATAGCAACCGGAAAAGAAGTAAACAAAAAGGAAGCATGTGATATTTTATCTAAAGTTGGATTATGTGCCAAGGAATATATTGATCGTGAACTAAATAATTCATTATCTGGAGGAGAATTAAAGCGAATAGAAATTGCTACCATTATAGCAAGACAACCAGAATTATCCATATTTGATGAACCAGAAGCAGGAATTGATTTATGGAGTTTTAAGTATTTAACTGGAATTTTTAAAGAAATAGGAACCAAAGCCAAAGGAACAACGATTGTAATTTCTCATCAAGAGCGTATTTTATCTATTGCTGATCAAATTATATTGTTAGAATCAGGGAAAATAAAAGAAGTAGGAAATAAAGAGACGATGTTAAATAATATTTTAGCCTCTGATTGTTTAAAAGGAGGGCAAAATGAATAATTTAGATAAAGAACTCTTAAAAAAAGTTAGTGAAAATTTTGATGAAAATAAAGAAGTATATAATATTCGTAAAAATGGGAAAAGTATTGAAAGAAAAGTGAATAGTTATATTGATATTGTCAATAAAGAAGACAAAAGTGGAATAGATATTTATGTAAAAGAAAATACATTATTTGGAATCATTCATATTCCTGTTATTATAACGGAAAGTGGCCTAACAGATGTTGTGTATAATGATTTTCATATTGGAAAAAATGCCAATGTTATTATTTTTGCAGGATGTGGTATTCATAATGATTTACATAAAGATTCTGAGCATGATGGAATTCATAGATTTTTCTTAGAAGAGGGAGCAAAAGTAAAATATGTAGAGAAACACTATGGAGAAGGAAAAGGTAGAGGAAAAAGGGTGCTAAACCCAACTACAGAGATTTACATGAAAAAGGGTTCAACGATGAATATGGATAGTGTTCAAATAAAAGGAGTAGATAATACTTTAAGAGTAACAAAAGCAGTATTAGAAGAAGATACAACGTTAGAAATATCCGAAAAAATATTAACAACTGGAAAAGAAAAAGCCAAGACAGAATTTATTGTTGACTTAAACGGTGAAAATGCGAGTGTTCACGTAACAAGTAGGAGTGTTGCCGAAGAATCATCTTATCAAGAATTTATTTCTAATGTTACAGGGAATACTAAATGTTATGCTCATATTGAATGTGATGCAATCATTAAAGATGAAGGCAAAGTAAAAGCAATACCAGAAATATATGCCAAAAATATTGATGCTAATTTAATCCATGAAGCTGCAATTGGTAAGATTGCTGGTGAACAACTAAAGAAATTAATGACACTAGGATTAAATGAAAAAGAAGCTGAAGAAGTTATAATTAAAGGGTTTTTAAAATAACATATGTGTAAAGTAACGTATGTTTTTTTCTAATATAGACATCTTTTTGTTATAATAATAAGCAAGGTGTATACAAATGAAAAAGCACTATGAAGTAATTATTATAGGAGCAGGGCCATCAGGGTTAAGTACAGCTCTAAATCTTATCAAAAATGGAATAAAAAATATTTTAGTAATAGAACAAAAAGAATTTCCGCGATATAAATGTTATGCGGGTTACATTACAAATAGAACAAAAAAAGAATATGAACAACTAGGATTAAAAATAAATGAATGTCATTATCGTTTAATTGAAAATTTCAAAATATTTTACCAATATCAAGAGAGACAAAAAATTGTGAATAAGTTTTTATTTACTAACAAAGATATAGTAGGATAGAATTAGATTATGCTTTTTATAAATTAGCCAAAGAAAAAGGAATAGAAATAAAAGAAAATAGTCACATTGTAAATCATAATATAGCAAAAGACTTAATTAAAACAAACCAAAATGAAGAATTTACTTATAATAATCTTGTTTTTGCAGATGGAACTTCTGGATATGGAGCTAAATATCAAAAAAAATCTAAGAAAAATATAGCTTTTCAGCTAATTTTAAATACCGATAGAAAAGATGGGATTGAAATTCATTTTGGAGTAACTTCTCATGGATATGGTTGGGTAAGTACTTATAAAGGAATTACCAATATTGGTTTAACAGATGTTTATAATTCTAAGTTAAATTATCAACAAATCTTTAAAAACTATTTAAAAAATATTGGAATAAAAGCAGACATCAAAAAACTAACAGGAGCATTTACTCCGATTGGTTTGAGAAAATCAATAATAAATAAAAATATTTACTTTGTTGGAGATGCAGTAGGAGGGTGTGATCCTTTAACTTTATCTGGACTAAGATATAGTTTATATACAGGGGAAAAATGTGCCGAATCCATTTTTAAAAAGAATAAAAGAATATATAAAAGATGTATTTTCAAACTAAAAGTAAAATTTATTTTAATGCAAATCATATTAAAGATTTTCTATTTAAAAGGTGTATTATTTCTTATCTTTAAGATAGGATGTCGTTTTTTTCATTCTTTAATATCTTTTGTTTTCAATCACTTTTTTATCAACAAAAAATAACTAGACAAATATCTAGTTACTTTTCATTTCAAATAAAATATCTCTAAGTTCCATTGCTCTTTCAAAATCTAAGTTTTTAGCTGCCTCACGCATTTCTTCTTCAATTGTAGCTAAAACATTTTCTTTTTCCTTTTTAGTCATTTTTGGCTTTTTAGCCTTATTTTCAATTTCATTAGAAATCACTTCTTTAATTTCTTTTGAAATAGTTTTAGGTATAATATGGTGTTCTAAATTATATTGTTCTTGAATCTCACGACGTCTAGCGGTTTCTTTGATTGCTAAATCCATCGCTTCACTTATTGTATCAGCATACATAATAACATGACCTGAAGCATTTCTAGCGCAACGTCCGATAGTTTGAATAAGACTTCTTTCGCTTCGTAAGAATCCTTGCTTATCCGCATCTAGTATACAAATCAAACTAACTTCTGGAATATCAAGACCTTCTCTTAAAAGATTAATACCAACTACACAATCATAAACACCTAAACGTAATTCTCTAATAATTTTAAGACGCTCTAAAGTTTTAATTTCGCTATGTAAATAAGCTACTTTGATACCCATTTCTTTTAAGTAATTTGTTAATTCTTCACTCATACGAATTGTAAGAGTAGTAATCAATACTCTTTCATTTTTATCAATTTTTTCTTTTATTTGACTAATAATATCATCGATTTGTCCTTCAGTAGGTTTAACTTCAATAGTAGGATCAAGTAGTCCTGTAGGTCGAATAATTTGTTCTACATATTCACCATTCGTGTGTTCAAGCTCATAATCACCAGGAGTAGCAGATACATAAATTGCTTGATTAATTTTACTTTCAAATTCAGAAAAATTTAAAGGGCGGTTATCTAAGGCACTAGGAAGACGAAAACCATAATCAACAAGTGTTTGTTTACGCATTCTATCTCCATTATACATACCACGCACTTGAGGAAGGGTAACATGAGATTCATCAACTACAAGCAAAAAATCTTTAGGAAAGAAATCAATCAAACAAGTAGGAGTTTCACCTTCTCCTCGTAAAGCGAGATGCCTTGAATAATTTTCTACCCCATTACAAAAACCGGTTTCTTTTAACATTTCTAAATCATAGTTAGTTCTTTCTCGTAACCTTTGTTCTTCTAATAATTTACCCTCACTTTTTAAGACTTTGAGACGACCTTCTAATTCACTTTCAATTCTTTTAACTGCTTCTTCTAACTTTTCAGGACTAGTAACAAAGTGACTAGCAGGTGAGATAGTAATAGTTTTTTTATCACTAACAATAACACCAGTTACCGGATCGAAAGTACAAATTCGATCAATTTCATCACCAAAAAGTTCAATGCGAATACCATGAGCATGTTCATTGGCTGGAATAACATCGATAATATCTCCACGAGAGCGAAAAGTTCCGCGGTGAAAATCTAAATCATTTCTTTCATAAGTCATATCAACTAAATGATTAATAATATCATTCCTTTTAATCTGCTGTCCAACATTTAAAATAAGCATAGACTTTTCATATTCTTCTTTTTCGCCAATACCGTATATGCAAGAAACACTAGCTACAACAATTACATCTTTATAATTAATAAGGGCACTAGTAGCACCATGCCTAAGTTCATCAATTTCATCATTAATAGAAGCATCTTTCTCGATATAAGTATCACTAGAAGGAACATAAGCTTCTGGTTGATAATAATCGTAATAGGAGACAAAATATTCTACATGATTTTCAGGGAAATGCTCCTTGAATTCCGTATATAATTGTCCAGCGAGAGTTTTATTATGTGCTAAAACTAACGTTGGCTTATTCACTTTTTGGATAACATTGGCAATAGTAAAAGTCTTACCAGTTCCCGTAGCACCCAGTAAAACCTGCTCTTTCTTGCCGTTTTGAACTCCCTCAACTAATTTCTCTATCGCCTGTGGTTGATCTCCACTAGGCTCAAATTTTGATACTAATTTAAACATTTTTAACTCCTTTCTTAAACTTATTATGACTACTCTCAGCCAAAAAATTCGTGTAATTAAAATTAAAATTCGTGTAATTCAAATAATATTAGCGTAAAAAAATAGGCTATCTTAAGCTTTACACGAATGAAGGTCACAAATTTATTTTTTTGAACTAAATAATACATAATAAAATTAAATGGTACTAAATAATATTAGACGAATATATTTTAGCATTTATTCTATATAAAAACAAGAAAACATATTTATATTTTCTTGTTAGATTAGTATAATCTTGAAATCATAAAAAATTGTTAAATATTATCTAATAAATTAAAACTTTCAAAAATATAACGACCATCGAATTTTTTAAAAACATATTGATAAGTACTAGCTTCATCAAGATAATCGTCAATATTAATATCCATACTTTCTCCGGGATTCATATCATAAGTTTTTATAATCATTTTATCTGTTATATTATTATAAATTGTAATATGAAAAATTTCTGAATCAAAATTATAATAAACATATAAAGACTTTTCTAAAATTATAATTTTATCATCTTCCTCTATTGCACTAGTTATTTTGCGATAAAATTTTTCATTCATATTTCCACCACAACCATACAAGAATTCATATTGCTGTAAATTCTCATTATAATCGAACCCACAATGATTTCCTGAAAGAACATAAACCTTCTCATGCTTAAAAGAAATATTATCTCCAAAAATTTTATAAACATATTCTTCTACAATATCTTTTGAGATAGATTCAATAAACTCATTTTGTTCATTAAGATAATTATTGATCGATATAGATAATATATACTGATTTTCAAATGTATTGGGATTTTCATAAAGATTTTTCAATATAGTGGCATCTTCTATAGGCGTTGCCATTTCATATAACGACTGTACTTTTTCAGAATTAATATCTAATTTTATAGAAGAACTTCCACACCCTGTAGATAATAAAATCACAATAAAAATCACTAATATTCTCATTGCTCACACTCCATAATTATTCTATAAAGCAATTATACAATGCTTTTTTTAATAAGTAAATATTATAAAAAGATAAATTTCAAATAGAAATATTTTTTATATAAAAAAACAAGGAAATAAAAAATTTACCTTGTTAAATTTATAAAGTAGTAAAAGTTTTACAAACAATTTTCCACTCATTATTTATCTTAATTAAATGAAATAAATCTAATACTTTACTAGCTCCATAAAAATTATCAACAAAAATTGAAGCAGTAGCAACACTATTATGAATATCAATATTTTTTAAAACCATAGTACATGAAATATTTTGTTCTTTCATAGAAGGCTTAGATTCTAAGTCAGCATAAAATATTTCTGGTGTTCCGAGTACAGGGGCATCACCAAGATAGCCATACATACTAGCACTTTCATGAAAAATACTTTTTAATGTATTTGTATCTGCCTCACTAACTGCTAGAAAATAATTGTCAATCAATTTTTTAATTTGTTCATAATCATTATAATTCATAAATATCCTCCACTAAAATTATATCATGAAAAAATAGAAATAGACAATAATTAAAAAGGATTGAAAAAAGGCTTCTAGTCCTATAAAATATTTAGAAGTAAATGCAGAATTATTACCTAATTTAGGAAAAGTTACAAAAAACTACATTATAAATGTTTCCATAACCAATGTAATTATTCTAATGGATATAAAGCCACTAATTTTTCATATATTATTTTGATTGATAATGAAGAATAAAGATATAATTAGTAAAATAAGTAAAAGTAATAGTTATATCCCAAGAAATGATAATAACAATTTGTAATTCTACAGCACGATCTAGAATAATAACTAAAAGATCATATTTCATAACAAGATTAATAATATTTAATTAATAAATTAGATAATCGATAATCTTTTTGTTGTATGCAATCTGACATAATTATACAAAAAAGATAAGAAAAAAGGAAGTTAATTCTTTTAAAATCAAGATTTTCTGATATAATAAGTTTAGGTGAAATGCATGAAGAAGAAATTTAGCTCAATATTCTATCTTAGCTTTTTAGTAATTTATTTAGAAGTACTAACCAAAATATTTATTACTAAGAGTTTTAATGGAATTTTTTTAACCCTATTATTTAGTATTCCTTTGATATTAATTTTATATTTATTAGGGAATATATTTAAAAATAAAGGCAATAAAGTTATGATTTATTCCCTAAGTACAATATTAATCTTATATTATTGTTTTCAATTCTTTTTTCATAGATTATTTAGTAATATTTTTTCATTTAATACCATAGGACTAGCTAGCAATGCTTTAGATTTTACAAACATTATAGTTGACGTAGTATTAAAAAATATATGGGTTGTCATATTATTTTTTGTACCCCTTATTTTATTATTCATTTTCCGTAAAAGAATAAACTTTGAAAGAACAGATTGGAGAAAACTAATAATTTGTTTTTCTATTATATTGATATCTTGGGGAATTTCACTATTATGTTTAGAAATAAATAAAAAGGAAACATATTCTGCTTATAATTTATATTATAATATCAATAGTGAAACAAAAACAGTAGAGACTTTTGGTTTATTTACTTATACTAGACTAGATATAAAAAGGGTTATATTTGGTTTTGAAGAGAAATTAACTGGAAAAGAAGAACCAGACATACCAAAAGATGAAGAAATAGATGAGCCAGAAGAAGAAGTAACTTATAATGAAATAGCTATTGATTTTGATAGTTTAATTTCAAGTGAATCCAATGAAACAATTAAAAATATGTTAGAATATTTTAAAAATAGTGAGCCTACCAATAAAAATGAATATACAGGTATGTTTAAAGGAAAGAATTTAATCTTTCTTTTAGCAGAAGGCTTTAATATGATTGCTGTCGATCAAGAACTAACACCAACTCTTTACCAATTAACACATGAGGGGTTTGTCTTTAATAATTTTTATTCACCAGTATTTCTAAGTACAACTGGAGGGGAATTTCAAGCGACCACAGGACTTATTCCAACTCAATCTATCTTGTCTGACTGGAAAAAGTTCGAGCCTACTATTTCTTATGCGTTAGGGAATGCCTTTACGCCACTAGGATATAATGCAAATAGTTATCATAACTGGACGTATACTTATTATAGTCGCCAAAAAACAATGAAAACCCTAGGATTTAATTCTTATATGGGCTGTGGAAATGGAATGGAAGATATGATTAATTGTAGTTGGCTACCAAGTGATATTGATATGATTAATAAAACATTTCCACTTTATAAAGATAACACTCCTTTTGTAACTTATTATGTAACTGTATCAGGGCATGCACCTTATGCATATAATTCAACAGGGAATTCGATTGCTTTAAAAAATAAAGATTTAGTAGCAGATCTTCCATACTCAAATAATGTAAAAGCTTATTTAGCAACTCAGATAGAATTAGATCGGGCATTAGAAACTTTAATTAACAGTTTAAAAGAAGCTGGTATACTAGAAGATACAGTAATCGCTTTAGTAGGGGATCATTATCCATATACATTAACAATAGATGAAATAAATGAAATTAGTGATTATGAAAGAGACGAAATAGTAGAAGTAAATCGAAGTAATTTTATTATATGGAATAGTGAAATGGAAACTATAGAAGTAGATAAAGTGGGAAGTCAAATTGACGTTCTACCAACTCTTTTAAATCTTTTTGGGATTGAATATGATTCAAGATTAATAGTAGGAAAAGATATTTTCAGTGATACACCAGGACTAGCTATATTTTCTGATCGAAGTTGGGTAAGCGATTATGGAACTTATAAAAAGGGGAAATTTACGTTAAAAGAAGGAAAAACGCTTAATAATATAGATGAATATGTAAATGAAATGAATAATTTAGTATCCAATCGATTTACTTTAAGTGCGAATATAATAAAATATAATATGTATGAATATCTTTTAAAATAAACTGGTAAAAAGAGGGTAAATAAAATAAAAGAAAGAGAATAAAATAAAAATATGTACAACAGGTATTACTTATGTACATATTTTCTTTGATCTCAATCTAATATTATAAGTATTAACGATTTCAAGGAGTAATATCTAAAAAGAAGCTAAAGCGATTTGAGCTTCTTTTTGTTTTAACTATCAGATTTTTAATTAAAAATAAGAAGTTTTGACAACTTTTGTCGAAAAGTCTTTATCAAAGTAAAAAGTGTGTTATGATAAAGGCACGGTGATAGAATGAAAGAGGAAATTTTAATTAGTGATATTATTAAAAATGTAGATGAGTTATTATTATATTTAGAAGTACATTTTACAATAAAAAACATCAATAAAATATAAAAGAATAAAAAATATTTAAAATACCTATTCTTAAATTAAAACTAATTTATAATTAAAAAATCAATATTTTTATTTCTTTTACGTGTTAGAAATCTCATATTTAAAAGATGCTAATTTTCTTATGAAAAGTAAAATAGAAACTGCAAAATAATTATAGGAGAATAAATAGAAATTAGCATCTTTTAGAAAAAAAGAAATTAGTGTATAATAAAATAAGAAATGAGTGATGAAATGGATCCTATTATGTTTTCATTATTTGGAATAGAAATTCATTGGTATTCCATTCTAATATTAATTGGAATTATTATTGGTTTAATTATACTCGAAAAAGAAGCTAAAAAGTTCAAATATCCCAAAGAATTAATATTTAATATTTGTTTCTGGGCTATAATTTTTGGGATTATAGGTGCGAGGATATACTACGTAATATTTAATTTTTCTTATTATCAAAATAATTTATTAGAAATATTTGCGATATGGAATGGCGGATTAGCTATACATGGAGGAATAATTGCGGGGGTAATAACAGTTATTTTCTTTGCTAAAAAATATCATTTAAATTTTCTAAAATTGTTAGATATGGCAGCACCAAGTTTGATTTTAGCTCAAGCAATTGGAAGATGGGGGAACTTTTTTAATGGTGAAGCTCATGGGATAGCAGTTTCTTTAAGTAAGTTACAAGATTTATTAGTACCTAATTTTATAATTGAAGGTATGAATATAGGGGGAATTTACTATCTGCCAACCTTTTATTTTGAATCTTTATGGTGTTTATTAGGATTTATTATTTTAATAATCATTAGAAAAATGAAATATATTAAAATCGGAGCTACCACAAGTATTTATTTAATGTGGTATAGCTTTGGAAGGTTTTTTATTGAAGCATGGCGAACAGATTCTCTAATGATAGGAGGCTTTAAAGTAGCCCAAATTATTTCTGTTATTTTATTCATAACTGGATTAGTATATTTAATATATTTAAGTAGAAAAGGAAAATATGAAGAGTTATATAATGATATAAATGCCAAAAGAATTGCTAAAAAGGAGAAAAAATAATGTATGATTTAATTATAATTGGAATGGGGATATCTGGAGTAAGTGCTGGAATATATGCGAAAAGAGCAGGACTTAAAGTTCTTTTGTTAGAAGGGAGTACTCCTGGAGGAACCCTAAATCAAATTAACAAAGTGGATAATTATCCGGGGATCATTTCGGTAAGTGGGCCTGATTTTGCATATAACCTATTTGAAGAAGTAAATAAAATGCAAATAGAGTATAAACTTGAAAAAGTAACAGACGTTATTTTAGATGAAATAAAAGTAATAAAAACTACTAAAAATGTTTATGAAGCTAAGAATTTACTAATTGCTAGTGGAAGAAGGCCAAAATTATTAGGACTTGCTGATGAAGAGAAATTCTTAGGTAAAGGAATAAGTACCTGTGCATTATGTGATGGCACTTTATATAAAAATCAAGATATAGCAGTAATTGGTGGGGGATCTAGTGCTTTAAGTGAGGCCTTATATCTTTCAAATATTGTGAATAAAGTATATCTTATCCACAGAAGAGAAGAATTTCGAGGTGAAGATACTCTAATAAAAGCGGTAAAAGAAAAAAATAACATTGAATTAATTTTAAATAATGAAGTAAAGAAATTAAAAATAGAAGAAGATACTTTAAAGGGAGTTATTTTAAAAGATGATCGAGAACTTTTAGTAAAAGGAATATTTATTTATGTAGGATTTATTCCTAATACTGATTTTTTAGTAAATACCGATGTTAAATTAGAAAATGGTTATATTGTGATAAATGCAGAGCACGAAACAAATATAAAAGGTATATACGCTAGTGGTGATGTAACCAAAAAAGAAATATATCAACTGATAAATGCTGCTAGTGAAGGAGCAGAAGCAGTAATATATTTAAGTAAATAAAAAACTGTTCAAGTAAAAAGTTTTGTGATATACTTAAATATAATCAGAGGTGGAAGTATGAAAAAGAAATTAAAAAAGAAAAATTTAATAATACTTATTATAATAGGAATTTTGCTAATTGGAGGAATCACGACAACAGCTATATTTTTAGCCAAGGATAATTCTAGTAGTGAGACATCTAAAAATAAAGATAAAGGAAAGGATAAAGATAAAGACGTACCAGAAGTAGAAATTGTAGACTTAGATAGTACTTCAAGACCATATGCAGTTATGATTAATAATATTGGAGCTGCAAGACCATATCATACGGGCTTACAAGATGCTTATTTAGTATATGAGATAGTAGTAGAAGGTGGAATTACTAGATATTTAGCTTTATTTAAAGATAAACAAAATGAAACTGTTGGAAATGTTCGTAGTGCAAGACATTATTACCTAGATTATGTTTTAGAAAATGATGCATACTATGTTCACTGGGGATGGTCACTACAAGCAGAAAGTGATATTTCAAGTTTAAAGATTAATAATTTAAATGGATTAACTTATGGTTCTCCTTATTTCTTTAGAAAAAATATAAGTGGCATAAGTACAGAACATAAAGCTTTTACTAATTTAAAAGAGCTATCTAGTTTAGTAGATAAATTAGGATATCGCAAAGAAACAAATAAAGATTTGTTATTAAATTATAGTGCTACATCAGTAATTCTACCAGAAGAAGAACAATTAAATGCTACCAATGTTGATTTAAAATATTCGGGAAGTTCCATTACAAATTATGTCTATGATAGTGAAGCAAAAGTGTATAAACAATTTGTAAATGATAAAGCTCATACTGATTATGAAACAAAAAATCAATATACAGTAAAAAATATTATTACTTATCAAGTAGGAAATAAAACGATAGCTGGAGATGAAAAAGGTCGTCAAGATTTAGATAATATTGGTAGTGGTAAAGGATATTTCATCACAGAAGGAAGAGCCATTCCAATAACTTGGGAAAAAAAGAGTAGATCGGCTCAAACCATATATCGCTATCAAGATGGAACAGAAATAACTGTTAATGATGGGAATACATGGATTCATATTGTACCTAAAAGTGGTAGTATAAGTATTTCATAATCTTTTGCATAGAATTAAAATAGGAGGTTCTAATGGATACATTAATTGATTTTTTATTAAATAATTATATTTGGTTTTTAGTAATTTCTCTTATTTTAATTTTTGCCTTAATTGGTTATTTAGTAGATGCAAGTACTAATAAAGAAGAAAAAAAGAAAAAAGTAACGCCAATTGCACCTATTAAAGAAGATAAAAAAATAACAGTTCATCCTTCCGTAGAAGTCTATACAAATGATGAATTTGATGATCCGTTAATTAAAGATAAAAATGCTTAAAGGCATTTTTTTAACTTAAATAAAAACTTTTAATTTTTCCTTTCAGTATAAACAAAATTTCTTCCATTTCATCATACCAATTTTCTAAAATTACAGAATAATTTATATTATTTGAACCAAATTTAGTGTCATAAACAAATTCTCTGAAATCTTCTAACCAATGAATAATATTTGCAAGAACATATTCATCCTCTTCCTCTAGTTGCCAAAAAGGAAAAGTGATCCAAAACCGCATATCAGAACAAGTGAACATTGCATTATAAATTGCTCTATAATTATCATTTATAAGTATCTTAAAAAGTTTTGTATAATAAAAAATATATGGGGGATTTTTAAAACATAGCTTTTGATAAGCCAAGCAAATATCAACGAGTGAAGATGATAGATTAATTTTAAAAATACTATAAATATTTTTCATACAAACCACCTATTTGTGCATATTATAATAAAAAAATCTTTTAATGTAAATATACATTTTATTTATTTACTTTTAAAGAAAGATTCGCTATAATATTAAACGGAGGTAATATATATGGAATTAAAAGGTTCAAGAACAGAAGCTAATTTAATGGCTGCTTTTGCTGGTGAATCACAAGCAAGAAATAAATATACATTCTATGCTTCACAAGCTAAAAAGGATGGATATGAACAAATCGCAGCTATTTTTGAAGAAACTGCTAACAATGAAAAAGAACATGCAAAAATGTGGTTTAAAGAATTACATGGAGGAAAAGTTCCAGATACATTAACAAATCTTAAAGATGCTGCTGAAGGAGAAAACTATGAATGGACAGAAATGTACAAAGAATTTGCTGAAATAGCTCGTGAAGAGGGATTTGACCGTATTGCTAATCTTTTTGAAGGTGTAGCAGCAATAGAAAAACATCACGAAGATAGATACTTAAAATTAGTAGGAAATATTGATGAACATTTAGTATTTGCTCGTGGTGAAGAAATGGTATGGGTATGTCGTAATTGTGGACATGTATATGTTGGCGCTGAAGCTCCAAAAGTATGCCCAGTATGTGCTCATCCACAAAGTTTTATGGAACTTAAAGCAGAGAACTATTAATTTAGTTCTTTTTTAGTGATAATATTACTATTAAATACAAATAGGAAAGTAATAATAATTGCTATTTAAACAAAACTTTATTTAAAAATAAAAGTAATTTTACAAAAGATCAAGCTTGTTTTTTTTCAAAGTAATGCTATAATAATAGGCCAATGGAGTAATTATTATGAATAGTCAAATGTTAGAAGATTTTTTAAATTTATTACCAGAAGAATTTAAAGAAAATGAAATATTTAATTCCATCATGGAACTTTTAAAAAAGGAATTAGAGGAAAATGCAAAAATATTACATTTATCTTTATCTAGCATTTTTATTGCAGATGTACTAAATTTTTATCCTGAATTATCTAATATTGTAATAGTAGATGAAAACACAGAAGATTTAATAAATTTTTCTATTTTAACAAAAGATGGCTTAATCTCATTAAATATTAGAGATTATGATACATTAAAAGAAATGAAATTAAGTACAACAGCAACGAATGGATATCAAAAAACACTTACATTAATAATTACTGATCAAATAATGGATCTAAGAATAAAAAGTCAAAAAGAAGAAAATGGTTTTATTACAGAGTATGATTACGATATAAAGCTTTATGACATAGATGGAAATGAATTGGAACTAGATAAAGAAAATGAGAAAGACTTAGATTTTAGTGAAGAGTTTGCAATTCCGTTAAAAGATGCCCGCGCCTATCGCTTAAATTTTCATAAACATATAGATTTTTTAAATGAAAATAAAATTAAAAGTGAGCAACGGGAAATGGATTTAATGTTTAAAGATGATCTATTTCGAAGTCCGTTTAAAATTGATGATTTAGAAAAATTTATAAGACAAGAGCAAGACCGAGATGTATTAGAGTTTATTGATGAAATTCCCCCAAAATATAGTTTGACAGGAAAACTAGATCATTTTATAGAAAATATAAAAAGAATTATTAGAGAAAGTGAAGAAGTAATTATATCAGAGAATTTATATTATGCTTTATCAAATTATTTATTAGGATTTGATAGGGATATAATTTACAACAAAGGAAAGTTAATAAATAAATTAAATGGAAGATTTTTTATGTATTTTCTTCACGTAGAAAATGATCAAATAATAGGAATTAAGCAGACATTGAATGAAGAAGATTTAAAAGAATTATTAAATAATAATCCCGAAAATAAAAATATTGAAGGATTGCTAGATTTTTTCAATTTAGGGAATACTCGTCATTAAAAGTTGCATTTTAAAAAGAATAGTGATAGAATAAATTCATAAACGTTGATTAAGTCCCAAGTAGTAGCTTTTAGTTCTTAATAAGAGAAAAAGTAACAAGGCTGAAATTACTTTTAGATAAAAGAAGTTATGAATTTCAAACTTAGGAGTTTTAATAGTAAGTCGTGCTATAAACGAAAGAGTGCTAGTAATTCTAGAAATTGGGTGGTACCACGGATAATTTCGTCCCAATATTCTAGAATTTTTTTATTTAAAGGAGGAAAAAACATGGAAGAAAAATTAATAAGATTAAAAGAAGAATTAGAAGAAAAATTAAAAAATACAAGTAAAGAAGCAGATGTCCTAAATGTTAAATCAGAATATGTTGGTAAAAAAAGTGAGATCGCAAATATTTTAGCTAATTTAAAAGATATGAGTATTGAAGATAAGAAAAAATATGGAAGTCTAATTAACAATACCAAAAAAGAGATGGAAGAATTAGTAAATAAAAGACTTGAAGAAATAGAAAATAATACTAACATAACTTTTGATGATACAACCGATTACGAAATAGAATCAGGATCTTTACATCCCATAACTATTATCGGAAAAGAAATAACGGATATCCTAAAAAGAATGGGATTTACGGTAGTATCAGGACCTGAAATGGAATCAGAGTATTATAATTTTGAAGCTTTAAATGTTCCGAAAGATCATCCAGCTAGAGATATGCAAGATACATATTTTTTAGATAATGGAATGGTTTTACGTACACAAACTAGTGATAATCAAATACATGCGATGGAAAACTTTGGAGCCCCACTTCGAATTTGTGCACCAGGAAGAGTATTTAGAAATGAAGATTTAGATGCAAATCACGAAAATACTTTCTATCAAATAGAGGGAATGGTTATTGATAAAGGGGTAACCATTGAAAATTTACTTTACGTGATGCAAAATTTGTTAAAAGAAGTATTTCATGAAGATGTGAAAGTAAGACTTCGACCAGGGTTCTTCCCATTTACTGAGCCAAGTTATGAAATGGATATGTCTTGTTTAATCTGTGGCGGAAAAGGTTGCCCTACTTGTAAAAATAGTGGATGGATTGAAATGGTTGGAAGTGGTATGGTTCATCCTAACGTTTTGCGAGCTGGAGGCATTAATCCAGAGGAATATACAGGCTTCGCATTTGGCTTTGGTTTAACAAGACTTGCCATGATGAAATATAAAATAAATGACATCAGAGTTTTAAATAGTGGAGATATTCGCTATTTAAAAGAATTTAATATAAAATAGGAGGAAAAATATGTTAATATCATGTAATAAATTAAAAAGTCATATTAAGAATCCTGAGGATATTGATTGGCTAAATATTTGGGAAACTTTTACGATAAGAACTGCGGAAGTTGAGAAAGTAGAAGTAAAAGGGAACACTTTTGATAATGTAGTTGTTGCCGAGATAAAGGAATGTGAAGAGCATCCTGATAGTGATCACATGCATGTTTTAAAAGTAGACTGTGGCGAAAAGGAACTAATTCAAGTAGTATGTGGAGCACCGAATGTAAGAGTTGGATTAAAAACAGCATTTGTTAAAGTAGGAGGCCACATTGATGGAGTAGAAATTAAAGCAAGACCTTTAAGAGGAATTCTATCAAATGGTATGTGCTGTAGTGGTCGAGAATTAGGAATTAGTGATAATCACGATGGAATAATGGAATTACCTAGTGATTGGGTAGTAGGAACAGATATTAAAAAGTATTTACCAGTTGAAGATATTATTGTTGAAATTGATAATAAGTCATTAACTAATAGACCAGATTTATGGGGACATTATGGTATTGCAAGAGAAATATGTGCTATTACAAATCATGATTTATTATCATTAGATATATTAGAAATAGCAAATGATAAAGAAGACTTAGATATTGTAATAAAAGATAATAACTTATGTTACCGTTATACAGGTCTAAAAATTGAAAATATAAAAAACAATAAAACTCCATTAGACATGCAAATATTTTTATACTATGCTGGAATGCGTTCTATCTCTTTGTTAGTAGATTTAACCAATTATTTAATGTTAGAACTTGGACAGCCAATGCATGCTTTTGATGCTAGAGTAGTTAAAAACATTGAAGTAGGCCTAGCGAATGATAAAGATACCTATACAACTCTTGATGGAGTTACCAGAACCTTAACAAATGAAATGTTAATGATCAAAAATGGCGATAAATATTTTGGTATTGCTGGTGTAATGGGAGGGCTTGATAGTGAAATTTTAAGTGATACTACAAGTGTATTCTTAGAAAGTGCTTGCTTTAACGCCGGATCTATTAGAAGATGTGCTCTAAATTTAGGACTTAGAACGGAAGCCTCAGCTCGTTATGAAAAAAGTTTAGATCCTAATATGACAGATTTAGCTATCAAAAGATTAGCATATCTTTTAAAAGAACAAAATCCAGATATGGTAATCACCTCTAATCTAACGGATATATATCCAAATCCATTAAAAGAGGAAAAAATCATATTAGATAAAAAAACATTATCTATTTATATGGGAAGAACTCTTGAAGATGAAACTGTAAGAAATATTTTAGATAAATTAGGATTTAAAGTGGAAATTGAGGAAAATTACTATGATGTGTGTGTTCCAACATTTAGAGCCACCAAAGATATTAAAATAAAAGAGGATTTAATAGAAGAAATAGCAAGGATCTATGGATTAGAAAATTTTGAACCAAAACCATTAAAACTAGATTTAACTATAACAGAACATGAAACAATATATAATGAAGAATATGAAGTAAAAAGATTATTGGCAACTAAATTTGATATGCATGAAGTTCATAGTTATGTTTGGTATGATACAGACTTATTAAAAGAACTAAATATTGAAAAGAAAAATGTAAAATTATTAGGAAAAGACACCAATAATATTTTACGTGATGATCTAAGTTTATCTTTAATGAACATAGTAAAAGAAAATTTTAAAAATTATTCTGGATTTAAAATATTTGAAATAGGAACTATTATTGAAAATAATATGAATAAAAGAGTATTGAGCATAATTTTAACTGATGTAGAAAAAAATTTAGAAAAAGGTTATATCGAAGCAAAAAAAATAGTGAAATATTTATTTAAAATGTTAAAGAATAAAGAAGTAACCTTAAGTGATAACATAAATGAAAAAGCTTACTATGATGATAAATTAGGAAAAATTATCAAATTAGATGATACAAGAATAGGAACTTTAAATGTTTTAAACAGATCATGTACCAACAAACTAAGTAAAAGGAAATATGTAATTACAATAGATATCGATTTTGATAAATATATTAATATAAGTAAAGAAGAAATTCTAGCTAAAGAAGTTAGTAAATATCCTGAAGTAGAGCTAGATTATACGATTATCGTTGAAGATAAAAAATATGCTGATTTAAAAGAAATATTAGATAAATTTATAAGCAATTTAATTAGAAATTATAAATTAGTAGAAGTATATGAAAACAAATACCTAATAAGATATACTCTAGGAAGTAATAGCAAGACTTTAGAACAAAAAGAATTGCAAACTTTTAAAGAACGTTTTATTAAACATGTTAAAGAAAGTGGATTAAATATTTTAGAATAATTCACTTTTTATCTTAAAAAAACAAAACATAAAAAGCTTTAAAAAATCTAATTTGACAAGTGCTAAAAAATATGATAGTATAACAACCATATTTGGAGGGATTGTTTTATGGAACAAAAATTAGTTTTAACACCAAAAGAATTGGAAGATTTTAAAAATTTGAAAGCTCAAAAAGAAGCAGAATTAACCTATATTAGATATCAACTAAGTAGTTGTTTAGATGATGAATATGGCTATGTAAGACTAAGTAGTAAAGCTAAAGAACTAACTAACGACATTAGTAAATTAGAAAAAGTATTAAAATTCAGCGAATTAAATAAAGATACAATTTCAGATAATGTTAGAGTTGGTGATTTATTATGGTTATCATTTAATGGAGATGCTCCAGAACTAAGTAAATTAGTAGTTGAAGCTCAACAAGTAATGGACTGTAATTATATTCAAATCAGTATTAATTCTCCAGTTGGAGCAGCAATATTTAATCAACCTATAGGAAGTACAATACAAGCCCAAAATGGTATGATAATTGAAATTAAAGAAAGAGAAAAAGTAGAAGAAAACAAGCTAGAAAGATAATATTAAAATATTTGTTTGATTTGCAAACAAATATTTTTTTATGTTTTATTTGACAAATATCTAATAAAATGTTAAAGTATATGGCAGTAAAAAAGGGGTTTTAAAGTTATGACAAAAGAATTATTAAGTAGTAATAATAATGATATTTTAAGGAATTTAAAAGGCTTAGATAAAGAAAAACTACTCCAACTAATAAAAAATTTTCATTTAAGATATCATGATACTCTTTTCTTACCACCCGAATTAACATTTGGTATTGAAATAGAGTATGAAGATTTAAAATGGGAAAAAGTAGAAGAATTTATAAATAGAAATAACCCTAATTGGAATTTAAAAAAAGATGCCTCTATTCCTTTGGGAGGAGAAATAACATCACCAATTTTAACCGATAAAAAAGAGTATTGGCAAGAACTAAAAAATATATGTGATTTTTTAAAAAAAGAAAAGGCTAATACAAATAAAAATACAGGTGGACATGTTCATATAGGAGCCCAAATGTTGGGAAACGACTATAATAATTGGCGTAGATTTATTAAATTATACACAATATATGAACAAATTTTATTTCGTTTTGGATATGGAGATAAACTGCATTATCGCACAAAAATATTAGTTTATTCAGATATTTTACAATCTGAATTAATTTCAAAAATGTGGAAATTTAATCATGCCAAGTCTTTAAGAGAAATTGAAGAGTTTTTTCCGCATCAAACAAAACATATTGCTTTATCATTTAGACACGTTTCTTTTGCTGATATGTCTAAAAGAGATATGAACACGATAGAATTTCGCTTTCCAAATTGTACAGTAGAAGAGGCGATATGGCAAAATAATATTAATGTTTTTGCCAAAATGATATTAGCAGCCAAAAATCCTAATTTAGATGAAGAGTATTTAGATGCTTTATTAAAAGAATTAGAATATTTATTTTACACCTTTAATAATTTTGATGAAATATTTGCTAGATATCAAAGAATTGATTTGCCTAAAGCCCTAGAATTTGCTGACTTAATTTTTAATAATAATTTAGATAAAATAAATTTTTTACGCCAATATTTAAAAAGTTATGAAGAAATTCTTCCACCACGAGAAGAAATGACTTTAGCCAGATATCATAGCTAAATATTTTTAAATTTCTAATATATTTAGTATTGTCTAAACTTAAAAAGTTTAGTATAATAAAAACAGAATAGGGTGAAATGTTATGGAAAACATGGAAAATCTTGAAATTCAAAAGGATAATACCAAAAAAAGGATATTATTAGGATCTTTAATAATTGTAGTATCAATAGTTATAATAGGAATAAGTTTATCATATGCATATTTTTTAAATGAAGTACAAGAAATAAATCCTGATAATCAAGGAACAAATATAACAAGTGGTGAATTAACAATGAATTTAACATCAGAAAAATATATTACTGCAAATGGAGCTTCTCTAATTAATGACGCAGATATTGTAACAAAGGGAGATTATACATCATTTAGTGTAACATTGCCTAGTGATGCTGATGCTTCTAGTGCTTCATATTCTTTATATTTAACTGAATTGACAATAAGTGATAATTTTAAAAGTAAATATGTAAAATGGGCGTTATATAATGCCGATGGAACTTCTGAATTAGCCAGTGGAGATTTTAGTAATGCGACAAGTGGAACAAACATAACTTTAAAAGATAATATATCTATTACCAAAGGAACAACTAATTCTTATCGTTTATATATTTGGTTAAGCAATGATCCAGACAATAATCAAATAGATTTATTAGAAGGCTCATTAAGTACCAAAGTAGGATTTAGAGCAACGACAAACTAACTTAGAAATAATTCTAAGTTTTATTTTGGCAATATTTAGTATTTTAAAGCGGCAAAATATATGTTATAATGTTTCTAAACTAGTAGGAGGTAGCCATGAGATTTATAGAGATAAAAAACTGTTATAAAGTATATAAAAATGGTGTAGCAGCCATTGCTGATTTAAGTCTCAAAATAAATAAAGGGGAATTTGTCTTTGTAATTGGGGCAAGTGGTTCGGGGAAATCAACATTAATAAAAATGTTATATCGTGAAGAAAAACCAACGCAAGGAACTGTCGAAATTGGGGGAATCAATGTTGGAAAATTACGAAACAGGACAGTATATAAACTAAGGAGAAAATTAGGAATAGTTTTTCAAGATTTTAAATTACTACCTAAGTTAACAGTATATGAAAATGTAGCTTTTGCTTTAGAATGTTTAGGAATGAAAGGTCAAGAAATACGTCCGAAAGTAATTAAAGCTCTTGATCATGTTGGCTTAAAAGATAAAATAAGAAGTTTTCCAAATGAATTATCAGGAGGAGAACAACAAAGAGTATGTATAGCAAGAGCGATAGTAAACGATCCTAAACTTTTGATATGTGATGAACCAACAGGAAATCTAGATCCAAAAACATCAAAAGGAATAATGGATGTTTTAGAAACAATCAACAAAGAATTAGGAACAACTATTATTATGGCTACTCATGATAAAGAGATTGTCAATCGCATGAAAAAAAGAGTAATTGTCCTAGATAGTGGTGTCCTATCAGAAGATCATGAGAAAGGAAGTTATAAAGCCAGTGAAAGCATTTAGAATATTTGTAAGAAGTATCCGTGATTCGGTAAAAAGTGTTTTTAGAAATTTTAGTTTAAGTATTGCGAGTATTCTATGTACTACCATTACTTTAGTACTAGTAGCCATAGCTATAGTAGTCACAGTAAATGTAAATCATGTAACGAAAGATATGGAAGAAGAACTAACTATCGTAGTTTATGCCAATGAAGAGACAACTGATGAACAGTTAAAAACTTTAGAAAAAGAAATCAAAAACATATCAACAGTAAAAAAAGTAGTAGCCAAAAGTAAAGAAGAATGGCGTTTAGAAATGAAAAGTTATTCTGATACTTTAAATACAACTTTAGACTATTTAGAAGAAAATCCTTTATTAGATTCTTTTATTGTAACTGTAGATAACGTAGATGATTTAAGGCCAACGGCTTTAAAAATAAGAGATCTAGATAACATTGAAAGTGCCAATTATGGAGAAGGAATGGTAGAAGATATTATATCAGTATTTGATATCATTAAAACCGTAACAATTGTTATGGTAGTAGCCTTAATAGTTGTAACCGCCTTTTTAATTAGTAACACAATTAAATTAACTATATTTTCAAGACGTAGTGAGATTGAGATTATGCGATTAGTAGGAAGTAGTAATACTTCAATTAAATTACCGTTTGTATTTGAAGGATTTTTGCTAGGATTATTAGGTTCTATTATTCCAATTATTGTAACGATTTATGGATATTTAATCATGTATGAGCAATTAAGTACATCATCATCATTTAGTATTATTGAGCTTGTAAAACCAATGCCATTTGTTTTAATTACATCATTAGTATTATTAGTAATAGGTTCTGTAGTAGGTATGTTTGGTTCAGCTAGAGCTGTAAGGAAGTATTTGAAGATATGATAAAGAAGAGTTGTGGTTATTTATTAAGAACATTCTTAATAATAGCGGTAGTATTCTCTTATTTTGTAACTCCAGAGATAGCAAATGCAGCTGCTGCTGAAACATTAGGAGATTTAAGAAATGAATATAATGAATTACTAAAGAAAAAACAAGAAAATGATAACAAAACCGATGCTGCCAAGGCTGAAATAGCTAGAAAAGAAGCCGCAATTAAACAAGCTCAAGCGGATATTACCGAGGCAGAACATCAATATGATGAAGCAGAACAAAGTATTGTTGAATCTAATGAAAAAATAGATTCTTTAACAGAAGAAACTAAGAAGGTATTACTATACATGCAACAAATGCAAGGACAAAATGCTTATGTTGAATATGTAAGTGGTGCATCTAGTATGACAGAATTAATCATGCGTGTTGAAGCAGTAAATCAAGTTTCAGGTTACATTCAAAAAACAACTAAGAATTTAGAAAGTGAAATAAAAAGAAATGAAGAATTAAAAACAGAATTAACAGAAAAGCAAAAAAAATTAGAAAATCAAATAGCATCTTATGAAAAAACAATTGAAGAACAATACGATAGTATAGATGAATATGATATTTATGCGTTAGATATAAATCAGCAAGTAGAAATTGCGAAAGACAAGTATGATCATTATTACAAAGCCTGTAAAACTTATGCAGGAACTACTGATGATAGTACTCCATTATCATCTTGCGTGGATAGCGATGACATACCATATAATAGTGGTTGGTTAAAACCATTAAAATCAGGAGTAGTAACAAGTAAGATGGGATATCGTACTCATCCTGTAACCGGACAAAAATATAAATTCCATGATGCTATCGATATTGGTGGAAATAGTGAAGGGACAAAAGTTTATGCAGCAGCAGCTGGAATAGTATCTGGTATTGCTCGTAAAACAAGTTGTGGTGGAAATAAAGTATATGTAGATGTAACAGTAGGTGGAAAGAAGTATACAACATATTATTATCACTTGTTAGCTATTAATGTAAAAGTAGGAGACATTGTCAATCAAAATACAGTAATAGGAACAGTCGGTGGATATTCAACCTCAACTTCTCATGGTGGCTATGATGCCTGTACAACGGGAGCTCATCTACACTATGGTGTAGCAACAGGCTGGTTTAATGGTAGAAATATTCCAACTTCAACCGTTATAACCCCACCAGGATTTAATAATTCAGTAGGATACCGTTTCTATTCAAGAACAGATTATTATGGCAATTAAGCATTCTAAAAAGGATGCTTTTTCTCTGTACAAAAAATAAAAAATAATATATAATAAAAATAATAGGTGAGATATGATCAGATTTAAGAAAGCGAAGAAAAAAGATAAACCAATGTTGATAAATGCCAAGTTATTAACATTAATTCCCTATATAAAAGATAATAGCGAACAATTAAAAGCAATCGCTTATGTAAATGATTTAGTATTAAAACATGTTGATGAATTTATGGTAATATATTCTTTTATAAAACCAATAGGAGTATACCTAATAAAAGATAAAGAATTAGATACTTTATACATTGAAGAAAAATATCGAAATAAAGGATATGGAAGTAAAATCTTAAAAAAGATAAAAGATCAATTTATTGAAGTAAAGGTAAGAAAAGAAAATAAGAAAGCTATAGAATTTTATAAAAGAAACGGTTATACAAAAGAAATCAGAGCAAAAGAATTGTTAATATTGAGAAAGGATTGATTTAAATGAAAATGAATGAATTTTTAAAACAAATAGCTAGTGATAAAAGAAAACTAGGAAAAGAGCTAAATAAAGATGATTATTACTTGATGTTAAAATATACTGGTATTAATAAAGATCAATCATTAGTAAATGATATTGAAGAGTTTTATCAAAATTTTTTAGAAAATTTAAATAATTCACTAGTCCGTCATGTAATAAGAAAAACAGGTGAAAAAGAAAATACAACCCATTATATTGGTTTTTATGTCGATAAAAGAGCCAATTATACTGAAGCATATAAAGTATATTTTCCTGTAAAATATGAATATATGATTAGTGCTTTAAAAACGATATTTAGCTATTTAATAAGAAACAGTATTGAATCAGTCGTAAAATTTCATGTAAAAGCAACTAATGAAAATATAGTAATTCGTTTTTATCACAAAGAAGATGTTTTACCATTTATTAATTATTGTAATAATAATTTTATTTTAGATGATTTATTAGAAGATACCAATCCTTTCATTGCAACAATTTACCGAATAGGAGTAGTAGAAGATGATAATACAATAAATAGTTATAATGGTACTTTAAGTATGCTTTTAGAAGAATATATCAATTTTTTAGATGAAAGAAACGCTTTAGATAAAATAAATGAATTGCAATTTTTAGATTATATAATAGAGCGAGAAAAAATAGAAGAAAATGAGATTATAAAATTTAATTTACATGCAATAGAAAAGAATATTAAAGCAATACTTACAAGAACAAACCCATTAGACTAAAAAATAGCTTGATATAGCCTTTAATCTGCGTTAAAATAATAAGGCATGGAGAAATTATGAAAAGAGTCTTATTATATTTAAAAAGTATATTAAACGAAGAAGATAAAATTGTTGTTGCAATATCAGGAGGACCTGATTCGATGTGTCTTCTTCATTTATTGTGTGAGTTAAAAGAGGAGTTAAAGTTAAAAATAGTAGTAGCCCATGTAAATCATAAATTAAGAAGCGAAAGTGAAGAAGAAGCATTATTTGTAAAAGAAGTTTGTAAAACAGAAGATTTAATTTATGAATATATGGAAATAAAAGAATATAATGATGACAATTTAGAAAGTGATGCAAGAATCAAAAGATATGATTTTTTTAACAAAATTGTTTTAAAATACCATGCAAGATATTTAATGACAGCTCATCATGGAGATGACTTAATGGAAACGATTTTAATGCGTCTAACAAGAGGTAGTAGTTTAAAAGGGTATAGTGGCTTTAAAAAAGAATATAATTGTAAAGAATATACGATTATAAGGCCACTAATTACAGAAACTAAAAAAGAAATTGAAGAGTATATGCAAAAAAATAATTTGAAATATTATATTGATCAAAGCAATTTTTCTTTGAAATATACTAGAAATCGCTATCGGATGGAGGCATTACCATTTTTTAAAAAAGAAGATCCATTAGTTCATCATAAATTTTTAAAATTTAGTGAAGAATTAATAATGGCTAATAATTATATAAATAATGAAATAAAGAAAATAATACCCAAAATTAGTGATGAAAAGGGAATTAGAATTGATGAATTACTAAAGTTAGACCATTTTCTTATAAAAAGAATAATTGAGTATACATTAAGTAAAATATATATAGATGATTTATTTTTAATTAATGATAAACATACAAACTTAATTATTGCATGTTTAAAAAGTAAGAAAAGTAATAATAAATGTAATTTACCTAATAATTATGAGGCAATAAAAAGTTATAATTATTTCAAAATAGAGAAAATTAATAAAGAAGAATCTTATGAATATATATTAGAAGACAAAATAATATTACCAAATAAAATGGTAATAAAAAAAGTAGAGAAAAAAGATGGAATTTCAAATAATATCATAAGATTAAATAGCCAAGATTTAAGTTTACCATTAAAAGTCAGAACTCGAAGAAATGGTGATAAAATGGAAGTAAAGAATTTAGGAGGGAAGAAGAAAATTAAAGATATCTATATAGATGAAAAGATCCCTTTAGAAAAAAGGAAAACAATACCAATTGTAACGGATAATAATAACACTATTCTTTGGCTTCCAGGTGTAAAAAAATCAAAATTTGATGTAGAAAGTAATAGAATATATGATATAATACTTTCATATGAGGAGGAATAATATGAATATAAAAGATGTAAAGAAAAACAACGCTGTTAGAAATTTCTTTCCCTATTTAGTTTTATTTATAATTATTATAGCAACTTTTTTTATCCTAAATATGGGTGGAAAGAAAGTAAATGAACTATCCACAGGGGAATTAATAACAGCTTTAGAAAAAGGAGAAGTAACTGAAATAACAGTTATGCCTAAGAGTAGTGAATCCATTTACTATGTATCCGGAAAATTAGAGGGATACAAGGAGAATGAATCTTTTGAAGCAAAAGTAGTAGAAGCTGAAGTAGATAATGTTTTAAGTTTAACTGAAAAAAATGAAATTAAAAAATATGAAACAGAACCAGATCCTGGATCAAGTCCAATATTATATATTATTGTAAATATCTTACCATTACTTTTATTAATCATTGTTTCTTATATTTTATTCTCTAAATTAGCAAGTTCTAATAAAGGTTCAATGGATTTTGGCAAAAGTAGAGCAAAACTTAGTGATGATAAACACCAGGCTAAATTTGCTGATGTAGCAGGATTAAAAGAAGAAAAAGAAGAAGTAAAAGAATTAATTGATTTCTTAAAAAATCCAAAGAAATTCCAAAAATTAGGTGCTAGAATACCAAAAGGTGTTTTATTAGTAGGCCCTCCTGGAACAGGTAAAACTCTACTTGCTCGTGCTGTAGCAGGAGAAGCAAATGTACCATTCTTCTATATTAGTGGTTCTGACTTTGTAGAGTTATTTGTTGGTGTTGGAGCATCACGTGTTCGTGAAATGTTTAAGGATGCTAAAAGAAATGCACCATGTCTAATTTTCATTGATGAAATTGATGCTGTTGGACGTCAAAGAGGAACTGGCTTAGGTGGTGGACATGATGAAAGAGAACAAACACTAAACCAATTATTAACAGAGATGGATGGCTTTGGTGAAAATGAAGGAATTATCATTATGGCTGCTACAAACCGTCCAGATGTATTAGACCCAGCTCTACTTCGTCCAGGACGTTTTGACCGTCAAGTAACAGTAAGTTTACCAGATGCGAATGAAAGAGAAGCAATTTTAAAAGTTCATGCTAAAAATAAAATATTAGCAAGTGATGTAAATATTAAAAATTTAAGTTTAAGAACACCAGGATTTAGTGGTGCAGACTTAGAAAACTTATTAAATGAAGCAGCGTTACTAGCTGTAAGAAGAAATAAAGAAGCAATTACCATGGATGAAATTGATGAAGCAACAGATCGTGTATTAATGGGACCAGCCAAAGTAAGCCGTAAGATAACAGATAAAGAAAAACGCTTAGTTGCTATCCATGAATCTGGACATGCAGTAATTGGTATTAAATTAGAAGATGCGAATGAAGTACATAAAATTACAATTATACCAAGAGGAGTAGCCGGTGGATATACAATGATGTTACCGAAAGAAGAAAAAATTGGTATCATGACTAAAAATGAATTAGTAGCTCAAATTACTGGTTTACTAGGTGGACGTGTAAGTGAAGAAATGTATCTTGGCGAAATCACAACTGGAGCTTCTGATGATTTTAGAAGAGCAACTAATATTGCTAGAGCGATGGTAACGGAATATGGTATGAGTGATTTAGGACCAGTAGAATATGAAGAAAAATCAGAAGGCGTATTTTTAGGTCGTGATTATGGAAAAGCAAAAAATTTCTCAGATAAAGTAGCTCATGAAATTGATGAAGAAGTAAGAAAAATTATAAATGAATGTTATAAAAAAGCAGAAGAAATCTTAAAAGCAAATAAAGACTTAGTCATGTTATTAGCAGATGCTTTAATGGAAAATGAAACCTTAACGAAAGAACAAATTGACTCTTTAGTAACAACAGGAAAATTAACTTCAGAAAAATCAGAAGAAAAAGATAAAACAGTTACTGAATTAAGAGAAGAAGCAAAAGCAAAAGGAATTAAAGGCTATAGTAAAATGACTAAAGAAGAATTAGAAGAAGCACTAAAAGAAGAATAGTGCTTTTTTAATCCATAAAAAAAGCAACATATCTGTTGCTAATTTTTAACTTTTTCCTTTTCTTTTGTTTCCATTTCATCTAATGCATATTCACATGCCTGAATAACAAATTTAGAGAAAGAAATATCATAATCTTTCAATAATGCTTCAATTTTGTTCATTAGTGGAACGGGGAATCTTACACATTTATTCACGGATTCCTTTCTTTCTACATTCAAATTAAATGCCATATTTTCCAACCTCTTTCTAAAATATATTGTATAGTAATTTAATAATGAATAATACATTCAAAAAAGTAATACAAAAAATAATGCGCAAAAGTTGGTTGTAAGGAAATATAAAATTTGTTAAAATAAATAGGGGAAGTGAATTATGAATAGAGTAGATAAAATTAATTACTATTTAGACATGGCCGAAGTAGCATTAGAAAGAGCGACTTGCTTAAGAAAGAAATGGGGAGCTGTAATAGTAAAAAATGATGAAATTATCGCAACAGGATACAATGGAGCTCCAAGAGGAAGAAAGAACTGTATTGATATAAATTATTGTAAAAGAGAGGCAATGAATATTCCAAGGGGAGAACGCTATGAAATGTGTAGGAGCGTACATGCTGAGGCAAATGCCATAATTAGTGCTTCTAGAAAGGATTTATTAGATTCAACGCTTTATATGGTAGGAATAGAAACAACAAATGGCGAATATGTTAAACATGCAAGACCTTGTGCTATGTGCAAAAGAATGATAATCAATGCAGGAATTAAAAATATAGTTGTTCGAAATACTAAAAATGAATATGAAATAATTGAAGTGAAAGAATTTATTGAAAGTGATGAAACGCTAGATACTATAATGGGATATTAATATCCCATTTTTAAATTCAAAAATAGAAAATATCTAGCAATTTTTAAAAAAACATGATAATATTAAATAGTAAATAATAAGGACGGGGATAACCTTGAAAAAAAGATTTATTTTTGATGAAAATTATATTAAAAAATATGCAAAAAAAGATAGATTAAAATGGTTGATCATAGGCTTATCTGCATTAGTTTTAATAGTGGTTATAATTATCGTTATTTTAGCTACCAGAAATGACACTGCAGATCCAGTAGATCCCGCCGTACCATCATTTAAAATAAAAGATGAGTTAATAATAGAAGCAGGGTCTACATTACCAGATGTTACAGATTATTTTGATACTTTAGAAAATATTGATATTGATGAAATAGAAATAATATATCCAGATGAATTTGAACTAAGCTATGATACTTCTTTGTGTAGTGAAAAAGAAATAGAAGAGTTATTTAGTGAAGAAAATCCAAATTATGAGAATTATGAATGTATACAAAATTATTTAATTATACCAGCAACATATGGTATTACCATTAAGTTACAAGAGGAAGAATATACGGTAAATTTAATTGTAGAAGATAGTAAAGCCCCAGTATTAATTACCAAAAATGTAGAAATATATGAGGGAGATACTTATGAATTAAGTGATTTTGTTAATACATGCTTCGATACAACAAGTGAATGTGATATCACATATTATACAGGTGATAAAGACGCTGAAGGAAACCCAATTGATTATTCTAATATTACCGCAGTGGGTGAACATACAATTAAAATTATCGCAACTGATGATTATGGTAATATTACAGAACCAGTAGAAGCAAAATTAACAATATTAGAAGCTGAAGGTGAAATGTATACTGTTACTTTTGATTCAAATGGTGGAACTACTATTAGAAGTAAAAAAGTAAATGAAAACGATATTGTTATTAAACCAACCGAGCCAAAAAGAGAAGGATATAAATTCTTAGGTTGGTATTTAGGAGATGAAGAATTCGATTTCGATACTAAAATAACATCCAATATAACCCTAACAGCCAAATGGGAAAAAATAAATGAAGGCGGAGGAAGCCAAGGTGGCGGAACAGTTAATGTGACAAACGTTTCCTTAAATTATAAAAAAATCTATTTAAAAATAGGAGAAACAAAAACAGTAACAGCTAAAGTAAGTCCTTCTAATGCAACGAATAAAACAGTTACATGGAGTAGTTCTAATAATAATATAGCAACAGTATCAAATGGTAAGATTACCGGGAAAAGTGCTGGAACCGTAACAATTACAGCAACGGCTGGAGGAAAATCAGCAAGTGTAGAAGTAGTAGTAAGTAACTCAAGTGGTGGTACAACATGTACCTATGGTGATACTACTTATAATCCAAGTTATGTTTTATCTGTAAATTTAACCCAAAATAATTGCGCAGTCAATCCAAATTCTACACCAAATGAAACGTTATCAACTAGTGATTATTCTAGATTAGTAAGGGATTTAAATGATATAGGCTTAAGAGTAACAGGTAATAATTTTGCACATAAAGTAGAACGACAAAAAATAAAAAATACTAGTGGTACTGGACTAGTAGGATATCAAATAACAATAACTGTAAGTATTGTAGATACTGATAATCCATATGCAGTTTTAACATCAAAATATATTTTAAAATCTGATGGCTCAAGACAATTTTTGCAAAATAACATATGTAAAAATGGAATATGCCTAAATAATTAATAAGAAGAGTGGAGCCCATTCTTCTTTTAGTATGATTAAAAAATACCATTGAAAAATTCTCAATAATATGGTATAAATAATAACAGAATAGAGGAGAAAGAAAAGATGAAAAGAAAAATCTTAATCCTCTCAACAGCACTATTAATAGTAGTTGGGGGGGGGGGTATCTTAAATTAAAAGATACTAACAAAGAAGGAGAATTAGTAAGTGCTGAAACTTTAAAAGAAAAAAGTTTAGTAGGTATTTATATTGAAGAAGATAATAATTATACAAAGGTAGATCAAATACCAGATACAGGATATACCATTAATGAGGAAAAAAGCTATTGTAAGATAGGTGATGAACTACAAGATATGACCATCACTTATGATATGAATACAAAAACGCTAAGTATTGCTCCAATGACAATGAAAGGAACAAAATGCTATTTATATTTTGATGAAGAACCAACATTAAAAGATACCATATTAGCAAATAGTAAAGTAAATGAAGGAACACCAAATTTTGCAAATGTAGCAACAAAAGGCGAAGGAATATACAAGACCCAAGATGATTGGGGAGATAGTTACTACTTTAGAGGAGATGTAAAAAATAATTGGTTAAAGTTTGCAGGTTACTATTGGCGAATAATCCGGATCAATGGAGATGGAAGTATCCGAGTAATCTATAATGGAAAAAGTACTGCAATGGACGGAAATGATACCGTAATAAGTAGCTCACAAGTTTTTAATTCTAATAAAAATCAAAGCGAATATGTAGATATATGTACACCGAAGGAGAGCAACATGGAAATATAACGAATAGTTCAATCAAAGGAGTATTAGATAGTTGGTATAGTAGTAATCTAGCAAGTTATGCGGATAAGATAAGTACCGAAGCTGGATTTTGTGGAGATAGAAATTTAGAAAGCGGATCATGGAGTAGTACAGGGTCAAAACTTTATGCCGCATACGGAAGATTAGCAGATAATAAAGCACCAACATTAAAATGTAGTAATAGTAGTGATTTATATACAACCTCATCAAGTAGTAAAGGGAATAAAAAACTAACCAATCCAATCGGACTAATCACAGCTGATGAGGTTAGTATGGCCGGAGGAGTATTTGGAAGCAATAATAATAGTTACTACCTATATAATAAGGAAGATTATTGGACCATGTCTCCATCTAACTTTCGCAGTAATCTTGCTCTCGTGTTCTATGTGCGTTCATATGGTGACCTCAACGGTACGAACGTGAATAATCCAATTGGTATCCGCCCAGTTATCAATATAGCAAGTAATGTAGCAATAAAATCCGGAAATGGCACATCTTCCGAACCGTATGAAATTTAATTTTTTTCAAAATAAAAACAGACATATATTTGAGCATCTTGCTCACTTACGCTTGTCTGTTTATATATAAATTATCTATTTCCTCTAAAACGATCTTTTGGATCTAATATTTTCTTACGTAAACGAATATCTGTTGGCGTAACTTCTACTAATTCATCATCTTCAATAAATTCTAAAGCTTCTTCAAGAGTAAACTTTTTAGGTCTAGTTAAATTAATAGCCTCATCACTACCACTAGCTCTTGTGTTAGTTAAATTTTTATTTTTACAAGGATTAACATCTAAATCATTATCTCTATTATGAATACCAATAATCATACCAACATAAACTTCTGTTGCTGGTTCAATGATTAAAGTACCTCGGTCTTCTAAATTCCATAAAGAATAACCTAAAGCTTTTCCATTTTCCATTGAAACTAAAACGCCATTTTTTCTTCTAGCAATAGCACCCACATAAGGTTTATATTCTGAAAAACTTCTAACCATAACACCCTCACCTTTAGTATTGGTAATAAAAGCACTACGATAACCAATCAATCCTCTAGTAGGAGCTGAAAATTCTAAATGAACATAATTATTTTCTTCGTTATTAGTAATAACTTCTAAAGTAGCTTTTCTTTCTTGTAAATCATTAAT
Source organism: Mycoplasma sp. CAG:776 (assembly GCA_000438195.1). Lineage (GTDB taxonomy): Bacteria > Bacillota_I > Bacilli_A > RF39 > UBA660 > Caccenecus. The sequence continues at coordinate 119,233 of FR903077.1, forward strand.
AATTGTACCTGAATAATCATTTGGGACATTGATAATAACTTTCTCAAATGGCTCATATTTCTTTCCATCTCTTTCTTCTAATAATACTTCTGGTTTAGAAACAGAAAGCTCATAACCTTCTCTTCGCATGTTTTCAAGTAGTATAGATAAATGGAGCTCACCACGACCACTAACTTTAAAACCATCTGCACCCTCTAACTCTTCAACAACTAAACCAACATTAGTCTGGAGTTCTTTTTCTAATCTTTCTCTAATATGTCTAGAAGTTAAAAATTTACCACTTCTACCAGCAAAAGGAGAAGAATTAACTAAGAAATTCATAGACAAAGTTGGTTTTTCTATATGAATAGGAGGTAATGGATCAATAACTCCTTTTTCACAAATAGTATCGCCAATTGAAATATCACTACAACCAGCAATAGTAACAATATCACCAAAATAAGCAACATCTTTTTCTACTCTTCTAATACCTTCGTTAACAAATAATTTACTAATACGAAAACATTCTTCTTTTCCATCATTTTTAATTAAGGTAACAGTCTCGCCATTTTTAATTTTACCTTTATTAATACGACCAACCCCAAGTCTTCCGATATAATCATCATAATCTAGATTAGAAATTTGAAGTTGTAAAGGATCATTTTCATTTCCTTTAAAAGGTTCTACTTGTTTTAAGATAGTTTCCAATAAAGGCTCTATATTATTACTTTCACTATCTAAAGAAAGTTTAGCAATACCCTCTTTAGCAATCCCATAAACGATTGGAAAATCAAGCTGTTCATCTGTAGCATTAAGTTCCATAAAAAGATTAAATGTCATATCAACAACTTCTAAAGGTCTTGCATCTTTTTTATCAATTTTATTAATAAATAAAATTGGTTTTAAGTTTTGTTCTAAAGCTTTACTTAAAACAAATCTTGTTTGAGGCATAGGGCCTTCTGCTGAATCGACAAGTAAAATAACCGTATCAACTGTTTTAATAACTCTTTCTACTTCTGATGAGAAATCAGCATGACCAGGAGTATCCACAATATTTATTTTAATATCTTTATAACGAATAGCACAATTCTTAGAATAAATAGTGATACCTCTTTCTTTTTCAAGATCATTAGAATCCATTACTCTTTCTTCTACTACCTCATGACTATTAAAAACACCATTTTGTTCTAGTAAAGCATCTACTAAAGTACTTTTACCAGCATCAACATGGGCAACCACAGCAATATTTATGATTTTTTCCATAAAAATCGCTCCTTTCTTCTACAAAACTAGTATAGTGTACCACAAACTTATCATTTTAACAAGTCCCACTATTTTAGTTCTCTAGTTAAATGCATATCTTGTTCCCTAAAAATAATATCATCAATGAAAGAGGAAGCCATAAGATAATCCTCTTTTTTATAAAAATTACTATTTAAAATTCTCTTTTTTACTTCTTCTTTTTGTTCTTCATTGATACTTAAATCTAAAAAAGAGCGGATAAAAAGAGCACAAGTAACCATATGAGAGCAATCCCTATCAGTAATAAAAGCATCTTTAAAGTTAAATTCTTCTATACAATCTATAACGGTTAAATATAGAGAAGTAAAAGTACCATCAGTAAACCATTTTTTTTCTAATTTTGGAAAATCTAATCCATCTAAAGTTTTAGCTTTTAAAAAATATTCTTCTATACTAGGATTAGTAGCAATTAATAAATATTTTTGCTGTAGGAGATCTTTTTTCCAACCATTTTCTTCTAATTTATGTAGGTATTGATTTAAATACACAATATAATAGCGAATAAAGAAGTCAATTTCATTAAAAAGATAAGTTTTATCAGGGATTAAATTATCCAAAATAGAATTCTGTTCATCTTCTTCCATATCATTTTCTGGTATATCTTTCTTATTATAATTAGAAAAAGAAATATCATCTTCTTCCATAGAAGTAATGATACGTTGATAATTTAGGCTTGATAGTTGTTTTTTATGTTTTGAAAATAAAATAATATACCAGTCTGAATTACAAAAATCACAATCATCGTCTACTAAGTACATCTCATTAAAATAAGATAAAATAACTTCAATTTTAATTAAATCATCATCTTGCAACATCGCATAATAATCTTCGTGTTGCTTAACCAGAGATTGAACTAAAGAAACTAAAATAGGATTTATAATTCCCGTTTTAGCTTCTTGATAAGCTAAAAATAGATAATTCTGCATAATAGTAAAACAATTACTAAATAGATTAGTATATTTATCATAACAAGGCTTTATATTCAAATCTCTATAAATACATATATTATGTAGGGTATTTGATATAAAACCATCATAAGTTAAATCTTCATCTTCCAATGCTAAAAGAACTAAGTCTTCTAATAAATCTAAATATTCCTCATCAGAAAAACAAATTCGGTTATCTTGAATAGTAAAATTATTTTCACTCATTTCCTCAAATTTATCAAATTCTTGATTAAAGTCATATTCTAAAATTACATTTAATTGATTTCCTATAAGTTCTTCTAAGGTATAAAAAGCTTTTTCTAAATTGTCTAACTCTAACTCTTCTCCATCAGATGTTTTGTAATATAATTTAATTAGTTCTAAAAGCATAATTTCACTGTGAATCATCAAAAACACTCATTTCTATAAAAAACTATTATAAAGAAAAAAACGAAGAAAAGCAATAAAAAAGTCTGGCAAAAGCCAGACCAAAATAATGCAATAGTTCCAAATACTTGACTAGAAACGTCATTATTAAATGTTTAGTATAAAACAAGGAATTAAACTGTTAAGAGTGGTGAGGAGACTTCTTATTAAGTGTGTGAATATCTAATCCCTACTATAAAAGTATAACATAACATTGCTTAATCGTAAATAAAAGAACTTTATTTATTTTAAAAAATATGATAGGATAACAAATTATAAAGGAGTATAGTATGCAATTAGAAAATATTTTATTAAATGAAAACGTCATAAGTTATACCTATCAACATTTAAAAGAACTATTAAAAATAATACCTGAATTAAAATTAACAATAAACTTTAACCAACATCATCCTCACCACCATTTAACAGTATTTAATCATACACTTTTAGCAATATCTTTTGCACCTAAAGATTACACGCTTCGTCTAACTCTTTTGTTACATGATATAGGTAAAGTTTATAGTTTTGTTGAAAAAGATGGAGTTAGGCATTACCCAAATCATGCTGAAATATCTAGCCAAATTGCACGTAATATTTTAGTAAGATTAGGATATGACTTAGAATATATAAACATTATTTGTGAATTAATTAAATGGCATGACACTAAGATAAATGAACAAGATATAAAAGAAAACTATGATTTTTATTATATGTTATATCAAATTCAATATTGTGATGCTTTATCTCATCATCCTTTAAAATTAGAGAATAGAGTGAGTTATTTAAATGAATTAAAAAAATAATAGAAGAATACGAATACACAAGATAAATATTTTATTGTTTTAGAGTTTAAAATATGCTATATTTAAAATCGGGAGTGTAAAAAAATGAATGAAACAATAATAAAAAATATATGTTTAGAATTAAACATTAAAGAATATCAAGTAAAAAATACTTTAAATTTATTAAGCGAAGGAGCAACAATGCCTTTTATTGCTAGATATCGTAAAGAAGCAACCGGAGCCTTAGATGAAAATGAGATTAACCATATTAATGAAGTATATACCTATCAAGTAAACTTACTAAAAAGGAAAGATGATGTAATTCGTTTGATAGATGAAAAAGGATTACTTACTGAAGAATTAAGAACAAGTATTATGAATGCCGAAAAACTAGTAGATGTAGAAGATTTATATCGACCATTTAAAGAAAAGAAAAAAACAAAGGCAACAGAAGCCATTAAGCTAGGACTAGAACCTCTTGCCAAGGAAATATTTAGAGAGAATAAAGATATTTTAAATATAGCTAAAAATTTCCTAAATGAGAAAGTTCCAACTATTGAGTTTGCTTTAGAACAAGCATGTTTTATTGTCGCTGAAAATATATCCGATAATGCTAGTTTTCGTAAATACATTAGAAACTATCTATATCGTAATGGAGTAATAAAATCAAGTGCAAAGAAAAATAGTAAAGATGAAGAAAAAATATACGAAATGTATTATAATTTTGAAATAAAAGTAAGTTGGATCAAACCTCATCAGTTACTAGCAATGAATAGAGGTGAAAAAGAAGGAGCATTAAAGGTAGAAATATCAGCTCCAATGGAAAAAGTAGAAAGTTTTTTAGAAAATAAACTAATTCATAAAAATAATAAAGAAACAACAGAGCTATTAAAAACAAGCATTACTGATGCCTTAAAAAGATTGATTATGCCAAGCATTGAAAGAGAAATTAGAGCGGATTTAACAGAAGTTGCCGAAGAAAGTGCCATTAAAAATTTTGGAACGAATTTAAAGAATTTACTAATGCAACCACCAATAAAAAGTAGAACAGTATTAGGATTTGATCCCGCCTTTAGAACTGGCTGTAAATTAGCAGTAATCTCTCCAACTGGTTCTTTATTACACATAGATGTTATCTATCCTCATGAACCTAAAAATGATTATGAAGGATCAAAAAAGAAATTATTAGACTTAATCAGTAAATATAATATTGATGTAATAGCAATTGGAAATGGTACAGCCTCAAGAGAATCAGAAAGTTTTGTTGCAAGTGTAATAAAAGAAGCAAACAGAGAAGTATCATATATAATTGTTAATGAAGCGGGTGCAAGTGTGTATTCTGCCTCTAAATTAGCCCAAGAAGAATTTCCTGATTTACATGTTGAAGAACGTAGTGCGGTATCCATTGCTAGACGCCTAATAGATCCTTTAAGTGAACTAGTAAAAATAGAACCAAAAAGTATTGGCGTAGGAATGTATCAACATGATGTAACACCGAAAAAATTAGATGGAGAACTAGAATTTGTAGTATCAACTGCTGTGAACTCAGTTGGTGTAAATGTAAATACTGCCTCAAGAGAACTATTATCGTATATATCAGGATTAAATAAAAAAGTAATTGATAAATTACTCGATTATAAAGAAAAAGTTGGAAGTATATTATCTCGTAAAGAATTATCGAAAGTATTTAGTGAAAAAGTATATGAGCAAGCAATAGGGTTCTTAAGAATTCCTGAAGGAAATAACATATTAGATAAAACTTCTATTCACCCAGAAAGTTACAATATTGTAAGTGAATTGTTAAAGAAATGTGATTTAACAGAAAATGATATAGGTAAAGAGAAAATAAAAGAAAAATTAAACAATATTGATATTGAAAAGTTAAGCGAAGAACTGAAAACAGATAAATATACATTAGAAGATATCATAAAGTCATTAATATCACCCCTTAGAGATCCAAGAGATGAATTAAATGCCCCAATTTTAAAAAGTGATATATTAACAATTGATGATCTTAAAATAGGTATGGAATTACAAGGTACAGTAAGAAATGTAATTGATTTTGGAGCTTTTATTGATATAGGGCTTAAAAATGATGCTTTAGTTCATATTTCTGAAATAACTGATAAATATATTAAACATCCAAGTGAAATCTTAAACGTGGGCGATATTGTAAAATGTTATGTTTTAGATATTGACAAAGAGAAAAAAAGGGTATCCTTGACATTAAAAAAGAAGTAAAGTAAAAATTTTCACAAAAAATACAAAAAAGTAGTTGAAATAATATAAATTTTTTGATATGATTTTTACAGTAAAGGAGGTAAGACAATAGTTATGGAAAAGAAGAACACAATTCTTTTGACAGTAATCGCAGTAGCTACTCTATTAGTTGCAGTAGTAGGTGCAACATTTGCATACTTCACAGCAACTACTGGTAATTCAGGAGATACATCTTCAACTGGAAAAGTACAAACTGCAAAAGTAGCAAGTGTAACATTAAAAACTGCAGCAGCAGGAACTTCAAATACAACAATTTATCCAGGAACAACTAACTATGCTGGAATGACAGTTGTAGCTGAAAAAACTGGAGATAATGCCGCAGCTGACACAAGAGATTACAATGTTACTTACACATTAAAAGGTGAAGTTAAGTTAAGTGAAGAATTTACTGCTGGAAAAGTAACTTACAGTGTTTACAGAACTGAAAGCCCAGTTAGCAATCCAGTTACATGTCAAGAAGTAACTTCAACTGGTGCTAAATATTCTCAAACTTGTACTTTAGCAAAGGAACTTGAAAGTGCTACAAAAATAGTTGATAATCAAGAAGTAAGTGGAACTACTGCAACTATTAGTGTTGGTGATCAAGTTCGTTCAACTGCAGGCGGAACATATTATTACTATTTAGTAGTATCTTATGAAAATCTTGAATCAGATCAAAATGCTGATCAAGGAAAAACTATTACAGCTTCATTAACTACTCCAGATATTACAGGAACAGCAGAGGCTGAATAATAGCAACAAAAAACTATTGAAAACCTAAAATCTATCATAAAGATAGATTTTTTTTGACCCTTAATATAAGATATAGCTCGTCATACCAATATATAGTATAATATAAATTATATGGTGGTGATGACATGGAAAAGAAAGAAATACTAGAAGCAATAGAAATTCTTAGAAAATATAACTCTGAAACAAATAGAATAGAAGCCAAAAGTGCAGTTAAATGATTTCCTAAAAATGTTATGACACTTTTTCAAGCTTTTCTAATAAATATGGTAGAATAATAATTTTTGGATTAAGCGAAGAAAATAATTTTAAAACAGAAGGAATATATGATGTTAAAGATCTTCAAAGAAAAATAACCAATTTATGTAAGATTCTATAGAGCCTTCATTGCGATGTGATATATTACCAACAGAATTTGAAGGTAAGAATATTTTAGCAGTCAAAATAGAGGAATTACCTCAAAATAAAAAACCATGCTTCTATAAACCAAAAGGATTAAAAAATGGATCATATATAAGAGAGGGTGATTAGATGAGTTAATGACAGATTATGAAATTTATGCACTCCAAAGTTATAATGATCACGTTATAGAAGATAAAAGACCGACAAAAAATTCTAATATAGAAGACCTAAATTTGCAATCAATCAATAATTATATAGAGAAAATAAAAATAGATAAACCCAACTTTGCAAAAAATAGTTTTGAAAAAAGTCTAAAATTATGTGGAATAGTTGACAGTGTTGGTCAAAAAATTGTTCCTACTCTTGCAGGAACTTTAATCTTTGGAGATTATCCTCAAAGTTATTATCCTCAATTATTTATTGCATGCGCTGTTATTCCAAGGACAACAATTGGTGAAGTTGGAAATTTAAGAGAACGTTTTATAGATAATAAAAGGGTAGAAGGCACAATTGAAGAAATGATTTAGGAAACTATGAATTTTTCTAAGAAGAAATATGAAAAACAAAATAATCATAAATTCAAATGGTGAAAGAATAAATAGTACAAAATATCCTCTAAAAGCATTAAGAAAAGCAGTAGCTAATGCTCTAATACATAGAGATTATAGTATAGAAACAGAAAATGCATATATTTCTGTATATGTATGAAGATAGAATTGAAATAATTAATCCAGGAGCTTTATATGGCATGAATAAAATTGAAAAATTAGGGACTTCGGTAGTAATGGAAATCCGAATATTATAAGAATATTAGAAGAAAAAGGATCAATAATTGAAAATAGACATACAGATATTTCAACAATGAAAAGAGAAATAAATAATAAAAAAGAATACTTAATTGGAATGAACATATTCATTTCTTTTTATGTAAAATAAAGAAAATGTATTGAAAAAAAAGTAATAATTTGATAAGATTAAAGCATAATATGGAGGTCTTAGTAATGAGTATTGGAAAGAAAAATGTAATTTTAGCAGTAGTATTATGTATATCAATTTCTGTTATAGGCATATCATTTGCTTATTTTACAAGTGGAGTAACTGTAAGTGGTGAAGGAAGTAAAACAGAATTAAAACCAGCAGATATGTTAAAAGTTAGTTATGATGCAGGATCAAATTCTATAAATTTAGCAAATGCAATGCCAGGAACAACAGCAAGTAAAGATTTTAGTGTAACAGTTACACCAACAGAAAGTGAAAAAAGTGTAACTTATGCAATTGTATTAGATATTAGTAACAATAATTTTGAAAAAGTTAATGTAAATGAACTAGAATATACACTAAAAAGTAAAGAAGGAAGCGTTTTAAGTAGTGGAGATTTAACTGAAGCTCAAGGGAAAATTACTTTGTTAAAAGAAACAAAAACAGTCGAAACAGCAACAACTTTTGAGTATAGTTTAGAAATTACTTATAAAGAAACTGGATCAGATCAAAATCATAATGCTAATAAGACATTTAGCAGCAATTTAAAGGTTGAGTTTGCTGAAGCATAAGTGAAAAAAATATGTTAGAAATGTGATAAAAAATCAATTTTTGATATTGCAAGTAATAAATGGTTATGTTATACTTTTAAATAGTAGGGAGTGTTCCAAATGAACGATAGCAATTTACAAGAACAATATGCATTATTAGAAGAGGAGAAAAAAGAAAATAACAAAAAAACTATTATAATTATTATCTTATGTATTTTAATTATTTTAGTAACAATTTTAGGAATAGTATTTTCATTATCTGGACGCAAGAAAACATGTACAATAAATTGTGATTTAGATGGTGATGGCATAATTGAAACCAACATTGATTTAGATGGCGATGGAATTTGTGACGTTAACTGCGATACTGATGGTGATGGTAAACCAGATATTAATATTGATTGGAAAGGTGATAGAAAACCACATTTCAATATTGATACAGATGGTGATGGAAAGCCAGATGTTAATTTAGTAAATAAGGATACAGATGGTGATGGAAAACCAGATTTCAATATTGATTTAGATGATGACGGATGGCCTGATATTAATATTGATTTAGACAATACAAATACTTGTGATTTAAATTGTGATACTGATGGCGATAATAAACCAGACATAAATATAGATGCTAATGGTGATGGCAAACCAGATGTAAATGTGGATACCGATGGAGATGGTAAACCAGATAAAAATTTAATAGATCAAGATACTGATGGTGATGGTGTATGTGATTTAAACTGTGACACCGATGGTGATGGTTTTCCAGATACAAATATTGATACAAACGGTGATGGAAAACCAGATTTGAATATTGATAATGACAATGATGGTGTGTGTGATGTAAATTGCGATACCAATAATGATGGTAAACCAGATGTAAATATTGATATAGATGGTGATGGTAAACCAGATATAAATGTAGATACCGATGGCGATGGAAAACCAGATGAAAATAAAACAAATCAAGATACTGATAATGATGGTGTATGTGACTTAAATTGTGATACGAACCATGATGGCAAACCGGATATCAATATTGATATAGATGGTGATGGAAAACCAGACATTAACATCGATACTGATGATGATGGTGTATGTGATATAAATTGTGATACTGATGGTGATGGAAAGCCAGATATCAATATTGATACTGATAATGATGGAACATGTGATTTAAATTGTGATACTAATGGCAATGGAAAGCCAGATATCAATATTGATGCTGATAATGATGGAACATGTGATTTAAATTGTGATACTGATGGCGATGGCAAACCGGATATAAATATTGACTATGATGGCGATGGCAAACCAGACTTTAATGTAGATACTGATAAAGATGGCAAACCAGATAAAAATTTAACAGATCAAGATACCAATGGTGACGGTGTATGTGACCTAAACTGTGATACAGATAAGGACGGCTTCCCAGATACTAATATTGATATAGATGGTGATGGAAAACCAGACATTAACATCGATACTGATGGTGATGGAAAACCAGACATTAACATTGATGTAGATAAAGATGGCAAACCAGATGTAAATATCGATACCGATGGTGATGGCAAACCAGATGAAAATTTAACCGACCAAGATACCAATGGCGATGGTGTATGTGACTTAAATTGTGATACTGATGGTGATGGAAAACCGGATACTAATATAGATGTAGATGGTGATAAAAATCCAGACATTAACATCGATACTGATAATGATGGAGTTTGTGATTTAAATTGTGACACTGATGGCGATGGTAAACCGGATACTAATATAGATGTAGATGGTGATGGCAAACCAGACATAAATATTGATACCGATGGTGATGGAAAGCCAGATGAAAATTTAACCGACCAAGATACCAATGGTGATGGCGTATGTGATCTAAATTGCGATACCAATAATGATGGCAAACCAGACACTAATATAGATGTAGATGGCGATGGTGTATGCGATCTAAATTGTGATAATAATGGTGATGGTGTATGTGACACAAATTGTGTAGGAGAGCTATATAGTAGTGCAGACTTAAGCAGTTTAAAAGTAGGAAACTATACATTAAAACCAAGCTTTAATAAAGATATTACTGATTATACAGTTGAGGTTGATAGTAATTTAACCGAAGTATTAGTAAGTGCAACAGCTGTAAATTCAAAATCTAAAATAATTGGAGCTGGAACAGTAAAACTAACAAGTGACTCAACAAGAGTATCAATTACCGTAATTGCTCAAAATGGAAAGACTAAAACTTATAATATTACAATTAATAAAGCTAAGAACCCTAGTACTTCTGAAGAAGGAAGTGGAAATGTAGATATTGGGACATCAGAAAATGGAATTTTAACTGTAAGTTTTACAAAGCCAATGTATGCAACAAATATATGGCCAGGATGGACGGGAATACACGAATTTACAATAAAAAATAATTCTGATAAAGCTGTTGTGTATAATATAAATTTAATAAATGTAACAAATACATTTACAAGTGATAATTTTGTATACACCCTAGTAAAAGATGGAAAAACACTTATCACTAAAACTCCAGCTTTAAAATCAGATGGTAAAGTAATTGAAAACCTAGTGATAGCACCTGGAGAAACAGCTGTTTTCCAAATGAATTATGAATTTGTAGAAATTGGTAAACCACAAGATTATGATCAAGGTAAAAACTATAAAGGAACCATAGAAATACAAATTGTATCTGCAAATTAAAAAAGAGAAAGTAAATATAAAAGTATTTACTTTTTTGATGGAATAATCTTGTATTTTAAGAAGTTATAAGCTATAATATATAATAGAATAGGAGGGGCTCAACATGAAAGGTAGAAAATTTTCATGGCAAGCAATTGTCCATATTATTTTTAAAATATTATCATGGGCTCTTTTTATAATCCTTTTACTAATAGCTATTTTTCTTTTATATTATTATATAGCAAATAAAATTTATGTTAAAAATGGACCAGGATATGAACCAAAATTTTCAATATATACTATAGCATCTGGATCTATGGTACCAAATATAAACATATATGATGCAGTTATAAATATGCGTATTGATGACCCAAATGATTTAAAAGTAGGAGATGTTATCACATTTCGTTCCTCAAATCCAACAAATATTAATATGACAGTAACTCATAGAATTAAAGCAATAACAAAAGATTCAGATGGAAACGCTTGTTATGTAACAAAAGGTGACGCTAATCCAATAGAGGATGAAGTATGTGCAAAATATAAAAATGTCATAGGAAAAGTTATTATAAGAATTCCTGGAGTTGGCCATATACAACGTTTCTTGGCATCAGGAATAGGATGGATGTTATTTATTCTGATACCCGCTTTGATTATTATTGGTAAAGATATTATGAAGATAACTAAGCTTTCATCAATCAAAGAAAATGCTAGTAAAATGACTGATAAAAAACGAAAAGACCCTAAAAAAGAAGCAGCTGAGAAAAAACGAAAAGAAGAAATAAAAAGAAAATTATTAAATGAAAATAAAGGAACTAAAGAATACTATCGTGATCCAACTATCAAAATAATTGAGAAGAAAAAAACTAAAAAAGAAAATGATAAACAAAAACGAAAGAAAAAATAATTAAATTTCTTTCGTTTTTTTATTAAATTCTTTTGCTAATAATCCTTTTTTTATAAGAGTTCTATATACACGTTCGTTAAGAATAAGATCAAATTCACCAATAAATTCATAAATATGGGGTTTAAACCCCAATTTGAATTGATTTAGACCTTTATAAGGGTTACTAATAGTAAAATCTCCTGTCATTCCATTCAAATCTACAAATTTAAATTGATCTTTATAAAATTCTAAAATATTATAGTGCAAGAAATAATTAGGATCAAAATGTTTGAAAGCTTTATCATAACCACTAATAGCGATATGAATTCGATTAAGATAACGTATAACAAAAGCACCCGCAATATAATCATTTCTATTCTCACGTAATCCTTTTGTTGCTATTTCAATATCATTTTTATAAGTTAATAATATTTTATCAGAATTCATTTTTTCTTTAATATAAATATCACTCGAATGTTGGATTAATTTATGAGATATTTCTTGGTTACGTTCGAACTCTTGATCATATAGTCGTTTGCTGTTAACTAAGTATTGTTGATAATCTATTTTTATTAAAAACAAATCAGCAGCTCCTATACGAGCAAAAACATTAAAATAATTTTTATAATAAAAAGGATCAATATCTTTTTTCTTTTTTATAAATTGAAACAGGATATCTAAACTGTTACGATCCGCCTTTTCAAAAACAAGTCCTTTTTTTATAGCTTTTCTAATTTTATTTTTAGTATTCTTTTCTAAAGAAGAAAAGGAATATTCTCTCAAATTTAAAATACCATTAAATCTAGGAAAAAGACTTTCAAAATATTTATTATCTTTCAATTTAAGATAACCTAATTCTTTTAAATAATCACGAATAATAATATTTTGGTTATAATTAGTAAGTTTCGTTCTAATATCAATTTCTCCAATAGCAATTTCTGGATTGATTTTAATAAAAGCAAGTTTTTTACTATAATAATCTCTTATAGCTTCAGTAAATTTTTTTAGAAGATCAAGATCAAAATAATCTACTAAAAAACCTTTAGGAGAATATCCGTATTTAGAAGATAAGCCTATCTTTTTTATTAAAATAAGCGAAGCAGCTTTGATAATTCCTAATTCATCAACAAAACCGATTAATTCATAATCATAACCAAGTTCTGCCATAAAAAGTGCATAATTAGAACTTTGATAATAAGAACTAATAGGAAAATTTTGAGCAAAGGTATCAAACTCTGCAATAGAAAGTTCTTTTATATGCATAAAAATCCCCCTTTATAAATAATGAAATATTATAGCACAAGAATAAATGAAAGTCTAGAATTTGATTGACTACTCTAAAATTTATAGTATAATTATATATAGGAGGATACTTATGACAAAGAAAAAAGAAAAAACTTTACTAGAAAAAATTAAATTAAGTTTTAATAAAATATTAATAGGAAATATTATTTTAAATGTGCTATTTCTTCTATTTGGAGTAATAATTTATTTAAATCCAGTTATTACTTTAGAATTAGCCGGAGTTATTTTAGGAATTTATATGCTTTTATTTGGTGTATATGCAGTATATGAATTCTTAGTAAGGGATAGCTTTCCTTTATTTAAATTAAACTTAATTTGGGGAATTTTATTTATAATTGCTGGATTATTAGTAATGATTAATCCCTTCAAAATCATTAGAATATTAACATTTGCTTTAGGAATTTATTTAACTGTAGTAGCAATTAGGAAAGCAATAGAAGCATTCAAATTAAAAAAATACAAATATGATGGATGGGCACTAATATTAGTTATTGCCATAATCTTATTAGTTTTTGGAATCTTTATTATGATAAATCCTATGGCATCTATGGATATAGTGGAAGTTGCAGGAATATTTATTATTTTAGCTAGTATCTTAGAAATCTGTAATTCTATCATGTTATATACCAAAGCAAAAGATTTATTAAATCTATTTAAAACTGAAAAGTAGGAAATTCCTACTTTTTGTATATTTTACAATTTTTTACATATAATAAAAATAAAGTTAGCACTTATCGTTGACAAGTGCTAATATAAGTGGTATAGTTATAAGTATGAAAGGAAGATGGTTATGATGTTACCAAGAAAGATGTTTTTAGATGATATGTTTGACAGTTTTTTAGAAAGTGAGAATCCTAAAATGAAATGTGATATTTACGAGGCTGAAGGAAATTATAATTTAGAGTTAGATATGCCTGGCTTTACTAAAGAGGATATTAACATTGAATTCAATAAAGGAACATTAACAATTAGTGCTGAAAAGAAAGAAGAAAAAGAAGAGAAAGAGGACAAAAAATATATTAGAAGAGAAAGATTTTATGGAAAAGTATCACGTTCTTTCTATTTAGGCGATATTGAAGAAGAAAATATTAAAGCTGAATTTAAAGATGGAACCTTAAAGGTTATTGCTCCTAAAAAAGATGAAAACGTATCTAAAAAAGTAATTAATATAGATTAAGCACGAAAGTGCTTTTTTTAATGTCCGTTTTTTAAAAGTTGAAGGGTATTTTTAATTCTAGTCTGAGTCTCATCTAAAGAAAGAGTAGAATTCTGAGCTTGTAAAACTTGATCAATTGTATAAAAATCGACTTTCATATTTAAAGAATCCTGATCTATTTTTTTAATATCAGTATATTTAAGTTTGATTATATGATATAAATCAGCTACTAGTTGTTTTTTTAAAAAAGTAGGAATATTCCAATCCAATACTTCTCGAATACGATACAAAGAATAAATCACTTGAACAGTTATAATATCTTTTTGTAATTTTTCATATATGCCTTTTTCTTGAAGAAATGTTCCAAAATAATCCATTACTTGAAAGATATCTAAGAGATGCAAATTAACTGTTAACCCTTGAGCAGATATACCAGAATTAATATGTTTACGATAATAATAATCAGGATTGTGAAAATCTAAAACCTGATTAGCCAAAAATAAGTGTGAATATGAAAAGGGAATATCTTCCCACATAACATTAGGAAGGAATTCTTGAGCAATAAAATCTCTTTTAAAAAGTTTATTACCACAACTAGGGGAAAGAGAAAGAACTTTAGAAGGATTTATTTGTGGAGAAAATAAAATTCCATCTCTTCGTAAAGAACCAAAATAAGGAGAGTAATTTTGTGAAGCATTTACTAAAATAATTCCCGTTGATAACACCTCAGGCTTATTATTTTTTAAAGCTCCATAATACATATCATAAAACATATTAGGATGGATAAAGTCATCACTATCAATAAAACTAACATATTCTCCCTGAGCCATTTTTAACCCTATGTTTCTACTAATACCAGCTCCTAAATTAATGGAATTATGAACAATTTTCATTTTATTTAAAAATTGTTTCTGCCATTTTTCTAAAATAGAAAGAGAGTGGTCTTTAGAAACATCATCAATCGCGATAATTTCAAAATCTTGTAATTTTTGATTAGCTAAAGATAAAAATAAATCATCTAAATATAATTCACTATTATAAACCGGAATAATGACACTAATTTTCATTTAGAGCCTCCTTAAATTTAAAAAATATAATAACATAATACTAAATAAAAGGCAAATTCCAAACAAATAACTTGTCAATCACCTAATTTTATTATAAAATGAAAGTGTGGTGATTAAAATGGGTCAAGTATATGATCATGTAAAAATATATAAAAAGAAATTCCCTGGGGGAGTAACATGGTGGAGATTAAAAAAACATAGTGCTGTAATAGAAGAACATTTAAATCCCGGCGAAACGGTACGCTATGCATTTGCAGGACAAAAGAATGATAAATTCTATGATTTAACATCTACTGCTGTAATAGCAATAACCAATAAAAGAATTTTAATTGGTCAAAAGCGTGTAGTATGGGGATATTTTCTAAGTAGTATTACACCAGACTTATATAATGATATGCAAGTTTATTCTGGGTTAATTTGGGGAAAAGTTACAATTGATACTGTGAAAGAAGAAGTAGTAATAACAAATTTAGCAAAAGATTCTTTAAGAGAAATTGAAACAGAGATTTCAGAATTTATGATGGAAGAAAAGAAAAAATATGGACAAACAATGCTAGATAATTAATGGTGTAAAATATGAAGAAATTAAAAATATTTCAAATTACAATTGTAGTTTTATTTATAATTTTTATTTTTTTCTTTTTACGGGCAACAGATTATACAAAAGAATATCAAGTAAATGACATAAATATTAAGGAAAGTTATGATAAGAAAAAAGAAAGTTACTATTTCACTTTTGAATATAATGATATTATTTTAGACTATTTATATGAAAGTAATTATAAACAAAAAAGAAATTTTATAAATGATATAGAAATAATAGAAGAAGATGATAATTTTTGCTTAATACCTAAAGGAGATACATTAGAATTTATTCCTCTGTGTTATAATAACAAAGAAAATACTTATTATAAAAATGTAAGTGATAATCTAAAAGAGCAAATACCAGAAGAATATCTAAAAACTGAGAAAGAATTAAAAGAAACATATGAAGACATAAAAATATATAATAAAGACTACACTTATTTATTATGGGACTATGACGGTTTCTATTATATAAATGAAAAAGAAAATAAAAAAATAGATTTATTTAATAAAGAAATATATAATGTAAATTTAATTACATATACGGAGGATTATCTAATTATACCTGACTATGACTCAGATTATACATTTGACAAATTTTACAGAATTTCTTTAAAAGACGGTGATGTAAAAGATTACAAATTAAAAGAAAAAATATATTTTGATAGTTATTATCCAGGATATGAAAAAAATAAATTATATATTGTGGATAATAAGGAAGAGTTAATGTATGAGTTAAATGTGAAAAATGGTAAAATAGAAAAAATAAAACCCCAAATATTAAATAATAATAAGTGGGAAGAGGTAGGAATTAAAACATTAGTTAATCAAGATAAAGAATTTAAATATAAAACTAATTATAATTATGTTTTAAAAGAAAATGACTTATATTTGAATTATAATGAGCATGATATAAAAACCAGAATAGATAGTGATGTCACATCTATAGTAAGAATAAAAAATAATCTAATATTTTATTTAAAGAAAGATACATTATATGTATTTGACCCATTAACAGGAAGTAAGAAATTATTAAACTATTTTGAATGGAACTTTAATTATAAAAATATGATTTATGTAGATTAACCAAATTGTGTCTTTATCATATCCTATTAATAGATGAGGAGTGATAATTTGAACGATAACAATAGTTATTTTACTTACTATACAATAGAAAAAGGTGATAATTTATATGAAATTGCCAAAAAATATAATATTAATCCTAAATTATTAGCAGCTATAAATGGAATAAAAGACAATGAATATATTTATCCTAATCAAGAGTTACTAATTCCTAAGAGTGGATATAGTTATTATATTACCGCTGAAGGTGATACTTTAAGTGGTGTATCTAATGCTTTTAAAACAACTCCAGAAAATATATTAAAATATAATAGTACAGTTTATCTTTTACCTGAACAAATATTAGTATATAAAAGTAGATAGTCTCACAGAGACTTTTTTCTTGCGTGAAAATATGAAGTAATGTATAATAAACTCGAGGTGAAAATATGTTGAATTTTTATGCTTACATGAATTATCATTTAATAAAACAAGGATATGTTACAATGTACGAAGTACCAGCTGAAGTAATAATAAATTTATTAAGAAGTTTTTTACAAGAAAGATTATTAGAAAAGGAAGAAATAGATATTTTTAGTTTATATAGTAAATTTTATCAAGTAGCTCAAGATAAAAAAGAAGTAGAAACAATCATTCATTTTTTATTAGGCTATATATCAGATTTACAAGGATTTGCCGTAGCTTGGTATATAAATGAAACAGAAGAACCAACTTTTACTTACAATAAACACTATCCAAATAAAATAGATGGATTAAATACAACAATAAACATAGATTATGAAAAAGTATTTGCTTATGTTCTAAATACTGCTTTAGATTTAAAAGAAAAAAGAGAAGAAGGAATAAGAAGATGATTAGACTTGTTAATGATTTAAAAGAGGCAGACTTTGTAACTCATGCAGGAAATTTTCATGCAGATGATGTATTTTCAACTGTATTTCTAGAGAAATTATATAAAGATATTTCTTTAATTCGTTTAAAAGAATATCAAGACGATGGTAGTAAACTAGCATATGATATTGGATTAGGAGCTTTTGATCATCATGGTGCCGACTTTGATAAGAAAAGAGAAAACGGCATCCATTATTGTGGCTTTGGCCTTCTTTGGCAGGAATTCGGAAGAGAATATTTAAAAAAAGAAGGAATAGAAAATTATGAAAATGTTTTTCTAATTTTAGATGAACTATTAGTAACCCAAATAGATGCTTTTGATAATGGAGAATATACGGTGGATGCTCCATTTAACATTTATACTCTATCTATTTTAGTAGAACAATTTAGACCAAAATTTAAGGAAGAAAAAGAGGAAAACAAGTGTTTTTTAGAAGTAGTTGAATTTGCTAGAATAATTTTTGAGAAAATATTAGATGATGCAATATCAAAAGCCAAAGTAATAGAAGAAATTAGTAAGTTAAAGGAAACAATTAAAGATAAAGTATTAATTTTAGATGAATATATTCCTTACGAATATGCTATATTTAAATTAAACTTAGACGTAGATTTTGTTGTTTATCCTTCCAATCGTGGTGGTTATGCTGCTCATACAGTACCAACCAAATATAAGGGATTTACCCCAAGAATACCATTTAAAAAAGAATGGGCTGGAAAAAGAGATGAAGAACTAAGAGCGATAAGTGGAATAAAAACAGCCAAATTTTGCCATAACAAATGTTTCCTAGCAACAGCTGAAACCAAAGAAGACGCATTAAAATTTATTTTAAAAACCAAAGAAGAGAATTAAAAAATATTAATTCTTTTTTTTAAATAATCAATATCCTTGATAAATAATAATTTTAAAATTTAAAATATTTACTAATAGCAAACATTTTTATTGACAAAAATCGACTTCTAATATATATTTATAGTATATGAAAGTATGATAAACAAAGCATATTTTTATATTAAGTATTTATCTTAGTTATGATGAGCAGTAATAATCTTAACTACAAAAATGTAGAAAGGGAATATTATGAAGACGATTGATAAATATCTAAAATTTAAAGAGATGTACAAAGATCATGTAGTAATTATTAAATCTGGCAATTTTTATTATACTTTTGATGATGACACTTATATAATGAATTATTTTTTTGGCTATCAAATAAGAGAAAATAAAATAGGCTTTCCTCTAAATGCTAAAGCCAAAGTAAAAAGTGTATTAAATCGCAATAATGTAAATTTAATTGAAGTAATAGATGACTATGCTTATATTTTAGAATCTAAAAATGATAATGCTTATCAAAATAAATTAAGAGAAGCGAAAAGTAATATGTTAGTATCTAACATGTTAAATAACTTAATGAATGCTATAGAGATAAAGGTAAAAAAAGAAGAAGCTAATTATGAATTAATAAAGGAGTTTGTAGATGAACTCTAATTTTTCTTTATTAAATAATACCAAAAAAACAATAGCATTTATTAATAAACAATTAATAAATTATCCTAAATCAGAAGTAGTGTTGAAACAAAATATTGAAAGAAACATGTATGAATTAATTGAACTAATTTTTTCTTATAGTATTAATGATGTAGAAAGAATAAAAATAAAATTTTTAAAAGATTTAATCATTAAATTATCAATGTTAGATTTTTATATAGCAACATCTTTTGAAAAAAGAATAATTAGTAAAAAAAAGTTTGAATCAACATCTATGTTCATTGTCGAGATAAGAAAAATAGCTTACGGATTGGTGCGAAATGAAACCAAGTGTTAAGTATGAGGAATTAGTAGATATCGATAAGATAATTGCCATGTATAAAATAATAAGAGCTAACACTAAAAATAGAGGGAAATTACATAAATTTGAATTATTTTATGCTAGTAACATAATTAGCATATTAAACGTTTTAAAATATAAAAAATATGAACATAGCCATTATAATGTATTTCTGGTTCATGAACCAAAATATCGAATTATCATGAGTGAAATCATGAGTGATAAAGTGGTAAACCATGTTGTAAGTCACTTCGTATTAGACCCGGGCATAACTCCCCATTTAATTCCGCAGAATGTAGCTACTAGAAAAGGAATGGGAACGAAAGAAGGAATACGATATGTTAAAAAATATATTAATAAATTAAAATTAAATTATGATAAAGTATATGTTTTGAAATGCGATATCAAAAAATACTTTTATAGTATTGATCATGAATTAATATTAGAAAAAGTAAAAAGATTTATAACAGATCCAGATGTTTATAAATTAGTAGAAAACATAGTACAATCAACAGATAATTCTTATGTAAATGAAGCGATTGGGAAAGTAATCAATAAAGAAATCAAACGAATAGAAGGATTAAACATTTTAGATAAGGAAATTAAAATAGCAGAGTTAAAGAGTATACCTTTATATAAAAAAGGAAAAGGGTTACCAATTGGTAATATGACCAGTCAATTATTAGCAATATATTTTTTAAATGATTTAGATCATTATATAAAAGAAAGATTATATTGTAAGTATTATGTAAGATATATGGATGATTTTGTCATATTCGATTATGATAAAGAGCGGTTAAAAGAGATAAGAAAAAAGATAGAAGAAAAACTAATAGAATTTAAATTAGAACTGAATAGAAAAACAAATATTTATGATTTAAAGCATGGGTTTGGTTTTTTAGGTTACCAATTTATTTTAAAAGAAAAAAGACTTATAATTAAAATTAATTCTGCTACCAAAAGAAGAATCAAAAAAAAGATGCGTAAGTTAAAAAAGATAAACGCACCAAATTATGAACAAGTAAAAGCAAGTTATATGGGCTACTTGACAGTTGCACATAGTAAAAACTTACTTAAGAAACTAGACCTTTAATTAACGAGGGTCTTTTTCAATGTGGGAAAATAATAAGAAAATATTAATAATTCCACAAACACCAACAATACCATAGATAATTCTTGTAACAACACTAGAGTCTTGAAATAAACTAGTAACTAAATTAAAATCAAAGAATCCAATAAGTCCCCAGTTAATAGCTCCAATAATTGTAAAAATTAATGCTATTTTTTGTAATGTTTCCATTTAATCACACCCTTTGCTACTATTATGTAGTAAACAAACTAAAATTATACATAAATTTGTAGAAATAAGAAAAATAAAAAATGTAAATAAAGTCAAAGTTATAAACAATTAAAATATAAAAAATAAATTCATAATTTTAACAAAGAGCAATATAGTTAAATTAGAGAAGGGTGTGTTATATGAAAAAATTAGTTATTCTAGCACTAGGGTTAATGTTATTTATTACGGGATGTGGGAAAGAAACAGAAGAAGATTTAATAGCTAAATTTGAAAAAAGTATCACAAATTCAAAATCCTATATCTTAAAGGGAAATATGGAAATTTTGAGTAATGAAGAAACGTTCACTTATAGTATAGAAGCAAATTATTTAAAAGATGATTATTATAAAGTAACATTAGTAAATCAAACAAATAATCATGAACAAATAATTTTAAAAAATGGAGATGGAGTATATGTTGTAACACCAACATTAAATAAAAGCTTCAAATTCCAAAGCGAATGGCCAGCTAATAGTAGCCAATCTTATATTTTATCTTCTTTGCTAAATGATATTAAAGGGGAAGAAAAAATTAGTGTAGAAGAACAAGATAAAAACTACATTTTAAAAACAAAAGTAAATTATCCAAACAATTCTGCGTTAACATATCAAAAAATTTATTTTGACAAAAATATGAATTTAGAAAAGGTAGAAGTATATGATAGTGAAGATATTGTAAATATTAAGGTAGTATTTTCCTCAATTGATTTAAAGGCCGGACTAAGCGAAGAAGACTTTTTGTTAGAAGATTTAATTGATATGAATGCCGAAAATAAAAAAGATGAGAATAAAGAACCAAAAGAAGAAGAAAATAATCAAAATACAGAAAATACAGAAGGCCAAAATACAGGAAATGAATGTGAAAATGAAGAATGTGATACAAAATCAAGCAACATATTAGATAGTATTATTTATCCGTTGTATATTCCAAGTGAAACATATTTATCAAATAGTGAAGAAATTGATACAGATGAAGGAAATAGAATGATTCTTACCTTTGCAGGAGATAAAAACTTTGTTTTAATAGAAGAAGTAGCAAATATAGCTAATGAATTTGAAATAATACCTGTATATGGAGATCCAGTAATGTTAAGCGATACTATTGCTGCTAAGAGTGCCAATTCCCTTTATTGGACGAGTGAAAATGTATCTTATTATTTAACAAGTAATGACTTATCAACAGAGGAGATGGTAACCATAGCTGAATCATTAGGAAATACTAAAGTAGTATCAGGAAGCAAATAAGCTTCTTTTTATATAAAATAATTTTTTTATCAGCGAAAAATATAGTTAGGCAGATAGTAAAGTAAACTAAAAAATAAAATTTGACAAACCTAATAGGTAATGCTAATATATATGATCACGAAAGGGGAGAAAAATATGAGTATTCAATTTATTAATAGTTTGATAAATCCTATTAATGATAAGTTAATAATGGCTAAAAAAGATTGTTTAAGAATGCAAGAATTATCTTTTACTGGAGTAAAACATGAATTAACAGAAAATAACAGTAGAACAATAATATATAGTTTACTACCAGGATTAGAAGATTTTCAAATAATAGTGCAAATAGATGCAAACGGAATGAAACATACTTATATAGCCAAACTATTTTTAATAGCAGAAATAAGTGAAGAATCATTAGAAGAACTATTAAAAAGAATAAATTTAGCAAATACTAAAATAAAACAAGGAAATGCAGAAGATTTAAAAGAACTATTAACGTTACCAGAAGAAATAGAAAATAATTGCCTTATTATGTCAAAGCTTTCTTTAAGAAAAGAAACTCATAAATTAGATTTAATGTTTTTAGAATTTGCATTAGGAATAAAAAAATTACGTGAAATTCAATTACAATATTGGAACATGAGAAGTATGAACAATCAAAATATAAGATGATAAAAGAAATAAAAAGCAAAATTATGTAAAAACTTGCTTTCTTTTATTTTTATTGCTATAATTTATCTAGGTGGTGGAAACATGGCGAAAGAAAAAATAAAAAAAGTAAAACAAGAAAAATATCGTAGTGAAGAACAAATGGAAATAATTCGTTTTATACGTATTTTAATAATAGTAGTGGTTTTAATATTAGGAATCTATTTTATTACAGAAATATTTATTAAAGAAGATAGTAAAAATAATGAAAATGAAATTACCGAAGGAAAAATTAATTATGATAAAACCTTAATTGGTTCAATTTTAAATAAACCAGAAAAAGAATATTATGTATTAATTTATAATTCCGAAAATTTAAGAGCAGCTTATTATAGTGGCATAGCATCTAAATATTTACAAAATAAAGAACATTTAAGAGTTTATTATGCAGACTTAAATAATAAACTAAACCAAGATTTCTATGATCAAGAAAATGTAAACTTAAATGTTTCTGATATTAAAGACTTAAAAGTAGGAGACGTTGCCTTAATAAAAGTAAAAGATGGGAAAATTATTAAAGCGATAGGTACAGAAGAAGAAATAGCAGAAGAATTAAAGTATATAGAAAGTGAAGATACTGAAAAATAGTATCTTTTTTCTTTATATTTTCACCAAATTATGATATGATTTTATAGTAGAAGGTGAATAGATGAATAAAATGAATAATAATAGAGGTTTTAGTTTAATATGGGTCATAGGAATTGTAACTGTAACAAGTATTATATCCGCAATAACATCTGGAGTAATAGTTTATAATAATAATAAATTATCCTATGATTTAACTTATGGAGATTTATCTAAAGATGGTGATTTAAATGAGTTTTTATCTGTATATGCAAATATTTTATCAGAATATTATAAAGACGTAGATAAAGGAGCTTTGTTAGATCAGGCCATTGCTGGAATGATGGATTATTTAGGAGACGATTACTCGACTTATTTAGATGATGATACAACAGCAGAGCTTTTTGAATCTTTATCAGGGGAATATACAGGAATAGGTGTATCTATTAATAATAGTGATAAATCTATTGCTAAAGTTTATGATAATACTCCAGCAAGTAAAGCAGAAATTCAAGTTGGTGATATTATTGTAGGATTTAATGGAACAGATGTAACATCTATAAGTGCAAATGAATTAGTAAATATGATTAAAAACAATAAGGACTATTTTACTTTAGAATTACAAAGAGGAGAAAATAGAATAAGTGTTTCTCTAAAAAATGAGACCCTAATAACACCAAATGTAGAATATCATATGGTAGAAAATACAAAAACAGGATATTTATATATGGAAACATTTTCAAATACCTTAGCAACACAAGTAGAAAATGCTTTAAAAGAATTAGAAGGACAAGGTATGAATTCTTTAATCATTGATTTGCGAGATAATACAGGTGGCTATTTGACCTCAGCAACAGATGTTGCAAGTATCTTTTTAGAAAAGGGGGAAAGAATTTATAGCCTAGATTATCAAGGGAAAGTGACTAATTATAACGATACAACAAAAGAACATAAAGAATATTCAATAATCGTGTTAACAAACGAAAATACAGCCTCAGCATCTGAAATTTTAGCAGCAGCTTTAAAAGAAAGCTATGGCGCTACAATAGTTGGAACTACCTCTTTTGGTAAAGGAAAAGTTCAACAAACAATGAAGTTGGATGATGGATCAATGGTAAAATACACATCTGCCCTTTGGCTCACACCCAACGGGACATGTATAGATGGAATAGGAATTACACCGGATTATTATGTTGAGAATGAAGAAATAAAAGATGAAAATGGAGTTGTAACAGACATTAAGGATTCACAATTAAATAAAGCAATAGAAATATTAAATGGAATAACAAACTAAAATTTGTTATTTTTTCTTTTATCTGCTATAATAAAATTACAAAAAGAAAGCCAGGAGTAAGAATGAAAGAAGAAGAACATAAAATAAAGGTAGGCGATAAATTAGAAATTCATTGTTATAAACATAATGGAAAATTACACCAATTATGTAATGAAGGAATAGTTTTAGCAATAGATGAAGAAAAAATAGTAGTTGCAAATAATAAAGCCAAGCTGACTGAAAGAGATGGTAGAAGTTATCATGCTAAAGAACCAGCTATTTTATTCTTCTATAAAAAGCATTGGTTTAATATTATTGGTCAGTTAAAAAGATTTGGACTATTTTACTATTGTAATATTGCTACTCCGTATATAATTGATGGAAAAATAATTAAATATATTGATTATGATTTAGATTTACGAGTTTTTCCTGATGGTGGATTTAAAATATTGGATTATAATGAATATAATTATCATAAAAAACTAATGCATTATCCAAAAGAAATTCAAATCATTATAAAAAGTGAATTATCGAGATTAATAGAAATGAAAAAAAATAATATAGGGCCATTCGCTAAAGGAGAGATAAAGAAATACTATTTCATTTATAAAAAGTTAATAAAATGATAAAATAGCAAAAAGATTGTTATTTTTTTTAAATAAAAACATATATTATATAGAAAGTAATAAAGAAAATTTAAGAGAAAGAGTAGAAAAAACAGTCATTTTTCGACAAAAAGCGAAAAAAATGCAAAAAAATCAAAAAAATGTTAAAAAATTGTTGACATAATTCGCAGAGTTTGTTATATTACTTATGCACTTGACAAAAAGCCTTGAAAAAGCTAAAAAAAAGTGTAAAAAAATCAAAAAAAGTTGTTGACAAAGTCTCGCGAAGATGTTATATTATATCTACGCGATGCAAAAAAGGCAACGCAAGAAATGATCTTTGAAAACTAAGTTAAAAAGTCAATTTTGAGTAGCTTAGATTAAACTAAAATTATTAAGATTTAAATAAATCTTTTTTATTGAGAGTTTGATCCTGGCTCAGGATGAACGCTGGCGGCATGCCTAAGACATGCAAGTCGAACGAGGTGGCCCATTGATTAAGAATGAAAAATGAGGAGCTTGCTCTAATTTCGGATTTCTTATGATTTGGATTTTCCACCTAGTGGCAAACGGGTGAGTAACACGTGGGTTACCTACCTCTAAGTTGGGGATAACAATTGGAAACGATTGATAATACCGAATGTGCTCTGCGGAGTAAAGAAGCCTTTAAAGCTTCGCTTAGAGATGGGCCTGCGGCGTATTAGTTAGTTGGTGGGGTAATGGCCTACCAAGACGACGATGCGTAGCCGAACTGAGAGGTTAATCGGCCACACTGGGACTGAGACACGGCCCAGACTCCTACGGGAGACAGCAGTTAGGAATATTCGTCAATGGGGGAAACCCTGAACGAGCAATGCCGCGTGAGTGATGAAGGCCCTATGGGTTGTAAAACTCTGTTGTTGAGAAAGAATTGTAAGATTAGGAAATGAGTCTTACTTGACGGTACTCTTCAAGAAAGCCACGGCTAACTACGTGCCAGCAGCCGCGGTAATACGTAGGTGGCGAGCGTTATCCGGATTTATTGGGCGTAAAGCGTGCGCAGGC
>FR903078.1 GCA_000438195.1 Mycoplasma sp. CAG:776
AGTAATGTAATAGAAGAAGTAAAACTATGTCCAGAAGGAGCAGAAGCATGTAATACCATATTAGCCAACAACAAAGTAAATGAAAAAGAACCAGACTTTAGTAAAATAGCAACAACGGATGAAGGAGTATATAAAACCCAAGATGACTGGGGAGAGAGTTATTACTTTAGAGGGTCTGTAAATAATAACTGGGTAAAATTTGCAGGATACTATTGGCGAATAATCCGAATCAATGGAGATGGAAGTATTCGAATGATCTATAACGGAACAGGTACGGCAACAACAGGAGAAAGTACACAAATAAGTACAAGTGCATATAATAGTTCGTATAATGATAATGCATATGTAGGGTATATGTATGGAAGTACAGGAGCAAGTAGTTATGCAGCGACCCATGCAAATACTAATAATAGTACAATCAAGGGAGTATTGGATAGTTGGTATCAAACCAATATAGCGAATAAAGGATATGGGGATAAGGTAAGTACAGAAGCAGGATTTTGTAATGATAGAAAAGTGTATACCGGAGCATCATGGAATGGATATGGAACACTAGGATATGGAACAAATGCAACAACATATGATTTGACAAGTAGATTTATGCAATGGAGTAATGGAAGTAGTTCATGGAAGAGTACCCAAAATCCAACATTAAAATGTAGTCAACTAAGTAGTGATATGTTTACACCAACAGGAAGTAGTAAAGGAAATAAGAAGTTACCCAACCCAGTAGGACTAATCACAGCAGATGAAGTAGTATATGCAGGAGGAAAAGGAGGAAGTAATAATACAAGTTACTACCTATATACCGAACAAAATTATTGGACCATGTCTCCGTTTTACTTCGATTCTGCGGGTTATGCTAACGTGTTCATTGTGAATTCGAATGGCAGTTTCGCTGCGCCTAGCGTGCGTAACGCGTTTGGTATGCGCCCAGTAATCAATCTGGCCCATGATGTTGAAATAACGGGTAGCGGAACAAGTAGTGATCCTTATATTGTAGTTGAAAATTAAATTTATCTTGCCTGTGTCGCTTAATCCTTTACACATAGGCGAGTATAATACAAGAAAGTGGATTTATTCCGCTTTTTGTTTTGGACTAGAACTATGATTATTTTTATGATATAATTTTAAAAGAATAGGAAAGATGGCTATGGGAATTTTATTAGCACCTTTTACATTTATTATTAGTTTTATTAAACATTTCTTTATAGGAGTGAAGTTTGTTTTTTTTGATGTTTGGTATAATATAATAGATTATCAATTAAATAAAAAAAGCTTTAAAAAGAAAGAACAAGCTCACTTGAATGCTTTTGACGAAGTTATTAAGATGGATAATGAGGAACAGTCGGTAGTTTTAAGTATGGATGAACGAAACAGAATTATGTTGGAAAAACAAGAATTGTTAAAAGAGATGCAACTAGAGATTAATTCCAGAAAAGTTAGTAAAGACTACTACTATTATTACGGCACAGATAAAAATGGCCGAAAGGTTAAAGGAATGATGAGCGCTACTAATAGGATTACACTTCATAATTTTTTAGCTAATGAAGGTATTGATGTTTATCAAGTAAAAAAAGCTAGTATGGTGAATTTTCTTAAGAAAATCGGGTTAGAATTAGATAGCCCTATGAAGACAAAAGATTTAATTTTTTGGCTTACTCAAGTATGTACTTATTTAAAAGCTGGTTTAACTTTAAATGATACGATCCATATTATGAAAGAACAAGCTAGTAAAGATAAAAAAAAGAAAAGATTATATGAAGCGATTAGCTATGAGCTTACTCTAGGAGAAAGTTTTAGTACGGCTTTACAAAATCAAGGGAAAATTTTTCCACCTTTACTTATTAATATGATTCGTAGTGCTGAGGCAACAGGTGAAATTATTAAAACTTTAGATGATATGGCAAATTATTATACTGAAATAGATAAAACAAGAAAAGAAATGATTAGTGCTATTATTTATCCGGCTATTTTACTTATTTTCTCTATTGCTATTTTGACTTTTATTATGGTGTATGTAATACCAGAGTTTATTCAGATTTATGATCAGGCTGGTATTACAGTTAGTGGTTTTACTTTATCTATTATTAATTTAAGTAAGTATATTACTGCTAATATCAATATGATTTTGATAATAGCCTTTTTGGTTTTATTAGTACTTCTATTTTTGTATAAAAATAGTAAAGAGATACGCAAAATTATTCAAAGCCTTGGCATGCATATTCCTTTTTTCGGTAAAATCATTATTTATCATGAATTGACTCTTTTTACTAAGACTTTTGCTAGTTTACTTCGTAATAGTGTTTATATTACTGATAGTATGGAAATTTTGTCTAACATTACGAATAATGAAGTTTATAAAGATATTATGATTGAAACAATTAGTAATATTGCTAGAGGAGATAAAATTAGTAAGTCTTTTTATAATAAATGGTGTGTTCCAGATGTTGCATATTATATGATTGTTACAGGAGAAGCAACAGGAGAACTTTCTTTAATGATGGAAAAGGTTGCTAGTTATTTTAATGATTTACATAAGACGAGAGTTACTAATCTAAAAAGCTTTTTAGAACCAATTATGATTGTTATTTTGGCTTTGATTGTTGGAGTAGTAATCCTTGCTGTTGTAATACCAATGTTTAGTTTGTATGGACAGATAGGTTAGGTGGAATAATGATTATATTACTTTTTTTAATAGGTTTTGGTTTGGGTTTATTTTATGCTTTTATTGGAGAAAAATTGCCTTTATATGTTCCAGAAGTAGTAGAAAAAGAAGGAAATTCATGGATTTTAAATCTGTTTATTGGAGTAATAAATGCTTTAATAGTTCTTATTAGTTATTATGTTTTTGGTATTAGCTATGAGTTTTTTGCTTCTTTAATTATAGCTGGTTTAGTTTTTATTATTTTTATTAGTGATTTTAAATATATGATTATTTTAGATAGCCCATTAATTATATCTGGAATATTTATATTAATTTTGCGAGCTTATTTTTATGGATTTAAAAATATGGGGATAAGCTTATTTAGTGGTTTAGTATTATTTTTATTAATGTTGTTTATTGGTTTTATTGGAAAGAGGATATTTAAAAGAGATGCTTTGGGCGGAGGAGATATTAAACTGGCTGCTGTAATAGGAATTATATTAGGATTTCGTTTAGGTTTGGTTTCTATTATTTTGTCTAGTTTACTTGCTCTTCCTTATGCTGCAGGAGCGATGATGTTAAATAAAGATAGTGAAGTTCCTTTTGGCCCATTCTTAATTGCTAGTATGGCTATTGTATTTATATTTGCTGAGAAATTTTCTAATTTAATTGCTTTTTTATTCTAATGATTGTATAATAACTCCTTGTCAAAGGGGTTTTTATATGAAAGACTATTTAAATTATCGCGGTGATTTTCGAAATTTATCTAAAAAAGATTTGGAAACTTTATTTATAAGATTAAAGGATTATCGTTTGAAATATCGTGATCATTTAGGAATAGATTCTAAAATTAGTTTTGGAGTAGAATTAGAATTTCAAGATGTTTTGCTTTACTATGTAAAAAAAGAATTAAGTAAAGATGAATGTTTTAAGAGTTGGAGTGTTCACGAAGATAAAAGTTGTACTTATCAAATTGATGATTTTGCAGTTGGTGGTGAGATTTCTTCTCCTATTTTACATGATATAGATATTGATTGGAAAATATTGGCAGAGGTATTACAATGTTTAAAGCGCTTAAAAGCTCGTTCTACAGAAGAAACAGCTTTTCAGGTACATGTTGGTGCTCAGATGTTTGAACAGGATATTCGAAATGTAGTAAATTTTGTTAAATTATGGTGTGTATTTGAACATGTTATTTTTAAATTTTCTTATGGGAAATCGGTTACTTATCGACCTAAAATTTTATACTTTGCACATCCTATTGCAGAAGTGACTAAATTAAAATGTGATCGAATTCCTATGTTTTTAGATAATTTAAGTTGCCCTAAAAGATTGGGCTATGATAAAAAGTGGACTCTTAATTTTCAAAATTATTCTTTTTTATCGTCTGATGAAGAAGTAAATAATGATATTGAAATTAGATGTGCTAATGGTTTATTAGACAAAAATATGATTCAAAATACTATTTATTTTTATCTTAAACTGATGCTATATGTTATGAGTGATTCTTTTGATGAAGATTATATTAATTATTTATTTCAGCATTTACAAATAAAAGAATTTGATGATTATTCTAAAACGTATGTTCAAGATGTTTTATTGTTGGTAGATTTGATATTTGATAATAGCTTAGATAAAATAAATTTTTTAAAACAATATATTAAGAAAGATGAAATTGTTTTTGTTAGATAGTTCCTTTTTTTAGGCTTGTAAAATCATATAATATACGTTATAATATTAGCAGTTTGAAAGGATGTAAGTTATGAATAATGTAAAGAAAATTACTATTACTATTGAAGGTGAATCTTGGCAGAAAGCTTTAGATAAGTCTTTTAAAAAAAGAAATAAAGAGGTTACAATTGCAGGTTTTAGAAAGGGTTCTGCTCCTAAAGATATTTATATTAAAAATTTTGGTTTAGAATCTTTATTTATGGATGCTGTTGATTTTGTAATGGATGAAGCTTACCAGAAGGCTTTAGAGGAAGCTAAAATTATGCCTGTTGTAGAACCTAACCTTGATATTAAGGAAATTAATGAAAATAAAGTTACCTTTGAATTTACTATTATTAGTAAACCAGAAGTAGTTTTAGGCGAATATAAGAAATTAGGATTAAAGAAAGAAAAAGCAAAAGTATCTAAGGAAGAAATAGATGCAGAGGTAAAAAGAATTCGTGAAGAATTTGCAGAAATTGCTCCTAAAGAAGAAGGCGATGTTCAAAATGGAGATACAGCTGTTATTGATTTTGATGGATATGTAGATGGTAAAGCTTTAGAAGGTGGAAAGGGAGAAAATTATCCTTTAGAAATCGGTTCTCATACTTTTATTCCAGGATTTGAAGAGGGTTTAGTAGGAATGAAAGTTGGTGAAACAAAAGAATTAAATTTAAAATTTCCTGATGATTATGTAGCTGATTTAAAAGGAAAAGAAGTTAAGTTTAATGTTACTATAAGAGAAATTAAACAAAGAATTGTTCCAGAATTAAATGAGGATTTTTATCAAGATTTAGGTTATGATAATATTAAAACAGAAGAAGAATTTTTAAATGAAGTTGAAAAAGTTTTGATTGATCGTAAAAATGCTGAGATTGATGATGAGTTTGTGGAAAAGTGCATGGAAAAAGCCAGTGAAAATATGAAAGTAGAAATTAATCCAGAAATTATTTCTGAAGAAGTTCATAGAATGATTCATCAATTTGAAGAACAACTTAAAATGCAAGGTATTAAATTAGAAGATTATATGAATATTACTGGTGTGACTCATGAAAAATTGCATGAACAAATGGAACCAGAAGCTACTAAAAGAGTAAAATATCGTTATTTATTAGAAGCAATTGCTGATGAAGAAAAATTAGATTTTTCTGAGGAAGAAGTAAAAGCTAAAGCTAAAGAAATGGCCGATAATTATGGCATTACAGAAGAAGAATTGTTAAAAGCTTATGGGTCTTTAGATATTGTTAAATATGATATGAAAATGCATAAAGCTATTGAAATATTAAAGGATAATAATTAATTTATTCTTAAAGAGTGATGAAAGTCATTCTTTTTTTATTTTCAATTGCAATTCTATGGTTTGATAAAATCTGACAAAGGAACTATGATAAGATAGTTGATGTAGAAAGAAAAGAAGGAGAAGAAAGAGGAATAATAAAAACTGCTAAAAACCTACTTCAATTAAATATAGCAATAGAAGATGTTAGTAAAGCAACGGGATTAAGCATTCAAGAGTTAAAAAATTTAGAATAAGAACTATTCTTTTTTATATGTAAATATTTTGTGTTATATTTACTGATTTACTGACTTTTTATTGAAAATTTGATACAATTATTTAGAAAAGAGTGATGATATGCCTAGTTTTAAATATTTAGTAAAGCGAGTTATGAAGATGGATTATAAAAATATGTTGGATAAAATTAATCATATTCATAAAGAAACAGGAATGGGGAGAATAGCTATATTTAATGATATGCGTAAGTGTGCTGTTAAGTATGGAGCTGGTTATTCAGATTATGATTTGTTTGAAATGTATCGTTTAACTGACGAAGAGAG
Source organism: Mycoplasma sp. CAG:776 (assembly GCA_000438195.1). Lineage (GTDB taxonomy): Bacteria > Bacillota_I > Bacilli_A > RF39 > UBA660 > Caccenecus. Next base: position 6,194 of record FR903078.1, read on the forward strand.
AGATACTTATATTACGAGAGGGAGAAATAATGATTTGATTAAAAAGTATAATAATCCAGAATATAATTATCTTTTTCGTAATAAAGTTGAATTTAATACTTTATTTCGTGATTTTATTAAAAGAGATTTTATTGATGTAAATTCCAGTGCTAAAGAAGATGTTTTAAAATTTATTAGCAAGCATTCTATTTTTATGGCAAAACCTGTTGTTGGAACTTGCGGTAAGGGCATTGAAAGGATAGATATAAGTACTTATGTTTCTTTAGATGAGGTTTATGATTATTTAACTCAAGCGGGTATGAATTATGAGTTAGAAGAAGTAATTGTACAACATGAGAAAGTAGCTACTATTTATCCCAATTCTATTAATACAGTACGTATTGTTACAATTGTTGATGATGAGGGAGATTCTCATGTCATATGCGCTTATTTTCGAATTGGTAATGGTAAGTATGTAGATAACTTTAACAGTGGAGGAATGGTAGCACCGGTTAATGAAGAAACAGGTGAAGTAATAGATAAAGCAATTGACAAGAAAAAGAACCTTTATGAATATCATCCTATTACTAATGCACTCATTAAAGGGTTTATGTTTCCTGATTGGGAAAAAGCGTTAGAACTAGTAAAAGAAGCTAGTAAATTAGTACCTGAAATGCGTTATGTAGGATGGGATGTTTCTTTTACTCCTAATGGACCTATTTTAGTGGAAGGGAATGAATATCCGGGTCATGATATATATCAGTTGCCTGAGCATACTCCTAATCATATAGGAATATGGCCTAAATTTTCTAGAACTTTAAAAAAATAATATTGGTAAAATTTGGATTAATTTTTACTCAAATAGTGTAGACAAATGATGATGAATTCATTATAATAAGAAGAAATGTTTTTGGATGGGAGTGGATGATTAATATGGAACAATTTTTGCCAGTTATGCTTCTGAAAGGTTTGATCTTACTCCCTAATCAGGAAGTTAAAATTGAACTTAATAATACTCTTAGTAAAGAAATTATTAATCTTGCGACAAAAGAGTATAATCGTTCCCTATTAATTATTACTCCTCATAATCAAATCGAAGAAACACCAGAAGTTAATGATTTACCGGAAGTTGCTGTTATTGGTAAAATTAAAAGTAGAATAGAGCTTCCGAATGGAAATATTAGAATTACTTTGAAGGGAATAGAGAGAGTTAAAGTAATTTTATTCCAAAATAGTTCTTTTAATGGAGATATTTTAGAAGCTTCTTTTACGAATATTGTTCTTCCTAAGTTTGAGGAAGTAGAAGAAAAAGCAATTGTTAAAAAATTGAATGAAATTGTTCAAGAGTATGTCACTAGTTCGACTCATGTTTCTAATAGTATTTTAAATAATATTAAAGTGATTGATAATTTATCGCTCCTTACCGATACAATTTGTTCTTTTATTCCTCTTTCTTTTTATAAGAAATTAGAATATGTAGAAGAAATTAATCCTATGTATCGGGCTAAGAATTTACTTAAAGATATTAAAGTAGAATTAGAGGTTTTAAAGTTAGATCAAAAAATAGAAAAAGAATTAGAAAATAGTTTAGAACAAAGTCAAAAAGAATTTATTCTACGAGAAAAAGTAAAGATTTTAGAGCAAGAATTAGGTGAAACAAAAAACGAAGTAGCAGATTTTTATTATCAAGAATTAGAAAAATTAAAATTGCCTAAATCTTCTAATAATAAATTATTACAGGAAATTAAAAGATTAGAATATACAAATGATTTATCGCCAGAAAATGCTATGATTCGTAATTATTTGGAATGGGTTTTACATTTACCTTGGCATAAAGAAAGTTTTGAAAACAGTAATTTAGATGATATTAGAAAGAAATTAAATGAAAGTCATTATGGTTTAGAAGAAGTTAAAACTCGTATTTTAGAATATGTGGCTTTAAAAAATAATAATCCAGAGATTAAAAGTCCAATTATTTGTTTGGTTGGTCCTCCTGGTGTAGGTAAAACAAGTATTGCGAAACAAATTGCTCATGCTTTAAATCGAAAATTTTATAAAATTAGTGTTGGAGGGTTAAACGATTCTTCAGAACTTATGGGTCATAGAAGAACTTATATGGGTTCTAATCCTGGTAAAATAATTCAAGGATTAAGGAAATGTGGTAGTAAAAATCCTGTATTTTTGATTGATGAAATTGATAAATTAACAATAAATGCTAAAGATGATCCTGCTAGTGTTCTTTTAGATATTTTAGATAAAGAGCAAAATGCTGAATTTATTGATAATTATATTGAGGAAGCTTTTGATTTATCTCATGTGTTCTTTATTCTTACAGCAAATGATGCAGATACGATTCCACTTGCTTTAAGAGATCGTTTAGAGCTGATTTATTTATCTAGTTATACAAATTATGAAAAGTTAGATATTGCTAAGAAATATTTAATTCCTAGGATATTAGAAGAAAATAAAATTAATAATAAAATTATTTCTATTAGTGATGAAATGCTTTTGTTTTTAATATCGGCTTATACAGAAGAAGCTGGGGTAAGAGATCTGTATCGTAATTTAGAAAAATTGATTAGAAGATTAGTTTTAATGGGTAAAATTAATGAAAGAACAAAAATTAGTAAAGTCCGTTTAAAAGAATATTTGGGTATTCCTAAATATGAAGGAATAGATAGTAAAAAGCAAGATTTTGTAGGAAGAGTAAATGCTTTAGGTGTAACTGGTGGTGGTGGAAAAATTATTCCAATAGAATCCTGCGTTTATGAAGGAAAAGGGGATTTTGTTGTTACTGGAATGCTTGGTAAAGTTATGAATGAATCTACTCGTGTTGCTTTAAGCTATATTAAAGCTAGGCAAAAACAGTTTGGTTTTAAAGATTTTTACTTTAATATTAAAGATATTCATATTCATTTCTTAGATGGAGCAATAAAAAAAGATGGGCCTAGTGCTGGTGTTGCTATTACAACAAGTATTATTAGTTTAATTTTGAATAAAAAAATAGCTAATTATCTTGCTTTTACTGGTGAAATATCTTTAAATGGAGATGTTTTAAAAGTTGGGGGTATTAAAGAAAAAATTATTGGAGCTTATAATTCTGGTATCAGTGATGTTTATATTCCAGCATTAAATGAACTTGATTTAGAAGAAGTGCCAATTGAAATTAAAGAAAAATTGAATATTATCTTAGTTAAAAATTATCAAGAAATATTTGATAGTTTGTTCTTATAAAATATGTCAAAAATTATACTGAATTTTCTAGAAGAGTAGATTTTTTTAGAGAACTTTAGTATAATTTTTTTAGGTGATGAAAATGAAAATAGCAGATGTTTTAGGAATTAGTGAGGCTAAATTAATTTGTGGAAATCCAGAGGAACAATTAGGGTGCTTTTCTAAAGATACAAGAACGATAAATAGAGGAGACGTTTATATTGCTTTTTGTGGAGAAAATTTCGATGGAAATGATTTTTTTGGTGATGCTTTCTCAAAGGAGGCAAAAACTTGTATTTTGTCTAAATTAGAAAATGAAGAAGAAGTTAAAAAGCAATATTTGGATAAAAATATTATTTTGGTTCGTGATACAATAGAATTTATTACTGAACTTGCGAAAAAGAAACGTGAGACTATTCATGTACCTGTTATTGCAGTTACTGGTAGTGTTGGTAAAACAAGTACAAAGAATTTAATAGCAAGTGTTTTAGAGCAAAAATATACTGTTTTAAAAACACAAGGAAATTTGAATACAAATATTGGATTATCTTTAACTTTGTTGGGTTATCAAAATGAAGAATGTATTGTTTTAGAGATGGGAATGAATACTTTTGGAGAAATAAGTACTCTTAGTAATATTGCAAAACCTACTATTGCAGTTATAACGAACATTGGAACTAGTCATATTGGTAATTTAGGCAGTAGAGAAAATATTTTAAAAGCCAAATTAGAAATATTGGAAGGTTTAACAGGTCCTATTTTAGTAAATAATGATAATGATTTGCTTCATAAGTGGGGTACTAATAATCAAGAACGTGAAATTATTACTTTTGGTATTGCCGAAGAAAGTGATTATCAAGCTACGGATATTCATTATTCTAAGAATGGTAGTAGTTTTTATTTAAAGAATCAAGAGTATCAAATTCCTGTTTATGGAAAAGCTTTTATATATAATAGTTTGGTTGCTTATGCTATTGGCAAAATGTTAGATATAAATGATGAGGATATTCGTTATGCTTATCAAAAACAGAAATCTGAAGAACATAGAATGTGTAAAATTGAAGCATGTAACTTCTTAATTTTAGACGATACCTATAATTCTAGTTATGATTCTTTAGTTTTAGCTTTAGATGTTTTAAAAAGTTTTTCTGCACGTAAAATTGCTGTTCTTGGTGATATATTAGAATTGGGAGAATTTAGTGAGAAGATTCACCGAGATATTGGTGAATTAGTTTTAAATACGCATGTTGACTTATTAGTAACAGTGGGAGAACTTTCAAAATATATCAATGAGGAAGCTATGAAGCTTGGGTTAAATATTGATAGTTGTTTTCATTTTGATAAAAATGAGGAAGCTATAGATTTTTTAAAAAATAATATTAAAGCAAAAGATGTTGTATTAGTGAAAGCTAGTCATGCCATGAATTTTGGTCAAATTGTTGATGAATTAAAGGTTTGGGAGTTTTAAATTCAGAATGAAGAGGATTGTGCCTATATTATTAGAATGGTATCAATTAAATAAAAGAATGCTACCTTGGAGAGAAACAAAAAATCCTTATTTTATATGGATTTCAGAGATTATGTTACAACAGACAAGAATAGATGCTGTTATTCCTTATTATCATCGCTTTATTAAAAAGATGCCAGATGTTTCTAGTTTGGCTTCTATTCCCTTAGATGATCTTTTAAAATTGTGGGAAGGTTTGGGATATTATAGTCGAGCAAGAAATTTAAAAAAAGCAGCTCAAGTAATTATGGAAGAGTATCGAGGCATATTTCCTAATACTTATGAAAAAATTATTAAACTTCCTGGTATAGGGGAATATACGGCTTCGGCTATTGCTTCTATTTGCTTTGGCGAAGCTACGCCAACAGTTGACGGTAATGTTTTGAGAGTTTATACTAGATTTAAAAATGATAAAAGAAATATTGATTTACCTAAAACTAAAAAGGAAATTAGAAATGAACTTAGCAGAATAATGCCTTTAGAAACTGGAGATTTTAATGAAGCTTTAATGGAACTTGGAGAAAGTGTTTGCCTTCCAAAGGGTAAACCAAAATGTGAAGATTGTCCTATTCGTGAGTTTTGCAAAGCATTTAAATATCAAACTTGGGATAAACTTCCTATAAGAATGGAAAAACGAAAGAAAAAAGAATTATTTTTTACTATATTTTTGTTTTCTTATCAAAGATATTTTGCTATTTCCAGAAGAGATAAGGAAAAGCTATTACAGCATTTGTGGGAATTTCCTAATATTAGTGGTGATCTAACTTTGGAAGATATTAAAAAATATTTAGTTCAAAAAGATATTTCCTATATTTCTATAAAGAAAAGTATTGCAAATAAACATGTCTTTACTCATCAAATTTGGTATATGCAAGCTTATTTAATCGAAGTTTCTAAAAAAATAGCAAACTTAGATTGGAAAACGTTAGAAGAAATAAATACAAACTATGCTATTCCTACGGCTTTTCAACCATTTTTGAAAGAATTAAAAAGAAGAGAAAACGCATAAATTTTAATGGAGGTTATTTATGAAATTAGCAGTATTATTTGGAGGCTCTTCTAATGAATATGAAGTTTCAATTGTATCAGCGTGTTCTATTATTAAAAATTTAGATCATCAAAAGTATGAGATTATGCCTATTTATTTGGATAAAAATAATCAATTTTGGCTTTGGGTAAAAGATATTAGTACTATTGGCCCTATGGAATTTGGTATTTTGCCTGAACAATTGGAATTAATTGAAGATCCTTTTCAATTCTTAAAAAATATGGACAGTGTTTTTCTTATGATTCATGGTAAAAATGGCGAGGATGGAACTTTGGCTAGCGTATTTGATTTTTTAGGAATTTCTTATGTTGGAAATAAACCTATGCCTAGCATGATTACAATGGATAAGATATATGCAAAAGATATTTTAGAACTAAATCATATTAGAACAGCAAAATATATAGCTTTTACTAAATACCTAGATTTTTATATCATGGAAGGAAAAAAGTATACTTTAGATCAAGTTTTAGATTGCCTTGAAACAAAAATGATTTTTCCATTATTTATTAAACCAGCGAATAGTGGTTCTTCTGTTGGAATTAGTAAGGCTAAGAATAGGGAAGAACTAGAACAAGCAATTAAAATAGCTTTAGATGTTGATACAAGGATTTTAGTGGAACAAGAAATCAAAGGCCGAGAACTAGAATGTGCTATTTTAGAATGTAAAGGGAAAATTCTAGCATCTACAGTTGGAGAAATTTTAGCAAGTGATGAGTTCTATAGTTATGATGCTAAATATAAAAATCAAGAAAGTAAAACGGTAATACCGGCTTTATTATCTTCTGATATTGCTAGACAAATAAAAGAGATTGCTATTCAAGCTTTTCAAATTTTAAATTTACGAGGATATAGTAGAGTAGATTTTTTCTTAGATGAAGAGGGAAATATTATTTTAAATGAAATTAACACTATTCCTGGTTTTACAGAAATTAGTATGTATCCTAAATTGTGGGAAGCAAGTGGAATTTCTTATACAACACTTTTAGATATTTTAGTAGAGGAAAGTTTAAAAAAATAAGCGTCGAATTTTGTCGAACGCTTTTTCTTGTATTTTTCATTATTTCATATTAAAATAAAAGCGTAGTTCTGAGATGAAACCTACACTCCTATAAAAATATAAAAAATGAAATTTTAGTTATTATTTAAATATTTCAGAACTACCTTTTTTAACTATATATGGCATATGATATTACTGTTGCTGCAACAGATGCAATCATGGCTATTAACATACACCAAGCAAAGATTTTTCTTGCTCTTTTACTCATAATATATATCCCCATTTCTTTTTATTGATTTCTTTATATAATTTATCATATTTTTGCTTTTTTTTCAATATAATTTAATGGTGATATTATGAATTTTATTAGGACAAGCTTAAAACTGGATAAAAAATATCTAAAAATCTTGTTAGCTTTTCTTTGTTTGGGCATTTTTGTAGGATTTATTTTTTATAAAAAGATTGATTCTACTTTTTTTATTGATGATATTCAAAATATAGTTACAAATTTAGAAAGTGTGCATATTAATTTTTTCTTTCTTCATTTTATTGTTATATCTATTTTGATTGCTAGTTCTTTTATGATTTTTGGAGTTTTATTATTTCCAATTTACTTTTTATGGGAAATTATTTGTATTAGTTATTCTATTTTTATTTTTGGCGAAGTATTTGGTTTATCTGGTGTGTTTTTTGGAGTTTTTTATAATTTACTTTTAAAAGGACTTTGGTTAATAGTACTTTATTTGGTTTTTAAGAATGTCTATTTTATTATTAAAAATAATATTATTCATAAAAAAGATGATTTTTCTTTTAAAAAACAGTATCAAATTGTTTTTATTAGTATTTTAATAATTTTAATTTATGATATTTTTATTTACTTTTTTGGGAATTCCATTTTATTAAAATTAACCTTTATTTTAACTTAATTTACTAATTAGATAAGACATGGTATAATATTTTTGTGATGTATTATGAAAAAAGTTATCGTGGGAATTAGTGGAGGAGTAGATTCAGCTGTAGCGGCTTTTCTTCTAAAAAAAGAAGGATATGAGGTAGAAGGACTTTTTATGCGAAATTGGGATGCTATGGTAAATAATGATTATCTTGGCAATCCTACTTTAGAAGAATCTATTTGTCCTCAAGAACAAGACTATAATGATGCGTTAGAAGCTTGCCGAATTATAGGTATACCTCTTCATAGAGTTGATTTTATTAAAGAATATTGGGATTATGTATTTACTTACTTTTTAGAAGAGTTAAAAAAAGGAAGAACGCCTAATCCAGATTTATTATGTAATAAATTTATTAAATTTGATTTATTTAAAAAAGAGGCGAAGAGATTAGGGGCAGATTTAATTGCAACTGGTCATTATGCTAAAGTTATTGATGGTAAATTATATAGAGCTAAGGATTTAAATAAAGATCAGACTTATTTTTTAGCGGATATTACCAAAGAACAGTTAGAAGATGTTTTATTTCCTCTTGGAGATTATACAAAACCTGAGGTAAGAGAGATAGCTTTAAAAGCAAATCTTAATGTGGCTAAGAAAAAGGATTCTACGGGTATTTGCTTTATTGGAGAAAGACATTATCAAGATTTTATTAAAAATTATTTGAAGCCTAATCCTGGAAATATTGTAGATGTTGAGACTAAAAAGATTGTTGGAAGACATACGGGACTTATGAATTATACAATTGGACAGAGAAGAAATGTTGGTTTAAGTGGTGATGAAAAAAGACATTATGTTTGTGGTAAGAGTGTTAAAGATAATATTCTTTATGTTGCTTTTGGTGATAGTGAGTATTTATATAGTGATGAATGTGTTTTGGATCAAGTTAATTTACTAGGTTCACTTCCTCAAACATTTAATGTTAAATTCCGTTATCGTGGAGAAGATGTACCTGTTCAAGTAATTAGTATTTCCGAACAAGAAATAAGACTAAAATATCCAACACTTGCTAAAGCAGTTACTCCTGGACAAGCGTGTGTATTTTATGATGGTGAAGAGTGTTTAGGTTGTGGTTTTATTGGAGATATTTATAAGAATGGAGAGAAGATTTGGTATTTATCTTAAATATTTGCTTAACTACTACTTGACATATAAGTGTTAAGTAATTTATAATTAAGGTGTAAAGTAAAAGGAGAATTGTTATGAATAGTTTAAATGAATTATTACAGGAATTGGGTATATCTAAAGTTAGACTTGCAAAGTATTTAAATGTTTCAAGGCAAATGGTTTATAATTATTTAGAGTTAGAAGATTTAAATAAATGGCCTAAAGAGAAGAAAATTTTACTATTAAAACTTCTTGATATTGAGGATGGTACAGAAGGGGCTATTAGTAGCATTAAGATAACAACAGATTATTTAATGGCTGTAGAAAATAGACTTAATCAAGGCGTTAAAAATACTAGCGATATGGATAGTTATTTTGATATGAAAGGCTTGGATAAGAATTCTCAAACTTTGCTAGCTGATATTAATTATTTGTTAAAAGAAAAATTATTAGATGAAAATAAAAAAGAAGAAAATTATCATGTAATTAGCTACTTATATCATATGTTACAATCAATGGATAATGTTCCGGAAATTAAATATATTCTTGGTTACATGTCTAAGACTACTGGTTTTATTAGCCCAGATGAATTTGCTTTTAATGAAGAAAAACAGTTTATATTTGAGGGAATATTATATTCTGCTTTGACTTTATATAACAACGGAGGAGCTAGCAGAAGTAAATTAAAAGAAAGTCATAAGCGTTTTGTACAAGAAATTGAACAAAAGAATGAAGAAAAACTTAGTCGTACACAACAATTAAATACTATTAAAATTCAAGCTTTAAGAGAACTTGGCTATGATCAGATGACAGAGCAAAATGCTGCTGAAGTTCTAGAAAAAATAGCTGAAATAGAAACGAGAAAAGTATAGTGAAAAAGAAAGTATTAGTAGTATTAGGAATTGTTGTAGTAATAATTGTTATATTTTTAGTAATATTTTTAGGTGATAAACCTTTAAAGTTAGATGATCCACAAGTTACTGAGCTATATTCTTATCTAGGTGAGGTTGATATTTATCATTGCGGTGGTTTAAATTCTTATACGGGTGATGAAGTAAAGTATGATACTCTTTCTAGTAATAACAAGCTTTGTATGGCCTATTATAAGTTAGATGATAAGCAAATAAAATCTGATTCTCATGAAGTGACTACTAAAAATGATAATGATATAAAAATATGTGAGATAGGTGAGGGGATTAGGCTTGCAGCAGAAGAAGGGGAGGACAGTTGTGGGTATCAAATCGTTTCTTCTACTGATTTAAAAAAAGCTTATTCTGCTATTTATGGAGAAGAATTACCAGATGATACATCGTTTTATATCAACGGTACAGAAGCTTGTTATCTTAATGGTGAAGAATATTATTGCGGGGAAGCAGAGACTTTTGTTTATTCTTTGACTCCTGAAGCTACGATTTATCGTTTAATGAATAAAGCTTCTGAAAAGTTGAACGAGGATATTGTTATTACAGATTATTATTTGAGAATATCTGGTAACAAGTGTTATGGTTCAAATGATTCTGAAGATGAAATTTCAGCTTGTTCAGAAGCTTTAGAAAATAATAATGTAGAAATAAATGAAGAATTTGTACAAAAATATGGTACTCTTTATAAACACACTTTTAAGAAAAATAATGATGATAATTATTATTGGTATTCTAGTAATTTAAAATAGAACTTTATTAATTTAAGGTTCTTTTTTTATCTTAAAATAATTGATGAACGTTAATTTTTATGTTCTAACTTATAACCTTATTATATATTATAAATATGATATATATTACACGTATGCGTTTTAACCTTATTTTAAAATTAAATAAGGTTATTATTGTGCATTTATGCAATGTGATTTATTAGTTAAATTTTTGAATATTATTGATTTGTGCGTCTAAATTCCATAAACTAAATTTGGTGGTTAATTTTTTATGAAAAATGATTGAGTTGATCAGAAAATATAGTTATTATACTAGTTTTTAAGTTAATATTTTTTTAAAACTTTCTAGTTCGCTAAATATATATTATGTTAACTTTGTTCTCTGAAATATTTTTAAATATTTGAAAATTTTGAGATTTAATGTTAATATATATGTATATATGTCAAAAAGCTGAGGATTGGTTTTATGAAATTATTATTAGCTATTTTCAATTTACTATTGAGTGTAATTATAATTATTAATTTTATCTTTATCATGAAAGACTTTATTAAGAATTGGGCTTTGATTAATTCTAACAGTTGTAACTATGGGCCTTTATCTTTGGAAGATCGTACTAAACTCTTTATATTTAAGTTGTTTTATGGAATTGTATTTGTGCTTTTTATTGCTTTTTTAATATTTTTTCTAGTCATCTATCAAAGTAAATTTTGGGGATTATTTTCTGTTTTATCATTTACATATATATTAATTAAAATTTTTAAAGATAAAGAGAACTCCCCTTCCCTTTTAAATAGATATGCTCCTGAGATATTATTTTTGAGTTCTTTGTTATATTTTTTTGTTATTGATCCCGAAATCTTTCAGATATTTTTAAACTTTTTAAATATACAAGAACAATGGTTAACACAAATGCTTTTGATATTATTTATTTGTATTATTCCCCTTTTAGGAATCTTTTCATTAATTATTAATCTTAATTTGTTTATTTCAAATATATTAATGATTTTTAACTCAGAGATAGAATGTTTTAATATAGAAAAGGTAGAATATTCCTTAAAACAGGAAAGATAAAATTAACTTTGTTGGGTAAAATTGGCTATTTTTTCAAGGTTCCTTTTATAACTTTGATTAACTTGTTTTATATTTTAAAAATTAAATTAATCAGAATATTAAAAATATTTTTAATGAGATTATCTAAATATATTCAAAATAAACAAATATATAGTATTAAAAAGATGATTTATATATCTATTATATTTTCAATAAGTTTTTGCTATATATTTATAGTAATCTACAGTGATTTTTTTTATGATAAAACCATAATTATTTATGAATTTTTTGCCACAGTTATACTTATTCCAGTTGTTTATGATTTGATTACAAAATCAAAAAGCTAAATAATTAAATAATATTAGAATACTTCCTATTATTAATCCAAAATATAAGTGTTTTTTTAGATTATATTGTTTTGCTTTAGGAAATATTACTTCAATAGCTAAAGTAATCATAATACCCGCTACTAAAAGAAGAATAATGCTAATTAGACTGTCAGTAATATATTTACTTAAAAAAATATATGCTATTAAGGCACCAATTGGTTCCGCGATTCCTGATAAGAATGTTTTAAAGATCGCATTCTTTTTTGATTTTGTTGCATAATAAATAGGTACAGCAATTGATATTCCTTCTGGTATATTATGAAAAGCAATGGCAATTGCTAATTTAAAGCCTACTTCCATATCTTTGTATGATGTCATGAATGTCGCTATTCCTTCGGGAAAGTTATGTAATACTAAGGCTAGCATATTTAGTATTCCTAGTTTATATAAGTCATTTGATTGTTTAGTACTATTTATTAATTTATTTAAATATTTTATTAGAATTATCCCTAAGAAAAAGGCTAGGAGTGAAAAAATAATACCCTTTCCTATTCCATAATTTTTTAAAAGAATAAAGGTAGATTCTGGAATTAAATCAGTAATACTAATTCCAATCATGATAGCTAGAGAAAATGCTAATGATGCTGTTATAAATTTGTTAATATTTTTTTCTTGGAATTTGAAAAAGATAACAAGTGATCCTAGCATTGTAGATAAACCTGCGATGGTAGATATTAGTAAAGCACCAATAATTTCCATATAATCACCATTAAATTATATGAATGTTTCCAAAGTTTTAACCCATAATAATAGTGGGAGGTAAAGAGAATGAAAAATAATAGAGAAAACAAGAATTCTAGAAATAATAAGAATTGTAGAAATTCTAGAACTGAATCTAGAAGTTCTAGAAATGAAAAAAGCGAAAGAAGTTCTAAAGCTAATAGAGAATCTCGTTAAATATAGAAAAGCCACGACTTAATGGTGGCTTTTTTCTTGCATAAAAGGATGTTTATTATATTCTTTTTCTAACTTTTCTGTTGATAGATGAGTATAGATTTGGGTGGTGGAAATATCGCTATGTCCTAATAATTCTTGGACTATTCTTAAATCTGCTCCATTATTTAATAAATGGGTTGCAAAGGAATGTCTAAGAATGTGGGGACTTATTTGTTTTTTGATTCCTTTTTCTTGACATAATTTTTTGATATATTTAAAAAATGCTTGTCTTGTTATTTTGGTATGTCTAGAACTAATAAATATATATTCACAAGTAGATGTCCCTAATAGTTCATTTCTGCCAAATTTTAAGTAGTTATTTAAAAATTCAATTGCTGTATCATTAATTGGAACTAATCTTTCTTTACTCCCCTTTCCCATTACTTTAATTAATTTGTCTTCTAAAAATAGATTACTGGTTGTTAAATTACATAACTCGCTTATTCGCATACCAGTAGCATATAAGACTTCTAACATTGCTTTATTTCGCTGATCATAAGCTGAACTAGTTCTAATATCTAATAAATTATCTATTTCTTCTATTGTTAGATATTCGGGTAATTTTTTTTCTATTTTAGGCATCTTTATTCCTTCACAAGGATTTATTGTAATGACTTTTGCTTCAACTAAATATTTGTAGAAATTATTGATGGTTGTTAAATATCTAGCTTTGGTCTTGCTGGATTTATTTTGATTTCTTAAATATTCTTGAATATTTTCTTTGGTTAAATTTTTAAGGTTTTTCTTTGGATAATATTTAGCTAAAAGATAAAGGTCTGTAGCATAAGATTCTCTAGTATTTTTGCTTGTATTATATTCAGAATTTAAATATTCATTCATGTATTTTTCTAATTCGGGATTATGATTAAATATTTCTATTAATTCATCTTTTTTCATATACTCACCTTTTTTATTATAGCATAAATTAAAAGCAATTGACATACATACAAATGTATTATATACTGAATATATATAATGTTTTCTTTTTTAAAATATGATATAATGATGAAAGAAAGGATATATTATGGAATTACTTGCAAATAAAATTCGACCTAAAACTTTGAGAGAAATTATAGGTCAAAAACATTTAGTTGGTGACGGTAAAGTTTTAACAAATTTAGTTTCCAATGGTAAAATATTTTCAATGATTTTATATGGAAAGCCTGGAATTGGCAAGACTAGTATTGCGAATGCTTTAATCAGTGAGTTACATATTCGTTCAAAATTTTTAAATGCTACTACTAATAATAAAGCAGATTTTGATATTGCAATTGAAGAAGCTAAAATGTATGGAGAAATGATTTTAGTTATAGATGAAATTCATCGTATGAATAAAGATAAACAAGATATTTTACTTCCACATATTGAATCTGGTTTGATTATTTTAATTGGGCTTACTACTTCTAATCCTTATCATAAGATCAATCCGGCGATTAGAAGTAGATGTCAAATTTTTGAGTTAAAAGAACTGAATACAGAAGATATTATAGAAGGATTAGATAGAGCTATAGATAGTCTACCAGATATTAAAATTGATCAAGATGCTTTAAAATATATTGCTATGCTTTCTTCTGGAGATTTTCGCTCTGCTTTAAATACTTTAGAAGTTACATATTATGCAACAAAAGATCATAATATAACTATTGAAGAAATAAAAAAAATTAATAATAAACCTGTGTTCTTCCATGATAAAGATGAAGACGGTCATTATCAAGTGTTAAGTGCTTTTCAAAAGTCAATTCGGGGAAGTGATGTAGATGCTGCACTACATTATTTAGCAAGACTTATTGTTGCTGGAGATTTAGATAGCATTTATAGAAGGATGAGTGTAATTGCTTATGAAGATATTGGACTTGCTAATCCAGCTATGGGACCCAAAGTAATGGCTGCTATTCATGCTGCAGAATTGGTAGGGCTTCCTGAGGCAAGAATTCCATTAGGACAAGTCGTAGCAGAACTTGCTTTATCTCCTAAAAGCAATAGTACGTATTTGGCAATTGATGCAGCAATAAATGATATTAATAAAGGTATTTCGGGAGAAATTCCTAAGCATATTATTGAAGGTTCTCCTAATTATATTTATCCTCATAATTTTAAAAATGATTATGTAGTTCAAGAATATATGCCTGATAAATTAAAAAATAAAAAGTATTATATAAAAAAGGATAATAAATATGAAGTAAATTTAAATAGAGTATATGATGAAATGAGGGATATTTGATGAATATAAGTGTTATTGGAACAGGAATTTATGGAATAGCTTTAAGCTTAGATATGGTTAGTAATGGACATCATGTAAAGATGTGGACAGAAAACCAAGAACTTGAGAAGCACTTCTTAGAAAAACATGATTTAAAACCTATTACAGATGTATTTATACCAGAAGCTATAGAAGTTACTTCGGATTTAAAAAAAGCTTTAGAAAGTACTGATTTTGTTGTTTTAGTAACATCTGCTAAATATACTAGACAAATGTGCAAACAAATAAAAAAATATTTTAATATTTTAACTCCTGTTTGTATTGCTAGTAAAGGAATTGAAAATGATACTTTTTCTTTTCTATCAGATATTGTTAGAACAGAACTTAGAGCAAAACATATTGCTATCATTTCTGGGCCTACTTTTGCAATTGATTTAATTAATCGAGAACCTGTTGCACTATCAGCGGCTGTTACAACTAATAAGGCTTTTCAAATTACTAGTTTAGCTTTTTGTAATGAAAGGCTAAAATTAAGGGAAAATAGAGATTTATATGGTACTCAGCTTTGTGGTAGTATTAAAAATGTAATTGCTATTGCTTCGGGTATTTTAGACGGTTTAGGTTATAGTGAATCTACTAGAGCATTTTTGATTACAGAATCTACTCACGATATTAAAGAATTATTAGCAGCTATGGAATGTAACCCTAAGACTATTATGTCATTTGCGGGTATTGGTGATTTAATGCTTACAGCAAGTTCTCCTAAGAGCAGAAATTATCGTTATGGAAAACTGTTGGGTGAAAGAAAAACAGAAAAAGAGATTGAAGAATATTTAAATAACAATACTACTGAAGGTTATTATACCCTTTTATCTATTAAAGGTTTAACTAAAAACAGAAAAATTAAAATGCCAATTATTAATATTATTTATGATATTGCTATTAATCATAAAGATCCAGAAATATTAGTTGATTTTCTTATTACAAAAGCATAACAATAAAGTTATGCTTTTAAATAGAATAAAAAACGAGTGAAGTTGTGTTCTATACTTCACTCTATTAATGTATTATACTTGTCTATGTGTAAGGGATTATCGTTAGTGCCATTTCCTGTTACTTTTACATCAGTCGACAGATTTATTACTGGATGTACACCGTGTGTGTTATGCGCGAGCCAATGGTTGAGGTTGCCACTCGGAATTTACAATGAACACGAAAGCAAGTGCACTATTATGGGAACGTCTTTTTATATACTTTGTGTAGAAGTATCATATTTCTGCTGATTATCTTTTAGGCAAAATAGATGAACCTCAAGAATTATCTTGAGCTTTTATAATATCTAAAAATATATAGTTAGCTAAATAAATACCTGCAACAGAGGGAACAAAAATACATGATCCTATTATATTTTGGGTATTAATAGCATTTTCACTACTAAATACGACTGGAACTTTTAAACTTAAGTTTTCTTTTCTAGCAATGTTTCTTAACTTTTTGGCAAAAGGATCATTTTCGGTTTTATCTAAGGTAGTTATTTTTAAATATTCTGGATTAAGCTTTTTCCCTGTTCCTAAAGCACTAATTACTTTTATATGCTTGTTTTGGGCATATTTCATTAATTCTATTTTTATTGGTATGTCATCACAGGCATCAATAATATAGTCATAATTTGTATTTATGTAAGTATTAAAATTTTCTTTCGTTAAATAAATATTATGAACTGTTAGATTTAAATTATCATTAATATCTATATATCTTTTTGTTGCTTCTTCTCCTTTTAATTTGCCTAAATTTTTATTATTGGTAATAATTTGCCTATTTAAATTGGATTTATCAATCGTGTCACCATCGATTATTGTAATATTTTGAAATCCACTTCTTACTAAGCTTTCTAAAGCAAATCCCCCTACTCCACCGATTCCAACTATTAATATATTTGTGTTTTGGATTTTTTTTAAGTTTTCTTTACCAATTAAAGAAATTAATCGTTCATACATATTGATCACCAAAGTTATTATAACAAATAAAAACCCAGATGGAAAGTCTATCTGGTGATAAAAAACCCGCTCTCGCGAGGTGGTAAGAAACATACATGCTTCTGGATTCTGGCTAATCAAGACCAGCCTTCAACTCCACATGTAATTATTCTCCCAAGGCTATCACATAGTCGGTTTTATGCTACAGATAAACTATATCCTCTAGGTATTTTTATTATATCACACTTTTATTAAAATATACATAAAAATTATTTACTTTACATATTTTTCTTGACTAATAGAAATTTATAGTGTTATAATCATTCTACTTATTGTTCTTTGATAATTAGATAAATGAACCATATGATAGACAAGAAGACAATCTTGTATGGGGATATCTTATGCTTATTATTTAATAGTGCGAACTTTTAAAGGATTGAGTTGGTTTAGTAGTAATACTAAACTAGGAATTACAAAGTAATAAAAAAGATATTAGCAATACTATTATAGGGTTATAAGGCACAGTCCTAATCGTAGTCATCATAAACTTTCTTCGTAGAAAAGAAGAAGATTAACTTTAAAATTTATTAGAGTGGCATCTAAAGAATTTTAAAGAATGCCAATAAGCTATTTGCAGTTGACACATAGTGATATGTTATAAGATTAGAAACTGGTTAAAGTAGTGCAAATCTGCAAGAAAATAGATGGTTGTCGCGGTTCGATTCCGTAAAATATATGCTTTAATATATTCCTAAGTGCATGAAATTTGGAAGTGCAAGTCTTCTTTAGTGGTTGTAGGTAATTGAAGAATAGAGGTCGCTCCTCTATGAGGGCAATTACTGGCTAGTGGCTGAAAGAAAAAATAATTTTGTAATAGTTATTAATGTGAGAAACATCATTTATCTAATTATCAAAGGGCAATAGAAAAGATTAGACTTTATCGGTTTCTAATCTTCTTTTTTTATCCAAATTTTGATATATCACCCATACCGCTCATGGGATCAAAATTTTCATTACTATTTTCATTGATTGGTGATGTAGGATTTATTGTTTGGTCTTCTGTTTTTATATCTTTTTGTAACGTGCTTGTACTTGTTCCTTCTGTTACATAGTTATTCGCTATTCTTTCTTCTTTTGTTTGATATATAGGAGAGTCTTGTTCTTGCCAACAACCTGAAACATTACAATTGGTTGAATATGGCATTGGATCTGGCATTTTTAGCTTACAAATCATTGGTATTTTGAATGCTCCACCGAATGCTACACAATTACCAGGCTGTAATACTTTCATTTTTTCAATTACATCGGCACTAATATTAGGAAGCATTTCCTCAATGTATTTAATGTCTTTTGGGTGTGTCATTTTAAATATAAGAAAGTTGGAACATTGAGCAATTACTGTATCACTAATTTCTACTGGTCTTTGACTGATAATATCAAGTAATACTCCATATTTACGACCTTCTTTGGCAATACGATCAAAAATATTATATCCGAGTAAGAAGGTATCACTATCTTGTTGAATATAACGATGGGCTTCTTCTAAGAAAAGATGGAATGGAATACTCGCTCTTTTTTTAAGACCTTTTGCATAATCAAATAATAATTTTGAAACAATTTTAACTATAACCTTGGCATAAGCATCATCAATATCTTCTAAGTTGATATTTACTATTTGAGCTCGATTATTTTCTTTTCTTCCTAGTTCTTCTACAAAAGATTCAACACTTGTATATTTAGAACCATCAAAATAATTATTTACTTGTCCACCAATAATCGTGTTTAATCTTACTTGAAGAATCATCGCTTCATTATACATCGCCTGATTACCTTGAAAGCCTTCACTTATTAAAGTGAACTCTAGGGCATTTGCTAAGTCTTTTAAGGTATAATATGCTTTTTCTGGTATTGGCATTGCTGTAATAGATTCATCAATATGTTTTAAAATATATTCGGTAATTAATACTGATTCACCAAAATTACCATTTGAATCAATTTCAAAACATTCACTAAAGCTTCTTGTATAACCTAAACCAGGAATAACTGAATCAAAGTTAAATTCTTTGGTGTGACATACTTCTATTACTTTGAATATTTCATTCTTTTTATAGCTAGTTGTTGAATTACTAAATAAAATGGCTATTAAAGCTTTGGCTATTAAATGATTTTTATATTTTGTAATTTCTTCACTATCGCTAGAGAATATTTTGGCATATTTAATACTACGTTCCAAAATTGGCAATTGAGAATGAGAATTAGCTTGTAATAAAAGAGCTATATCATCTAATGTAAGTAAATTTACAGGAATCTTTAATAAATAATCCGTTGGTTCAGTTGGGTTTGTGGTAATAAATTTATAGTTATAACTTGGATTAATTTTATTTAATGAACCAAAAGCATTTTTATATTCGCCATAAGCATCAAAGAAAAACATATTAGCGTTATAAGTTACCGTTTTTGGATTACTAAAAATATTTTGAATAATTCTTGATACACCACATGATTTACCAGAACCACTATTACCAAATATCGCTAAGTGATTTGAAAATAAATCATTTATATCTGGGCATATTTGAAAACCTTTATATGTAGCACTTTCTCCTAATGTAAAGCTTTTATTACTTAATGTTCCCACTAATTCAAGTAATTCTTCACTATTAATAATTCTTAAAGTACTAGATAATAAAGGTTTTCTTATTACACCATTTACATATCTAGAGCCAATATATTCTCCTAAGAATCTAATTTTGATTTCTTCATCATTTAATTCAATAACTTCACCTAATATTCTTTGATCCTTATCTTCAAATATTACATGAATGTTCATTAAATCAGCAGTAATTGTATCTTTACTTTTGTTTTCTACATGTGCAATGTTATCACTAATATATAATATTTTGCCAAATATCATTCTAATCGACCTACCCTACTCTATGTAATTATAGCATGACTGAATATAAAAAAAAAGAGTTTTTGGTAAAACTTTTCTTTTTGATTTTATTTTATTTTGTTATTTTCCACTCCATGTTTCATACCAATTTTTTAACTTATTTAATCCACTACTAGCTAGATCTTTTAAAAATTCCCAAGTTAAGCCAAAACTTTCTTTTAAATCTTGAAATCCTTCTTTGGCACTTGTACATAAATCGTCATGATTCTCACAAATATTACTTGTAATATCTAAATAAGTATTCACTATTAAATTTTTAATACTAGTATAAACTTTATTGGCACCATTACTTATCGTTTCTTTGTATCCTGGAAAAACATTATCTATTTTATCATCAATCCATAAAGCGGCTTTTAATACTTCTAATTTAGCTGAGGTAGTTAATTCATTAAAAGTGTGACCTGCTATTTTGCCATTATAAAATAGGAAATCAACAACCGTGATAAAGCCACTTTTTAAAGTATCTGTTATTCCTTTATCGGCATCGCTTTGAATGGTATTTACATATTCTAATACGGCTTCATCGGCAGATTTGCTAGTTACATTATTATTAGAATTGTTGTTAGTTGGCGTTTTGTTAGTATTATTATTGCTTGTATGATTTTTATTTGGAGAATTATTGGTATTTGTTTTTCCGTTTGTTTCATTTAAATTGGTGTTCTTTCCTTGGTTGCCGTTTATAATATTTTCTGATGTATTTGTAGTGTTATTTTCTTCTAATTCTTCTTCTGGTTTATTTTTTTTTATTAAAGTTTCTTTTATGGCAGATATTTCTTTAGGATTCGTAGAATCTTTTAGACTGCTTCTTTTGTAAGTAACAGTTATTTCATCTCCTATTTCATAAATATTGGAAATATTATTTATTATGTAGTCTTCATTTTCTGTTTCGATCATGATATAGCCATCACCACTTATTAATACTGTACCAGTTATATTTAATTCCTCATTTTCTTTTGTCAAAAAATAAATGGCAAGAGATGCTCCAATAAAAAGAATAATTAGCAAGATGATTAGGATAGTTCTCTTTTTAATCATTTTTTCTTCACTTCCTAATCATATTATACACAAAAAAAGGAGAAATGTAAAATCTCACCTTATTTATTTAGTTTACTATTTAATATCTCTTTTGTTAAAACAGGGTTAGCTTTTCCTCTTGTATTTTTCATGACTTGACCTACAAAATAATCAAATAAATTAGTTTTGCCATTTTTATATTCTTCTATTTGACTTTGATTATGAGATAGAATTTCATCGATGATTTTTTCTAGTTCTTCTTTATTATTTATTTGCGTATTATTCTTACTAATAAAATCTTTAATTTCTTTTTTATTTTCTATAACACTTAGAAATATCTCTTTTGCTTGTTTAGAACTAATTGTCCCTTTTTCTATCTCATCAATTAAATCTTTTAATCTTTTAGGAGTTAAATACAAATCTTTTACGTTTTGATTATTCTTATTTAAATATCCTAGAATTTGGGTAGTAATCCAATTAGATGCACTTTTAGGATCAATATTTAATTTTAAACATTCTTCAAAATAGTCTGCTATCTCTTTATCTTTTACAAGAATTTCAGCATCATAATTAGATAATCCATAGTGATTTATATACTCAAGTTTTCTTTCTAAGTGAAGTCTTGGAATACTAGATTCTATTTTTTCTAACCAATCTTGACTAATTTTATATTTAGGAATATTAGGCTCAACAAAGTATTTATAATCAATAGCATCTGCTTTACTACGCATACGAATTGTACTTTGAGTCTCCTCATCCCATCTTCTGGTTTCTTGTTCAACCTCACTATATTTTCCAGCTTCTTTTAATTCTGTTTGTCTTTTAATTTCATAATTGATGGTATCACGAACACCACTAAGAGAATTAACGTTTTTAACTTCTACTTTGGTACCTAATTCTTTACTATCTTCATCAGCAATAGAAACGTTTACATCACAGCGAATTTGTCCCTTTTTGGTATCTGCTTCTGATACATCTAAATAGCGATAAATGCGAATGATATTTTCTAGAAATGTTACGGCTTCATCGGCACTATGAAAGCAGGGTTCTGTTACTAATTCTAATAGTGGAACGCCTGAACGATTATAATCAATATTAGAAGTATCAAAAAAATGATCTAAACTAGCAGAATCTTCTTCTAAATGTACATCATGAATATAAATTGGTATTAGTTTATCATTAACTTCTATTTCCATTTTACCGTTTGTTCCTACAGGATTTGCCATTTGGGTTATTTGATAACCTTTTGGTAAATCAGGATAGTAATAGTTTTTGCGATCAAACACCATATATTCAGGTTGTTCACAATTAAGTGCTATACTTATTTTTAGGGCATCTTCGACACATTTTTTGTTTACTACTGGAAGTGTCCCAGGAAATGCCATATCTAACGGTGCTATACTAGAATTTGGAGTTTCACTATAAGTGTTTTGAGCTTTAGAAAATACTTTAGAATTACTTTTTAATTCACAATGCATTTCTAACCCAATCGTAGCTATTTGCTTTTTCATTCTTGGATCTCCTTTGCTATTTGATTTTTGTAAGGCATTTTTCCTTCTAACGTGTACGCAATATTTAAAACATTCGCATCATCATAACAATTTCCTGTAATATTAATTCCTACTGGCAAATTATTGATAAAGCCATTTGGAATGGTAATAGATGGGAAGCCTCCAAAATTGCCTATTTGTAAATGTTCTTCTAAAACACTAGTTGATGCATCCATAACATCTTTATCTTCCTCTAATTTTTTTGCTGGGCCGCTAGAAACTGGCAAGATTAAAGCATCGTATTCCTTAAATAGTTCTTTTATTTTATCAACAATTAAACGTCTTACACGTTGAGCATTTTTAAAGTATCGCTCTTGATTTTCTTTTTGTAAAACGTATGAACCGATGACAAATCTTCTTTTAATTAATGGTGAAAAACCATTTGTACGATGTTCCCTTATCATTTCAAAGACGTTTTTCTTTTCACTTCTTGGTCCAAAAATAATTCCCGTTAAATTAGACATATTACTGGTTGCTTCGGCACATGAAATGACAACATATGTACTAGCAATTGCATTTAATAATGTTTGATCTATGCTTACTTCTTCTATTATGGCTCCTTCTTCTTTTAATAATTCTAAAGTGTTAAAGAAATTATTTAAATGCTCTTTAAGTTCGTTTGCTGGTTTTTCGTAATTATTTATATCACATATTTCTTTAATATAAAATAATTTCTTACCTTTGATATTACCTGTTAATGATTCTTGTAAGTGAATGTTACTTGAATCCCAAGTGGTCATATCGAATTCATCTATTCCTTTCATAATATCCGTTACTATTGCGGCATCTTCGACACTTCTAGTTAAAACACCACAATGGTCTAAGCTACTAGCAAAAGGAAATAAACCGTAACGAGAAAGCATGCCATAGGTTGGTTTATATCCAACAATTCCACAATAAGCTGCTGGTTTACGAATAGAATCGCCCGTATCACTTCCTAAAGCAAAGGGATAGACACCAGCTGCTACCGCACAAGCAGATCCTGCTGATGAACCCGCACACATTCTTGTTTTATCCCAAGGATTTAGAACGGCTCCGGTATGACAAGTTGTACCAGTTCCTCCCATTCCAAATTCATCTAAAGCTGTCTTATTTACCATGATAGCTCCAGCATCTAATAATTTTTGAACTACTGTTGCATTAAAAAAAGGAACATAATTTTTTAAAGTATTAGAAGAGCCAGTAGATAATACATCTTTGGTTGAATAATTATCTTTTACCCCAAAAGGAATACCTGATACTAAACTTTCAGTTATTGCAGTTGGCTTAGCATCATTACATATCGTTACAAAAGCATTATATTTTTCTTTTACTTCATGAGATTTGCTTAAGGCTTCTCTTACCAACTCTTCGCTTGTTATTTTTTTATTTATTAATAAGTCATGTAATTCTTTAATACTTTTATTCATCATGTTACTCCACCACCTTTGGAACTTCAACTTCTCTTCCATCAGTTGCTCCAGCATTTCTTAAAGCTTCTTCAATAGGAATTGTTTTTTCATATACATCTTCCCTTAATTCACATGTAAAGTCATATAGGGCATGAGTCATGGGCTCTATCTCAACAATATTAGGGATTTTATTAATTAAATCGATATTTTGATCAATTATTTCAAATTCATCTAATACTAACTTTGTTTCTTCGTCTGTTAGGCCTATTAATAATTTTTCGGCATAATCATTAACCATTTCTTTTGTAAATTTCCTCATTTTTATTCCTCTCTATTTATTTCTTTTAAAATTTCGTCTAATCTTTTTTCAAAGTCTTCAATTGTATAATTGTTATCAATGTAATAATCAGCATAGGCAATTGGTCCAGCTTTCGCAATATTTTCTATTTCAGATATATCTCTTTTTTCAGCTTTTTCTTTGCTAAATGGGCGAATAGGCCTTTTTTCTAGTCTTTCATATCTAATCTTTCTATCTACGATAATTGCTATTGTATTTAATTGAGTATTAAATTTTTCTTTTAATATTTTTAATTCGTCCCATGAATAAAGTCCATCTAGTACAACATTATTTGATTTAGCTAATTCTTCAATTTGGGGTAATAAAATAATTGCATAAGCGCCTATTCCAAGCTCACTTCTTAATTTTTCACGCATATATTTTTCATTTTCTGGTGTATCTTCTAAGTTTGCTTCTTTTAATTTAGCAAGAGTAACTCCACCAAAGTAGACTTTTTTATAACCTCTTTTTTCTAGTAAATCACAAGCTACCGATTTACCAGAACCACACATACCTACTATTGCTATAATTTTATTCATCGCTTCCTCCTTAAAAATCACAATTTTTTGGTGTTCTTGGATATGGAATTACATCTCTTATATTATCTACACCTGTTAGATAAATTAATAATCTTTCAAATCCCATTCCAAAACCAGAATGAATACAACTGCCATATTTTCTTAAGTTTAAATACCAATCCATAGAACTTGAATCAATTCTGAGCTCTTCCATTCTATTTACTAGTTTATCATAATCTTCTTCTCTTTGAGAGCCTCCCATTAATTCCCCTGCTCCTGGAACTTCTAAATCTACCGCAGCAACCGTTTTTCCGTCTTCATTTAATTTCATGTAAAAAGCTTTGATATCCTTTGGCCAATTTTTAATAAATACTGGGCCATCAAAATATTCAGTTATATATTTTTCGTGTTCTTTAGCAATATCTTCACCATATTCTGGATTAAACTCCCATTTTACATCAGCATTTTTTAATATTTTAATAGCTTCTTCATGATCGATACGGGTAAATTTGCTATTTACTAATTTTTCTAATTTCTCTTTTAAGCCTTTTTCTATGAATTGATCAAAAAATCTAATTTCTTCTTTCGCATTATCTAAAACATATCTAACAATATATTTTAGCATATCTTCCATGATATCCATGTTGCCTTCTAAATCACAAAAGGCGATTTCTGGTTCAATCATCCAAAATTCTGAAGCATGAGTTTTGGTATTAGAATTCTCGGCACGGAAGGTTGGACCAAAAGTATAAGTTTTTTTATAAGCCATAGCAAAAGTTTCGGCTTCTAATTGACCACTTACTGTTAAATTAGTCATTTTTCCAAAAAAATCTTTGCTATAATCCACTTTGCCATTTAGTTTTTCTATTGGAAGAGTTGTTACTTGAAACATTTCCCCTGCTCCTTCACAGTCACTAGCAGTAATTAAGGGAGCATGGAAATATACATATCCTCTTTCTTGAAAATATTTATGAATAGCGTAAGCAGCTATACTTCTTACACGGAATACTGCTTGAAAAAGATTAGTCCTTGGTCTTAAATAGGCAACTTCTCTTAAAAATTCTCTAGTGTGTCTTTTTGGTTGAATTGGATAATCTTCTGGGCATGCTCCTAAGAGAGTAATTTTAGTTGCTTGCATTTCATAAGCTTGATTTCCCTTTGAAGGCACTATTTTTCCTTCAACCTCAATTGCACTTCCAACTAATAATTTTTGGATTTCTTCAAAATTTGATAAATTCTCATCATAAACTACTTGTAAGTGTTCAAAAGTTGTGCCATCCGAAAAATCAATAAAACCAAATGTTTTTTGATCTCTATGATTTCTAATCCATCCTTCTACTTTGATTTCTTTTCCTACACAGGACTCTATATCTTGCCATAAATCTCTTAAATCCATTTATATTCTCCTTAATCTCTTATTTTAATATGTAATTCTTGTAATTGTCTTTCTTCTAATTCGTTTGGACTACCCATAAGTAAATCCATTCCACTTACATTTGGAGGAAAAACTTGAACTTCTCTTAAGTTTTCTTCTCCTGTTAAAAGCATAATCATGCGGTCAATTCCTGGTGCCATTCCTGCATGAGGAGGTGCTCCAAACGTGAAAGCAGTATATAATGAGCGAAATTTATTTTTAATTGTCTCTTCATCATATCCAGCAATATCGAATGCTTTTTTCATGATTTCAATGTCATGATTTCTTACTGCTCCACTTGCCATTTCATAACCATTACAAACAAAATCATATTGATTTGCTACGATATCACCGGGATTTGTATTCATTAAAGATTCTAAACCGCCTTTAGGCATGCTAAATGGATTATGCCCAAAATCCCATTTGTTATCTTCTTCGTTCCATTCGTACATTGGAAAATCATTAATGATGCAGAATTCAAAAATGTCGTTATTAATTAATGCTAATTCTTCGCCTAATTTTGTTCTTAAAATTCCGCTTAATTTATCAATATTCTTATTTCCGGCGATAATAAAGACAACATTTCCGCTTTCTAAATTTAAATCTTCCTTTAAAGTTGCGATTTCACTAGCACTCAAAAATTTTGTAATTGTCGATTTAAAATTTAAATCTTCTTCAACTTTTATATAAGCAAGTCCCTCTGCTCCTTTTTCTTTTATAAACTCTTCTAACTTTTTATACCAAGAGTTAGGTTTTTCTATTGTTTTTACCTTAATGGCTCTTATTTTTTTATTTTTGAAACCATTAAATTCTGTATTAGCAAAAATTTTAGTAATATCTTCAATAATTAAAGGATTTCTTAAATCTGGTTTATCGGTTCCATATTTTAGCATTGCTTCCTTGTAAGGAATTCTCTTAAATGGATGAGAAGAAACTTTTTTATCACTAAATTTTGTAAATAAGTTATAAAATACTGTTTCTCCCACTTCATAAACATCTTCTTCTGTTGCAAAACTCATTTCAAAATCTAATTGATAAAATTCTAAAGTCCGATCTGCTCGACAATCTTCATCACGAAAACATGGGGCAATTTGAAAGTAACGATTAAAGCCTGATACCATTAATAATTGTTTATAAATTTGAGGAGCTTGAGGTAAAGCATAAAACTTTCCTTTATAATTTCTAGATGGTATAACAAAGTCTCTTGCTCCCTCAGGACTAGAAGCTGTAATAATTGGTGTAGTAATTTCCGTAAAATTCATCTGTTTCATAATTGAACGAATTTCATCAATTACTTTTGTACGAAATAAAATTTTATCATGTACTAAAGGATTTCTTAAATCTAAATAACGATATCTTAATCTTGTTTCTTCACTTGCTTCTTTACTTCTATTTATTTCAAAAGGCAGAATATTAGCGCATTTCCCTAAAATATTTATTTCTTTTAATAAAATTTCAATTTCTCCCGTTTTCATATTCGGATTGATATCTTTTTCTCTTAAATTTACTGTTCCGGTAATACTAACTGTAGACTCTCTTGTGAGATCTTTTATTTTAGAGATATCTTCGCTTATCACTTGAACAATTCCTGTTTCATCTCGAATTGTTAAAAATACAAGACTTCCTAAATTTCTTATGGAATTAACCCAACCAGCTATTTTAATTTCTTGCCCAACATCTTCTTTAGTAATTTCACCACAATAGCGGTTTCTATAAATATTCTCCATATTTCCTCCTATAAATTGCTAATAATATAATCTAATATTTCATTTTCATCTACTTTAGTTTCTTCTTTCGTTAAATTATCTTTAACAGTAATCATTCCTTTTTGCAAATCTTCACTATTTAAAATCACTAATAATCTAGCATTTAGTCGATCTGCTTGTTTAAATTGAGCTTTTAATCCACGATTTAAAGTATCCATTTCTGTTTTAATCTCACTCCAACGTAAATCTTGAACTAATCTTAAAGCTGTAATTTTTTCTTCTTCATTTATAGCCATAACATAAACATCAATCGTATTTTTAATTTCTTTTTCTTTATTTAATTCTTGTAAAACAATCATTAAACGATCTACTCCACAAGCAAACCCTATTCCAGGAGTCTCGGGCCCTCCTAAATTTGATACTAAATTATTATAACGTCCTCCACCACATAAAGTAGAAGCATTTCCTAATTCATTTAAATCTGCTACTAATTCAAAAACAGTATGATTGTAATAGTCTAGTCCTCTTACAATGTTAGTATCTATTTCATAGTCTATATCTAAATATTCTAAATATTCTAAAACTTTTTTAAATCTTATTCTACTCTCTTCATTTAAGTAATCCATAATAGAGGGTGCATTTTTTAAAATCTCACTATCTTTATCTACTTTACAATCTAATATTCTTAAAGGATTTGTTTTGAACCTTTTTTGACAATCTTCACATAATTCATTTAAATGTGGTTCTAAATATTTGATAAGAGCAGAACGGTAATTTTCACGCGACTTACTATCTCCGAGTGTATTAATTTTAACCGTAATATTATCTATCCCCATCTCTTCTAAAGTTCGGTAAGCAAGAGATATTACCTCTGCATCTATAATCGCTGAATCACTTCCTAGTACTTCTACTCCGATTTGAGATAATTCTCTATATCTTCCTGCTTGTGGCCTTTCATAACGATACATTGTTCCGCTATAATAAAGTTTAATTGGCTGATTTACTTCGCCATACATCTTATTCTCAATATAGCTTCTAACTACTCCGGCTGTTCCTTCTGGTCTTAGTGTTACATTTCTGTCTCCACGATCTTTAAAATCATAAGTCTCTTTGGAAACAATGTCTGTTGTTTCGCCAACTCCTCTATGAAATAGCTCACTTTCTTCAAAAATAGGTGTTCGAATATATTCATAATTGTAGTATTCACATACTGATGAAAATACACCATTAATATAGTTATAGAACTTAGCATTCTTACCATAAATATCATAGGTTCCTTTTGGTTTTGTTATCATTTTTTTCTCCTCCTTAAACAAAAAAACTTAGTATCATAAGGACGGATATCTCCGCGGTGCCACCTTATTTTACTAAGTACTCTTGAACTTTTATCGCATTTATGCGTTTTCTAAATCTCTGAAAGCTGTCTTTCTAATTTATTTACTTAGGCATTTTCAGCATATTTAGCCCTCTCTTGAAAGTAAAACATAATTATACTTGGTCTTTCTTTAGAAAAATATTCTATGTAAGTTATTTTATTATATTTTATTTATAGTGTCAAGTTCTTTTAACGAAGAGACCTTGAAAAAACTAATTTATTGGCAAATAATTCTTCAAAATCTAATTCGTCTTTTAACATTTCTTCATAATTCATTAAATTTGCATTTTTATTTTTGAAATGAGTTGCTGCTAAATATCCTTTACTTGCTTTTATTATCTCGAAAACTAATTTTCTAATTTTAGAAGCTAAAATATTTTGTAAAATCATATTTTGAACTTCTTCTTTAACTTGTATTGATCTCTCATCTAATGGTAAACTTTCTAATAATTTAAAGATGTTTTTATGTAGATATCTTTCTAACTCTGTTTTCTCTACTAAGTCAATATTTTCGTTAAATAGAAAATTAATAATATTTCCTAGAGAATCAATTAATATTGTGTAGTCTTCAGCAAGTCTTACGCTCTTAAATTTATTAAATGCTAAAAAATCTAATTCCAATTGGTTAAATAAAACCGAAGGATTATTCTCTTCTGATTCTGATTTCTGGATTTGCCAATTTTGTGCATATTTTCTTGCTAATTCTAAAAGAAAACCTTCGCCAATTCCTACATTTAGATATTTGTTATAAAATAACAATAACTCCTCTTCACAGCTCATATTTTTTTCTTGTCTCATAATGTCTCCATTTCTATTCACTTTTTTAGTGTGAGAATAATTGTATCAGAAAAAAATAAAAATGTAAAGATGTAATTTATTTTCTGGTAATTGACTCAACAAACGATAGAAGTGAAGAATTTTGAAACGTAATTAGATTGTGATAGGCAATTTGAAACATCCCTGCTCTGGTCAATCTTTCTTTGTCTGTATATTTTGTTACTAGCAACTCTGCAGCATAAGAATATATCAAAGATTTTAAATATGTGATCTCTTTAAATCTTTCTAATTCTTCTTGAAATATTTTTGTTTTACTTTTCTTTAAAATTTCTAAAACTTCTTCTAAAGGTAAAAGAGGTAAAAATAGTTTTTGGTGATTAATTACAACTTTTCTTGCCATTCCTTTTAGATCAAAAAGAATGTAAGAAGATTGATCAATATTAAAGGTATATTGTTCTTGATAATTTAAATAACATGCGCTTTTGTAATCTAAGCTTGAAATACTAGTTAGAGGCATTATGGTTGAATTATAATTTCCACCTTTGATTACTTTCATAATTCTTCCTTTTGTAAAATATTTATAATAACTAGAAGCCAATAGATTTGCTAAAATAATAAAGTATTCTTTTGTTTCTAATTTCTCACCATATTTTATTAATTCTTCTACTATTTTCCCTTTATTCATTGTTTTCTTGCATTTTCCATTTCTACATTTAAATATAATCCTTTTATTCTTGGAAGACTTTTATTTAAGTTAATAATATGAAAATAAGCATTATGAAACATCCCAGTTCTTACAATGTCCATTTTACTTTTTTGCTTCAAATTTAAAAGAATGAGTGCAAAATGATATATGGCCGATAGTAATTCTAATTTTTCCATAATTTGATTTATAATATTCTTTTCTTTTATCACTTGATATTGTTCTGCAATATTTAAAGCCTCTAAAACATTTAAATCATTTATTCTCATTGGATGAGAACGAATAATAAATTCATGAACTTGGCCGGTAGAATCGCACACAATATGAGAGTTATCAGCTAATATCAATTCTATTATTTCATCTTGTCTTAAATAATTTTGATCTTTTTCATTAGGGAAAAAAGCTAAAATATCTAACTTTGTTTTGCTAAGTGATATCCCCTCTTTATATAGTTCATCTATTTTTTTATTATTAAAAAATTTGTAATAGCAATTCGCTAAATGTATACTTAAATTCACAAAATAATCTTTTTCTTCTAATTTTTCACCATATGTTTCTAAAATTGTTTTTATTTCTTCAAAATTCATAATTACTTACTTTCTAACATGATAGTTATTGGGCCATCATTAACAATATTTACTTGCATATCTGCGCCAAAAATTCCTGGTTTGGTTGTAATATATTTTCTTAATTCTTCATTAAATTTTTCGTATAAAATAATTGCTTCTTTTCCATTTAATGCTTCAATATAAGAAGGTCTATTTCCCTTTTTGGTATTCGCATACAAAGTAAATTGACTTATAGAAAGTATTTCTCCTCCTGTTTCTAATATTGATTTATTCATAATTCCTTTTTCATCATCAAAAATTCTTAAATTTATGACTTTTTGAACCATTTTCTCGATATCTTTTAAAGTATCTCCTATAGTAAATCCTACTAATAAAACTAGCCCTTTATCAATATGGTTTACGGTTTTTCCATTTACTGAAACGCTACTTTGTTTGCTTCTTTGTACTAGAATTTTCATTATTTACTCCTATTTACCTTGCTAACAAATGATAGCATCTCTAAATCTAATACAATTCTTTCAACTTCCTCTTTGTTTTTAACTTTTAAAGTTACTTCATAAACATAACTATTTGCATATTCTTTTGTTTTAAAGGAATCTATATGTAAATTTCTTTTAGTAAAAGTGGCAATAATATCTGATAAGTAACTTTTATTATTATCTGTTTCAATAAATAAATCAGTTAAGTATGTTGATTCATTTTGATAATTCCATTTTACTTCAATCATTCTTTCAGTTTTATCCGTCATATTAGGGCAGTTCTTTTTGTGAACAGTAATTCCTTGACCTTTTGTGATAAAGCCGATGATTTCATCACCTTTTACAGGTTTACAGCACTTAGCAATATTGACTAAAATATCTCCTATTCCAGCAACAATAATATCATTTTTATAATTTCCTTCTTGCTTAGAATGGTTTGCTACTTTTTCAATTAAAGCGTCTTCAACATTTGCTTTAATATCCGTTGTTAAACTGATTATAAAACCAGCAGTATATCTTAAACTACCAATTGATAAGTAAATATCTTCTAAATCTTTTAATTTTAAATCTTTTAATATTTTCTTTGTATTTTCTTCACTCATTGTTTCGCTAAAAGATAACTTCCTTTTACGTAGTTCTTTTTCTAAAATATCTTTCCCTTTTTCTACTAAAAAAGTTCTTTCTTGCTTACTAAAATAAGATTTAATTTTGTTTTTTGCTTGACTCGTTTTAACAAAGTTTAGCCAATCTTTATTTGGCGAACTATTCGTATTGGTTTTTATTTTAACGATATCATTATTTTCTAATTCATGATTTAGAGGAACAATTGTATCATTTACAATAGCGCCAACCGTTTTATCACCTACATCAGAATGAATACGATAAGCAAAATCTATAGGAGTTGCCCCTCTTGGAAGCTCCATTACATCTCCTTTGGGAGTAAAAACATAAATCATTTCTGCGAGCATATCACTTGTTACATCTTTGGCAAAAGCAAGATCATCTACTTCTTCATGCGTTTCAATTAAGTTACGAAACATTTCTAACTTTTGCTCCATTATATTTTGTACTTTTTTTGTACCGTGTTCTTTATACGACCAGTGTGATGCCATTCCTTTTTCAGCAAATTCATCCATTTCATAAGTTCTAAATTGAACTTCAAATAAATGGCCATCTACTCCAAAAACGGTTGTATGCAAACTTTGGTACATGTTAGCTTTTGGCATAGCGATATAATCTTTAAAACGTTTAGGAATTGGTCTATATTTAGCATGAACAAGTCCTACAGCTAGATAGCAATCACTTACTGTTTCTAGTATTACTCTTAAAGCTAAAATATCATATATTTCATTCCATTTTTTGCCATTCGATAATTTGTTATAGATACTGTGAACACTTTTTACTCGACCTTTTATTTTAAATTTTAAACCCTGTTCTGTTAAAATATTCGTTATGCTTTCTTGCATCTCTTCCAAAGAATCACTTAATTCTTTTTGAGTTTCATTTAATTTTTCTAAAATATCATTATAAACATCTGGTTTCGTATAATATAAACATAAATTTTCTAATTCGCTTTTAATAGAATTAATTCCTAAACGGTGAGCGATAGGTATTAAGACAGCCATTGTTTCATATGCTTTTTGTTTTTGCTTTTTGGGATTAACTGCATAATTAGTTCGCATATTATGTAACCTATCCGCTAGTTTTATAAATAACACACGAACATCCGTTGCTAATCCTACTAATACTTTTCTTAAATAGATTGCACTTGACTCAGAATCATCTACTAACTCTAATTTGTTAATTTTAGTAATAGAATCGACAATTGTTGCAACAGTATCTCCAAATTTTTCTTCTATTTCATCTAAACCCGTTTCGCCATTATTCATCACTTCGTGTAATAATGCACCAATAATAGTAGTAGCATCGACATTCAAACTGTTTACTATTTTAGCAACATGTAAAGGATGGGTGATGAAATCTTCACCTGTTAGTCTCTTCATTCCTTTATGTTTTTCCAAAGCAAATTGATAAGCTTCTTTAATTTTTAATAATTCTTCTGTATCTTTAATATTTTCTTTTATATTTTCATAAACACTTTCAAATGTAATCGTCTCTTCTTCCGCTTTCATTTATATCTCCTCTTGATTTGGTTTTCTTCTGTATTTCTTTAATTCTTCTTTCACATAATGATCTAATTCCTGAACTTCAATGTTAAAAATATCATTTACCATGTCTCCTAGATCGAGGGCTTTTGAAGTAGTCCATTTATAATTTTTTAGATAGTTCCAAATATCTTCCTCTCCTATATAGGCCATTCCTTTTTTATGAATTTCCCTTGCTTTACTTCTTAAAGCTGGCAAAAGTCTTTCATAAAGTTCTGCGAGACTTTTAAATTTAATTTCGTTATTCAATTTTATCACCTACTAAATAAAATTTAATTTCATATATTTAATTATATACTAAATCATAAAATTTTAAAAGGGGGACATATGAAACAAAACAAATTTTTGAAAGCAACCTTTATTTTGATGATTGGTGGATTAATTACTAAAATACTAGGATTTGGTATTCGCATTATTTATACAAGAATGGTTGGCAGTGATGCAATTAACTTATATTCCCTAGTTATGCCTACTTATTCTTTACTTCTTACTATTGCTACTCTTTCTTTACCAATTGTTATTTCTAAGTTAATTAGCGAACATCGGACGCGAAGTATTAAAATATTATCTAGTGCAACTATAATCACAATGATTTTAAATTCACTTGTAATTGCTCTTATTTATTTTACAAAAGATTTTATCGCTTCCACTCTTTTAAATGATGAAAGATGTAGTATTCTTTTAATGGCGATGGCTCTTACTTTTCCTTTTGTATCTTTATCTAGTATTTTTAAAGGATATTTTTATGGTAAACAAAAAATGGTTCCTCATACCATTTCTAATATTATTGAGCAAATTGTCCGAGTATTTTTAATTTTTTTAGTTATTCCTTCTCTTGTTAATAAAGGTATTGTTTATTCAGTTATGGGACTAATACTTATTAGTATTGCCTCAGAACTCGCTTCTATTTTGACTTTTCTTTTCTTTCTGCCTAAAAAGTTTCAAATAAAAAAAGAAGATTTAAAACCAGATATGAAAACCACTAAAGAAATACTTAGTATCTCTATTCCTACGGTTTCAGGAAGATTAGTGGGAAATATTGGTTTCTTTTTTGAGCCCATTCTTCTTACTAATATTCTTTTATTTGCAGGTTATTCTATGGATTTTATTTTAAATGAATACGGCGCTTATAATGCTTACACTATTTCTTTACTTGCTATGCCTTCCTTTTTTATCGCCGCTATATCTTCTTCCTTGCTTCCTGAAATATCAAGGTTTTATTACCAAAAAAATATTAATATGGTAAAAAGAAGATTAAAGCAAGCTTTAATCCTATCTTTTATCGTAGGTATTATTTTTTCTTCTTTTATTTATCTTTTTAGAGAATCTTTATTATCTACTTTATATAATACCACTAAAGGAAGTGAATATATTGAAGTTTTGGCTCCTTTCTTTGTATTATTTTATTTAGAAGGCCCTCTACAAAGCGTATTGCAAGCAATCGGAAAAGCAAAAACTACCATGTTTATTACTATGGTAGCGGTTATCGTTAAATTACTTTCTATGTCCTTATTATCATTATGTCATATTGGAATGTATTCTCTAGTCATAGCAGAAATTATAGATATTTTCATTGTGGTTATTCTATGCACTAAAAATATCAAGAAGGAATTGTATTAATCATTTAAGTTTATTGTTCATTTACAAAATGTTTTGAAAAAAATTAAATTTCATACGGTGTTGAAGATGTTCCATTTCCTGATTTTATAATAACATCCGCTGACAGATTAATTACTGGACGTACTCCAAATGCGGTACTTACAGCGTTATATGTACTTAGGACTCCATTTGAATGCACATAGAATGGAGCTGCTCCACTAGCGTAATAACATGGTGTCATAGTCCAATAATCATTTTCCGCATATATATAATTACTTGTTGCGCTGATTCCTGTGCCGGTTATTGGTAATCCTGCCATAACTACTTCATCTGCTGTTATTAGTCCGATTGGATTTACTAAGGCTTTATTTCCTTTACTACTTGATGAGGTTGTATACAAATCATTACTATTACTACACTTAAATGTTGGATTTACACTACTACTATTTTGTGCTAATCTTCCATATCCCGCATAATAGATTGTACTACTAGGCTCACTACTCCATGAGTATCCACTTGCCATTTCTCGATCTCCACAGAATCCGGCTTCTGTACTTATCTTGTCTGCATAACTTGCTAAATTACTACTATACCAACTATCTAATACATCTTTAATTGAACTATCTGTCGTATTTCCGTGCTGTTGATTGATTGTATACATATAACCCACATGCTCACTCCGGTTATAATCAGTATTAAATGCACTCTCTTGAATCTGCGTTCCTATTCCAGTAACATTAGTGCTTGTTCCATTATAGATCATTCGGATACTTCCATCTCCATTAATCCTTATGATTCGCCAATAAAATCCTGCAAATTTTACCCAATTATCTGTTGGCGCTCCTGCAAAATAATAAGTATCGCCATCATTGTCTTTTGATTTATATATCGTTCCGGTTGTATCCCCTTCTACTTTACTAGATCGCATTAATGGTAAATTTCTCGTTTTAATTTCTTTACCTTCCATAATAGTACTTGTTAATAATATTTTTTGCTCATCAAAATATAAATAACATTTACTATTCTTTTGTAAACCAGAAAAAGTATGATAACCATCTATTGTTTTCAAAGTTATATTTGTTTCCTTATTTACATTGTCTAAGGTACAATAGCTTTTTTTTTCATTAATAATATATCCACTAGATGGCATCTCCTCTATTTCGCTATATTCCCCATTATTGTTTTCTTGATACATTGCAATTACTTTAAAATCATAAGGCGTATAATTAATTGTTCCATTTACTAATGGTATAGACTCAGTAGTTCGATATTTGGCTCTCGTAAACGTAAGAATACACGCTCCAATAATTGATACTGTTGCTATTCCTACTATAATATTTCTTTTTAGATGACTTCTCTTTAAAATTTCAAATTTCATTGTTCATCTCTCCTTTATGAAGTATTACTTCATTGTCATTAGTATTGAAAATTTATACACTTATTCCGTGTATTATGTTTTTATTATACGCGTATTACGGATATAAGTCAATACGCTTTTGACGAATATAGTAAAATGCTTTTGGTGATTGTATGGAAAGATTAAGAGATATACGAGAAGATAGAGACTTAAAGCAAAAAGATATTGCTCAAATATTAAATGTTAGCCAACAAACTTACTCGAGATATGAAACTAACGAAATTAGTATAGATAAAGAAAGCCTTATTAAATTAGCTCAGTTTTATCATACAAGTGTTGATTATTTGCTTGAATTAACTGATGAAAGAAACCCTTATCCACGAAAAAAGCCATAAAATTATTTATGACTTTTTTATATAAAACAGATGTCTATATTATTGTCTAATCTCATTATCATATTCTTTCTTTGCAAGCTTTACAATATTAGTGATAAAATCATTTTTTCCTTTTGTATATTTGGGTCTTTCATTTGCATATTTTAAAGCTAATTTTTCTTTTAATTCACAATATTCTTTAAGATATTTAGGATGTTCTAACAAATACTTTTTAAAATATACTTGATTATAATATGTATCACTTTTTGGTTCTACAAAATGAAGGTAATGACTTCTCGCTTCTTCTGAGCCTTTTGCAAAAAAATATCTATCTGAAACTCCATGTTGGCCTCTATTTTCATAATTATATTTTTTTAATATTTCTTCAATTTCAGAAATTTCATTTAAACTATCGATGACAATTAGAATATCTATAATTGGTTTAGCTTTCAAACCTGGAATAGAAGTACTACCAATATGATGAATTTCTTTAATTCTATTTTTTAAAACACGTCTTAACAATTCTTCTTCTTTCCTATATTCATTATCCCAATTAGAATCATAATCAACTAATTCTACTATTCCTCTTTTCAATGCCATTTTGAATTTTCTCCTTTTCTAGTAATATCACATTGCGTAATTAGAATTCTACTTTAAATTAAAAATAATAAACCATATAGATTTAAAACAGTAAGCCTTTCTAAACAATAAAAGAACAATTTTATGACTTGTTATTTTTATACTTATATAATGCTGAAGGTCTATGTCCCTCACCTGTTTTTACATATGTTGTTTTTTCAACTTTATCAGCAATGATCCTTCTAAAAGCTGGATCTAATAATTTTTTATTTAGAATTACTTCATATACTTGTTGTAAATCACCTAAAGCAAAATATTCTGGCATCATATTAAATACAATATCCGTATAATTTACTTTATTCTTAAGCCTTTCGATTCCTGACCAAATTACTAAAGGATGATCAAATGCTAAAGAATCATTTTCGAGGATTGTAAATTTATATCTATCTGTAGTTTGTTCTTTTAAAGTTTTTCCTATTCTAAATTTAATAGTTTCATTTCCATTGTCTAATAGTACTAAAACGTCTTTTTCACTTTCAAAATAACTAACATTAAACCACGTAGCATTGGGATTTAACTTGTCTTTCAACTTATTTTTATCAACAAGTGCCATATAAGAAGTTGATACAACTCGCATACGAGGGTCTCTATCTATACTGCCAAAAGTATATAATTGTTCTAAGTAAATATTATGTAAATTTGTCTCTCTTTCTAAAATGCGTTTAGGACATTCTTCTAAATCTTCTTTGATGTCTAGAAAACCACCAGGAAGACACCATTTATTTTTGAAAGGATAATCTGCCCTTTTTACCAAAAGAATACTCATATATTTTTTGCTAGATTTACGGTAATTTTCTTCTTTTTCACTACTAACACTTAATAGGAGAATATCTGTTGTTAATGATAATTTTTCAAATATACTAGAATCATAAGCTTTTAAAAATTCTTCTTCACTTTGATACACGTTAAACACCTCTTTTTTATTATAAAATATTTTTCTTATTTTGAATAGTTATTTCCCTAATAATTTATTATTAATAGTTTTGATAAAATTAAAGTTATTCATTCGTAAACATTTTATTTTTTTATCTTCTATTTTTACATCTATTTTTAATACATTCTCCATTTTAAAATTTTCTCCATCCAATGTTATAAAAAGATTTTTAGTTTTAGTATTTGGAACATAAGAAATTATTTTTTTCTCTGGTATAATAACGGAATTTGTAAGACTCTGGTATACCTTATTATTTAAAGGGGCTATGGGAGTAATTGATAAAGTATTTAAAGTATTATATATGATACTTCCTCCATAACAAATGTTATAAGCCGTACTTCCTGTTGAAGAACTTATTAATATTCCATCACCAGTGTAGTTTTCTAATAATTCTCTATCAACATAAATATAGGCATCCATAACTTTAAAGTTAAGATCGCGAATAACAATTTCGTTTAAAAAATTAAAGTGGAATGTTTTAGCTTCTGTTGTTACTGTTACATCAGCTATACTGATTTTTTCAATTTTAAAATCATTTTCACTTAATCTTTTAATAAAGTTAGGACACTCGCTTATATCAATTTCTTGTAAAAATCCCAACGTTCCAGCATTAATCCCCACATAATAGACGGAAACATTAAATTTGTTTTCATTTACCATCCTAAGAAACGAGCCATCTCCCCCTATTGATATTAAAAGTTCCTCTTGCTCTTCTACTATTTCAAATCCATAGTTTTTTAACTCATTTTCTATTCTTTTAGCTACCAAAATACTTTTTTCGTTATCATTTACAAATAAACGAATCTTTTTTATTTTTCTATCCATTTTATTTTCCCTTCTAATCGTTTTGTTATTAACATTATATTAATAAGTAGACTGTTTGTCAATAATAAAAAAACAATAGCAAAAACTATTGTTAATTTGTAATACTTGCCATTTCCCTTTTGGCTTTAATTGTTTTGTTTTCAATTGATACTCTTTCTACAACAAATAGCATAATTACCACATTAATAGTAAAAGATCCACCGTAACTTAATAATGGTAACGGAACACCAGTTAAAGGAATTAAAGCTAGAATACCTAATAAGTTAATTAAAATATGAAATAAGAGATATAAAAAGACGCCATAAGCAAGAATACTTAGTCTTAAATTCTCAGCTTGTCTAGCTATAATTAAAATACGCCATAACATTACCATGTAACCAACTATTAATAATACTCCTACTAATAATCCTAATTCTTCTACTATAATTGGAAAAATAAAATCCGTATGACTTTCAGGCAAATATAAATATTTTTGACTACTATTTCCTAATCCAACTCCAAATAATCCACCGTTATGAATGGCAATAAAGCCATTACATACTTGATATCCTGTATTTTCTGTGTATCTTTCACATGGGTTGCGAAATTCAAAACGTTGTAACTGACGAGAATTTAGGATTTCAGTATTACTATAGAGTAATGCTAAAATGGCTACAACTAAACAAATGCCTCCTATTTTTAATACTTTTATAATATTTTGCTTAACAAAAGGAATACTTATAAATACAAAAAAGACGATTCCGCATATAATTAAGGCTGTTCCAAAGTCTGGCTGCATAGCAATCAAAACCGCTATGATTAAACATATTGCTACTGGAAATAAAAAAGCATATATATTATTATTTTTTCTTTTTTCTAATCTACTATAAGCGACTGCTAAAAAAACAATAATAACTGACTTAGCAAATTCACTTGGTTGCAAAGCAAAAGGACCCAAATCATACCAACTTCGAGCATTATTGGTTAATTGTCCATAAATTAATAATCCTAATAAAGCGACAATAATCCCTATAATGGCAAAAGGAGCTATATATTTATATTTACTTGTTGGGAAACGTATGACTATTAAAAATCCAATGATAAATGCCCCAATTAAAAAGATTGCTTGTCTTAAAAAAAAGTGATATTGAGGAACATTGTATCTTAAAACAGTAGATACACTTGATGAGGAAAAAATCATAATTAGTCCAACAATACTATATATAATCATTAAAATTAAGAGCCATATGTCCATTTTACTAAATAGTTTCTTCACTAATAACACCCTATATATAGTTTATCATATTCCCTATCTATTTTAAAGAAATTTTAAAAATTATAAATTTTTAATGTCAAAATGATGCCTAAATGAGTAAACTATAATAGATACATAAAGGAGGTATAAATATGTATTATTATGGAAATAATGGCTACTATGGCGGTGGCTATGGTGGATACCAACCTTGTTGTAATACAGGATATGCTGGATATACAAGTGGCTATGGTATAGGAGCCGCTATATGGATTGTCTTATTTATTTTACTTGTTATTATCATTGGCGCTGGATGGAGCTGGGGTAATAACAACTAGGAAGATGCTTCTTCCTTTTTTTATTTTACAAATTTTAAAATTTATGATAAAATAAAGCCACTTAAGGGGTGTATAGTTTTATGAAATTACCAAATATTAAAATTTTAGATGAAGTAGATAAACGTTTAAGAGAAGTTAGCAAGGAAGTGACTTTTCCTTTATCTAAAGAAGATAAAAAAAATGTGGAAGATATGATTACTTATTTAACGATGAGTCAAATTGAGGAATATGCTCAAAAATATGATTTAAGAGCTGGTATGGGTCTTGCCTATATTCAAATTGGTATTCCTAAAAGAATATTTGTTATCGTGGAAGAATTAGAAGATGAGACCTTTAAAAATTATATTATTATTAATCCTAGAATTGTTAGTCATAGTGAAGAGATGATCTATGTTGGTGAAGGTGAAGGTTGCTTAAGTATTAATCGCGATGTCGAAGGTATTGTGCCTAGATATGCTAGAATCACAGTTGAAGCTCAAGATTTAGATGGGAATACATTCCAAATTCGCGTTAGAGAAGATATTGCAATTGCTTTTCAACACGAAATTGATCATTTAAATGGAATTCTATTTATTGATAAAATCGATCCTAAAAATCCTTTTAAAGATGCTCAAAAATATCGTGAAATTTAAAAAAGAATAGTGATAGCTATTCCTTTTTTATGCATTTTCTTCTAAATTAACACTAACAATTTTACTTACTCCTGACTCTTGCATCGTTATACCATATAAAATATCTGCATATTCCATCGTTCTTTTCTTATGAGTGATTAATATAAATTGACTTTGATTTTTTCTTTCTTGTAAATACTTGCCAAAAGTATCTACATTTGCCTCATCTAACGCTGCCTCTACCTCATCTAATATGCAAAATGGACTTGGTTTTACATTCAATATCGCAAATAAAACTGCAATTGCCGTCAGTGTTTTTTCTCCTCCAGATAAAAGTCCAATAGAATTTAGTTTCTTTCCGGGAGGTTCTGCTTCTATTTCAATCCCTGTATTTAGTAAATCATCAGGATTTGTTAATTTAAGAGTTCCCCTTCCACCTTTAAATAAAGCTCGAAAAACATGATTAAATTCTTTACTGATGGCATCAAAAGTTGTTTTAAATTTTTCAACCATAATTTTATCCATTTCAGTAATAATATTATTTAATTCGGAACTAGAATCTTCTAAGTCTTTACTTTGTTTTAATAAAAATTCATATCTTTCATTTACTCTTTCATATTCGCTTATTGCTCCTGTATTTACTTCACCTAAACTGCTAATTTCTTTTTTTAAAGTATCTACTTTACTTCTGGCAACATCTTCACTCATATCTAATTCATAATTACTACAAGCATATTCATATGTAATAGAGTAACTCTCTGATAAATTTAATAATAAATTATCTAGTTTAACATCATATTTTCCAAGCATTACTTCTTTTTCTTTTAAAGCATTTTGAACACGATTATATTCAGAATTTGCTTTATGATTTTTAGTTTCTATCTCATTTATTTGTAAGGTTAAATCAGATTTTTGTTTCTTTAATTTATTTAGTTCTTCATTTATAATATCTTTTTTACTAGCAACTAAACTTGCTTCCTCTAAGATACTTACTAATTTTTGATCCAATTTATTGGTGCCAATTTCTTCATTTCCTTTTATCTCAAGTTCTTTCTTGGCTAAATTATCTTCAATTGTACGAACTTTGTTAGTTCTAGCATTTAAAATTTCATTTAAATTTATTAAGTTTTTTGATAAATCATTATTTTTTTGCTCTAAATTATTAAAGTTTTCATTAAATTCTTTATATTCATTATTTAGATTATTTAGTTCTATTTTAGTTAACTCTAATTTCTCTTCTAACTCACTTAATTTTAATTTATCGTTAAAACTATTATTAGCATTTTTAGCTGATCCTCCGGTTATAGAACCACCTACATATAATACTTCTCCTTCTAAAGAAACTATTTTGTAGCGATAATCTAATGTTTTTCCTACTTTATTTAAAGTGTCTATATCTTTTACAACTATAACATTTCCTAATTGATTTTTTATGATATTATCATATTCTGGATCATATGAAACTAAGTTGCTAGCTATATCTATTAAACCAGGTATATCTTTTATTTTAGTTAAATCACTAGTGGGAATTTCTCTTGCTTTAATAATGTTTAAAGGAAAGAATGTAGCTCTTCCTAAATGATTTTCTTTTAAAAAATTAATGCACTCTTTACTAGCAGCTTCATCATCT
Source organism: Mycoplasma sp. CAG:776 (assembly GCA_000438195.1). Lineage (GTDB taxonomy): Bacteria > Bacillota_I > Bacilli_A > RF39 > UBA660 > Caccenecus. Next base: position 49,684 of record FR903078.1, read on the forward strand.
ACTACTAGGAAACTAGTTGCTCCACCTAAAGAAGTAGTAATTGCTAATTCATACATATTTTCGGTTTCAATTAAATTTCCTATTATGTTATGTACTCCTCTAAGACGCATATTATTTAAAACACTTCTAACAGCATTTGGTAGTTTGGAATTATTGCTTATATTTTCTTTTAAAATTTCAATTTTATTTTCCAATACTAGTATTTCTTTGGAATAATCATTAATTTTAGAAGTTAAATTATTTTTTTTCACTTTTTCCATAATTAAATCATTATCTATTTTATCTTTTTCAATAGATTTTTCTTTAATATCGGAAATAATATCATCTAATTTAGATTTTTCAGTTGCTAATTCTTTTTTTAAAGATAACTCTTCTTCTTTTAGTTTGATCATGGCTTCTTCTAAATTATTTTTGCTAGCATTATACTTTTTACGTTCCATCGTAACTAATTTTTCAGCTTCTAAACTAGCTAGATTTTCAGTTAAATCTAGAAATTCATTATTTTTCCTAGTTATTTCTTCTTCTAGTTTTAGATTATCTAATTTTAATTTTTCTAACTTAGACGTTTCTTCTACTCCGCTAGTAGTCATTTTAGCTAATTCTTTTTCTAAATTCTCTACTTCAATTTTAATTTTTTTATAATCAATATTAATTGTTCCGATGTCATTTGCTATTAAAGCAATTTCAATATTCTTTAATTCTTCTTTTAAATTTAAATATTTTTTTGCTATTTCACTTTGCTTTTTTAAAGGTTTGACACTTTTTTCTAATTCTTCAATTACTAATTTTATTTTAGAAATGTTTTCTTTTGTTTTTTCTAATTTCTTTAAACTTATTTCTTTTCTTTTTTTATACTTTAAAACACCAGCAGCATCTTCAAAAATTGTGCGTCTAGCCTCTGGTTTACTACTGATAATATCGGCAACGCTTCCTTGAGAAATAATATTAAAAGAATCATTACCAGCTCCTGTATCTAAAAATAAATCAGTAATATCTTTTAATCTTACTTTACTATTATTTAAATAATACTCATTTTCTCCTGTATTATAAATGACTCTTTTTACTTCTATTTCTCCAAAATCACTATTTAAATAACGATCAGAATTATCAAATACTAACGATACATAAGCACGGTTATGCGGAGCTCTAGTTTTAGAACCAGAAAAAATGCAATCACTCATGGTATCTGTTCCTCTAAGAGACTTTACTGATTGTTCACCTAATACCCATCGGACAGCATCCACAATATTACTTTTACCAGAACCATTAGGGCCTACTATGGCTGTTATTCCCTTTTTTATTTCTAAATCTATTTTATCTGCAAAAGATTTAAAACCATATGCTCGAATATTTTTTAAATGCATGTTTTCACCCTACTTACTTTGCTTCCTTTTTTAAAGCGTCGTATGCCGCATTTTGCTCCGCTTCTTTTTTGCTTTTTCCTTGGCCTTTCCCATATACAATTCCATCAATTACTACTTCAAAAACAAAGGTTTTATCGTGTGATGGACCTGTTTCACTTATTAAACGATATTCTAATGACTTTTTATCTGTTTGAACCATTTCTTGTAGTCTAGATTTATAATCTCCTAAAAAAACATGATGTTCTAATACATATGGGCTTAGTACTTCTAATGCATACTTTCTTGCTACTTCAAAACCTTGATCTAAATAAATTGCTCCTAATACTGATTCAAAAGTGTCCGCAATAATCGTATCATTGATATTTCTTATTTGACCATTTCCTACTTTAATATGTTTATCAATCCCTACATCTTTTGCATACTGTGCTAAAGCTTCTTCACATACAAAACTAGCTCTAATTTTAGATAATTCCCCTTCTTGATAAGTGTATTTTTTATAGAAATATTCACTTGTTATTAATTGTAAAACAGCATCACCTAAAAATTCTAATCGTTCATAGTTTTCTCCTCCATGTTCATTAGAATAACTACTATGAGTTAAAGCTATTTTAAGTAAATTTTCATTTGATAATTTAATATTATATTTAGCTAAAAAATTCATTTTATCACTCACTTTTTATTGTTTCTTTTTCATTATAACAAAAACTCTATAAAAAATAAACACGCTTGTGTTTATTAAATCCATTTTGATATATATATTTTTCTTGTTTGCTCAAATTCTACTCTATGAAATATCTCTATGATATTTTCCACAATTGTTCTAATAATATCTCCACAACTTCTTTTTACTCTTACTTTAACTAATTCTTGTTTTAATGTCTTTCTAAATAAATAATCATCAATATATCTTCCCATTATTTTATCAATTTCGATAACATTTTCGATTTCTTCCTCTTGAGTTAAATCAATATTAAAAATGTAATCCTTATATATTTTTACTAATTGTAAAGATAAAGTATCTCCTTCTAAAAAATCTGTATTAGTAATTCGTTCAAAATTTTTACAATAATTTAAAACTAATTTATTATTCTTCAATTTAATCATCCTTTACTATTTACTTTACAATTCCATATTACAATGAAAAAATAAATTTGTCAAATAAAAAAAACTTCGTTATAATATTATTAGGTGATCATATGAAAAAAACGAAGTTGAAGCTTAAGAAAAATGTTTGGATTGCTTTAGGGGCTATAGGAGTATTTATTCTAGCTATTTTTATTGGGGTTCACATTTATCAAGATGCTCAATATAAAAAAACGAATGAATATAAATTGTTAGAAGCAGGATATAAAGAAGATGATATAAAGCTTTTAGAGCAAAAATTAAGTGCAGATGAAATAACTGATATTGCTGAAAAAGAAAAAGATGATTTCTTAATGGGAGTTTTGAAAGATGAATATTTCATTAAAAATAATTTAGATCGTTACATGAATTATCATCAAAAAAATGAAGGAAAAACCGTTCGACAAGTTGTAGCTTTTGTTAATACGAATAATGATTACGAATATTATACTCATGATATTGATACAGATACTGAACAAGATTATTTGATGCTAGTTAACAAATATTATCATTTAGATCCTTCTTATGAACCTAACGATTTAGTTACAATTAGTAATAAATACTATTATGGTGAAGGACATAAAATTCGTAAAGTTGCTTATGATGCTTTTGTTGATATGTGGAATCAAGCAAATCAAGCTGGTATTTACTTAATTATTAATTCTAGTTATCGTACTTATAAAGAACAACAAGAAGTTTATGATAGTTATAAAGATTCACAAGGTACGACTTACGCCGATTCAATCGCTGCTCGTCCTGGTTATTCAGAACATCAAACTGGTTTATCATTAGATATTTTTAGTAAAGAAAATACTACTACTTCTAATTTTAAAGATTCCCCTGCTCATATATGGCTTACAGAAAATGCTTATAAGTATGGATTTATTGAACGCTATCAAAAAGATACAGAAGATATTACTGGTTTTGCAGAAGAAGCTTGGCATTGGCGCTATGTTGGAGTAGAAGCTGCTACATATATTTATGAACACAACATTACTTTTGATGAGTATTATGCTTACTTTATTCTTAACAAGTAAGCTTTTTTAATATGTAATTCAGCAGAATTGCCACAACTAGAAGTCGTAGAATAAATCTACCCGTTATATGGGCATGACTAGAAAAAGCAATAATGAAATTGTTCATATCATACTGTGTCTGCACCCAAATATAGAAGAAAGGCAATATATGGTAAATTAAGAGGAAAAATAGGAAAATATTTGAGGCAATTATGTGAATATACAGGAGTAGAAAAGAAGCAAATACTTGTATAGATCATATTTATATTTTGATAAAAATTCCGCCTAAAATAAATGTATCATCTTTTATGAGATATTTAAAGGGTAAAAGTTTATTGATAATATTTGATAATTATGCAAATTTAAAATATAAATATAGAAACAGACATTTTGGGGTAAAAGAGATACTATATAAGTACAGCGGGACTGAATAAATCTACAATTAAGAAATAGATACAAGAGTAAGAAATAGAAAACAGAATGCAAGATTCAAAAAAGTTTGAAGGAATATAAGAACCTATTTATGGGTAAGCAATAAATTCAAAGGCAATTGGCAGATTAAAAAAAACACCATATGGTGGCAGCCAGTAGTTGGCCTTATAAGCCTTTGAGAAAATCCACTTCTTTTTGAACTAGTCAAGTAAAAGTAGACAGTAAAAAAACGCTCTATTAAAACCCTGATTCAATTTTATATTGAATTGGGGTTTTATATTTTAATGCATAAGATGGTCTTTCGTTATTGTAATAATAGATGTATTCTTCTATAAGTTTAGGAATATCGTTGCTTTCTTTTAAATGAAAATCAATAAATAATTCTTCTTTAATCCAACCATTTAAAGACTCGTTAACAGGATTATCTGTTGGTGTACCCGCTCCGACTCATTGAGCGTTGTATGTTATAATTTTTTATGAGCTTATTATAGCTCTGTGATGAATAAACTGAGCCTTGATCGGTATGCAACGTAATCAAATCCTCAGTTTGTTCTTTTTTTATACGCTCTAATACTTGATTTAAACCGTCATAATATGAAGTAACAGAGCCCTTCCTTGAAGCTAGACCATATCCAACTATTTCTTTATTCCAAGCATCAAAATATAATGTTAATTCATAATATATTCCTTTAACTCTAAAGGCTGTCATATCAGATATTATTATCTCAAATGGCCTAGTTAAATATTTCCAACCATTCCATACTAAGTTGTTAAATTTTAGTTTTTCTTCGTTAGTTTTTCCTTTCTTTAATCCTAATCCTTTATTTTCTCCTTTTGATTTCCCTGTGTTGGATTTTAATCCATCTATACCTGATTCTTCATATTTAATCAGTTAAAGTTCTAGTAGAAATATTATATTTTCTACAAATTTCATTTCTTCCCAAATTCCCTAAATAAAATTCTTTTAAAATTTTTTCTTTTTCTTCTGGTGTTCTCATATTATTTTTACTCATATTTTATCCTCCTATAATCATTGTAGCATAGAAAAAAGTAGACTAGAGTGTTTTTCTCTTTGCCTACTTTTATCATATCACTTCAATTTAGGAGTGGATTTTTAATGCAATTTTATTTAAAATTTTTAATTTAGCATAATATCTACCGATTAAAAAAATGATCGAAACGATGAATAAAGGAATAGCGACAAGTAAATTAGATAAAAGATCTTCTTTTTGGATTAAAGAGTAAATAATTAAAAAAATACTAAATAGAAACCCAATAATACTATAAATAACTAATCTAACAAGTCTTTTTTGAAACTCGCTATCAGCATAATCTTTTTTATATTTTTCAAGAATTTTTTTCTTCTCTTCTTTTCCTAATTGATTGTAATAATAACGTTGCATAAAATCACCTCTAAAAATATTTTAACATATAATTTATCAAATGAAAATAATTTACATAAAATAGTTTTGCTGTTATAATGAAAGAGTGATAAAAATGAGATTACAGAAAGAAAAAATTAAAATATCAGAAATAATTTGGCTATTTGTCATAGGATGCCTCGTTGGTTTTGTTTTAGAAACGATTTGGCATTTTCTAAAAAACGGAGTTTGGATTAATAAGCAAGGCCTTTTATATGGTCCGTTTAAACCAATATACGGGTTTGGACTTATATTTATAGTTTTGATTATGAATAATTATCGTGAAAAAAAATTTTGGCAGAAATTTATCATTGGAATAATACTAGGAAGTGCTTTTGAATATTTTGGAAGTTTATTTCAAGAATATGTTTTTGGTACATCTACATGGAATTATTCTAATTTTAATTTAAATATTGGTGGGCGAATTTATTTGCCTTATTGCTTTGCGTGGGGAATTATAGCTGTTTTTTGTGTAGATTTTGTTTACCCGTTTTTAAAGAAAATATTAAATAAGATAAACCCATGCTTTTATAAAATAATAACTGTAGGTGTCGGAATTTTTATGATAATTAATATTTCTCTAACAGCCCTAGCTTCAATTAGATATTCTGATCGTGCTAATAAGGAAAATACGGATAGTGCAGTATTTAAAGTAATAGATAGTCTTTATCCCGATGAATATATGCAAATTAAGTTTCCTAAAATGAAGATAATTAAAAGCTAAAAATAGTATATTTTAAATTTTTGTGATAAAAAAGTGAAAAAAATATAAAATTAGTATTGCATATTATAAAATTTATGATATAATTAAATAGCATTTGATTGATGTCTCCTTAGCTCAGCTGGTAGAGCAACTGACTCTTAATCAGTGGGTCTAGGGTTCGAATCCCTAAGGGGACACCATTAATTTATTTGCTGATAAAGATGGGATTGTAGCTCAGCTGGTTAGAGCGCACGCCTGATAAGCGTGAGGTCGGAGGTTCAAGTCCCCCCAGTCCCACCATTTTTTTGGCCAGTTGGTGAAGCGGCTTAACACACTGCCCTTTCACGGCAGCATTCACGGGTTCGAATCCCGTACTGGTCACCATAAATTGTTAAAGAAGCTCACGTTTGTGGGCTTTTATAATGAAATAAATTTAAAATAATTATTGCTATAAAATCTAAGAAAATTAAAAAAAGAAATTAAATCATCAATATATTAAAGAAAGATACCATATATCTATTATTAGAATTTACAAATGATAGTAGAAGATTCTTAAAGACAAGAATAAAAAAATCCAATATTAAATCTTTTGACAATTAATAATAAAAAGCCGCAATAATTTTATTGCGGTTCTTAAGTAACTTAATTTTATGTAAAAAAATCTTTTAAATCTTTAATATCAGGAGCTTTTTCTAACTCATTTATTTCTTGTAAATCAAAACTTAATTGGTAACGCTTTTCTTCATTATTTCCTGGATCAACAGTATATATATATAAGTAATGATTATCATGTCCATAAACTTTTTTTATCCAATGAATTGGTTTTACAGGTTCTAAATTTAAACTTGTATCTAAATTGTATCCATAAAATGAACCAGTTAAATCATATATATATAAATAGTTTTTTACCCAAAGTGGCTTAAAAAATGAACCCAGAACATCTAAACAGAATTCTTTCTCATATTTATTGTTTAGCAAATCTTTATATACGCAATAACGTTCTTCTTCAATTAGATTATTTTCAGTTGAAATAACATAATTTTGATAAGCAGATATTATATTTTCCTTAATAGTTGTATAATTTAATTCATTTTTGCTTTTGTTATTAAATACCTTAAATCCAAACAGTATTAATACTATGATAAGAATTAATACTAATGTAATAATAACTATCTTCTTCATATTTCAATCATTCCTTTTAAAAAACAAACATTTGAATATAAAATTATTTTTATATTCGTGTATTATATAAAATTTATTAAATATATATTTAAGCATATTATATCACTGGGATTCTAAAAAGTAAAATTTAATAAGTATCATTATCTAGGTTGTTAAGTGAAAACACAAAATGATATGAACAAATTCCGTTTTGTATGAGATAATGTACTATATTCATTATTTTTTGCTGAACGCTATTATTTTTTCTAGTCATGCCCGGCATAGCGAGGGTAGATTTATTCTACGACTTATGGTCGTGGCACTTCTGTTGAGTTACATAATAAAAAAACTGATTTTTCAGTTTTTTATTTGGCTTAAAATTTCTTCTATTTCTTCTTTGCTTCTAAAACCTACTACTTTTTGCTTTAGTTTCCCTTCTTTAAAAAAACAAATAGTTGGGATGCTCATCACTCCATATGTAGTTGCTAAATCTTGATGATTATCTACATTGATTTTTAAAATATTTTCATTCATAGTTTCTAATACTGTTCCAAGCATTTTACAAGGGCCACACCAATCAGCATAGAAGTCAACTATCCAAGTATCTTTTTTTATTATATCATTTAAATTCTCTTTTTCTAAATATTTAATCATTTTTTCCTCCTTCAAATGTATTTAATATTTCTTCTGCTCCATTAAAATCAAGCTTATTACTTTCAATTAATTTTCTCGTTGTTTCTGGTGTAATTACATGATATTTTAACATAATACTTAAAATTTCTCCATTATAAGCATCTTTATTTTTTGTATCTTCATATTTTTCTTGTAAATCACTAATTTCTAATATGGCATCATATGTTTCATTTACCATTGAACCAATTAATGGGGTTTTATCAAGAATACTCATAGCAATAGTGCTTTCTTTTATCCAAGTATGACTAACATTAAATTGAAGCAAGACAAATAGAATGATAAAATTAAATACGACTGCTTCTAAAAATCCTAATACTGCTCCAATAATTTTAGAAGGTATGCCTAAAATAATAGTCATTGTTAAAAATTTTTCGAGAATGCCTGTTAGCTTTAAAATTAATGATAAAATACTATACAAGATTACAAATACTAGAACATAAGCTAAACTTTCATATAGCAAAATATTTAATGTTACTAATCCTTGCCAACTTCCACTAAAATCAAAGAATGGCACAAAATTATATAATAAGTCAGCAACTGGATTTTTTAAATAGTATGCAATTACTACAACTGCTATAGTACCTACTAGTCCTACTAGACTTCTTATCGCTCCTTTCTTAAATCCTAATACTGCTCCTAAAAGCAAAAACAATATTACAACTGCATCAACAATTGTCATTTTATCAACTCCTTATTATCATTATATACTAAACTTTTTGAAAAATAAAGCAATATATGATATTATAGAATTATGAGGTGTAAATGATGACAATAGTTTTTAAAATAAGCGATAATATTAAACCCTTAATGCTTGAATTTTATAAGGATCGGATTCTTCCTACTAAGCCTCCTTATTCTGTATTTCAAGTGAAAGAATTCGACTGTGTCATTACTCTATATGAGTCAGGCAAGGTTATGTTTCAAGGTATTGGTGCAGATATAGAAGCTAGTTATTGGATAGAAGAAGAAAGAATTAAGAATGGCCGTATTATTAATCCTGACGGCAGTGAGAAAAAAAATACCCCTGAAAAAAGAATTTTATTTAATGAGAGTACTATTGGTTCTGATGAAGTTGGCACTGGCGACTTTTTTGGACCTATTGTAGTTACTGCTACTTATGTTTCCAAAGAAAATATTTCTTTTTTGATTGATCTGGGAGTTCGAGATTCGAAAAAAATTACAGATGACAAAATCAAAAAAATCGCTCCGGCTATTATAAAGAAAATACCCTATTCTACTTATATTTTAACTAATACTTCTTATAATAAAAATTGGAGTGAAGATCTAAATATGAATAAGATAAAAGCAATTTTACATAATAAAGTTCTAGTAAATATGAAAAACAAAGATTACTCATATGAAAAAATAGTAGTTGATCAATTTGTTTATCCTGCTAAATATTATGAGCATATTAAAGATGCTAAAGAAAAAGTAACAAATATTACTTTTACAACAAAAGCAGAAGATAAATGCTTGTCTGTTGCAGCCGCATCTATAATCTCTAGGTATATTTTCTTAGGAGAAATGGAAAAATTAAGTCAAAATTTAAATATAGTTATTCCTAAAGGTGCTGGTCCAAATGTAGATGCAGTTGGTATTGATATTGTAAAAAAATATGGTTTTGATAAATTATATGATATCGCCAAAATGAATTTTAAAAATAAAGAGAAAATAAAAAATGGTTTAAAATTATAGCCATTTTTTTATGAACAAATATCTAATATTAACAATTCCAAAGCATAGTATTTGTCTAGTTTTCCACTTTTAATTTTTAAATCTAATTCTTCTAATTTAACTAACCATTCTTCTAATTCTTTTATTTTATAAGGGAAAGCTTTTTTTAAATATTTTTCTAATTGCCAATCCATTAACTTTAATTCATTTAATATTTCATATTCTCTTTTATTTTGCTCTAATAATTTTTTAATATTTAGCATAATTCGAATATCTCTTGCTACTAAAGTTAACAAAATTGTAGGTTCTACTTTCATTATCTTTAAATCTTGTAATAAATTTAAACTTTGTTCTAAATTTCCTTCTACTAAAGCATCAACAAATAAAAAATTATTAGTATTAATTGATCTAGAAACAATTTTTTCTACATCTTCTTTTTTTACATAACATGGTTTGTTATAATACAAAATAATTTTTTGAACTTCTCCCATTACTAAATCATAATTATTTAAGCTATTAGCAACTATGTATTTTACTGTTTCTTTATCAATTCTATATTGATGTTCTTGAAAATACTTTTCTATTTTATTTTCTATTTCATAGAATTTTAAATTCGGAAGTAAAATGACTTCAAATTTTTCTTTGATTAATTTAGTTATTTTTTTTCTCATATCTATTTTTTCATTACAAATAAAAATGAGACTAGTTAAAGGATTAGGATTTTCTAAATAATTTATTAAAAGTTCTAATTCTTTTTCGCTTATTTTGCCACTACCAAAAAAATTAGCATTTCTTACAATAATAAATTTTTCTTCGCCAAACATAGAGAAATACCCTGCTTCTAGTAAAATATCTTCTACGCTATTTATATTCATATCAAAAGAAGTAACATTTTTATTATCTTTTATAATATTATTAATTTTTTCATTTATTAATAAAATACTTTCGCCATTCACTAACACTATTTTCATATTTACCACTTTTTAATTATAACATTAAATTTCTAAAATATATAGCTTAAGGTGGAAAAAAGTTCACTTTTTTTATTTTATCTTTAATTGTATAAACAATTGTTCCTTTGTCTTGAGTATTAAAATACGAAATATTAAGTTCTTGCAAAGTTTCAATAGTTTCTGGTGCTGGATGATTATAGCGATTATTTCTACCTGATGAGATAATAGCATACTGGGGATTATATTTTGCAAGAAAAGATTTATCACTACTAGTTTTAGAACCGTGATGACCTATTTTTAATATATCTAAAGAAAAATCATACTGTTCTATTATTCTTCTTTCAACGCTCTTAGGAACATCTCCCATCATTAATATTTTTACTTGATCAATTTTAAAATATAATACTAATGAACTTTCATTCTCATCTTCATTCACCATTTCATTTAAATTTATCATCTTTAATTTAGAAAAATTATTTTGATTTATTTTAGATAATATGGCTTGTTCTAGATCATTTGTTTTATTATTATTTAACCAAATATTCTTGACTTTTACTTTTTCGATTATTTTAGTGGCATAGCCTAAATGATCCATATCACCATGTGTTCCTACTAATAAGTCTAATTTAGTAATGCCTATACTTTTTAAAAAAGTAATTATGTTATTTGCATTATCAAAGTTTTTATTTCTTTTTTCCCACTCTTCTCTTTCATAACTAATTGTTCCTCCTGTATCAATCATTATTGCATACCTTAAATTATTCCCTACAATTACCGCACTATCCCCTTGTCCTACATCTAAAAAATAAACATATGAATTACCGTCTAAATAGGGTTGGACTTTATAAATAAGGGTTAAGATAATTAAAAAAACTACATGTTTTAAGTGATACTTATAAATTAAGTATATTATTATATAATAGATAAAAATATATAACATATTTATTTTGGGAACTGTTAAATTTATGGCAAATATATTTAAGAAACTACTTAATTCTTCTAACATATGAATCCCCCAGCTTAATAATGGTGATAAAAAAGGCAAGATAAATGTTAAAAGGGTTAATGGAAAAAGAATTGTTGTAACCAAAGGTACAATAATAACGTTATTGAAGATCGTCAAAAGATTAATTTCATAAAAATTATATATTGTGATAGGAAAACTAAAAATAAATGCTATTGCACTTATTTTTAATAATTGAATTAGATAATTTCCGGTTATTTTATTACTAAACAAAATTAAGCCAAAAGACGTTGTAAAAGAATATATAAATCCTAAATTGTAAAGATAAAAAGGATTTATTATTATTAATAACAAAAATAATAAATATAACACATTTATTGTTTTTAGGTTTAACTTACTTTTTTTATTGATTAGTAAAAATATAAATAAAAGTCCTCCTCGTAAAACTGATGGTGTAAATCCTACTAAAAACATATAAAATATTAAAAATAATATAATTAAAATATTCCCTATTAATTCTTTTATGTGAATTTTTTTAAATAATTTATTTAAAAATAATGCTATAAAGCCAATATGCATTCCAGAAACAGCAAATAAATGTGTAGTTCCATTTTTTTGATAATCTTCATAAACATCACTATCAATATAATCACTTTCACCCAAAACTAGTGCATGTAAATAAGCACTTGATTCCCCTGTTTTGCTTATTTTTCTTATAAAATTTGTTTTAATTTGATTTAGTAAATCTGTTTTATTAGATAATATTATTTTATTAGCGTTAAAAATTATATATATTTTATTATTGTATAAATATTCTTTATAATTAAAAGTATTAGGAATGGTATTATTATATGGTGTAGTTATTTCTCCTTTCAAAATAACTTCTGATCCTAATAAAATATTTTCTTCTAAATATTCTTTTTCTTCTAATGTATCTATATAATAATTTACTTTTACTTTTTCCTTAGCCTTAATAAACATAGTTAATTTATTTCCATCAATTGTATATGACATAATCGTTCCTGTTATACTTTTAGTATTTTTATCAATTTTACTTTCATAACTAATTAATTTTGTAAATATTACAACATACAAAATTATGAATAATAAACTTAGAATTATAAACTTTTTAGATTGTAATATAATTCTTAATCTTTGCGAAGATGACATCGCCTATTCCTTTTACATTTCCGATTTCTTCAATACTTTTAAAGTTACCATTTTTATTACGATAATCTATAATTGCTTCGGCTTTTACTTCACCAATTCCGTTTAAAGACATTAATTCAGTTTTACTTGCTGTATTAATGTTAATAATTTGTGTAGTTAAATCATCTTCATTCGTGATTTCGGCATTATTTTCTCCTGGAATTATAATACTCTCTTTTTTTTCTACACAATCTTTAATGCTATAGCTTGAACTATTGCAGCTCTTTGAAGTAGTACTACTACTTTTTTTAGTCTCATTTGATTTCAATTCTTTTGTAGTATAAATGTATATTACCATTTCGTCGCTTACTTTTTTGCTTAAATTAATACTTTCTTGATCGGCATCTTCATTAAATCCTCCTGCAAGTGTAATCACGTCACTAACAATAGCACCTTCTTCTACTTCATAGACTCCAGGTGTTTTGATAGCACCTTTTATATCTATATGAATTTTTTTAGCTTTTTCCTCCTTTCTTTCTTCTTTAGAAGTATTGGCAACAAAGTTATCATTTTGAATTATTTCTGTGCTATTTTTTTCATAAAAAATTCCATAACAAGAAATGCCAATACAAATGCATATCAGAATTCCAAAAATAATTTCTCTTAAATATTTTTTTAAATAAAAAATAATATCTGGCATTCTTTTCCTCCTTTCTGTTATCATTGTAACAGAGGATGGAAAAGAATGCAAAAGGCCAAATAGCTATCATTCATAAATGAAATTATATAAATTGTTAAGGGAATTTAGTTAGTTTGATATTTTAAATTAATATAATTAGTATTTTTTCCTTTTTTTAAACAAAATTATAAAAAAGAAAAGAATGATTAAAAAACACACCCCTGCTATAGTCGGAGCAACATATGCTGGTACTGTTTCATCTTTATTTAGTTCTAATGATTCTAAGTATTTGATGTTGTCCTCTTTTAAAGTGGTTTTTGTACTATAAACTTCTAAATAATAACTCATACTTTCTTCATCATTATAAACTGTAATTACTATCTCATTTTGATCGTCATTTATTTGGTTATTAAATATAGATATTTGATCATTTTCTTCTATTTCATATTCTATTTCTAACTTCTCTACGCTACTATCTGTATGAACTGTATATCTAGTATTTAAAGGGTCAAACTTTACAGATAGTTCTCCATTCAATATCGTTAATCTCTTTAACATAGACTCCACCTAATTTTAGTTTAAACAAAAAAAGAAAGATTATTCTTTCTTAAATCAATTTTATTAAAATCTCATTCATAACATATAATTTTTTAGGATTAATATAGACATATCCATTTTTATAAATAAGATCTCCACTTTTAATTAAAGGCTTTATCGGAAATATATTTTGCATATTTTCTTCAAACTTATTAAAGAAATGCTCTAAATTAATTCCTTCAAGCTTTCTAAAACCTAAAATTAATTCATTTTCCATATTATCTACTTTACTCATTAACGATTTACTACTCACAAAATGGCCTTTTAAATATTCCGTTAAACTTTTCGTATTTTCATACCGAATTGCTTCAACAAATCCGCTTGCTCCAACACCAAAGCCATAATATTCTTCATTATTCCAATAAGTTAAATTATGCTTGGATTCATATTCTTTTTTAGCAAAATTAGATACTTCATAATGATGAAAGCCTTTCTTTTTTAAAGTTTTACAAATAATTTCATAAAGTTTTAAGTCTCTTTCCTCTTCAATTGGCTTTACCTTATTTAACCCTACTAATGTATTTTTTTCAATCATTAAGCTATAGGTACTGATATGTTCGGGCTTTAATTTTAAAAATCTTTTTAAATCTTTTTTTAAGACTTTTGGGGTTTCATCAGGAATAGCATACATTAAATCTATATTAATATTAAGAAAGCCAATATTTCGAAGCATTTCTATTTTTCTTTTGGCTTCTTTAAAATTACTTTCTCTATTCATAAATTTTAATTTTTCTAAATTAAAAGATTCTATTCCAATACTTAAACGATTTACACCTTGATTATGTAAAAATGCAAATTTTTCTTCTTCTAAATCATTCAAATTACATTCGAAAGTAAATTCGATATTTTTTGATTTATGAAATTTTGACAATATTTTAAATAATTGCTCTAATTCTTCTGTATTTAAACTGCTTGGTGTTCCTCCTCCAATATAAAGAGTGCTTATCTCTTCGCCCATATATGAATTTTCTATCTCTTCTTCTAGTCTTTTTAAGTAAGGACTTACCCAATCTTTGTTATAAACCACTTTACAAAAATCACAATAAGAGCAGATGCTATTGCAAAAAGGAATATGAATATATACTGATTTTATTTTTTTCATTTTCTACCTCTTATGTGACAATCTTCAAGATATTCTTTATATGATTCTATTCTCTTTTTTAAAGTTTCATCTTCTATTTTAGAAAGTAAATACACTACTTTATTCAAACTAATATTTAAAATTTCGGCTATTTCAAATAAAGATAAACCATATTTTAATAATAATTTACAGATTGTGTGAATTTCTTCTGTTTGATATTTATCTTTTCCTGCTAATTCAGTTAAATTACTACTTGTAATTTTTGAATAAAATATTTCCTCTCTTTTCTTATCCTTTTTCAACTTTATTTTATAGAAAAAATATAAATTCATACGAGCTATAAATTCTGCATACTCTTTTTCTTTAGAAGTAAATCCAGCAGTTTCATAAAATAAGAATTTGAGTGAATCTCTTAAAAAATTATGCTCATGATTCAGATATTCGATTAAAGTATTTTCGTCTGTTTCTAATATTTTACTCATAACTTGCAAAGGAATGCGAAATTCTAACATAAAATATATTAAAAATTTGGGCTTGAAGCTTTTGATATTCATTTTGGGAAAATGTATGCTAGCTAATATTTCGGCGATGTTACCATTTTGAAATAAATCTGTTAACATTAAATTTAATTTATCATAATATAATGGTGATACAGTACGAATATTATTAACTTTTTCTTCTTTTAATTTATTCATATCATAATGTAAGGTATTACGATTTAAGTCTAATTCTGCTGCAATCTGATTAATACTCAATCCATTTTCATGCCCTCTTTGGAAACATTTTAAATTTTCTATACATATTAGAGGTTTCTTTTGTCCTGCATGTCCACCAATTGCTTTATTGGCATTAAAAAGATCTTCTAAACCTCTTGCTAAAGTTTCATTATATAAACCGTTTTCTGGATTTCTTATTTCAGACATATATTTTTTCAAAGTACGAATATTAAAGTTGGTAGATTCAGAAAAAGATTTTAAAGTGATTTTATTTTCAATTAAATAACTTGCGATATACCAAGCTGTGACTCTTCGAATATCCAAAATGGTTATTTGATAAAGCTCTGCTATTTTATATATACTAGTTCCGCTTATTACTTTAGTAGCTATTGTAATTTCTTTTTCACTTAACATTATTCATCCTCCCCGCTTAAAACGGCTAAAAAGGCTTCTTGTGGTACTTCTACCGATCCAACCATTTTCATCCTTTTCTTGCCTTCTTTTTGATGCTCTAATAATTTTCTTTTTCTTGATACATCTCCACCATAACATTTAGCTAAAACATTTTTTCGCATTGCACTTATCGTTTCTCTTGCTATGACTTTTGAACCAACACTTGCTTGAATTGGTAATTCAAACATTTGACGGGGAATTAATTCTTTTAATTTTTTTACAATTTTTCTTCCACGATCATAAGCAAAATCTTTATGAACAATTACACTTAAAGCATCTACTGCTTTACCGTTTAATAAAATATCCATTTTTACTAAATTTGATTCTTCATATCCACATATTTCATAATCAAAAGATGCATATCCTTTGGTATAGCTTTTTAATTTGTCGAAAAAGTCATAAACAATTTCAGATAGAGGTATATTATAATGAATATTTACTCTTGTCTCATCAATATACTCCATTGTTTTATAAATTCCTCTTTTATCTTGACACAATTCCATAATCGCCCCAATATATTCGCTAGGTACGATAATATTTGTATAAATAAAAGGCTCTTTAATCCAAGATATAGAAGCACGATCAGGCATTTTATTTGGAGAATCAATCTTGATTATTTCTCCACTATTTAACTTTATTTCATAGATTACACTAGGACTTGTGGCAATAATATTAATACCAAATTCCCTTTCGATACGAGTCATGATAACATCCATGTGTAATAAACCTAAAAATCCGGTTCGAAAACCAAAGCCTAAAGCATCTGAAGTTTCCGCTTCAAAACTTAAAGCAGCATCATTTAGTTTTAATTTATTTAAAGCTTCTCTTAAATCGCCAAAACGATTTGGTTCTACTGGAAATAATCCCGAATAAACCATAGGTTTCATGGGTTGATAACCCTTTATAGGGGTATTTGCCGGATCAGAAAAAAGAGTGATGGTATCCCCTACTTGAACTTTGGAAATGTCTTTAATACTGGCACAGACATAGCCAACTTCGCCAACCGTTAATTTATCTTTTTTTACTTCTTTAGGAGTAGATACCCCTAATTCAACAATTTCAAAATCAGAATTGCTTTGCATAAGTTTAATATGATCTTTTACTTTTAGTTCTCCATCTACCATTTTTACTAAAGCTATTACACCACGATAAGCATCATAGCGACTATCAAAAATTAAAGCTCTTGTCTTACTATTTTCCTCTATCTTAGGAGCTGGTATCCTTTTTATTATTTCTTCAATTAATGAAGGTATTCCTTCTCCTGTTTTACCACTGCATAAAACGATCTCATTTTCATTAAAACCAAATACTCTTTTTAATTCCTCTGTTACTTTAGGAATATTAGCATTTGGTAAATCAATTTTATTAATTACAGGAATAATTGTTAAATCGTTTTGCATGGCTAAATATAGATTAGCTATCGTTTGGGCTTCTATTCCTTGAGCAGCATCGACAACTAAAATCGCTCCTTCACAGGCAGCAAGACTACGAGAAACTTCATAAGAAAAATCGACATGACCTGGGGTATCAATTAAATTTAATATGTATTCTTCTCCATTATAATTAGTATGAAGTTCAACAGCATTTAATTTAATCGTTATGCCTCGTTCACGTTCTAAGTCCATACTATCTAATATCTGGTCTTTCATTTCTCTTTTGTCAATCGCATGAGTATACTCTAAAATACGATCCGCTAAAGTACTTTTCCCGTGATCTATATGAGCTATAATTGAAAAATTACGTATGTTTTCTTTTTTCATATTTAACACCAATAATATTATATCTTAAAATAGGAAAAGAGAAAAGAAAAACTTGTCTTAATAATTTTTTAATATATTTTGAAAATATTTTATTATATTACTTTCTTCTTTAGTAAATTTTATTTGGATTATTATCTCAATATTTTTATAATAGTAAATGTATTTTTGAAAGAAACATTTACAGTTTTTTAAAAAGCATTCCTTAGTGTTTAATTCGGCTTTTTGATAATATTTTATATAGGCTTGACTTAATCCCAACAATATTAGGGCTAATCTATTATTAAAATATTGATTTTTTCTTGGATTTTTTAAAGAATAATAAACATAATTTATTGATTTAAAAAAATATTTATAATCATATCCTTTATCTATAGAATATTTATTAGTTATTGAATTTTTATTTCTTCTGCAATATTTATATATCACTTCTTTAATACTTTTCGTTTTCTCTTTAGAAGACAAGCAGTAAGCCTTCATAATAAATGCTACATCTTCTTCTATTGGATAATTTGGGACTTTTATTTTATTTTTTAAAATAAATTTTCTATTTAATAATTTTGCAACCATGTGTCCTTCGTGTATTAAAACTTTATTATTTATTAGTTCTTTACCTGCTACTATATCATAATTATTTTGGAGCATTTCATTTAATAATAGTTCTAAAGCTTTGTTATTTATTAATATATCGTCAGCATCCATGAAAAAGAGATAAGGATTTTCAGTCTTTTTTATTCCATATTGTTTAGCATATCCTTGGCCTTTGTTTTTAGGTAATTTTATAAGTTGAATATTAAGTGCTAAAGTATACTTTTTTAAAATATCGTCATATTTTTCTTTACTTCCATCATCTACAATTGTTACATAAATTAAATTTGATATTGTCTGCTTTTTTATTGAATCTAATGCCCTATTTAAAAATTTTCTTGCTTCATAAACTGGTATTATAATATCTATCATTTGCTTACATTGCTGTGCTAAAAGCAATATCTTCTTTTCCTATCCAATTCATACTAATGGTTAATGTCATCAAATAAGTCATAATTTTTAAATCTGACACGAAGCAATTATTTTTGTCTTCCAAATAAATATTAAATAGCTCAATTTCTTCTTTGTAATATTCTCTTTTTACATCTATAATTTCATAAGTTTTTCCATCTAAACCTAATAAAGTATAGCCTTTTTTTAGTTCTTTTGCCATCATGTAACCGATTTCATTAGTATAAAAGCTATGTCCTTCTGAGCAACGAATCACTTCATTATTTTGTAATTTAATTGCGTATATTTCGTGACTTTTTGTAATTTCTATTTTTTTAATTTGACTATAACAATATTTTTTATTTATATCATCATATGTATATAAATACTCACCAACTTTTAGATCTTTTACTTTCTTTTTTAATTTTTTCTTTTTCTTTTTATCATATGTTAAAAGTTCCATTTCTTCAGTAAAACAATAAAAATAGTAATAGTAAGTTGCTTCTTTTCCAGTAATTTGATATTCATTTTGCGTAGTCCCTAATTTAGTTGGATCTCCTGATACATATCTATCGCAAGTATCTGTACTGCAAAAACTTATAGCACATCCTTGATAATCACGATTTTTTACTATGGCTCCTACTGGAAGATTAATATTATTTGTACTATATGGTAAAGCTTGCCAAGTCTGTTTATTGTCTGTACTATAAACAAAGTTACAGTTTTTAGCACTATCTTGATATCCTCCGTAATAAACTATACCTTTTAGTTTATCAAAATATAGATAACATTTGCTATTCTTCTTTAAATTAGCAATAACATGTTCTCCACTTATTAAAGTGTATAACTTAGCACTAGTGTCTTTATTTATGTTATCTACTGTACAATAGCTTTTTTCTTCGTTTATTTTGTAATTACCTGAGGGCATACTGTCTACACTTTCATATTCCCCATTTTCGTTTTGTTGATACATTCCAATCATTTTAAAATCGTACGGCAAGTAATTAATGGTTCCGTTTACTAATGGAATACTCTGTGTTGTTCGATACTTTGCTCTTGTAAAATTTAATATTACTGCACTAATTACCGCTACTGTCAAAACTCCTATCACAATTTTTCTTTTAAAATGGCTTCTTTTTAATATTTCAAATTTCATAAGTTACTCTCCTTTTTGCTGTGAAGCATTCCTTCATTTACTTCAATAAATAAATATTTATAATGGTAGACAATAGCTACCTTATATTGAATATAATTTATCACACTCAAAGGAAGTTGTCAACTGCCTTTATGATAATTTTAAGTTTTTTTATAGTAACCTTGATTAAGGAGGTATAACTTATGATGCGACTATTGGCTAATAACTATGAGCCACATGAAACTTTTAAAATATTAAGAGAATGGACTGGACTAACGCAAGAAGAACTTGCTAAAGAATTAAATAGAAGAAGTCGTCATGGTATTAAAGAAATTGAAACTGGTAATGCTAGGTTTTATTATGAGACTATTTTAGAAATATGTAAAAAACATAATATAAAAATTGTATTTGAAAAGGATAACTAATTGTGCTAGCTATCCTTTTTCTTTTTTTTCATTTCTTTTAATTTTACTTTACTTTCTTCACGATATTTTTTCATCATTTCAAAAACATTATTGTTGAGATTTGGAAATGCTTTTAAAAGTCTATTTGGGAATGCTTTAAATCCGGCTATACTCTCTTTTAATCTTTTTTCAAAGATGATTGGAATCATAGCAATTTTTTCATTTTTTAATTCTTCTACTATAATAATTCGATTTCTTAAATTGTAAGCAATAATCACCGAATACACTACATCTAAAACAAATACAATTGTAAAAATTATTGCTAAAATCATCCAAATTTTAAAATTAAATAAACTAAATAGAAAATAAAATCCTGGTGTTACTACATATATGATTAATAAAGATAATATTCCAAAAGCGAAAGAATTCTGTAAGCAAATTCGTCCATTAATATTATATTTTTTATCACTATAATCCCACCATTTATTATGAAATATTTTTTCTAAAATGAAAGATGTAAAATATTCTAAGGCACTCGTAATAATTACACCAAAAACAAATACTACAACTGGATCTTCATAATATCTAAGCAAGCAAAATAAAATTAATAGTGCTCCTAGCCCATAAATGGGAATTACTGGTCCACATAAAAAACCACGATTTACAAATTTCTTAGATCCTAGGTAACACCAAAATACTTCAATTAAATATCCAATAAAGGAACTTAAATAAAAAATTAAACTGCCATATACTAATATTTCTTTCATAATTACCTCTTTTTTATTATAACACTTAACATAATAGAAAACTACCTTTTTGTTCATAAATTGCAATTATACTCATATAATCTAGTAAGTTTAGAAAGGATAAATTTTATGATTAATAAACAAAATTTATGGTTTTTAACCCTATTTTCTTTAATTATGGTTCTTAGTATTTATTATCTTACGATGTCTAATGATACTTTATCTACTCTTAATGTAAATAGCGATATATCTAAAGGGACAGATGTAGTAATTAGTGAAGAGAATGATACTTTAGTTGCCTTAAAAGTGCAAGATGAGGAGGAATTACTTCAAAGAATGGAAGAATTACAAAATATTTTATTAAGTGATGTTGCCACTTTACAAGAGAAAAATGATGCCTATGAAGAGTTGCAAACATTAAATAAAACAGAAAGCGAAAAAGAAGTAATTGTTAAGCTTATTAAAGACCAATATAAATTAGATTCAGTTGTTAAAATCGAAGATTCTACAATTACGATTACTATTGCTAGTACGAAACATGATGCTACACTTGCTAATAATATTATTAGAAGTGTTCAAGAACTTTATGATTCTGATAAATATATTACCGTTAAATTTGGTTAATTAGGCATTCTATTTAACCTTTTTTTAGGAATCGTCATAAAATACAATAGAAACATAATAGAAATGAGTGATTATTCCTATGAAAAGAAGTATATTAACTAATCGCGAAAAAGAAATATTTGAATTGCTAGTATTAAATAAAACAACAAAAGAAATTGCGGATATATTAAAAATTAGTGAAAAAACTGTCAGAAATCATGTATCTAATACCATTCAAAAACTAGGAGTCAAAGGACGAGCTGGAGCACTAGTTGAATTAGTTAAGTTAGGCGAAATAAAAATATAATTTAATCTCCTTCGGGAGATTTTTTAGTACTTAAATTTCTTCTTTTTACGTATATATTTATTGGTGATATTATGCTTAAAAAATCAGCTTTAAGAAGAATCATGGTTTCTACTTTAGCTCTTGTTATCGCGGGAGTTTTATATTTCTTTCCTAATAATGAAGAAAATATACCTCTTGTACAAAATATTGAATATGTAAGTGCGAATGAAACTCCTATTTATTTACTCAATCCTGACCTATATGTTGTACGAACTAACATGGCAACTCAAAATACAGATTCCTTACAATTAATTAAAGAACTGGTAGAAGGATTAACCATTGGAAATGATAAAAAAGAATATATTTCTGAACATTTTTCCCAAATTATTCCTAAAAATACCAAAATAATAGATATTTCTTTAGAAAATGGTTTATTAAAACTTAACTTTTCTAAAGAGTTGCTCAATGTTTCCAAAGATTTAGAAGAAAAAATGATTGAAGCAATTGTTTACACTCTAACAGAAGTTAAAGGAGTCGACGAAATCATGATCTTTGTCGAAGGTTCTAAATTAGAAATGCTTCCTCAATCAAATGTCAAACTTCCTAATACTTTAGATAGAGGATACGGAATTAACAAAGTTTATGATATTACAAGCATTAAAGATTTAACTAAAACAACAGTTTACTATATTGGAGAATTTGATGATTTTATTTATTATGTTCCTGTAACTAAAATCTCTAACGAACAAGAACAAAATAAAATTGAAATTATTATTGATGAATTAAAGTCTAGTCCTATTTATGAGACGAATCTTATGAGTTATCTTGCTAGTAGTGTGGAGTTAGAAAACTATGAAGAATTAGAAAATCAAATTACTCTTAGTTTTAACAATGCCATATTTGATGATTTTGATGAAAAAAATATATTAGAAGAAGTAAAATATTCTATTTCTCTTTCTATTCAAGATACATTAAATGTAGATGAAGTTATTTTTAAGGTTGATGATGAAATTATAGAAACTTTTAAAGAAAAATAAAAGCATACACTTTTTCGTGTATGCTTTTATTTTATTATTTCAATTGTCTAAATTTTTTAATTTTGAAATTGAGAATTATATAATTCAGCATATGCTCCATTTTTAGCCAACAACTCTTCATGTGTTCCTTGTTCAACCACATTTCCTTCTTTCATTACTAAAATTTTATCGGCATTTTTAATTGTTGACAAACGATGGGCAATGATAAATGACGTTCTTCCTTCTGTTAGCTTATCCATAGCTTGTTGAACTAATTCTTCTGTACGAGTATCTACACTACTGGTTGCTTCATCTAAAATCAAGAACGGAGCATCTTTGATCATTCCTCTTGCAATTGTTAATAATTGTTTTTGGCCTGCTGATATGCTTTCAGAATCATTGATTTCATAATTTAGACCTCCAGGTAACGATTTTACAAAGTGATAAACTCCTACTGTTTTTAAAGCATTTATTACTTCTTCATCGCTTACATTTTCTTTATTATAAATGATATTTTCTTTAATTGTTCCATTAAATAGCCATGTATCTTGAAGGACCATGATAAATAAATCATGAATATTTTCTCTACTTAATTCGGTGGTTTTTACTCCATCAATTAAAATTTCGCCAGCATTTATGTCATAAAATTTCATTAAAAGATTTACTAATGTTGTTTTTCCAGCTCCCGTTGGACCAACAATAGCCACCTTTTCACCAGATTTTACATCTAACGAAAAATCTTTGATAATAATTTTGTCTTTATTATAACCAAACTTTACATGATCAAAAGTAATATTTCCTTTTACTTTTTCTCTTTCTAAAACTGATTTTGTTGTTTCTTTTGGCATTTCTTCACTTTCTAAGAATTCAAATACCCTTTCACTGGCAGCAATGGTACTTTGCATACTCGTAATTCCCTGAGCAATTTGAGTAAGTGGACTTGTAAATAGTCTTACATAAATCATAAAAGCTACAATTACACCAAAAGTAATATGTCCATTGATTGCTAATATGGCACCAACAATACAAACTGCTACATAGCCAAAATTACCAATAAAATTCATTAATGGTTGCATTAAACCAGATAGAAACTGACTCTTTAAATTGGCATCATATACAGCATCGTTTAAATAATCAAACTCTTTACTAGCTTCTTTTTTACCATTATAGGCTTTTACCACATTTAAAGAGGAATATACTTCTTCAATATGATCGTTTAATCTTCCTAATTCAGTTTGACGTTTATCAAAATATTTTTGAGATTTTAACATAATTACAAACATAAAACTAAATCCTATTAAAGATGCTAAAATTGCCGTTAGAGCCATTATCCAGTTTGTCACAAACATCATAATGATCGTTCCTATAAATAAAGTAATTGCTCCGATTAAAGCTGCTAAACTTTGATTCATGGACTGACCTATGGTATCAATATCATTCGTTACTCGCGATAATACATCTCCATAACTATGTTCATCAAAATATTTTAGTGGTAAATGGTTAATTTTTTTAGAAATCTTTTCTCTTAATTCTCTAGCAAATTTATTGGCGATAGTGGCCATAATAAAGCCAGAAATAAAATTAAATAGAGCACTAAATAAATATAGTATTAAAAGAAATAGGGCAATACTAGCAACCGCTTTTAAATCAATTCCAGTTAGTAATCCTTCGGTAATAATATCCGTTAGATCCGATAATTTATTAGGTCCAATAATGGATAATATTGAACTTAAAGCGGAGATAATAAAGGCAATAACAATTGCTGGCATAAATACTCGTAAGTATTGAATTAATTTTTTTGTACCTAATGCTAAATCTTTAGGCTTTTCATTGTTGCCGATACACTTGCTCTTGGATACATAATGAAAATCATAGATAACATTAAGAATGCCATAATTACTTGCATTGCATAACTTGAAAATACAACCATATTACTAAATATGTCTATTTTATCTAACATACCAGCTTCATTAATTAAACTCGCTCCTATAAAATAAATTCCTAAAGTTAATAAATTCATGATTAAATACATAACCGGTGACATTATAGACATCATTCGTTGATTAAACATTTGAATTTTCGTTAATTCTTTATTTTCTTTATCAAATTTCTTCTCTTGATATCCTTCCGCATTAAAAGCTCGTACTACACGAATGCCTGTTAGTTGTTCTCTGGTTGTATTATTAATTTTATCAATTAATTTTTGAACTTTCTTAAATTTTGGAATTACTAAAATCATCATTAGTACAACCATAAATAATAAAACAAATACTGCAATACCTGTTATTAAACTCCATTGCCATCCTTTATTTAAAATCTTAAAAATAGCCCATATTGCGGTAATTGGAGCTTTAATTAATAACTGAAGTCCCATAGATAATAACATTTGAACATTCGTGATGTCATTTGTTGTTCTGGTAATTAAACTACTTGTTGAAAATTTCTTAATCTCTTCCATCCCAAAATTTTCTACATTATCATATAACTTTTTACGAATATTGGATGAGAATTTTGCTGAAATCATAGAAGTAATGTATCCAACAATTACTGCCGATATTAAACTTCCTCCAGCACATAAAAGCATATATCCGCCATTTTTTAAGATACCTCCTAAGGCTCCTTCTTCACTTTGGATTAAACTCGTAATATTTGCCATATAATCAGGTAATTTTAAATCTAGCCAAACTTGGAAGACAATTAAAATAGTACTGATTAATATTAAAGCATAGTCTTTTTTGGTTAAGTTTTTTAATAATTTAAACATTTTTTTCTCCTCTCATTATCATATTTTCTTCCATTTTTCTTAAAATATTAAAAAAACAAGCTAACTCATGATCTGATATGTTATGAAGCAATTCTTCGTTGATTGTTTGGAAGTTTTTTTCTAGTTCTTGAAATCTAGTAAGACTCGTATTTGTTAAAACAATTCTTTTTATTCGAGCATCTTCTGGTACGCTTACTCTTTTTATTAACTCACTTTTTTCCATCGCAACCAAAACCTCTGAAATTGTTGCTTTACTTACATTTAAATGTTCTTCTAAATCTCTTTGACAAATTTTTTCTTCTTTATGATCTAAGATATATTTTAACACTTTACCTTGTAAAGGACTTGGTGGTTTTTTTATATCTAATAGTTTTGCTTCTTTAAATAATCTCTTCCCAATCTGAACCTCTAAATTCTTGATTTCTTCAATCACATTTGGCTTCATAATTTCTCCTTTTTAGTTAGCTACCTAACAAATATACTCTTTTTCTTTGCTATTGTCAAGTACCTAACTATTTTAAAAATAAAAACTAGACACATTAAACATGTCCAATTAATTTATTATATTTATTGCTTAGATTGAATGAATAGTATTATCCTTAAAACTTAACTTTTTTATTCCTTTTTTCTATATAATCTTTTCTCAAGAGCATATTTCTCAAAAGGAGATAGTTTATCTTCCTTTAAATCTTCTATTTGGTACCAGTTTGCTCCCTCTGAATCTAGCTCATCAGTCTCCTCTTTCAATTCGCTATTTTTAATTTCAGCTCTATACAAAATTCCAATATGATGTAAATCTTCCCATATTTCTTCTTTTAATTATATCCATTCTACTTTATTATGCTCATGGGATAATTTGATTTTTCTTTAGTGGCATCTATCCCAAAACAATGTTCATAAACTAATCCAATATCGTTCCTCCAAATAAAATCCTTAGTTATATTAGGAACATGAATTGTACTAATTGATTGTAATTCTAACATGGAAGAATCTTGGCTTATTCCTGCCTCTTCTGAGGCTTCTCTTTTACATGCTTCTAAGAAAGTTTCACCTTCTTCTATCCCTCCAGCTATTCCTTACCATCTTTCGGTTTTCCTTGTTCGGCAAAAGATAGCATATATTAATTTTCCTTGTTTATCTTTCTTATATAGGAAAGCTAACATTTGATGTGGTTGTCTCACATTTTGTCTCCTAATTCTTTTATAATATGATGAGAAAAATATAAATCTTCTTTTAATAATATATTTTTTAAAAATGCTGGTCTAATATCAACACTATTTATTTCTGTTAAGGCTACCCACTTAAAATTTAATTTTATGATTCTTCCCTTATCATTTTCTATTAAACTAAAATCTTGAGTAGGTAATGGTTCTAAAGGCTCTACTAAATAGTAAAAAGAGAGTTCATGTACTTTTTCATATTTTTTATTTACAAAATAATTTTCTATAACTCCTAAATATTGCTTTATTTGAAAATTTGTTTCCGTTTCCTCTTTTAATTCTCTTATTAATGCTTCTTCACTTGTTTCATTCAATTCCACATACCCGCCTGGTAAGCAGAAAAAAGAAGTATCATCTGTACTAACCACTAAAATTTGTTTGCCTCTTAAAATAACTGCTGCACTTCTCATTTTAAATTTATTCTCTTGACTACTTATTTTAATACTTTCTCGCATATATTCCTCCTTGTATAATTATACCATATTACTCATAAAATTTATTTTTAAGTAAATTATTTTAAGTTGAATAACAAGTTTTGGTTATTATTTTTACTTTTTGTATAATTAGTTTAAAGAGTATCATAATAATATTATAGTGAAATTATCCTTTACTATTTTTTAAGATAATCTATAAAAACTCTTGCAAAAATTAAAAAAATAAGTTATAATCATTTACAGCTAGTAATTATGACCCCGTAGCTCAGCCGGATAGAGCAATCGCCTTCTAAGCGATCGGTCGGGCGTTCGAATCGCCCCGGAGTCACCACTTAGTTTATAAAGCCTTTACGGGCTTTTTCTTTTGTTTTAAAAACGAACATTTGCTTAAAAACATTAAATTTAGTAACCACTTTAGTAACCACTTTTTTAAAAATAATTTAAACTAATTTAATTTTTGAAATGTTTTTAATAAATCCTTATATTTTTAGAGATGTAATTTCTCTAATTATTTGGTTTGTATCAAAAAATGTACTGTTTAATTTCTAAACGATAGATCGGGCGTTCGAATCGCCCCGAATAACCACTTAGTTTATAAAAGACTTTAGTGGTTTTTTTATTTAAAAAGAAACATGTATTTAATGTTTCTTATCTTGATTTATTTTTCTCATTTCTATTATTTAGTTCTTGTTCTTTCAATAATTTAAAGTCTATTATTTTTACTCGTAATTCATTTTCTAAGATTTTTAATTTCTTTAACAATTCTTCTTCTTTTTTCTTTTTTAAAAAAATTTTATATTTATTAATTATGATAGTACGTAAACGAGCTACTTCATCTAAAGCTAGCATTAAATTCGAACTTGTACTATCATCATCTAAATCGCTGTTTAAGAAAAAGCATTCTACTATTTTTTGATATTTTTTATTGAAGTTATGGCAAATTAGATTTGATATAATTTCTGGATTTACAATTATTACTTCTTTTATTTTAAGAAAACTATCTCTATTTGATTTTATTCGATAATGAAATCCTTTAATATTATAATCAAAACTTTCTAATTCATAATTAGAATTTAATTTTTTTAAACAATAACTTTTCATAACTCACCTACTTAATAAATCTGGCCTTTTTTCCTTTGTTATTCTTATTTGTTCGCTTTTGCGATATTCTGCTATCTTTTTATGATCGCCATTTAAAAGAACTTCTGGCACTTTTAATCCTCTGAATTCTCTTGGCTTTGTATAAACAGGATAATCTAATAGATTCTCTTTAAAGGATTCATTTTGAAACGATTCTGCATCAATTACTCCTGGTATAAATCTGGTTATACAATCAGCTATTGCCATTGCTGGTATTTCTCCTCCTGTTAAAACATAATCGCCAATACTAATCTCGCCATCGACAAAGTTTTTAATTCTTTCATCAAATCCCTCGTAATGACCACATACTAAAATTAAATGTTTTGTTTTTTGATAAATTGCTCCTGCTAATTGATCGTGAAATACTTCCCCGCTTGGAGACATTAAATATACTAATGACTGTTCTGTTCTTACAGATTCAATTGCTCTTACTACTGGTTCACACATTAGAACCATGCCACTACCTCCGCCATAGGGAGTATCATCTACTTGACCATTTTTTAAAAGAGTAAAGTCACGTATATTTATTAGATTTATTTCTACTAAACCTTTTTCAATTGCTCTTTTAATTATGCTTTCATTTATAAATCCTTCAAACATTTTAGGAAATAAAGTTAGAATATCAATTTTCATAATATCAAATCCTTAGCATTTTCTGTATCAATTTCTTTTGTTTCTAAATTTACTCGTTTTATATAATAATTATTATAAGGAATATAATAGTTTTTGGCAAATGTTATTTGCAATAATTTCCCAGCTTTGTTATCTATAATATCTTTTACAACGCCTAAGTATTCATTATTACAAATAATTTTCATTCCAATTAAATCTTCTAATAAATATTCATCTTTTTTTAAATTTAAATCCTCTTTATTAATATATACTTTTTGGCCTTTATACTTTAATACCATATTGATATCAAATATTCCTTCTAAAGTAATCATATCAAATCCTTTATGAGGGCGATAAGTATTAATTATGTGTTCTTCTAAATCTTCACCTATATATATTTTAAATCCTTTTTTAAAAACAAGATTTTTTTCGGCAAAATCACTTAATAGTCTTACTTCTCCTTTTATACCATGTGTATTTACTATTTTTCCAATATAAATAAAATTCATTTCCTTGCTCGCTTTCTAGAAATCCCATTTTCATATAGTCTAAAATAAACTTCATATCGAATATCTTCTCTAATTATGGGATTAATATATCGAACGTCATACCCTTTTTCTTTTAAAGCTTGAATTAATATAGTTACATATTCTTTCCAACTTAAATTACTAATTCTTGTAATAGGTTTTCCATGATACGTTATTTTTTCTAAACACTGATATGATAAAATAATATGATTATCTAAATTTGCAACGATTTCTAGTTCTTCTCCACAGTCAATATGATGTTGAAGAAATGACTTAACAAGATTATTTGCTTCTCCTTCTGTTATCTTTATTGGTTTCATTTTGTTACCTCATAAAAAATAATACTTGCTGCTACACCTGCATTTAGACTTTCACAATTAATAGGGATATGAATCATACTATCACATAACATTTTTAATTCTTCTTTCATTCCTTGTCCTTCATTTCCAATTATAATAGCTGTTTTATCATTGAATGTAATTTCTTTTAGCACTTTTCCTTTTATAACATCTGTTCCATATATCATATATTTTTTTTCTTTAAGTTCTTTTATGGCATCTTTTAAATCCATACGAATAATATTTATATGAAATAACATTCCTTCACTCGCTCTTATTACTTTATCATTATATAAATCGACCGAATCATTACTTAAAATAATTGTTTTAATATCAAAAGCAACAGCGCTTCTTATAATTGTTCCTAAATTTCCTGGATCTTGAATGTTATCTAAAAGACAGACATTTCCACAAATTTCTTTTTCAGGCAATTTTTTACATACACCAATTACTTTAGTTCCATTTATTTGGTTTGATATTTTTTTTATAATCGCTGGAGTTACTAGATAAAAAGGAATGTCTGGTATCTTTAGTGTTTCATCAGTAGAAATAATTTCTTTTACTACCCCTTTTACCATTGCACTATTCATTAAATGGTCGCCTTCCACAAGAAAGTATCCTGTTTCATCACGATATTTTTTTTCTTTTAATTTAGACCATTCTTTTACTTTACTATTATTTAAAGACTCTATTTTCATTCTTCTCTTAGCTCCTTTCTTGCTTTTTTATATTCTGGATAATAAATACTTACTAAATTCCAAAAAGAAGAACTATGATCATGATGAGTAAAATGACTAAATTCATGGACAATTACATAATCAATAATATCTCTATCGTATTTTATTAATTCTGAATTTAATGTAACTATTTTTTTCATGTAATTACATACTCCCCATCTTGTTTTCATCTTCCTTATTCTTAAAGTAAATAAGGGAATATTAGGCATTATTTTCAATATTTTATCAATCTCTTCTTGAAATACTTTTCTCGTTAATTCTATTCTATATTTTTCTAAAGTTAATTTATTTTTGACATAAATAACCCCATTATCTATTACAATATCTTGGTAGGATTCATCTAAGCATATTTCATATTTTAAACCTAGCAATCTTATTTCACCCGCTTGATCTTGTTTTTTCTTATTTCGCTTCATCAATCTTATTAAAGACTTTTCATTTTCTTTTACTAATTTTATAATCTTTTTCTTACTAATTCTTGGGTGAACTGTAATTATTAGATTTCCTTCTGAATCAAAGCGAAAATATATGTTTTTGTTATTTTTGTAAATGATTTTCACTTTTACTAGTTCATCATTTAAATATACTTCTAGTTCTTCCATTAGCCAAACAACACTTTCTCACTTTTATATTGTTTAATAATTACTTTTAAAATTATAGCAATAATAATAATTGTTGATATTAGCATTAAAATAATATGTAAATAATTAACCGTACCATTTGTAATATCAGTAAATATTAAAGTGTAATTTAAAAATGGTATTATAGCATATAAATTACTAGAACTAATTCCAACCATAAAAGCAATCATTCCTGGAAAAAAAGAAATAAAAGTAAGCGGAGTTAAAGCACTTTGAGCTTCTTTAAAAGTTTTTGATTTACTAGCAATGGCAATACATAAACCACTAATTAAGAAAGAATACGTTATAATGACTACTATAGCAAAAATTAAACTAGATAATGGTAACATCAAGTTTAGGCCTTCATAAATACTAAATATATTGTTAGCTATCTTTAAAGAAATTACTGCGAGAATTAAACTTATGACTCCAGTAATTATAGAAGATAAAGTAACACTCAAAAATTTACCAATAATAATATCTTTACTTTTTATCGGGAACGTTAAAAGAGTTTCTAAAGTTCCTCTTTCTTTTTCGCCAGCCGTAGCATCTGTTGCGGGATAAGTTGCCGATACCGTTATAGCCATTATAATAAAGAGAAAACCATAATTCATAACATATTTGGCAAAAAAGTTATCTTGAGCAACAATATTTTTTTCTACAGTAATAATATTCATTACTTCTTCAGAATTAACATTGTGAGTTGCTAAATATTCAGTTTGTAAGTATTCTTTATAAGTATTATAAAAATTTTCTACTAAATTTGCAGCATAAGTAGTTGTATCGGAATCATCACCATTAATTATATAGTTATTATCTTTTTTTGTTATATATAAATTAATTTCACCATTCTCAAATTTTTCTTTTAAATTTTCTTCCGTATCTTTTATAATATCAATTTCAAAATTTTCGGCAATTAATTCTTCTTCCTTACTTAATTCATAACTAAAGCCAATTTTATTATAATCTGTAATTGACATATTCATCTCATTTTCAAATAATGCTGACATACCAATAATTAATAAAGGAATAAAAATGGGTATTACCAGCATCATACTTAATGATTTTTTATCTCGAAACATTTCTCTAATTTCTTTTTTTAAAATATTCCAAATATTATTTTTCATTTTTATCCCCCTCTATTAATTTGAAAAAAGCTTCTCTTAAATTTGTTGTATTTGTATCTTTCTTTATTTTGGCTGGTGTTCCTTCATCAATGATGATCCCTTTATTCATCATAATTACTTTATCACATATATTTTCAGCTTCTTCCATATAATGAGTAGAATAAAGAATAGTTTTGCCTTTTCTTTTTTCTTCTTTAATAAATTTTAAAATAATCTCACTTGATATAATATCTAAACCACTTGTTGCTTCATCTAAAATATAATATTTGGGGTTATGAATTAAACACCTAGCAATATTTACTCTTTGGGTTTGCCCCGTTGATAAAGATCCTATTCGATTATATAAGAAAGAATCCATATCTAGTATTCTTGATATTTCTTCAATTCGACTTTCAATTTGACTTTTTTCAACATCATAAATGTTAGCACACATATTAAGTAATTCATAGCAACTTAACGTATTATAAATCTTTGTATTACCTGATAAATAAGCAATATTTTTCTTAATTTCAGTTTCGTTTTCTTTATAATTTAGATTATCAAAAGTAACGATGCCACTAGTTGGCTCTAATATTCCCGCAATAATACGTAAAAGTGTTGTCTTACCTGCTCCATTTGGACCTAAAATACCTATGATTTCACCATCTTTGGCCTCTAAATTAATTTTCTTATTGGCATAAAATTCTATTTTTTCTTTAGACTTTGTAAACTTTGTAAATTTTTTAGTAATATTTTCTGCTTTTAACATATTGCCCACCTCAAATAATATTATACAAGATTATAAGCATGAATTCTATTATTTTTCTTTCTTTTCCATTTCTTTTTTGATCCAGGACATAATGATATTCACAATATAATCTAATTCCTCTTTTTTTAAGTCTCTTCCTTTGGGAATTTGATACCATTTATAAAGACAACTTCGGCAACAGGTTGCTGTTGCATGTTCTGCTATAAAAACGGGATGCCCTCTCATAGGTGTTTGTTTTCCATCATTCACAATATATGCTGGAACGAGTCTTTTTTTTAACAAGTCATAAGCATGCGTTTTAATTACTTCTAAACCTTTTTCTTTTACATAATTTTTTTCTTTTTCTTTTAAATGAAAACTGCTTCGAAATTTAGATTTTGATAATTTATATAATACTTCTTCTATCTGTTTCATAATTTTAAAAAGATTATCTTTCGATAACCTTAACTTCTTGCTCCCCCATCTACTTGCATAATTTCTCCTGTTATATAACTTGCCATATCACTTGCTAAAAATAAACAAGCATTCGCAATATCCTCTGGTAACCCTATTCTTCCTAAAGGAATTGTTTTTATTAATGGAGCTATCACTTCTTCTGGTAAATTAGCGACCATATCGGTTTTGGTTATTCCAGGAGCAACAGCATTAACTCTTATTCCTACTGGTGCTAATTCTCTTGATAAAGATTTTGTAAGACCATTTACAGCAAATTTAGTCATTGGATATGCACATCCTGCTGGTTGACCATATATGCTTACCATAGATGAAATACTAATAATGGTTCCTTTCGTTTTTTTTAAATGGGGAACAATCTCTTTAGAACAAATAAATACTCCTTTCATATTTACATTACTAATTTTATCATATTCTTCTACTGTATAATTCTCTATCTTAGTACTAGAAGACATACCAGCATTATTTAATAAAATATCAATTTTACCAAATTTATTTGCTATTTCTTTAAAAGTTTCCCTTACTTCTATTTCATTTGCTAGATTAGGATAAAATCCTATTACTTCAAATTTTTCATTTTCTTTTTGCAATTTTGCTATTGCTTCTTCTACACTTTCTTTTTTAGATCCAAATAAAGCAACCTTTGCTCCATTATGTAAGAATTTTCTTACTATTTCAAACCCTATTCCCCTTGTT
Organism: Mycoplasma sp. CAG:776; assembly: GCA_000438195.1. GTDB lineage: Bacteria > Bacillota_I > Bacilli_A > RF39 > UBA660 > Caccenecus. The sequence continues at coordinate 84,203 of FR903078.1, forward strand.
CCACCTGTAACTACAGCTATTTTTCCTTCTATCATTTTATCTACCCTTTCTATTTATACTTAATCATATTTTTACGCATTAGTCAATCTTTTCACTTGCTATTTGATATTTCTTTACTTTTTTTTATTTTCAAAATAGATGCGCCATAAAGCAAGAATTTATAACCTTAACAAATATTATAATAAATGCTACTATTAATATTAGTCTCATTATAGTTTCTGCTTTTTTAGTTTTTATGTTTTTTTTACTTATAATAGTTATCAGAGCAGAAATTAAAACAGAAATAATTATTTTAAATAACCAAGCTGATGTAAGATTAGCAATAAAATAATTTAATGGTGTGGTAATTATCCCAATTATTAATGAAGGTATGAAAAAACTTAAAATTAAATAGCTCTCAATTAAAACCATCATAAATATAAAAATTGTTTTTTTCATTTTTTTACTCCTATTCTATATTCATTTTATTATTCTAATTCTAACATGAATGAATTAACATTAAATTCAATTATTGCTTCTTCTATTGTTCAAATAAGTATAACAATGGATTAAAATCTTTATTATTTACATTAATTCCTATAGAATAATCTTCATTTAATAAACAGTGTCCTTCATATTCGGCGATTAAGTTATCATTTCCATCATAAAACTGGATTAACTTTCCAATATAATTAGTTTCTATTATAAGCTGTAATGTAGCTTTATTTATGACATTTATTATTTTGGCAATTGTTTCTTGATTCGTTATTACTTGCTTTTCTTTATAAGTCCAACCATCTAATCCTAAAATTTCACCATTATCGTCGTGAACAGCTAAAACGACTTTTTCTGTATTTTGTATCTCCTCTTTAAAATTGGTTAATATTTTATCTAGTTCTTCTTCTAAATCTTTTTTATGCGTACTTGTACACCCGCTTAGTCCTATTATAAAAAAAGTTAATAGCAAAAATATCCCTATTCTTTTCATACCTCTACTCACTTTCTAGTGTCATTATAGCACGAAAAAAGTAGATTGTATAGAACCTACTCTTAGAACTTGTTATGTCTTTTACTTGCATGTAAGTTTATCTTTTCCACCCATATATGGTTGCAATGCTTTAGGAATTTTTATGCTTCCATCTTTTTGATAATTGTTTTCTAAAAAGGCAATTAGTCCTCTTGGTGTTGCTAAAACTGTATTATTTAAAGTAGCTACATATTTATTTCCATGTTCTGTTTTCATACGAATTCCAAGACGTCTTGCTTGAGCTTCACCTAGAGTTGAACAAGATCCTACTTCAAAATATTTTTGTTGTCTTGGACTCCATGCTTCTACATCACATGATTTTACTTTAAGATCAGCTAAATCACCACTACAACACTCTAAAGTTCTTACAGGTATATCTAAACTTCTAAAGAATTCTACAGTATATTTCCACATCTTATTATACCAATCCATTGCTTCTTCTGGTTTACAAATTACAATCATTTCTTCTTTTTCAAATTGATGAACACGATATAAGCCTCTTTCTTCTAAACCATGAGCTCCTACTTCTTTTCTAAAGCATGGTGAATAGGAAGTTAAAGTAATTGGAAGTTCACTTTCTTTTACAATTTCTCCTTTAAATCTACCAATCATAGAATGCTCACTTGTACCTATTAAAAATAGATCTTCTCCCTCAATTTTGTACATCATCGCATCCATTTCAGCAAAAGACATTACTCCATTTACCACTTCACTTCTGATCATAAATGGTGGAATACAATAGATGAACCCTCTATCAATCATGAAATCTCTAGCATATGTTAACATAGCACTATGAAGCCTAGCTATATCACCAGTTAGAAAATAAAAGCCATTGCCACTAGTTCTTCCAGCTGCTTCTTTATCTAGTCCATTTAATGCCTCGCAAATGTCAGCATGATAAGGGATTTCATAATCTGGTACTAAAGGATTTCCAAAACGTTCTAGTTCTACATTTTCAGAATCATCTTTACCAATAGGAACTGAGTCATCAATGATTTGAGGAATTTTCATCATTTTTTCTTTTATCTCATTTTCTAGTTTTACTTCTTCTGCTTCTAAGTTAGCAATCTTAAAAGATATTGCTCCAACTTGTTCTTTAATCGCTTGGGCTTCTTCTTTTTTACCATTACGCATCAGCATGCCAATTTGATCACTTAATTTATTTTTTTCGCTTCTTAAGTCATCAGCTTCTTTCTTTGCATTTCGATATTTTAAATCTAATTCATAAATTTCATCCACTAATGGTATTTTTTCATCTTGAAATTTCTTTTTAATGTTTTCTTTTACTAATTCTCTTTCTTCTCTAATTAATTTAATATCAATCATTTTCTTTCCTTCTTTCTAAAATAAAAAAGAATGGTTATCTAAAGGAGTCTTTTAGACGGTACCATCCTTTTATTTGCTTAATTTTAATAACGGCTTATCACCGGGGAGGATTAGTCCCGCTAGAAAGGAGATTTCATACCATTATTTACTTATTTCCATCAACCATAAGCTTTCTATTAAAATAAATGATATTACTTATCTTTCTTTTGCTTTACCTTTATAATATACCATAAAATTTTATTTATGACAATTATTAATATTAAAAATATATTTGATTTATTAAGATATCTTTATAACATAGAAGTGATCTGCTGTTTTAAATTCTAATTTTAAATGTCTTGGGAGCTAATTTATAAATTAGAATTAGCGATATTAAACTATAAGTAATGGCAAATAAAATCATAGCTAATCCAAAATAAAACGTTGGAAGTTGTACCTTAATCATATAATAACAAATTATATAAGTTAACAAATTTACAATTGTATAAGTTACGTTTTTAGTTTCGCTATTTATATTGTAAGGTTGTAATAAATAATAAATTACTAAATGATGTACCGAAAAGAAAATGCTCATAGATATAATTGAAACAAATAAAATAATATAATTTAAAGGATTAGAAGTTCCACCTGTTATGAAAAGTAATAAAGGTAATCCTACTCCTATAATTGTAGCTGGTAATAAATTAACTAAAATAATACTTTTTAATCTTTCTTTAAATAATTTAAGAATTGCAGCAGGTGTTCGGTAAAAAGCATAAGTTAACAGAGAATGATCACAATTCATGAACATAGCTTTTGTAACGGACTCACCTCTATTAATCAAGTACATAATAAAGACAAAATATGGTAAATAGTTCATAATAAGATCATTTATATCTTTTTTCATACTTTGATTCATTGTAATGATTAAAAATAAAATCCCAAATATTATCATACTAAACATAGCTACTTTCTTAGAACTTTTTAATAATAATTTACTATGTCTTTTGATAAATAATTCATTTAAGTAGGCAAAGCCTTTTTTCTTACTTGTTAATTTTTTATCAATGCTTATTTGCTTTAATACTGTTTCATTCGCATCTTTTATAGGATCTATACTAGTATCCGTCAAGACTTTTTTATACATTTCGCGATATTTATTAAATTTTAAAATATATTTAATTGAAAAAAGGCTTCCTAATATACTAATGATCATTATGATAAGCGATATCTTCCAAGAAAGAACCATATTAAAGTATGGTAAACCGTATGCTAAAGCTAGTAACAGAAATGTTAATCCCCATAAATATTTAATCGGTTTATTTTCATTAATTACAATTCCTTTTTTCTCATAAAGATATAAAGAATAAGATGTTACCATTATTTTTAAAGCAGCTACAAAGAAAGGAACTAAAATGCATATTCCAATATTTAATCCTGATAATAAGCCAAAGATAATTGTAAATGGTAAAAAACCAATTATTATTTTTAATATAGCATAAAAATAATTACTTAATGAATAATTTTTCGCATCCATCCTCATAATAAACATCGCATAATATTTATCTTTCGTAGGATTAAACATATAAGTATTTAAAAAGGATCCGATTATTGTTAAACAAATTAAAATATGGAGAAATGTAGAACTAGTATTTGTATCATACAACATTGTCATATAAAAGATCATTAGAAAAAGATATAAGAATTTCCCTAAAAATATATCCAATAATTCAAATAAAATACTTATCAAATTTCCGAAAAATTTTAAAACTCTACTCTGATATAATTTATCTTTTAAAATCTTTTTTAAAAATGGTAGACTTTTTATAGCATAAATAAAAGTGTTTACTTTATAAGTGTTGCGTAAACGGAATGATAAAAGAAATGTGTGTAGCATTTTAATTTTCCTCTCTTAACATTTCTATAATTTTTTCTTTTCTTTCTTCCCCTTTTATTTTGCTATCTACTAAGCTTAGAGTCCCATTTTTTAATATTACTATTTCATCGCACAAACTCAATGCAAGATCCATAATATGAGTAGAAAAAATTAGAATATGATCTTTTTTGATACCTCTTAACATTTCTTTCATTTCTTCTGCTACTATAACATCTAAGCTTGTTAAGGGTTCATCTAGTAATAGAATATTGGGATTAGCTATAATATTTACTAACATTTGCATTTTATTTTTCATACCATGTGAATAATCTTTTAATAATTTATCACGGTCTTTTTCCTCAATTTTCATAAATTTAAAATACTCATCTATCTCTTTTGGCTCCTTTATTTTGCCTTCATTGATTTCAAGAAAAAATTTTAAAAATTCTCTTCCTGTTAAGAATTCTGGTACTACGGGAGTCGATAAAACATACCCGATATCCTCAATTGTTAGTGGCCTTGTTTTTCCTTCTTCTTTGATCGTAAAAATGCCAGTATCTGGTTTAATATCATCATTTAGGCAATTAAAGAATGTTGTTTTTCCAGCTCCATTCCGACCTAACAAACCATATATTTTCCCTTGTTCAAATGTAAAATTAATATTCTTTAAAATTTCTTTATTATCAAAACTTTTCTTTAAATTTATTACTTCTAATTGCATATAAACTCCTTTTTTCTAACTTTTAATTAACTGCGTTTTTGGGCTTCATGATTTAAAAAGTTATAGAAACTTAATTCTTCATCCCAATATTTAGCATTTAAAAATTCTATTAGTGTACTTTCTTCATCTAAAGATAATGTAATCTCAGGATTAAAATAAATATGGGTTCCATCACTAACCAATAGATTCCCTTCTGATGATGATTTTAACTTAGCAAAACTACTTAAATATACTTTTTTAATTTCAGGTAAACTTAGATAGGCAAGAAATAACATTTTATTTATTTTATTAGTTCTAAGATTTTTTAGATATTCTATGTGACTTAGTCTACTTTTTATTTCTTTATTTAAACTATGACAAATTCCTTTTAAATTATTCGCTGTTATTTCACAATATTCTTGAAAACTCATATATTCTAAACAGGTATCTTGATTTTGATATGCTATATCACTTTCAAAAGTTTTTTGAATCATTTCTAAATAATATTGTTGGATATTTTCTATTTCTTCATTATACTTTGTCATTAATTTATTTATTATTTCTATTTCATCAAAAATGTTCATCATAACTCATCACCTGATAAACTCATTATAAAAGATATATTTTTAAATGGCAAGAAAAAACTATTTTAGTTTTTCTAAAATAGCTCGTTCTATTCCTTTTAATGGCAAGTTGGCACAGACTTTTCTATTTCCCTGCTTACTAACTTCCTTGTAAGCTACCGCCTCTTTTAATATTTCAGAATTAAAGTTATCTCCATTTGTCATTTGATAAAATTCATGGATATAAGCTAAAGCTTCTTCATTAGTTTTATCAATTAAATTTTTAATCATAATAGAGGTGGAAGATATCGAAATAGCACAGGCTTCGCCATCAAAAGTGATATCTTCAATTTTATTGTTATTCCATTTAATATATAAATTAATATTATCAATACAAGATTCGTTTCGGGTATTTACTTTAACATATCCTTCATGAGGAAAATCTCTATTTACAGGATGAAGATAATTTTCCATAATTATTTTTCTTGACTCTTCTATATTCATTAAATCATCTCTTTTACTATCTTATCATAATTACTTAATAATTCTACTAAATCATCGATTTCTTCATAAGTATTATAAAAATATAAACTAATTCGTACTGTATTATTTACACCAACACTTGATTTTAATATTTTCGCACAGTGATTTCCTGCTCTAACACAAATATTATATTTATTTAAGTAATATGCTACATCTTGACTAAATATATTTGAAACATTAAAGGTTACAATTCCACTATCACTTTCAATATTAATGATATCAATATGCTTTAAAGGGAGTAATTTGTCTACCAAATATTTTCTTAAACTCAATTCATATTTATGAATATTATCCATACCTATTTTGTTTAAATATCTAATCGCTTCGCCTAATCCTATTACACCCGCTATATTTCTGGTTCCCGCTTCTAATCTAGTAGGTAGTTCCTTTAAATATATTTCCTCTGGATTATCAAAAGATTCATTCATTCCACCTCCTAGAACTGTTGGTTCTAAGTGTTCTAATAATTCTTTTTTTCCATATAAAATTCCTACTCCTGTTGGACCACACATTTTGTGAGCCGAAAAAGCTAAAAAATCAACATCTAAATCTTTTACATCTATTTTCATGTGAGGAGCCATTTGAGCAGCATCTAATACTACAAAAATATTATTTTCATGAGCAAGTTTACAAATTTCTTTTATTGGCCTAATATCACCAATTACATTGGTAATTCCAGCGATACTTATTACTTTCGTCTTAGGAGTTATCACTTTTTTTAAATTATCTATTGTTAAATAATAATTACTATCTAAAGGAATATAATTTATTTCTATATTATTTTTTTTTACCAACCGAAACCATGGTAAAATATTAGAGGCATGTTCACTAGTAGTAAGTAAAACTTCATCATTTGCTTCAAATAGATTAGCAAAGAAACCATCTACTATCATATTTAGAGAATCTGTTGTTCCATTCGTAAATATAATCTCTTCTAAATACTCAGCATTAATAAATTCTTTCACTAAATTTCTTGTTTCTTCATATTCTTGATCTACTTTATAAGATAAATCATAGTCTCCTCGATGAGCATTTGCCGGATAATTTGTATAATAGTCTGTTATTTTATCAATTACGCACTTTGGCTTTAAGCTTGTGGCACTATTATCAAAATATATAATATCCTCTTTTAATAAAGGAAAATCTTCTCTATTCATCGTTCACCTCCAGTTTTCTATTGTATTTTATTCCATTTATAAAATAGTACTTATAATATTCGCCTTTTTATTATTCGATATTAATTCTTCTGCTTCGTTCATATAGCTTATTTATCTCATCTGAAAAATCTATATTTGTTTCCGTTCGATAATTTAAAATATGGATTTCATTTGTTCCATTTGGCACTCCACTTATTCTTATAATTAAATTGTTACTTATTGAACTTAGTGTATATCTTTCAACAAAGCCTTCTTTAATTATAAGTTCATCTACTAAAATGATTTTATTCTCCTCGGTTATTTCCTTTACTGATATATGTGTTAAACATTGTTTTTCGTAAACATTTTGATTTTCAAAAAAACGTCTCATATATAGCCTTTTTAAATCTATAATTGTAGTATTTTTATTTATTGTGTTGAAACAATGAGGATCTAAATAGTAATCAATATCATAGGGAATTATAAAACTATAAATTCTATTTTCGATTTCGATTTCTATTTTAATTTGATGTGCATCAAGAATTTGGGTTATTGTTCTATCTTTTTCTTTTATTTTATATTTTTCTAACCGAGCAAAGTACTGCCTATCTGTCCAATCTGTAAAAAAAGTATACTCTTGATTTTCATTTTTAATTATTAAACGTTCATTTAAAATTATTAAAATTAAATTTTTGCTATTCGCAGTTGCTCTAAATTCAATTTCACCTGTTTTTTCGCTTAATAGCTCTAAATAATAATTTTTACTACCTAAAAAGGAAAGAATAAATTGACTTGCTATTTTTAACATGTTTTGATAATTTCTTATTATTTCATTTATTTCGCTATTATAAATGAAAGGTAAAAAATCTTGACTTTTAAAAGTATAATCTTTTCTCATAATTCACCTAAAAAAATATGTTACTTTTCTTGTAACATATTTAATAAATCAATTTTAAACTTATCTTTAGAAGCATTCGCTTTTGATATCATTATTCCTTTATATGTTGCAAGTTCACTCATATGTCCTTCTAACAATATTTCAGTAGGTGTAATTGTATCAAGCATAATTGTTCCTTCTTTTAAATAGACAGTATAATAAAGTTTTACTTCTCCATGGACAGCTGCAAACATTTTATCACTTGGTAATTTAAGCTCGTATTTTTCAGTTTGTTCTTTTTTATTTGTGCTAATTAATTCTCCAACAAACTTGCCATTTCTAAGCGCTGGATAATAATCAAAATTTAGCTTTTTAAAGGCTAACATATTATACTTTTTTAGCGCTCTTTCTAATTTTTTGAATTCGTTTTCATTAATGTAATCTAAAACATAACCTTTCATAAATTAACCCCCTATTTCAATTACGTTTTAATTATAGCATATTTTAAGTTCTTTGTCAAATTAACGTAAAAATTGCATCTTTACTATTGATTTTTGTCGATTTTTAACTTTACAATTGTCATCCCAGGATTCCATATGTTTACTTTATAAGAATCTACTAACTTATTTTTCTTTAACAATTCGTGAACACGGTTGCGTAATATATTAGAACTTTTTCCATGAATAATTCCTACATAAGCATTTTTTAGTTTTACATTATCTTTTATAAAATCATTTAAAAAATAGACTACAGTATCCGTTGTTTCTCCATGGACATTTAATACTGGCGAATTACTACTGAACATTTCCATTGTTATTTGGTTCTATTTTGGGAATCGAAGTTACTCCACCAAAAAAACTATTACCTGATTCTATGCTTGCAGTATTGGTAGGAATGACGATTTTACTAGGATCTGGTATGTCTGGTAGTTTTTCTTCATTATTTACAACCGGTTTTTGCTCTTCTACTGGTGGTGCTTCAACAATTTTAAATTTTTGATTATAGTAATTTATTACTTCTTTTAAGTTAGGAATAGAAGTCCTACCTCCCATTTTACCAACTGAAAGCCCAGCAGTAATATTAGAATATGTAATTGCTTTTTCCAAATCAAATCCATTTGCTAAGCAATAAACAAAAGCACCATGGAAAATATCTCCAGCACAACTCGGATCTACTACTTTTGTTTTTATTCCAGGCATAATTTTTATTTCTCCATTATAGGAATACATCGCTCCCATATTTTCTAATGTTATAACAATATTATTATTAGGATAACGATCTTTTAATTTTTTATATACTTGAACTAATGTTGCAGAATTGTTATAGTCTATTTTTAAGCCGCTTACTGTTTCAGCAAATCCTTTAGAACAGACAATATATTTTACATATTTACATAATTCTAATAAATCCCGATCCACTCTTCCTGCATCTAAAACACTAATTGCTTTAGGAAATCTATTTAAAGCATTGATAGTTGCACTATATTCTTTGCCATCAGTAAATATAACATCTGGAGATAAGGTGTATTCATATTTTTTTAATTGTGGTTGAGTGGCACTTACAATATCAAACCGTGTTCTTGTCCCATTTTTTTTATTTACTAAGATAACAGATACTGGTGTTCCTATTTCATAAGAATTTTCCATTAGTTCTGTTTTGACCATAGCTTGCTCTAGTTCTTTCCTAATTTGCGAACCATAATCATCCGAACCTACTACCCCAGCAAAATAAGAGGTTTCTCCCCATTTTCCAAGTAAATAAGCTACATTAGCTGCTGTTCCGCCACCAGATTCAATTTTTTCGTTTAATAAATATTTTGTTCCTTCTATTGGATATTCTTCTACAGGGCAAGTAATGTCATAACTCGTTCTACCTATGCTTAGTATTGTCATCTAATCCACCTCTTCTATAATATTTATCATACCATATTTTTAATTAAAAATAAAGACTATTCTAAGATAGCCTTTATTCTTCTAACCCCAGCACTGCTTGCTTCTTCTTTCGTAATTTTAAAGTGTCCTAATACATTCGTGTGTGAAACATGAGGACCTCCACATATTTCTTTAGAAACATTACCAATTTTATATACGTTTACAATATCAGCATATTTTTCAATAAACATTGCTTCTGCTCCACTTTTTATCGCTTCTTCTTTGCTCATTGTTTCCATAGTGACTGGTAAATCTTCTTTAATCCAATTGTTTACTAATTGTTCTACTTTTTCTTTTTCTTCTTCTGTTAACTTATGATCGCAAGAAAAATCAAAACGCATTCTCTCTTCATTGATATTGCTTCCTTTTTGATGAACATCTTGGCCAATTACTGTTTTTAAGGCTGCATTTAATAAATGAGTCGCTGTATGATATTTTGTTTCGATCTCACTATGTCCCATTAATCCACCTTTAAATTTTCCTTTAGAGGCCGTACGTGAAAGCTCTTGATGAGCTTGAAATTTTTCTTGGAACCCTTTTATATCAACTTTTAAATTTTTTTCTTTTGCCATTTCTTCGGTTAATTCGATTGGAAAACCATATGTATCATATAATTTAAAAGCGTTATCTTTATCGATTATATCTCCATTTAGATGGTTTAACAGTTTATCAAATTCTCTTAATCCTTTTTCTAATGTACGATTAAATTTTATATTTTCATTTTTTAATACTTCTAAAACCATATTTTTATTTTCTTTTATTTCAGGATAATAGCTTTCATATTTTTTTAATACTTCTAAAGCAATAGGCTCCATCCAGTTTTCAAGTGTATTAATTCCTAAATTTTTAGCATGACGAATGGCTCTTCTAATTAATCTTCTTAAAATATAACCCTGATCTGTATTACTTGGTTTAATCCCTGCACGGTCAGCACTAATAAAGACACTGGTACGAATATGATCAGCAATAATTCGCATACTTTTTTCATTTCCTTCATATGGCTTACCACTAATTTTTTCTATTGAAGATATAATCTCTTTCCAAATAGAAGTTTTATAGTTATCATTTACCCCTTCTAAAACCGCTACTACTCTTTCTAAGCCCATTCCTGTGTCAACATTTTTTTGCGATAATTCAGTAATTTTTCCGTTTTCATCTTTATGAAACTCCATAAAGACATTATTCCATATTTCTACCCAACGATCATCTTTCGGATCAAATACTTTAGGAATCTCATCTTCGCTTCGAAAATAAAAAATTTCTGTATCTCCTCCGCACGGACCAGCCTCTCCAGCGATCCAAAAATTATCTTCTTCTCCTAAATATGCTATTCTTTCTTCTTTAATTCCTAGACTCTTCCATATTTCAGCCGATACTTCGTCTCTTGGAATATCATTATTTCCTTTAAATACAGTAACAGCTAAACGTTCTTTAGGAATATTTAATACATTAGTTAAAAAATCAAAACTGTATTCAATACTTTCTTTTTTAAAGTAATCTCCTAGGCTCCAATTTCCAAGCATTTCGAAAAAAGTATGGTGAGTTTTATCACCTATTTCATCTAAATCAGTTAAACGTACACACTTTTGGGCATCACATAATCTATTCCCTTGGGGATGTTTTTCTCCTAATAAATAAGGAATTAAAGGTTGCATGCCTGCAGTATTAAATAACACGGTTGGATCGTTTTCCGGAATTAATGGAGCACTAGGAATTTCCACATGGTTATGTTCAACAAAATATTCTATAAATTTATCTTTTAAGTTCATTTTTCTACTCCTTCTATAAAGCTAATTACACGATTATCTAATATTTCAATATTATCATTTACAATTGTTATGTCAAAATTACTATAGTTTTCTAGAGCTGTTTCTGTAATGTGCATTTGTTCTTCTAGTGATAATTTACTAGGTTCAAATTGATTGATAATATACATTGAATAAACATTATTAAAAGCCTTTTTTAGTTCATCAATTTCAATAGGCAATCTTACATCATCTATTATTACAACATCACGATATAAAGAATAGATTTTAATATCTTCAATCATTCTATTTACAAAAAATAATGGCATATCCATATTTTCTTTGATCGTAACGCCTAAATCTTGCAAAAATTTTCGAGGTTTTGGCTCGCTACCATCCCAGCCAATTAGTTCTTTCGCATATATTTTTATATATTTACTAAAGCTTGTTATAATTGGTTTTTGATTTAAGGACAAGTAATATTCTTTTATAATCTTTGCTACTTCTCCTTTACCAGAACCAGATTTTCCCGCTACTAAATATATTTTCATTTTATCACCACACAGTGATTTAATTATACCATTATTTTATTTAAAAAAAAAGTGTGCTTTTATTATTTGAAAAATTCCTAATAAAAAACTCATTTCTTTAAATAAAATGAGTTTCTTTTTAATTTAAACTAGCAATTAGTTCATCTTTTTTCATTGCAGAGTAACCTTTAACTCCTTGTTCTTTAGCAATAGCTTTAAGTTCGGTTAAAGTCATTTTGCTGTAGTCTTTTTCTTCTTTTACTAATTTGCTTGCTTCAGCTTTAACTTCTTTTTTGGGTTCTTCTAATTTTTTAGTTTTAGCAGGTACTTTACCATTTAAGGCTTCCTTAGAAATTTTAACTAATTCAGCGAAAGCACTAGGATTATCAATAGCCATTTCACTTAACATCTTACGATTGATTTCAATTCCAGCCTTAGCTAATCCATCCATAAATTTAGAGTAACTAATTTCGTTTTCACGACAAGCTGCATTAATTCTTGTAATCCATAATTTTCTAAAATTACGTTTATTTTGTTTTCTGTCTCTAAATGCATAAACTCCACTATGGAATACTTGTTCTTGTGCTGTTTTATATAATCTATGTTTGCTTCCAAAATATCCTTTAGCTTCTTTTAATACTTTTCTTCTTCTTGTTTTGGAAACACTTCCACCTTTAACTCTTGTCATTTTCTAACCTCCTTAGATAACAGATTTTAATCTGCTAGCTTCTCCTTTTCCTAAAATACCTTTATTTCTTCTTTGACGTACTTGTTTTGCTGAATCTTTGTTTGTCTTATGATTTCCGTTTGATTTTTTGTAAGTTAAAGTACCATTCTTTTTCTTTGTTAAAACTTTGCTACTTGCTTTATGTGTTTTTTGTTTGCACTTTGCCATAATAAATCCTCCTACTATTATTTTTTTGGTGCTAATAGCATAAACATTTGTCTACCATCTAATTTAGGCTCAGCCTCAATGCTTGAAACCTCACTTAAACTATCCGCAAATCTTAGTAAAACATCGCGTCCTAATTCTGGTCTAGCCATTTGACGGCCTTTAAAACGAATAAATGCTTTAATTCGATGCCCTTTTATCAAGTACTCCTTCGCATTTCTAACACGAGTTTCAAAATCATGAATATCAATCGTTGTCGATAAGCGATATTCTTTTAATTCTTTATTTGTTTCTCTTTGTTTCTTTTGCGCTTCTTTTAATTTTTTTTGACGTTCATAACGGTATTTGTTGTAGTCCATAATTTTTCCTACAGCTACTTTACCATTATCATTCATTAAAACTAAATCTAAGCCTGCATATCTAGATAAAGTTAAAGCATCCTCTATTTTTTTTAGCCCCATTTGCTCTCCATTAGGGCCAATTACCATTAGTTCTTCTACTTTGATTTGCTCATTAATTGGTAACTCTTTATTCACACTTGCTATACTTACGCACCTCCATATAATTAAAAAGATAGAATAAATTATATTCTACCTTAAAAAACACATTAATAATCTTCACTATTATGGCTTTTTACCTATGAATATTCTTCATCAGGTGGAATATAATTCACTTTCCTCTTTCAATTTCTATATTATTATATCTTTATTATATTCATTTGTCAAGAAAAAATGTTATTTTTGCTTTTCCTTAAATGAAAAAGACTAACTTAGCCTTTCTTTTACCATTTTACTAACCAAAGACATATCTGCATTGGTAATTCTAGTATTTAGTTCTTTCATAATTAATCCCATATCCTTCATACTAGTAGGATTTATTTCTTTAAATACTTGATCAATTATTTTACTAATTTCATCTGCTGTCATCTCTTCAGGTAAATAAACACTTAAGATTTCTATCTCTTGTTCTAGTTTGGCAATTTCTTCATTTTTATTATACTTTGCAAACTCACTAATAGAATCCTTTCTTGTTTTTACTTGTTTTTTTATTACACTCATTACTTCATCATCATTAAGTTCATGCTTTTTACTTATAGAGTCTAATTGTAAAGCACTTTTTAGCATTCTTAAAACTGATAGTTTAAATTTATCACCATTTTTCATAGCCGTTTTTAAATCTTCAGCAATTTTACTATTCATATGATCACCTTAATAATTTCTATGCTTTCTTGCATTTTTAATTTGTTCTTTTTTTTCATTTCTTCTACGAACGCCTGGTTTTTCATAATGCTTTCTTTTCTTTAACTCTGAAGGGACACCGCTGCGGGCAACTTTTGTTTTAAATTTCTTTAATGCGCCATCAACATCTCCATTTTTAACTACTACTTTTGTCATTTACAAATCCCTCCCTTCATTTACTACAAATGATTATATCACCAAAGAACATGATAAGCAAGTTTTTTAGGCACTAATTCACATTATTTTCTTCAATTTCTGGTATTATTTCTTCTCTTATTTCTAATTTTTGCTCTTTTAAATCTTCTTTAATATCATTTTTTAAAATATTTAGAAAATTATTTTTATAATTATTAACTAATAACACTGTTAACATCATTAAAATAAAGATTAAAAATAAAGAATAAACCATATAAGTAGCCATAAAACCTTTTTTATTCATATTATCACCATATGTTTTTATTATATCAAAAAAGGGTTCTAAGAAAAACCCTTTTTTATTTATTTTATTAAACGTTGGAGAGAGTATCCGATCATTTTACCTATTTCAATTGCTAAATCTAGTAATCTAGCAAAAGCATTAATTAGCGTTCCATTTATTGCTCCTCCATAAATTTTAATTAATTCATGATCATTTATTTTCATATTAGTTCTCCTTCGGATAAAAATATCCATAAATAACAGAGGCTATAAAGGTAATAGCAATAGCTATCCCTCCCAGTATTCCGGCAGCTGAAATTCCGCCATTTATATTATGTAGTTCATAATCATTCAAATGTTTCATTTTAACCTCTTAAATTCTTTAACGAGCAAATGGCTTTTACTAACGAAATTACACTAGATATTAAGTTAGTAACAACACTAAAAAGGCCTCCTCCACTACAGTTTATCAATTCTTTATTTTCCATTCTTTTCATAAGTTCCTCCTCTTTTAAAACATTTTATTCTTTATTTTTGTTATAATTCTTTGTTTATTATAATAAAAATTTAAATCTACTATTTCATTATTATTTAAATTATTAGAAGTAGATAATACCATTTCATAATATGTTGTATAATTTTGCTCATTTGCTTTTAATTCTTTTTTTATGATTTCATATTTTAAATTTTTATTATTGATTGTAATTAAAGAAAAATCTAAGTTGGTTGGTATAGCGGTAGTAATTGTACAAATATTGGTACAGCTAACAATTCCTTTAGCTTGATAGTGATCATAGACTTCTACTTTATTCATATAAGATACTAGAGTCAATAGAATTACAATAATAAAAATGACTATTAAAAATCCCAGTTTTGGTTTTATTTTTAAGAATGCTATTTTATTATTAAAAATATCTAACATAACTCTCCTAGACGAATAATCTTTGTAAATTTATCCTCAACATTTTTATGGGTAACATAAATTAAAGTATTATTTTTAAAATACGTAAAAATATTGTCTAAAATTTCTTTTTCCATATTAACATTCACTTCACTTAATGCTTCATCTAAGATAATTATCTTAGCCTTTTTTAGCAAGGCTCTTGCTAGAATAATCCTTTGCTTTTCTCCTCCACTTAAGTTATTTAGAGAAGCATTTATAATAGTGTTATATCGATTTGGTCTTTTATTTATGATTTCTTCTAATTTACAAATTTTACATACTTGTTTAAATTTTTCATCTGAAATATTTCGGAAGCATATGATATTCTCGCGAATTGTTCCTGTAAAAAGTTTTTCATTTTGGCCTACATATAGGATATTTTCTCTGATAGCTTTTAAACTATAATCACATTCACTCGTATTATTAAATTCTATATTTCCAGAATAAGTGCCTAAACTTCGATAAATAAGTTTGCAGATGGTACTTTTACCACTTCCCGATGGACCACTTAACAAAACTTTTTCTTTACTTTTTATAGCGAAATTCACTTTATTTATTATTTTATTAAATAAATCATAAGAATAAGTTAAGTCTTTTACTTCAATATTTGGATCTATTAAATGCTTTAACCCTCCTTGTTCTTTTTCTATTTCAGTTGCTAAAAATTCACTTAATTTACTAAATGAGGCTTTTAAATAATTATATTTTGGCATTAAATCAACTAATTTCTTTACTGGATTAAATAAATAGAGAATAACACTATTAAAAGTAACTAAACTTAATAGTTCTAATTCCCCTTTATAAATTAAATAAATTCCTAAAGTTGTAATCATAAATAATCCGACTTCATAAATAAAATTCTTCAATAGTTCAATTATATTTAAAATGCTCATAAAAGAAAAATTGCTTTTTAGCATTAATATTAATTTATTTTCAATTCGGTATATAAATTCTCGAACTAAATTTAAATTTTTAATACTAAAATTCATGTCTACATTTTCAATTAATGTTGTGTTGAAATTTGTTGTTGTTTCTATATTCTCTTTTACTTTATGATAGATCACTTTACTAAATAAAAGTCCTACTATTAAATAAATAATAATTATAAAACAAAGAAGAAAAAATAATTTACTATTTATTAAAAATAGTGTTACTATCGCACCAAATATCAAAATCGTATTTAAAATTAAGGTAGCAAAAATTTCAGAAAATAAATTTTTTGTATTACTTAATTCATCAATTCTGGTTACTATTTCTCCAGTTGTACGATTTTGAATAAATTTCAAAGGGAGTTTAAATATATGCTCTAAGAACATAGAAAATAATTCGGTGTCTAGATTTTTGTTAAGATAATTGAGGTAATAGGTTTTTATATAATTTATGATAATTTTAAAAAGAAGTATAATAAAAAAGAGAATTACGATAAATTTAATGAATTTAGCTTCTTGCCCTTCTTGAATACAAGATATACTTATTTGAAAATAAAAATTTCCAATTATGGTTAAAAGCATTAAAACAATATTAGTAATTATGATTTTTAAAAACAAATATTTATGTTTTATTAATAATTTACCAAATAATCCTACTATGGAAAGTTCTTTGGTATATCTTAATATATTATTACTAGGTGTTGCTAATATTAAAATGTTATCCCAAATATTCAGAAATTCCTGAATTAACATTTTTACTTTTCCTTTAGCCGGGTCCATAAGATAAACATATTTTTCGTTTGCTTTATAGATTACTACAAAATGTTGTAGCCCATTTGTTAGTTGAACATGAGCTATAGCAGGGAAATAAATATTTTCGTCTAAAATGTTTTCTGCTTTTACTCCAATCGCATCAAATCCATAACCACATAAAGCTTTTATTATATGAAATGCTGTTGTTCCGTTCATATTTGTACAAGTATCATCCCTTACTTTCTCTAATGGAACATAGCCACCATAATACTTTAAAATGGATTCTATACAACAAGCGCCACAATCTTTTAAATCACGTTGTTTTACTACTTCTATCTTAGGCATCTATTTTCCTCCCTTCACTACTATTTATTACCCCTTTTTTATTCATTTCCTTTATTTTTTTAGAATATGGGTTCATATTTTAAAAGGAGTTCCACCGTTCGACAATTTTTGCATTTTTTTTGGATATACTATACAACTCGAAAGGAGGAATACTATGCAAGATGGCATGTTAATTTCAAAGCTTAGATCAGAGCACAATCTATCACAAAAAGATATGGCACGATTTCTTAAAGTAACTTTATCATCTTATAAACTTTATGAAGCCAATATTCGACCAATGAGAATAGAAGAATTAAATCAACTTAGTAATTATTTTAAAATTTCTTTAAATACTTTACTGGGATTAAGTAAGAATATAAATGAATTTGGTCCGTTTGATCTTGATTTTAAATATTTGAAGTTTAGTCTAAAATATGTACGTAAAATACATAGAGTTACTCAGCAAGAACTGGCAAAAGAATTTAAAATTTCTATCCCAACTATTCATCGATATGAGAGTAATCCACAGAATTTAAAAGTAGATTATTTACATTTCTTTGCTACTAAATTTCATGTATCAATTGATTATATTTGTGGTAAAACACTCAAAAAAGAAGTACTCTAAGATTATTTGAGTACTTCTTTTAATAAAACTTCATCATCTTTAAATAAATTATATTTTTTTACTATAAATCTAAATATCACTTTTAATAAAGCAATGCATGGTGTTGCAATAATCATACCAACAATACCAAAGTAATGCGCAAATACTAGTAACCCAATCATAATTGTTACAGGATGTAGATGAGTTGTTTTGCTCATCACAATTGGTTGTAAAACATAATTTTCTAATAATTGAACTACTACACAAATGATTAAAACTGCAATTCCTGTAATGGTTCCTTGACTAAAGCCTACAATAACTGCAGCCGCTCCACCAATGTATGGTCCAATATATGGAATTAAATCGGTTAAGCCACAGAATAATCCGAATAATAACGGTGCATTTAATCCTGTTATTGCAAAACCAATTGTATCACCTACAAATACCATAAACGCGACTAAAAGAGTTCCACTTATGGTCTTTCTTACTTCTTTGCCAATATCAGTTATTAATACTTCAATTTCATATTTATTCTTGTTTGGTACTAATTTTAGAAAATGCTTTGTAATTGCGTCAAAATCAAACAACATATATAGACCAATTACTAAACTTATTAAAATAGTTCCTAATCCAGATGCCAGACTTCCTAATATTCCTATTAATGACGTTGGAAGAGAATTAGTAAAGTTAATTAAATAGCCACCTACGCCATCAAATAAATTATCTTTAAATCCTGTTAAATCTATGCCACTAATAGATATTTGATTAATAAAATCATCTATAAAAGTACTAAATTTGTCCAAAATAGATGGAAGAGTTGCAATTAATTCGTTAATTTGCGTATATAAAGTTGGAACTAACATCCTTAAAAAGAAATAAATAAATAGTAAAAATACAGTATATACTAGTAAACTTCCTACGATCCGAGGAATTCCTTTTTTATTTAACTTCTTGACAATGGGATTAAATAACCACGCAATGACAAATCCAATAAATAATGGAGCTAAAACTTTAAGAAAGGTCAAAAGAATATTCCAAACATTTAAATTTTTTAGAATAATTGTACCACACAAAACAATTGCTACTATCATAACAATATATAATAATTTTAAAATCTTTTTAGTTAATGATACAACTTCATTTACTTCTTTATTGTCAATTTCCTTAAAGTTTTTCTTCATATTAAACCCTCATTAATTCTGTTTCTTTTTCTTTAAATATCTCATCTATTTTCTTATTATATTCGTTTACTTGTTCTTGTATGTCATTTAAAAATGTTTTTTCTTCATCTTCTGGTAATTCTTGCTTTTTTATTTCAGTATTTGCATCTTGTCTAATATTTCTTAGAGCTACTTTGGCTTCCTCACATACTCCTTTGGCCATTTTAACATATTCTTTTCTTTTTTCTTCTGTAAGCTCTGGAACCGTTAAAATAATCATTTCACCATTGTTTACAGGGGTAATACCAATATTTGCTTCATTAATTGCCCTTTCAATTTCTTTTAACGCACCTTTGTCAAACGGTTTAATCATTAAACTACGTGCTTCTGGCACAGTAATATTGGCTAGAGATTGAATTGGAGTAGGTACTCCATAATAACTAGCATTAATTCCATTTAACATAGCTGGGTTTGCTCTTCCAGCTCTAATGTTTAATAGTTTATTTTCTAAACTTTCAATTGTTTTTTTGAACTTTAATTCTGTTTCGTCCATATTTTTAATATTCCTCCTAAAATTGATTTTATACTATCATTATACTTAAGTTCTTATACTTTTACAAGTATAACCTTATTCTAAAGTTTCTATATATTCTAAAAAACTGACCATGTTTTTTTGTTCTACACCTCCTGGTATTCCAGCTATGAATTGATTATTTTTAAAAGCAAGAATAACTGGTGTGAAATTTATATAGTTCGTTATATCAGGATAGCTAGTAAGTAGATCCTGATAAGCTAGTGTTTTTTCTATACCGCTTTCTTTTTCTAAATAATAAAGATTAAACTTATAAACATCTTTTAAATCGGATAATATAGTGCTTATTTTTTTAGTTGCTTCTTCTTCTTCCTTTCCTATAAATATTAGAATAGTTTCTTCTTCCTCTATGATATTTTTTAGTTCTTCTATAGCAACCTTTTTGGCATAAGATATATCAAATTCATAAATCTGCTCTATATTTTGCTGTTCCGTTTCTGATGTTTCTACATTTTCTTTAATAAAAAATAATTCATAAGTTATAAATATTACTATCCCTATTACAATGGTAATTAAGCTAGTTAACAATAATCTTTTCATTCTAAATATTCCTCAAACATTGAATTAAATAAATTATATTTGGCACCTGCTCTATACTCGTTCCAATAAATTTCTGGTGTTAGATTTCCCCTTATAAAAGCTGTTTCATTATCAAATGCTATTACTTTACCATCTTTTACTATTACTAGAGTTGGAGCATATATCTCTTGAGTACCATCATCTAATGTTATTAAATAATTTGATAAATTTAAAACTATGCTTTGATAAGTTGCATTATGATTTTCCCGATCTTCATAAAAATCATAATATAATATCTCTTTTATTCCTGCATCTTTGGCAGCCTCATTTAAAATATTGGCATAATAGCCACTCCAAACATTTTCTGGATATCCCATAAAAATAATTGCATCTTTTTTTAATTCGGTAGAAACTTCTACAGCGTTTACATACTTGAATACATTTTCTTTATTTACATTAACATAGTCTTGATCAAATTTTTCATTATCCACTACTACTTTTTTGTCAAAATCTCTTGTTCCTATTACAATAAATCCAATTATAATTGCTATGAACGTTAATCCTTGTAATACTCTTTTTATTTTCTTCTTCATGTTTTTCACCACACTTTTATTATAGCATTTTCGTTCTATAAAATTAAGAAAAAACCTTTTCTTCTGTTAAATAAATGTATAGAAAAAAGAAAAACTCTTCTACCAAAGAGTTTTACTTAATTTGATTCATTACTTCTTCAGCAAAGTTTTCATTTCTTTTTTCCATACCTTCGCCTACTTCATAACGAATCATTGTTTTAATCTCACCATTATTTTTTGCAACATAATCTTTAACGCTTACATCGCCATCTTTTATAAATGGTTGCTCTGTTAAACAGATTTCTTTATAGAATTTTTTAATTCTTCCTTCTACCATTTTTTCAGCTATGTCTGCTGGTTTTCCTTCAGAAATAGCAAGTTCTTTTTGTACTTTTCTTTCATTTTCAAGTACTTCCTCAGGAACATCTGCTGGAAAAACATAACTTGGGCGCATTGCTGCTGATTGCATAGCAACATCTTTAGCTACACTCTCATTTGCTCCTTTTAATACTGTTAATACAGCTATTTTTCCACCCATATGTAAGTATGAGCCAAATACTTCATCATCATTTTTTTCTACTACTTCAAGACGACGTAATGATAATTTTTCACCAATTTTGGCTGTTTTAGCAATAACTAAATCTTCAATTGTTCCTTCATCAGTATTTACTTTTAAAACATCTTCTAAAGACTTGGCATCACTCTTTAAAACAGCATTACCAATTGTATCAATCATACTAGTAAATTCTTCATTTTTACTTACAAAGTCTGTTTCGCTATTTACTTCTAAAATTACAGCTTTATTTCCATTTATATAGATATTTGCAAGTCCCTCAGCAGCGATACGCGATTCTTTCTTAGCACTTTTAGCAATACCTTTTTCTCTTAGCCAATCAATACTTGCAGTAATATCTCCATTACATTCATTTAAAGCTTTTTTGCAATCCATCATTCCAGCTCCGGTTTTTTCACGAAGCTCTTTTACCATTGCGGCAGTAACTTCCATAATTATCCTCCTTATTATTTTATTACTTTAATGCACTAATTAATTCATCTTTTTTCATTGTACTATAACCTTTTATACTACGTTCTTTAGCTATAGCTTTTAATTCTGTTAAAGTCATATCTTCTAATGCTTTTTCATTTGATTCAGTTACTTCAACTTCTTTTTCTTCTACAACTTCAACAGCTTTTGTTTCTTCTTTTCCTTTTGTTTCTTCTTTAATTAACTCATCCATTTTAATCTCTTTTGCTGACTTTTTATCCTCTTCTGTTACATAATCTACCATTTCTAAATTACGAGATTCACAAATAGCATTATTAAGTACACCAAGAATTACTTTAACACTTCTAACAGCATCATCATTTCCTGGAATGACAAAATCAACATCATCTGGATCACAGTTTGTATCTACAATACCAAATACTGGTATTCTAAGTTTTCTTGCTTCTCTAATTGCATTAATTTCTTTTTTAGGATCTACTATAATTAAAGCATTTGGAAGTTTATTCATATCACGAATACCACATAAAATTTTATTTAACTTATCGTATTCTTTCTTTAATCCAATTACTTCTTTCTTTGGTAAAACATCAAATTTACCATCACGTTCCATATTTTCAATTTCTTCAAGTCTTTTTACTCTTCTTCTGATTGTTCTGAAATTAGTTAGTGTTCCTCCTAGCCATCTTTCAGTTACATAATAAGACTTACTTCTTTCTGCTTCTTCTTTGGCAGCTTCTTGAGCTTGTTTTTTAGTTCCAACGAACAAGAAAGTACCTCCGTTATCCGCAATTTTTTTCACTTCAACATAAGCTTCTTCAAGAAGTTTTGTTGTCTTTTCAAGATCGATAATATAAATATCTTCTCTTGCTCCAAAAATGTATTCTTTCATCTTTGGATTCCATCTTTTTGTTTGATGTCCAAAATGAACACCTGCTTCTAATAAATAACTCATAGAAACAACGGCCATAAATTATCCCATCCTTTCGTTTTTACCCTCTTAATATTTTCAAACATGATACACCACCACTCTTCGCGGCACTAGGCATATCACTAAATATTAATGTGTATTTGCAATTTATTTGCCAATAGTATTTTACTATACATTATATAAAAAAACAAGTAAATATTTACCTGTTTTTGATTTATTACAAATTAAAGAATGCTGCTTAACCTTAATGAAACATCATTTTATCAATTGTATTTATATCAAAACTATTTTCATAAATATCTAAAATTCTACTTATCATTCTCGCTTCCTTTTTTTCTTCATCTGTGCCTGTTGTTACTTGAACACCATAGATCTTATAACTCGTAAAATTATTTTTACTTAGTTTTCCTAATTTAAATTCTTTTTTTATTAAATTAATTCCTCTTTCATAATTTTTTAGTAATCTTGCAAAAGCTTTATCAGGATTGATAAATACTGCATAGCCATATTTGTTAGCTCCAATAGCAAAATCCGGACTTATTGAAATAAACTCTTCAATATTTATATCACCCTTTATATTACTAGTATTTGGAATATAAAATTGAGTAAAAGCATGATCTTTACTATATTTTGGTTTATTTATTTGCCATACTAAAAGAAGAGTTCCTAAAATAATTATAAAAATTATGCTAATTATTATCCATGTTGTTTTTCTTTCCATCTTTTGTTTTTTTATATAGATATCAGTAGCATTAGATATAGAATTTTTTTCTTCGTTAGGGCTTTTTTCTTTCCCTTTTTCATGAACTAATTTTTTATTACCCATTTTTCTCACTTGCCTCTATTATATGATAAATTTTTTCTCATTACAATTGACTTTTAGTAGAGTTTACAATTCTTTTTATGTTACAATAGATTCGTGATGTGACTATGAAAAAATTTTTAATTAAATTAATTAGGCTTTATCAATCCATTCCTGGTGATATTCATAATCACTGTCGGTATTATCCTACTTGTAGTAATTATGCAATAGAAGCTTTAGAAGTTCATGGATTTTTTAAAGGAAGTTTTCTAATGATTAAAAGAATTTTAAAATGCAACCCTTTTTCTAAAGGAGGCATTGATTTAGTACCTCCCAAGAAAAAATAGCTACTTTTTATAAATTAGATAATTAGCTAACTCAAAAATTAGTAACATCAAAATAATAATACCCAAAATAATAATACCTAATGTTTCATTTATTCCACTTATATATAATAAAGTTTCTAATATACATAAAATAATACATATGACTATTCCGAATATTAAATTTAAAATATTTTTTCTTCTTTTTATTTTTAATTGTTTGATAATTATTTCTTCATTTGTTGTATCCTTTTTTTCTTCTCCAAGCAGTAAGTCTTTTAGTTCTACTTTTAATATATTTGATAAAGGAATTAGTAAATCAATACTAGGAAGTCCTCTACTAGTTTCCCATTTTGATATTGTTTTATTTGATACATATAACTTTTTAACTAACTCTTCTTGGGTTAGCTTTTGTTCTTCTCTTTTTTCTTTAATAAAATTTCCTATTTTCTTACTATTCATTTTTCTACCTTTTTTCGAACATAAGAATAGCAAATCTTTTTTCGTTTGTAAATCTACGGAAAGTAGAAGTCTTATTTTTTCTTTTTCCAAAATAAAAAAACCATATAGGTTTTCATAACTAAATGGCGGAGTAGAGAGGATTTGAACCTCCGCGCCAGCATTCGCCGACCTAGATCCTTAGCAGGGACCCCTCTTCAGCCTCTTGAGTACTACTCCACTTCTTTTCAGTACTCTTTAATATTACACTAATTTTTTTTCTAAGTCAATCATTTTTATTTATTTTGTATAGAATTTTAAATTTTTCTAATAATAATCTTAGGTGGAATATTATGGAAAATAAAATTGTAAAAAGAATAAAAAATGAGTTTCAAAATACACCCGATTTGGTTACTAAAAATATTCGATTATCTTTACTTGATACGGTTACTGTTTTATATTTAGAAACCGTTAGTTCTAGTGATAAGGTTAATGATTATATTTTAAAAAATTTAAGTAGCTTTAGCAGTTTTAAAAATACCAAGGCAGTAGATATTGCTAGCATTCTTCCAAGTCCTAATACAAAAGAGATTAAAAACATTGATGAAGTAGAATACTTTATTACAAATGGATTTACGATTATTGTTCATAAAAATACTATTTTAGCAGTTGAAACAAGAGCAGATATTAACCGGGGAATTCCAACTCCTGCTACAGAAGCTGCTCCTAATGGGCCAAAAGACGCTTTTACTGAAAATTATCAAATTAACCTTGGACTAATCAAAAAAAGATTAAAGTCCAGCAAACTTAAAACAGATGAATTTACGATTGGTAGAAAAACTTTAACTAAAGTGGGGCTTTTATATTTTCAGGACATTACGGATGAAGACACTATACGTTTAGTAACAGAAAAACTAAATAAAATTGATATTGATGGTGTTTTAGATTCGAGTAGTATTGGGCAATTAATTACCGAGGAAGATAAAACACATTTTCCAACTTATCAAGTAACCGAACGTCCTGATTTTGTGGCACGGGCTTTATTAGAAGGAAAGATTGTTTTGGTTGTAGATACTACTCCTTTTGCGATTATTCTTCCAGCTTTCTTTATTGACTTTATCAATCCAGGTATGGATAATTATCATAAAAGTAAAAATATTAATTTTCTAAAAATTGTACGTTTTGCTTGCTTTTTTCTATCTATGACTGTTCCAGCTATTTATATTGCTTTAGTTAATTATAATCAAGAAACTATTCCTACTAACTTACTTGTTAGTTTTAGTATTCAAAGAGATGGGGTTCCCTTCCCCTCTATCGTTGAAGTTTTGATTATGCTTTTTGTTTGTGAAATGCTTAGAGAAAGTGATCTTCGATTCCCTAATACTTATGGTAGTGCTATTTCTATTTTAGGAGCTTTAGTCTTAGGAGATGCAGCTGTATCCGCAGGAATTGTATCCCCTATTACCATTATTATTATTGCTCTTACCTTTATGGCTAGTTTGATTTTTACCGAAATTGAAGTATCAAATGCCTTACGAAATTTACGTTTTATCTTTTTATTTGCCGCAGCTTTTTATGGTATTTTAGGTCTTGTCTTTGCGACATTTTATTTCCTTATTCGTATCAATAAAATGCATTCTTTTGGTAAACCCTATTTTTATCCTCTTGTGCCTTTTGATAAAACTTACTTTTTTAAAACAGCTCTTAAAGCACCTCTTAGGAAAGATAAACATCGTAGTTCAATCCTTTCACAAAAAAATCAAACAAAACAAGGAGGAAATATATGAAAAAATTAATTTTAATTTTTATTTTGCCTATCTTACTTAGTGGGTGCTATGATTATAATCAACTAGATGACTTAGCAATTATTTCGGGAATTGGAATTGACTATGAAGATCAAGAATATCAAGTTACTTTTGAAATTATCAGTACTAAAAAGGAAGGAGAAACATCAGCTTCTAGTAGTACATATACTGTGACTTCTAAAGGTGATAATCTCGTTTATGCCTTTACTAAAGCAGCAAACCAAATGGATAAGGTTCCCTATTTTGAACATGTGGAAGTAATTGTATTTAGTAAAGATGTGGCACTTCATCATTTAGAAGAATGTGTTGATTATTTGATTCGTAGTGAACGACTTCGAAATGAATTTTATGCCGTTATTGCAGAGGATTCAGCAAAAGACTTGATTAGTGCCTCCTCTCGTGAACATCCTATTGTCAGCTCCTTTCTAGTACAATTATTAGAATATAATTTAGAAACTTATAACTCGGCTTATTATATTCAATTTACAAAGACTTTAAATAGCATTTTAAGTGAGGGGCAGGATGCGATGCTTCCTATCTTTAAAGTAGATGATAAGAAAATTGCATTAGATGGTTTAGGGGTTTTTAAAGATTATGAACTCGTTATGACTTTTAATAATGAAGAAGCAAATATTATTAATATGTTAAATAATTTTAATGTAGAATCCATTCACTTTAAAACAACTTGTGGTAATGACCAAGACGTTGTGATTGCTGATTATAAAAGTGATTTTAAAATCGAACCAGGAAAAGATCAACTTCTAGTTAAGGGAACGATCAATGCTAGAATTAGCGAAAATAATTGTGAGTATAATTTAAAAGATCCTGATACTTATATTGAACTTGAAAAAGAATTTACAAAAGTAATTGAAAAAGAAATTGATCAAGTTTTAAAAAAATTGCAAGCTTCCCAATCAAATGCTTTAAATATCGGAAGAAGTTATTATAGTAAATATCGGGTAAAAGATTTTCTTAAATGGACTAAGCAAGATATTTCGTATGATATTGATTTAAAAATTAATAAAAAGGGATTAACTTTTGAGGTGAAATCATGAAAAAAGAAAATGCTACAATCTTATTTTTTCTAACTAGAAGTCTATTTTTTGGACTAGGAATTTCTTTAATTTGTAAATATACAAATAAAGATACTTATATTGGAGCTATTATTGGGATGTTTTTAGGTTTACTAATCATTTTGGGATATCGTCATATTATTCGAAGTAAAAAAGATAAATCGTTATCGCAAATTTTAAGTGAAAATAAAATTATAGGGATTGTTACCCGAATCATTATTCTTCTTGGAAGCGTATGTTTACTGCTTTATACTTTGCTCATCTATGAAATTTTTGTTTCTAGTTTTCTTCTTCCTACTACCCCTGTATTTATGATTTTAATTCCTTGGATTTTGCTTTCTATTTATTGTGCTTGGGGTGGACTTACACTAATTCATCGGGTTGCTTCTTCCCTATTTCCTATAGGATTAATTTTATCTATTCTCTCTATCGTTAGTATTGTAGGAAATTTTGATACTTATAATTTTTTACCTATTTTAACTGCTAAACCAACAAGTTTATTTTTAACTATTATTTCCTTTGCTGGTATTAGTTCTTTTCCAGGTATATTAACTCTTCATTTTCCTAGTACGGTTAAGAACTATGCTAAATATTATTTATTGTCAACATTTTTAGTTGTTTTAGCGATTTTTTGTATTAATGGTGTTTTTGGTGAAGTTTTAGTTAATGTCTTTCGTTTCCCTGAATACATGGTTTTAAAGCAAGTTATTCTACTTGATTTTATTGAAAAAGTAGAAAATATTTTATCTATTGCTTGGGCTTTTGATCTATTTATTACCGCTACTTTTAGTATTTATTCCATTAAAACTTTAGTTCCTCAAAAGCATTCTTCTGGTATTACTATTGGTATTATTGCAATTATTGCTATTTTAATTGATCGTTTATTTGATTTTAACTATATTAATGAATTATTTATATATTATGCCCTTCCGTTTGTTTCTTTGGGATTTTCTATCATTACAATTTTATTATTTCTTTTTATATTACGAAAAAAGAAAACTTAATTTAGATCAAAGTATGTTATAATGTTATTAGTAGGTGTAGTTTATGAAAAAGCAGTAGTATCACTTGTTATTCTATTAGGATTAGGAATAATGAGTGGTATTTTTTTCTTGCAATTCCACGCTTCAAAAAAGAAAAGTATAGAACACCCAAAAGATACTCCTGTATATCAAGAACAAGAAAATATTCAAAAGCAAAATTAACATTAGTTGGAGATTTGCTTTTTGAAACAGCTTATTATAAGGCGATTAATCATGAGGAAGATAAAAATTTTTATTTTCATGCTGTTAGAGATTACTTTTTAGAAGATGATTTATCTATTGGAAATATGGAAGTAGTAATTGGTAATGATGCTTTAGAAGTAAATGGCGGAGATAACTATAGTTTTTGTGCTCCTTCTTGGGTTGGTGATTTAGTAGCAAGTCTCGATTTTGAAGTATTATCGACTGCTAATAATCATGCTTTTGATGAGGGAATTGAGGGTATTTATTCTACGATTGATTATTTTAAAAATCATTCTGATATTTTAACCGTTGGTACTTTTAAAACACCCGAAGAAACAGAAAAATTACATATTTTAAACATTAATGGAATAAAATTTGGTTTTCTAGCTTATACGATGGGGACAAATAAAAAAATAGATTTACCTCATGAATATATGGTAAGCTTATATAAAAATAGTGCTTCTCCAGAAGTAACGGATAGTGATAAAGAAAGAATGCAAAACCAAATTGAAGTATTAAAAAAAGAAGTAGATGTTACTATTCTACTTATGCATTGGGGTCAAGAATACACTTTTATGCCTAATCAAACGCAAAAAGATTTGGCTCATTTTTTTAATTCTTTAGGGGTTGATATTATTGTCGGAAATCACTCTCATAACATCCAACCTATTGAATGGATTGGAGATAAACACAAAACTTTAGTTTATTATTCTTTAGGAAACTTTGTTAGTGCTGATGGAGATATTCCTAGAACCAATAATACTTTTAATAATGCTTATCAAATGGGTTTATTATCTCAATTAAATATTACTAAAAAAAATAATGAAATCACTATCTCTGATATCACAACTGAGCTTATTATTAATTATTATGATAAAGATTTACGTAACTTTAAGTTAATTCCTTATCATTTATATACTCCAAATTATGAAACGAGTCATTATCGGTATCAACAGGGATTTGATAGAAAATTTATTCTTGATACTTATCATCAAGTAATTCCAAAAGAATTTCAAAGTTATTAATCATCTACAATATAATAAACATCTTTAAATAAATATTTATCTTTTTTATTTAAAGCATATAAAAATACCTCTATATTTAAATCTTTTAAACTATTTATCATATGAGTTGTTGCAACATCATAAAGAATTCCTATAAAATCATAATGATACTCTGAAGTACTATTTAAAATATAGTTTAATACTCCAACTTTAAAGGTTGGATTTTTAAATTTTTTTATTACACTATTAAAAAAGGACATAACATAAAGTTTTTTGTTTTGATATTTATTTAACAACTTTGTAAATTTTTCTATATCTAAATGAATATCTTTAATTTCTATTAAAATAATTTTATCCGTATTTAATTTTAAAACATCATTTAATTTTATAATTCCCTTTTTTCTTAATTCTTTATAATTATAATTCCAAATAAATTTACCATTTATTAAAGGGTCATGATGAACTACAAAAATTCCATCTTTACTTGTATATACATCTAATTCAAAACCAGTATATTTTTTGCTTTTTATCGCTCCTAAAAAAGCTTGCAAAGTGTTTTCTTTTATTCCTTCTTTTACTAATCCTCGATGAGCAATTAACATTTAAAACCACCACTAAAATATATTAGCGATGGCTTTTTATTATGTTTAAGTTTCCTCCACTTGATAAGGATTAGATATTGTTCCAGTCCCTGTTAATGAAACATTTCCTTTTAAATTGATGACTGGTTTTATATAACACGTATCACTTGTTATCCAACCATACATATAATCAATATACCCCCCACTTCCAACATGATACATATAAGGCCTTATACCATTAAAAGAATCTACCCTATGTGGCGATATCGTCCAATAATTATATCCAGTAAATAAATAATAGAGAGAATTACTTCCTTTTGAACCTGCAAACATTACTTCATCTATGGTAATTAGTCCAATTAACACGTTATATATATCCTTTTTGTTATTACATTTAAATGTAGGAGTATTATTATTCATTCTTGTTGTTGCTGCATAGTAAAAGGCACTTGAATTAGACCACAATGTACCATCTGTTTCTCTATCATTACAAAATCCAGTATCTGAAATATAATCGTTAAAATTACTTAAATTTTCTTTATACCAATCATCTAGAGTTGTTTTTATTGTGGCAGAAATTTCTGAATTAGAAGATGTCGGTCTTTGAATATTTGGCTCATAGGTAAATCCAACATAATAGCTCCCGTTTCCAACATAGTTATATTGGCTCTTCATTAGTACTCTATCAATAGAATTATCACCATTAGTATGAGCAGTTGTTCCATCATAAATAAGTCGTAATGTTCCATCTCCATTCACTCGAATAATTCGCCAATAGTATCCAGCAAAATAAACATAATTATTATTTACATCCCCTCTATAATAATATGTTTTTCCATAATCATCTTCATTTTTGTATAGTCCAACAGTATTTTCTCCACATCCACTACTACAACTTGTTTGTGAAAAATCTGGAATGTCTTTTTCCACCTCTGTAAGTCTTAATATGTATTCTTGAGCAAGAAAATTATTTATTTTATCAAAATATAAATAACATTTTGTTCCAGATGTAGTTAAATTATCTATTCTGATTTTTCCGTCTATATATTCTAAATTAATATCGCTAATTTTGGTTTCTTCTATTTCACAATAGCTCATTCTTTGATTTAAATCATAGCCTTCACTAGGTACAGTTTTTATATTTTCATATTCTCCATTTTCATTTGCTTGATACATGGCTACCATTTTTAGATCATAAGGTGTATATTCGATCGTTCCATTTACTAACGGTATCGACTCAGTAGTTCGATACTTTGCTCTCGTAAAATTTAGTACTACTGTACTAATTACACCTATCACTAGTATTCCTATTAAAACATTTCTTTTTAGATGACTTCTTTTTAATACTTCAAATTTCATAGTTATTCTCCTTTATGAAGCTATACTTCATTTTTTAATTTATGTAAGCTATGACAAGTTTCCTAGCTTATAGATAAATTATAATTTGAGCTAGTTTAAAAGTCAAGAAAAAGTTTTTTATTTTGCACACTTAGTTAAATTTAATTAGGATAAATGAGAAAATTTGTTTGGTGATAAGTATGGAATATAAACTTAATTTAAAAAAAATTCGTGAGATTAATAGCATGAGCCAAAAAGATTTTGCGGACATTCTTGGAATTGACAGAACAGTTTATAATAAATATGAGAATGAATATGAATTAATTCCTATTAAACATTTGATCTCTCTTTCTAATTTTTTTAACTTTTCTCTTGATTATGTTCTCGGGATTAAAGATTTAAATGATAATAACTTAAAATATAATAGAGAAACAGATTTAAAAATGATAGGTGCAAGAATACAAACGTGGCGTAAAAGTAATAAATTAACGCAAGAAAAATTAGCCAAAGAATTAAATACCAATAAATCAGTTATTTGTAATTATGAGAAAGGAAGGAATTTGATTGCTACTCCTTTCCTTTATCAAATTTGTAAAAAATATCATGTTTCTGCTGATTATCTTTTAGGAAGAATAGATAAAGACCCTCACAAATGAGAGTCTTTTAATTTTTTTATTTCTTACTATTTGATATTATATATCTAACTTTATAACAATATCACTATCAGGAAAAGCTACACATGGATGAATATAGTCATTTAGAGATTCTGCTTTTTTTAGAGCAGCTCCAATCATTTTTACTTTTCCTTCTAATAGAATACTACGGCAATAGCCACATTCTCCTACTCGACATAGAGATGGAGCTTTAATTCCCGCTCTTTCCATAGCAACCAATAAGGTTTCATCATTTCGACAAGATATTTTTTCTACCTTATCTTTCATTATTACTTTTAAATCATATGACTTTTTTTCTTCCGGTTCATATTCTACAGAAAAATTTTCATAATGAACTGATTTTCTAGGGATATTAAATTCGTTTAAAACTTCATTCATTCCTCGATATAATTCTTTAGGTCCACACATTAGAACTGTATTGAATTCTTTTATATAAGGTTCTAATGTTTCTTTAGATAAACGTTCATGTAAGTATCCATCTTTCTTTTCTCTAGTCAATGTTAAAATAAATTTTACTTTTTTTGATTTTTTACTAATTTCTTCTATTTCTTTTTTAAAAATAATATCATCATATGTTTTTACACTATAAAATATAGTTAAATTACAATCATATATTCCTTCTATAATTGCATGGGCTAAAGACATAAATGGTGTTATTCCGCTTCCACCTGCAATAGCAATTACATTTTCTTCATCTCTTATAGGATTAAAACCAAAATCACCAGCAGGATTACTAACATCTAGATGATCTCCCACTTTTATCTCATCTAGCATATAATTGCTTACTAACCCACCTTCTACTCTTTTTATAGTAATTTTATAAATATCCTTATTTGCCAAGCTTGGGCTAGAACTTATGGAATAAGCTCTGGTAACAGAAGATGAATTTATGGTTACATGAATTGTAATATACTGTCCAGCTTTAAAAGGCGCTAAGTGTGGAGTGGAAGAATTTTTATTGGCTGTTAAAGTAAAGGTTTTTACATCTGGTGCTTCTTCCACAATATCTGTTACAATTACATGATAAATATCAGAAAATTTTGACACTTCCTTATCAATATAAGTATCTTCAATTGTTTTTTTACTAGAACTTTTAATAATATCTTTTCTTTCCTTTTTTATTTTTTCTATCTTTTCTATGGGTTCCATTTAAATCTCCTTTCTTTCTTCTTCTAATAATTTTTCTGTTATATAATATCCACTATAAAAGGCATTGTCTACTCCACTACCAAAAAGAGAACTGCCACCAACAAAACTCAAATTTGGATCTTTTTCTTCTTCATAAGATAAAAGGCGATGAATACTATTATCATATCCTAAGCGCATTGCTCCAAATATACACCCGTTTATATTATTAGTAAAGCGCTCAAATGTAAAAGGAGTTGCAATCTCAATTTCTTCAATATATTCTTTTATATCTATACCAAAAGTAGATTCAAATTCTTCTATTAACTCATTTGCTAATATTTCTTTTATTTGATAATAGTTGCTTTTATTTACACTATTCCATACATCACCATAATATAGAGTTTTTAAAACTAGTATCGTAGTATTCTTTGGACTAGCAGATTCATTTACAATATTAGGAACTATTGCTTCTATTGTATGATGAGAAAACTTCTTCATATTTTTGATGTTTATTTCACTGTTTAAATTATCAAATTCATAATAGCGATAATTATATAGTTTTAAATCTTGATATGATTTATTTAAACCTAAATAAACCACTAAACCATTCATTGATAATGTTCGAGCATTTTCTTTTTTTATAGCAAAATCATTAGTTTCTTTTACTAAATTTTTATATACATAGCGTTCTGATAAGTTACAGATAACTTTTTTAGCATAATATTTTGTGCCATCTTCTAAAACAACTTCTTTTTTATTTTCTTTATCTATTATTTCTTTTACACAAGAACGATAATATATCTTTCCTCCTAATTCTTCATATCTTTTTACCATTTGTAGTACAAAATCAATATTTTTATTTTTTAGAGCTACTGGTCTTTTAAATATATATTTATACATATATTCTGCAAAATCGATGAAATTTAATTTATTTAAAGGGCTTCCTATCTCTATCCAATTATATCCTAATATATGTATAGTATCATTAGGTAGGTTTAAATCTACTAATGCTTCATAAACATTTTTATCTAAATACTTTATAAAATTAGGAAAATCCTTTTCAACGTTATCTCTTCCTTTTTTTATAGCACCTAATGCCTCATGAATTTCTTTTAATACTGGTAATAAACTTCTAAAAGTGCTTATTGAGCCACTATGTAATTCTTCTAATTGCAGTACCCAATCATCAATTTCTCCCTTAATATTTTCTTCAAAGTTATTTTCTCTACTTTTTATTTTGATATTATAAGGAATGGGTAAAGTTTCTATTTCTACACCATACTTTTTCAATATTCGTTGTAATGAGCCAATATGTTCTTCATTACCATAGTCCATTAAGTCATATAATGACACATCAAATTCAAATCTTCCTCTTTTAAAAGTTGTTACATATCCTCCCGGTAAACTATTTTTCTCTAATATTAAAACCTTTTTATTATTTGACACTAAATTTAGACCAGCACTAAGCCCTCCTATTCCTGCACCTACAATAATGTAATCATAATTCATATTGATCCCTTCCTTTAAAATCAAATTCAAATTCTGTAACTTCTTTCATGTCTATACCAAATTCTTTAATATATTTCTTATGCTTAGCTAGCATAATATCACAATAATCATTTAATTTAATTGCTTCTATAGAATTGATTTTTAAATGCTTAATGGCTAATTTTACTAAATTGTATCGATCTATTTTATTTAAAACACGCATATCAAATGATGTTGTGATCGCTCCTTCTTCTACATATCCTCTTACATGTAAATTATTATTTGTCCTTTTATATGTTAGTTCATGAATTAAATTAGGATATCCATGAAAAGCAAAGATGATAGGCTTATCCTTTGTAAATAATTTATCATATTCTAAATCACTTAAGCCGTGAGGATGATCTTCCTCTGAAACCAAACGCATCAAATCAATTATATTTACTACTCTTACCTTTATATTTGGAATATTTTTTCGTAATATTACAGAAGCAGCTAAAATTTCAAGATTTGGAGTATCCCCCGCACTTGCTAAAACAATATCGGGATTTCCCTCATCATTGCTAGCAAAATCTAGGATCCCTATTCCCTTTCGACAATGCTCAATTGCTCTATTTTGATCTAACCATTGATATGATAAATGTTTACTAGCTACAACAACATTTACATAATTCTTTGTTCGTGTAATATGATCAAAAGTAGAAAGTAAAGTATTTGCATCTATTGGTAGATAAATTCGTACTATTTCTGGTTTCTTAGTAACAATATGATTTAAAAATCCAGGATCTTGGTGTGTATAACCATTATGATCTTGTTGCCAGACATGACTTGATAAAATAATATTTAAACTAGATATCGGAGAACGCCAAGGTAATTCTTTACATATTTTTAACCATTTTGCATGTTGGGAGACCATCGAATCAATAATACGGCTAAAAGATTCATAGGTATGAAGAAAACCATGTCTTCCTGTTAATAAATATCCTTCTAGCATTCCTTCACATGCATGTTCAGATAAAATAGTATCAATAATTGCTCCATTAGTATTTAAATATTCATCTGTTTCTATCGTCTCACCATTCCATTTACGGTTTGTTACTTCAAAAACATGGCTTAGACGATTACTTAAAGCTTCATCTGGTCCAAAAATACGATAATTATTAGGATTTAATTTAATAATATCACGAATGAAAGCGGATAATATCGTCATATCGCTTTCTTTTCTTGTTCCTGGTGTTTCAACATCTATTGTATAATTGCGATAATCAGGAATATTTAATTCTTTTAATAATAAACCACCATTTGCATGGACATTAGCACCCATTCGTAACTCTTTTTTAGGAATTAATTCTTGTAATCCTTTTTTTAAAGAACCAGTTTCATCAAATAATTCCCATGGACGATAGCTTTTTAGCCATTCTTCTAGAATTTCTAAATTCGTTTCATGTTCTTTATCAACTGCTACAGGTACTTGATGAGCTCTAAAAGTTCCTTCTACGATTTTTTCTTCCACAATTTTAGGTCCTGTCCATCCTTTAGGGGTTTTTAAAACAATCATCGGCCAAAACGGTCTAGTTTGATCTTTTTGAGCTTTCTTTTTTATTTCTTGTACTTTCAAAACAATACTATCTAAAACCGTAGCCATTCTTTCATGAATTTGAGATTCATTTTCATATTCTACAAAATACGGTTCCCATCCCATTCCTTCTAAATACATGGTTAATTCTTCTTTACTAATTCTTGCTAATATAGTTGGATTAGCAATTTTATATCCATTTAAATGTAAAATAGGTAGAACTACACCATCAGTCAAAGGATTTAAAAATTTATTTAATTGCCAACTAGTAGCTAGCGGTCCTGTTTCTGCTTCACCATCCCCGATAATACATGTGGCCCAAAGGTCTGGATTATCTAAAACAGCTCCAAAAGCATGGGATAAACTATATCCTAGTTCTCCACCTTCATTTATACTTCCAGGTACTTCTGGTGCTACATGGCTTGATGTTCCTCCAGGAAAACTAAATCTTTTCATAAGTTTTTTTAATCCTTCTTCATCATATGTTATCTCGGGATAAATTTCACTATATGTTCCTTCTAAATAAACATTCGAATAAGCTGCTCCACCACCATGACCAGGTCCAGAAATAAAAATCATATTCAAATCATTCTTTTTAATAATTCGATTTAGGTGAACATAGCAAAAATTTTGACCAGGCGTTGTTCCCCAATGGCCAACTAATTTATTTTTTATATGTTCTAGTTTTAGTGGCTCTTTTAGTAAAGGATTATCCTTTAAATAAAGCTCACCCGCAGCTAAATAATTGGCTGCTCTAAAATAAGCATCTATTTTTTCTAATTCTAATGCACTTAATGTTCTTTTCATGTTATCACACTACCCTATTATTTATTATAACAAATTACATTTAAAAAAACCATATTAACTTATGGCTATCTGTCAATTATTTAAAAATGTTACGTAATTGTTACGTAAATTAAAAACAAGTATTAAAAAATCCCGTAAATACGGGATAAATTACATATTGGTGGAGAATGTGGGACTCGAACCCGCGACCCTCACGGTGCAAGCGTGATGCTCTAGCCAACTGAGCTAATTCCCCAAAGAACATAACTATCTTATCATATGAGATAGTTAAAATCAAGAGTTTTTTTAAAAAAATTAATTTTTTATTTTAACTAATCCTTTTTCAATCTCTTCTAAAGCTCTCCCTAGTTCTTTTTTATTTACATATTCATTTTCTTTCATTTGAAAATGTCTATTTTCAAGCATTTGTTTACTTCTTCTTGAAGCAACATGTACTAGGATATACTTTGAATCTACAATATTTAGTAGTTTGTCTATTGATGGATATAACATATTCACCGCTCCCTTTTATATTATTATCATACTAAATATTTACACATTTATGAAGATAAATTGTCAATTATTGACATAATTTTACATTTAAAACAAACGCATTTGACCGTCTAGTTCTTCATTTTTTCTAGATTCTAACTCTTCTAAATGAAAGTATTCTGGATCGTCTTCATTTATCCTTTCTCGAAATGAGCTTTTCAAATCTGCTTTTTTCTCCACCTTTATCTTCTCAGCCTTTTCATACTCTTCTAAATTTGAAATTAGCATTCCTAAGTCATATAATCCTTTATAGTTTATCTTTTTCTTGCCATTTACCTCTCGAAAGCAAACTTTATCTACAAACCGTCTCACTACATCGTAAAATTTATAATCAGCATAAGGATTAGACAAATATCCTCTAAACGAATACATTTCACTAAATAAATTTTGGTAATTGCTGTAATGGCTGATAATTACTTGTAAAAAACCCGGTTTTTTAGCTATTCTGTAAATTATTTCCTCTAAATTTTTAAAATTTAAAAACTTAGAATTTTTCGCATATGGGATTTTTATGTATCGGTTGTATTCTCTATAATAAGTGATTATTAAACCATTTCCTACATCTTTTAATTCCAATAGTCCTTTTGCTTGCAAAAATGTTTTTAATTGGGCTTCATTTTCAAATGCAGTTGTGAAAGTACATAATGCTTGCAAATTATTATTTGAAGCCAATTTGTTATCAATTGTCTCTAAATTTATTCTACTAAATCGTAAACTGTTTTTAAAAATTTGCCCTTTATCTATTGCTAAAAAATATTTCATAATCATACCTCATTGACTTTTATTATACACATTTTTTTAAATATAATCAATTAATAACGTTTTTAATAAAGCTTTATTCTTATTATCTTTAGTTAACTCTATTATTTTTAATAGAAACGCAATATCTTTTTCAGGCTGTTCTAAATACATTTTAATCACATTTTTTAGAAAAAACTCTTCATCAAATATAAGCTTATTAAGATTTTTACTATAATTTAAAATCAATTTAATTTCCAGAAATATTTGATTATTATTTTTCATTTTATCATTTATTAGATTTTTCAAATATTGGTTAATTCCACTATTTAAATCAAAAACATTAAAAAATTGGTCTTTAATTAATTGTTGATTATTAAGTGGTAAAGGTTGCAGAATCTCAAATATTTTTTTAATAGAATTATTTTTTAATACTTCTACTATAAAATCTGTTACTAAGGGCGAAAAATCTATGTCTTTATTTAATTTATTCCATTTATATTTTGTCATTATGAAAATCCAATTATTTATGCTTTTATTTTCATCTATTTTTATAAGCTCTTTTAAAATTGAAGATAAAGCTCTTATATCTTCATCAAATTCTATATCATCTTTTAAATCATGATATAATTGTTCAATGAATGATGCTTTATCCATACTATCACCTAATATAATTTTATCATATAAAGGTCTTATTGTAAAACATTATACATTTAAACTCCAAATTGTTAATAATTACGTATTTTTTGAGAAAATTATTACTGGTGATATATATGAATTTTCCAAGAATGAAGGAAATCAGGGAAAATGCTGGTTTAAAGCAAAAAGATATTGCAGAAGCAATGAATGTTTCTAAAGGAAGCTATAGTATGTGGGAATGTGGAACAGATACTATTCCTCTAAAGAGATTAAATCAATTCTGTAATTATTTTGATGTTTCTATTGATTATGTAGTCGGATTTAATGACAAAAAGAAATACGCAAATCAAAAACCAGATATTAAAATAAAGGTCACTGGTGAAAATTTGAAAAAGATAAGACAAAAGAAAGGCTTAACTCAAGTGCAAATTTCTAATGAACTAAATATTAATCAACCAACTTGGAATCGTTATGAAAATGCTAAGAATTTAATTCTTACCACTACACTTTATGAGTTAGCTAAAAAATATCATTATTCTATAGATAAAATACTCGGAAAGGATAAAGATAGTGAGGAATAAGACTGGGATAAACCGGTCTTTTTTTATATTTTTTGGCATTTTGATAAACTCTTTTTAAATAGATTATTCTATTTTAGCTATCTTAATTATTTTATTGTTAAGGTAAAGTTCTAATTTTCATTTATAAAGCTATTTTATCGCCTTCATTTTTTATAGAAAAATGTAATAAAATACTTGATTTTTATATATAAATATAATATAATGAATATGCATTTTAAAAGTGCACTAACTAATGGAGATGCGCCCTTAGCTCAATTGGATAGAGCGTTAGACTACGGATCTAAAGGTTAGGGGTTCGACTCCCTTAGGGCGCACCATTATCGAGAAGTAGCACAATTTGGTAGTGCACTTGGTTTGGGACCAAGGGGTTGCAGGTTCAAATCCTGTCTTCTCGACCATGATTGAAAGAAATCTCATCTTATTGATGAGTTTTTTTATGCCTGCAATTCCCCTTGGTCTAAACAAGTGCTTCAAATATAAATTCGTTCAAATAATTTATAAAAATTTTTAGCCTCTAATTCAAAACTGATATAAATCTTTTTTAGTCCTACTTTTAAAAAAGCCTATTTTAAAACTTATTCGAATAGTTCCTTGTTCTATTAATTCTATAAATTTATTAAAATTCTTTAATTTATAGTATTTTATTTGATAATATTTGTAATATTTCTTGTTATTCCTAGCTGTTGGCCAATCATATAAAATATTTTTATTTGTTTCTTTATCTGGATATCCATATCTCATACATAACTCTTTCATTTCTATTCCGCTTGGTTTTAAATTAAATAATATAGTGTAAGAATTTGTATATCCTAATTTTGTTTTGATTTCAATTCCGTTATAATCTGGCATATCTAAATTATCTTCTTTTTTTCCTAGAAGATCTTCTAAAGTCTTCCCTACTCCGGTATAACCTTTTCTTGTAGATTTTACATATCCAAGTCCAAGTGCTCTTATTTTTTAAATTCTTCATTTAATAATTCTAAATTTTTTGTTTGCATTTTTCCTCCATCAGGAAATTATACTACAATATTTATTTTCTTTATGTCGAAGTTTGTCTATCTGTTTTTTAAACATTTAAAAAGCAAGAAATCATTTTTAATTCTTACTCTATGTTTTCTTATTTAATTAATAAATATTTTTCTAAGTTTTCACAATAAATTTTTAAAATGTAATTATTCTCTGTTTTTAAATAATTTATGTTATCCTTAAATTCAAAGCCTCTTATTTGACTTTTATCTAATTCATAAACCATTTCATATTTAGGTTTGTAGGAACTCATTATGATAGGCCAGTATCTAAAATCAAATCTATTTATATCTTGAAATAAAAGAAGCCTTTTATTTGTTATACATATAGCTAAAGTGTACTTATTATCTTCAGCATAAACTAATATATCTTCTAATGTGATAATAATATGTTCATTTTCTTTTAATTCTATATTGGCTAAATTTATAATAAAAGAGCACCTCTTCTTCTTACTTTTTACTATAAAATTATAAAATATAAAACGATACTCATAATTAAAAAAATAATATAAGATCTAGCAGAATTCTGGATATTAATATTTTCATCTTTACTAAATGCAAAAACTAATAATATAATCCACCCTATTATAGGAATTGAGAATACAATTTGGTATCCTAAATATCCCCACATAGTAATTGGCTTATATTGCTCAGGAATATTTTCTTCGCTTATTAAATAATTCCATATTTCTCTTTTGATTTCCACAATTATAGCAAATATTAGACCCTTTTCTTATCTTTTCTCCGCATTTCTCACAATACATATAATCCTACACTCACTTTCATTTGTTTATTCTTCTTTAAATTCTATTATTTCTAATAAGTCTTCAGCATCAATTTTATGCATCTTTTTATCACTATCAAAAGAAATATATCCTTTATTTTCTTCATAGTAATAAAAAGCAATACTAGTTATTATTTTATTTTTCTTATCTAATAGCTTTAAACGATATTCTGGAAGTCCTTCATATGTAATGATTTCTTCTGACTCTGACTCTTTATAATTTGAAATAATTTCGATTATATTATCAATGTCTTTTTTATTGGTAATTTCTTTTTCTTTTTTGGGATTTTTTATAGGATCACCTGTAGTTATTTCATTCACTATAATTTTTTTAGTTTTGGATAATTCATCTGTTTTAATAAATGTTAAAAAAAGAATGATTGCAATAATTAAAACAATACAAATTATTGATATCAATATTTTCTTTTTCATAACTCCTCCTATTTCTTAGTTTCATTATACCATACAGAAAATTTATTTTCTATTAAAATAAAAAAATAGAGCATCACTACTCTATTATAAATATTTTTCTAACAATTCTGTTAAAGTTTCGGCATTTCTATAACCAAAGAAGCCTTCTACTACTTTTCCGTCTTTAATAACAATTGTTGCTGGTGTAAAGCCATTTTCCACAAATAAATCTCCTAATTTACCTTTTTCGCCATTTGCTGTTGCTTCAATTGTTATTTTATCTGTTAATTCTTTTACTTGTTTTAATAAAGCTTTTCCTTCATCTGTATTTTTCTTTTGACTATTCCAAATATTAGCAATTGTATTAACATCTAAATAGTTAGTAGTAAATCCTAAATCTTCTTGTACTTCATTTAATACTGGTACAAATTGGCGACAATAAGTACAAGCACTACGTCCCATGTATAAAACATGTGTTCCTTTTTCATCAAATAATGCTACTGCTTCTTCTAAATCTACTTCATTCATTTCACTTACATCATATTCTGTATCACTTGTTGCACTTCCACCTGATGTACCTTTATTAGTAGTTTCAGTTGTAGTTGTTCCATCTTTAAAATATAAACCAATGATTAAAATAAACATAATGATAAAACCTAGTATCACAATAAATGTTAAATTTTTAATTTTTTCTTCCATATTTGTTCCTCCTCATAAATACGTAAAGTATTATACCTTTATTTCTTAAAAAAAGCAAGTCTTTTCCACTTGCTTAGTCCACTACTGTTGCTGTAACATTATTTTTTTTCTCATCGTATTCTAGTTTTACTTTTTTATCATTAAAATTTTTAGATGAATCAGTTGGGTCTGTTAAAACACCTGATTCATTTCCTGCTAAATATCCAGCTTCTATCAAATCATCTACACTAATATATGTTGTATTTGTTTCTTCAAACAATGTTGTATTTGCTAAAGCATAGTCCTCTGCTTGTACTTCAATTAAATATTCTACCTCTTCTATTGCTTCATTTTTATCTATTGCAAAAGCATATGACGTATGATTAATTGTTATAAATGCTACTATTCCTAATAATACAATTACTACTAATATCTCTATTTTTGAATATCCTAACTTATTCATTCCTTTACCACCTTGTTAAGTATAACATATGTCTATTTATTTTTAAAGAGTTTCTAAGGACACTTTCTTTTATTTTTTTATATATTTGACATTATTTTGTAAACTTAGCGATAACTTGATACTCTTTAGTTAATTTTTCTAAATTAAAAGTTGCATTTGCAGGGCTTGTACTTGGAAGAACTACAGATGGAATTTTAATGTCTTGCATATATTTTTTGTATAAGTTCGCTGCTGTTTTCCCGTTTAAAAATATTATTTTTATTTCTGATGACTTTAAAATTTCGCTAATATCATTAGGCACTACTTCTTTTATTGAAGCATCACTAGATCCTTTTATTTCGCAGGAAGCACACACATCAAATAAAGCAATATGATTTTTCTTTAAAAATTCTTGCTTATTTTCAATCGTTTCATTAAAAATATTACTTAAAACTTTCCAAAAGCGATTTTGTGGATGAGCATAATAAAATCCGGCTTCACGTGATTTGATACTAGGAAATGAACCTAATATTAATATTTTTGAATCCTTATTATAAAAAGGTTTTATTGTGTGATATTCCATAACATTTTAAAAAGATAAGATTATTTCTTATCTTTCATAACCTCCATTAAAGTAGTACCAAAAGTTGCTATATCTTGTAAATTAGCTGGAATAATTAATTTAGTTGATTGTCCATCAGCTACTTTTCCTAAAGCTTCATAGCTTTTTAGAGTTAATACTGCTCCATCAGCTTTCGCATTTTTTAAAAGTTCAATACCTTTTGCTTCTGCCTCTTTTATTTTTAACATTGCTTCGGCTTTTCCTTCGGCTATTCTAATAGCACTTTCTGCCTCCGCTTCCGCTCTTAAAATAGCGCTTTCTTTTTCTCCTTCAGCAATTAAAACACTAGATTTTTTCTCACCTTCTGCTTGTAAAATCTTTTCTCTTCTTTCTCTTTCGGCACGCATTTGCTTTTCCATCGCATCTTGAATATCACGAGGTGGTAAAATGTTTTTTACTTCAACACGATTTACTTTAATGCCCCATGGATCAGTTGCTTCATCTAATATAGCACGCATTTTACCATTAATGATATCTCTACTTGTCAAAGTTTGATCCAATTCTAATTCACCAATAATATTTCTAAGTGTCGTTGCGGTCAAATTTTCAATCGCACTTACAGGAGCATCTACTCCATAGGTGTATAATTTAGGATCCGTTATTTGATAATAAACAACTGTATCTATTTGCATAGTTACATTGTCTTTTGTAATTACTGGTTGTGGTGCAAAATCCTTTACAGTTTCTTTTAAACTTACTACTTTTGAAACCCGATCAACAAATGGTATTTTTACATGCAATCCATTTTGCCATGTTGCATGATAACTCC
Source organism: Mycoplasma sp. CAG:776 (assembly GCA_000438195.1). GTDB lineage: Bacteria > Bacillota_I > Bacilli_A > RF39 > UBA660 > Caccenecus. Next base: position 128,772 of record FR903078.1, read on the forward strand.
CTAATCTTTCAATAACATAAGCTTTTGCTTGTGGTACAATTTTAATATTTGGTATGATTAAAATAACAATTAAAACTAAAATGGCAATTAAAAATTCCATTATTCTTCACCCTTTCTTACAATTAGTTTTACGCCATCAATACGTTCAATGATGACTTCTTCACCTGCTTTTATTAATTCATTACTGATGGCACTCCATCTTTTACCATCCACTTTTACTTCCCCTATTTTCGTTTTAGTGATTTCCTCAGTTACTATTCCTTCCATACCAATCACACGATCTAGGTTTGTACTTTCTTTTTTGTTTGTTAATTTCTTTACTAGATATGGTCTTGTTAGCAACATTAAAACAATACCTAGACATACAAATATCGCAAATTGGATATAAAATGAATCAATTACAAAAGATGTAAATAAACTTACGATGGCACTCATAACAAACCAAACGCTTACTAAGTTTACAGTTGCTACTTCTAGAAATGTTAAAAGAATAATAATGATTAACCACGCTACCCACATATACTTCACCTCTTTTATTTCATTATACGTTAAGATATCTAAAAATACAATCTATTTTCTTAAAATATGTTATAATCTTTTTAGGTGAGATTTATGTTTGGACGTATGTTATTCATTGGCTTAAGTACAAATGATAGGAAGGTAATTAAAAAATTGATTCAAGAGTGTCATATTGGTGGATTTGTTCTTTATTCTAAAAACTATCATAATTATGAAGAAATGGTCGACTTAATTCATTTTATTAAGCACTGTGCTTCTTTAGAAAATTATGTTATTTTAATTGGAATTGATCAAGAAGGATACCGAGTAAATCGCCTTCCTAAAGATTTTATTAATTTAAGAAGTCCCTATTCTTTACACAAAGACTTAGACGGATTGAAAACACATGCTAAAATTATTGCAAATATTCTTTCCTCTTCTGGTATACAAATAAATTTTGCTCCTGTCTTAGATATTAAAAGATTTTCTGATCAACACTCTATAGGAGATCGGACTTTTGGCGATGATTATCAAACTGTTACTCAAAACACGATTCCTTATTTTAAAGAATTTGAAAAAAATAATGTCTTAGCTGTTGTTAAACATTTTCCTGGTCATGGCGCAACTTCAATTAATTCGCATTATTTTTTTCCTATTATTTGGAATACTAATCAGTTATTTAAAGAAGACGTTATACCTTTTAAAGAAGCTATTGACAATGATATTGACGCTATTATGGTAGGACATTTTATTATTCCTAAATTTAGTGGATTAGTTCCTTCTTCTCTTTCTTGGCGTACAGTTCAATATTTAAGAGACGATTTACATTTTGAAAAGTTAATTGTGACAGATGATTTTCAGATGGGATTATTTAAATTTTGTAATAAAGCTAAAGTTATAAAAAAGGCTATTAATAGTGGTTTTAATTTAATTTTAATCAAATATTATGATCGATTCTTTCTTGATTACAACAAACTTTTAAACTATCAAAAGAAAAAGAAATTAAACGATGATTTTGTTCAATATTCTGTTCAGTTAATTCAAAATATTATAAATAAATATCATATTACCAATGAATTATACCCTTCTACTTTGGATATTTCTAAAATAAATGAACAGATTACTCAATTAAATAAAAGGATGTAGCATATAAAATACTGGATTTTTTTCTCCAGTATTTTTTTTAATTTAATTTTAACAAATGTTGCCAAGTATACATTTTGGCAGATACTTTTCCATCTTGATATTTACTAGCTAGACCTACATCACTCTGATACTTTTTAATGCAGGCTTTCATGTCCTTACCAAACTCACCATCTACTCCACAGCTTCCTAAATCATAGCCTAGACTTTGTAAGTAAATTTGAAGTGGTTTTACTGCTTTATGATTCCAACCTGTTCCGGTGGAAATCGTTGGGGTTTTTGATAAGGTTTCGGCCCCTGCAATACCATCAACATTTGCACCAATTACACTTTGTAAATCTCTAACAAAAGTAGTGTAATTATCATTAACTTTATTAAAAGGATTTTCATTTGTTAAATATGGTAATGGATCTACATATCCGTTTTTATAAATGGCAAAATGTAAGTTATTTCCTGTAGCATTTCCTGTTTTACCCATAGTAGCTATTACTTCTCCTTTTACTACATTATCACCTTTTTTTACTTTAATTGATCCTTCTTTTAGATGAAAATAGCGATGCTCTATTCCGTTAGTTGTAATAGCAATCCAATAGCCACCGCCACTAGAGTCATATCCAACATAAGTTACTGTTCCGTTTTCAATCGCTACAATATCATCTACCCCATTTGCTCCTACTAAATCCATTCCATTATGGGTACTTCGATTTTCATTTCTGGTTTTATAATCACTAGTTACATAGTGCTTTCCACCTTTTAAAACATTATTCTTCACGTTCAGTAGTGCCATCAATATCCTCCTCTCCTATAATTCCTTCTAATGTTTCATAGATTTTCTTTGGTAGAGGAAGACCCATTTTACACCAACATTTTAAAATAATTAATCCTTCATGAGCAATAAAGAAATAAATTACTAATGTTCTTATTGCTTCACTACTTCCCATGATATTATCTAATAATACGGATAATGATACGACCATTAAATAACCTAGACTACGTATTAATCCTTTTAAGCCTACTAATTTATTCATCTTATGACAAAATATCACTTTACACCAACCTGTAATATAAACATATAACATTACAATTAATAAAACAATAATTGGCTTATCTATTCCTCCTAATAAGTAAGAGAAAACATTATATATATGTTCCATAATTCTTCCTCCTACTTATTATATGAACTTTATTATAGTAACGAGTTGGCGTTTGTACTATATTTGATATTGATATGTGTTCTTGAATTCATAATAAAAAGAACTAGCATAATTCAATTGCGTTAGTTTTTAAAATTAGATAAATCTTCTTGTTCTTAAAAATATAATTTATTCTCCAATATTAAATCCTATTTTTATTTTACCATCAATTACTATATTTTGTTTAATTTTGCATATTTTTTGTCTGTTTTAATATTTAATCATAGGGAATATTTGAAAAAACACTACTCCAATTTTCATTTATTATATTTTCTTCAATTATTCCATAATCATATTTTATATATTCATTTTTTGATGATATAAAATAGTAATTGTAATAAACATCATAGTATGTTGTTATATATAAGTAAAATGCAATATAGTCATTTCTTCTACCAACAATTGAAAGATTTGTTTTTACAAAAGTTTCCACAATATCTTTGATTGGTAGATTTTCTATCTTTTTAGAAGTACACACTTCCATTCCATGATAATCATATTTATGATCATTAGCATTAGAACACCAAATATTTTTTCCTATTCTATCTAATTCTGGATATTCTATAAAATAATTTACTAATTCATTTAAATATTCTTCATTTTCTTGAAAATACTCTAAACGTTTTTCTTTGCTTTCATATTCCATAGCTTTTTTATCAATAATATTCTCTTTAAGACCATCACCTAAAAATATCACTATTATTGTTATTGGAAATATAAGTAATGCAATTATTAGAATTATTATACTAACAATTATTATTTTCTTTCTATTTATTTTTAAAAATTGCATCATCTTTTATTGCCTTTATTTTCTAGTTCTAAAATTATTTTTATTTCTTTTTTTAATTGATTAAACTGCATTAAGCCAAATCCTTCTATTTCATTTGGTATATACATTTTGTTTCCTCCAAAAGATACCCCTATTGGTAATTTGTAATATCTTTTATCTTGATCTAATGTATTAATAAAGCGATTAAACATGGAACTCATTCTATCTACACTGATTATAATTGTTATAAATAATTCATACCTCATACTTTTCTTCGCCTGATTAAAATCTTGTTCTATTATAGGAAATATCTCTTTCTCATACAATTCATTGAAGTTTTCTTCGGTTAATTCTTCTAATCGAGCATCAATTATATAATAATTTTTCCTTTTTATCACTTTATGATATATTTTTAAGCTATCATTTGTATATTTTTCTTCATAGTTAAATATTTTTATTCTTTTATTTAGATGATTACTAAAATCAAGATAATTATCTTGTTTTAATAAATACTTATCTGGCTTGGGTGGTTTAATGTTGCCATATACTATTAAAAAATAAAATAGCGAAGTGAAATAAAAAAAGCTAAAAATTATTGAATATAATACAATGGATAAATTATTTAATTTGCTATCAAAAAAGAAAATTATAATAATTAATGTAATAAACAAAATTGAAGATAGTAACACAAAAAATTTAATTAAATTTAGTTTTTGAATACTTTTTAATCTATTATCGATAATTTTAAAAGTTATAAAACTTGTAAATAATATTAAGAATATGATTAATAATATATAAAACTTATTAATGGTCATATATTTTCACCATTTAAAATATAACATATATTATTTTAAATGTAAAATATTTTATAATAATAAAAATGAAATCTTTTATGTTTTGATTTCATTTTATTTTGCATTAAGAGAAAAGCTTTTTAAAGAATGATTTTACTTTTTTCTTTACAGAATTATATGTTTTCTTTACAAAAGACGCAGCTTTTTTTACTGTTTTTCCTATATCTGTAGCTATACTTGTTGTTGTTGAGACTATTGTGTTCTTAGCAATTTTCTTTGTATAGTTACCTGTAAATGAAGTTTTAATTTTTGTAGGTCTTATCCATCCCTTATTTAATGGAACTATTTTATCTGCAAATTTTCCTGTTGCCATTCCAATTGTTCCATTTACTGCTGTATCCACTGCAATTTCTTTTAATGAATTTCCTGAAATTGTACTCTCAATAAATGAACTTCCATAATTACTTAGTATAGTCCCTCCAACAGTAAAACCTAATGGTGTGGTTGCAATTAATCCTGAAAATGCTCCACCTAAAGCAGAGGCGCCTACTTCTTTCCAATAATCTGTACCACTTGCAGAACTCGTAAGCATAGTAGACAAAGCAGATATTGCTCCACCTATAAGTGCTCCAGCTATCTGGAACCAAAATTCCCCTTCTACATCTATCCTACTTGTTGGGTTATTTCCTGTATAAGCATACATATTGCTAGAATTAACATCTTGTTCTGTATCTATGTAAATATCGGCACTAATAAATCTTCCCCACTCTGGATTATAGTATCTACTATTTAAATAATATAACTTTGTTTCATTATCATAATAGTATGATCTATATCTAAATGGATTAATATATCCTATATGAGATGTATCAGTAATAATAGTGTTGTTATTATCTTTAATAGATATTAATTTTCCCCATGAGTTATATTCATAACTACATAATAAATTATAATTACTATCTGTTATTCCTATGATATCTTCTTGCATATTCTTAATATAATAATATATTGTATCATTATATTTAAATCCTATTAATTTGTTGTTATTGTCTCTAATATAATATGTTTTATTATTTCCAGTTGTTTCAAAGATTATATTTCTTGCTTCATAATAATAATTTGTTATTATGTTATTAACTGTCTTTCCTAATCTTAAACTTTCATTATCATATCTATATGTAATATTTAAATTATTATCATAATCATTATAACTTCTCATCTCTTTGGCATTACCCCAAGTTAGTGTTTTGTTTCCTATGGTTAATGGATTACCTAATTCATCATAAGTAATTGTTTCATTGTTATATTTTGTTAATTGATCTTCCCAATTAGTGTTATTATATTCATAAGTATCAGTATGTAAGAGATTATAAGTATTTAATTCATATTCTTGTTTCTTTAAGATATTTCCCGCATTATCATAAGTATATCTTATTGTTTTATTTAAACTATAGTTATCTTCTTTAATCAGTTCATTAAAGTTATCATATTCATAATGATTGATTAATTTTTTATTTATATAAATATTGGTGATATTATATAAATTATCATAATCATATTCATATAAATCATTATTTATCTTCATTGATTTTAATACTGTAGATGTTTTATTACCGTTTGTTATGTAGGTATATTCTACTTTGTTATTACCGTTTATATCTTTACTTATTAACCTTCCTAGATAATCATAACTATAATTTAGATTATTATTATCAAATGTTACTTTGGTTATTGCATCATCTTTGTTGTATTCGAAAGTTACTGTTTCTTTATCATTTAATGTATAATCTTTTTTAATAATATTATTATTTGCATTATAATCATATTCAATCATAAAATCATTCGCTACGTATTTACTTATTCTGGAAGATAAGTCATAATAAAAATCATAGTTTTCAGCATTACTTGTTATTTTAGCTAAATTTCCTAAATTATCATAATGATATGTATAAATTGTATCATCATTATTAATTGATTTAAGTCTATCTAATTCGTCATAAGTATAGTTTGTTATATCCCCATTTCCAAAAGTTGTTTTGATTAAATTTCCGTTTTTTTCTTCATACTCATTACTAACTAAATTGTTATTGTTAATATTAATTGTTAAAGTATTTAAGAAATTGTCATAAGTAAAATTATATTCTTTATTATTCGATGTAATTTTCGTTAGTGCATTATTGTCATTATAAGTATAGTTTACTTCTTTTTCTTCTTTCTTTACTTTGGTTATTTGCTCTTTATCATTATAAGTATAGTAAGTTGTTATGTTATTAGCGTCTGTAACACTATTAGTAAGTCCATTTATTTCATTAACATCGTAACTTGTTTCTTTACCTAAAGAGTCAATTGTTTTAGTTGTAAATCTACCATCATTAGTATATTCAGCTTTTGATTCAATAAATAAGCGTGTATCATTATCTTCAAAGTAGAACTCTTCATCTGATTTAGATGTATCTGTAGTTTTTATTGTTATTTTATCATTTATATTCGCTAAATTATAGTTTTCTAAATCAATTGATGTTCCTCCTTCTTCATCTGTTTTGATATATTTTAGTTTTGGTGTAATTAAATAACTATTATTATCATTTAGATGTAAGTTAAATAATGTTTCCTCTCCTGTTTGTTTTGTTAAACTAATATTATTGTTTAAATATGTTAAATATTTATCTCCTGTTTTAATACGGTAATATTCTCCTTCTTTTAGTAAAGTAAAGGCATCATGACTACAAGTATTTTCTTTTAAATTAATTTCATTGGTTAAAAAATCACAATCCCAGTATTTTTTAGAACCTTTTAGGCGAATATAATAGTTTTTTTGATCTATAATATCTTGATCGGGATTTACATTATTAATGAGTGTTTTGATTGGGTTACCAAATTCATCATATTCAATTTCATTTGATATTCCTGATGGTGATATTCCTTTTAATATACGGTCTGTAACATTATTATCATATTCAAACTTAAAATTATTACCTAAAGGATTAAACATACTAATTAATTGATTATTTTCGTCATAAGTAAAAGTTGTATTCGTTCCATCTGCATTCCTAATCTTATCTAAATTACCAGTTTCACTATTATTATAATTATAATTTTGCTCTATATCTTTTGATAAAGATATATTAGCTATATATAAATTATTAGCATTATAATTTGAAAAGAAAGTTAAAGCAATGGTATCATAGTTATATAAGCTATCAGCAGCAAAAGGCGCAGAAAAATATTGCCATTCATCATTGTGAGCTGGAAGTCCTGATGGAACTAACCCATATCCTTCTTCTTCGGGTATATTGTTATAATAGAAACTTAATAAGACTGAGTTATTATATTCGGTTCCTGTTCCTCCTTTGGATAATCCTTCATTTTTATACCAAAATGATAAATTATATAAATCTCCTATTCGATCTTCTGATAAATCTCCTATACCGTTTACTTTTAACTTTGTAGATACTGCAATATCGTAATCAGGATTAGAAGATATTTTTAAAGCTTTTACACCATTATTTAATGTTACTACATCAATAGCTGTTGAGGCATCATTTCCATTTCTATCTGTTGCTGATACTTCCCAGTCTGTTAAATCATTATGGAAATCTCCATTATCAAGCATATTATAGTAATTAGCTATTCTTCCTTCTTCTAATTGAACATCATCTAAGTATGCTGTAGTGTCTTTATCTCCATAAATACTAATAGACATGTGCCCTGTTTCTCCATCTGTTGGATACTCTCCTGTTACGCTATATCTAGTAAATTCTTCATTTGGTGGTATTATTATGCTATCTAAAACGTAAGTCTTGTTTACTCCCCTCTTTTCTAAATCCATTGTTAGAGGTTTATCATTTTTAAAATAACCACTAAAAGTATAAGTTTTACCACTTGGTGGAAAATTTAGTTGTTCAAAATAGCAATAGTTACTAAATTTCAAACTATAGTTTCCTGTCCTTTTTTCTTCCGTTGTTCTTGTACCCCAAAATGGTGTATTTTCTTCTTCAAAGCTACTATTTTTCAATAAATTTTTAGTATATTTTACTGCTAGAATTTCATTTTTTATTTTATTGTTTGCTTTATTTATATCTTCAAAATAATTTCCATTACTTTCTTTATATACGGTATTATCTTCATAAACTGTTCCTTTACCATAAGCTTTATTTAAATCAGCTTCACTACTTAAATTAGTTATTCCTATAGTATTTCCTTGTTCATTAAAAAGATAAGTATTATATCTTTCTTTATTATCTTTTACTCTTGTTACTAAAAAACCATATTCAAATTCTAAGGAAGTTCCTTCTTCACTATTTAATCCATATTCTGTTATTTTCTTTATTTTATATGGACTTACATCATAATATGTAAACCCTTTACTTAGGCCATTTACATCTGTTATTTTTTCTAATAAATTATTACTATTATAAGTAAAACTTGTTGTACCATTTTTCGTTATCATATTCATTATCTTATTATTAGAATAATTTATAGTAGTAGTTTTACTATCACTCGTAATTACCATATTATTATCATTATAAGTAATATTAATATTAGAGTTATTGGCATCTGTTACCTTATTAATTCTATTATTTGTATCATAAGTAATTGATACTGTATCTTCATTAGTATTAATTAATTTAGTTAAATAATAAATATTATTATTTAATGTAAATATATATTTATTACTGTCTGTATCTTCTATTGTGATTTGATTTGTTTCTTTTATGGCACTTAATCCTAATCCATCTTCATCTATATATTTATTTTCAATATTATTTCCATCATCGTCTAATTCATTTCTAAAATAATGAATTGTACCATCTGCGTCTAAGTATTCTAAATAATTGATTTGATCTATTGTTACCTCTTTTATTATTTCATGTAAATTTAGTTTATATCCTACTTTATATCCATAATCATTATTTAATACTACATCATTGGTATTATAAACTAAACTTAAACCGATAGGATATTTCCCTCCAATCGTTTCATTTAAATTAAAGGTTGCTGTTAAATTACCTGTTAAATTATTAATATAACTTACTCCATCTGTATATTCTTGGGTTTGATAAGTCATATAATCCTCTAATCCGTTTTGATTACGATAGGTAATTACTAAATAGGGTTTAGGATTTTCTATTTCAAAGTTTTCACTAATATTATTATTTTTAGAATAAAAGGTATATTCTGGGCAATTTGAGTTATATACTTCTTTATAAAATTTTAACATAACTCCATAATTGGGTGTTCCAGCATACCATTTTTTTACTAAATTTGTTATATCAAATGTTGAATTTTGAAGCTTATATACTAAATCTCCTCCATCTGGATTAATATCTATTAATGTACGATTTGCATAGTTAAAATCCTCAATTCTATTTTTAAAGTTGTCACTCATAGTATTCCACGTTGCTGTTTCTTCTGCCCAATTAGTATTAATCTCATGAACTGTTATATTTTCGCGGTATAAATCATATGGAGCTTTATCTTCTAAATGACTAACAAGATTAAAATCAGCCTTTATTACTTCACATCCTGTACCTAGCTTAGGTAAATCAAATTTAATTAAAGAACGATATATAACATTATTACTGTCTACTCCAACTTTTAACTTATCAGTATTATTACGATTAATGTTATCATCTCCATAATAAATATAGGTATCATAAACATTGGACTCTGTCTTATTTATTATGGTTGGATCAATTACAACTGGAAATTCAGCTTGATTTAACCATTCTAAGTCTAAATCTAAATTCAAAATATAATAATTTTCTTTTGAATTTAAATTATATTTTATATTATAATTGTAATTATCCTTATTATCTTTCATAAAAGGTGGCTCAATTACAAAAATAACCTTTTCTTCTTCTTTTGCATAAATGCTTCCTTTTTCTTCTAATTCTAACTTTAAATTTGTATCTATTTTAAAGTTTAGAGATGAAGGAATATTATTTTTATTTTTTAAAATAATGGATTCCTTCAATTTTTTAGATATTACTTGATAATCAATATCAATATCATTTAATATATTTTCTAACTTTAGATTATTTTTATTACTTAATAAATTCATTTCTTTTTTCTTTTCTAAATATATTTTTAAATAATAATTATCTTTAGTAATATCTACTAATAAATCTGTATTTTTATCTTTCGAAAAACAAGTATGAAAATCATTTTCTTTATTTATCAAAGTATTATTTTTTTCTATTAAAGTATTATCAATTTCTTCATATACACCATTTTTTAAATAATGAATATCATTGTTATAGAGATATAAAGAAATTGTACCATCTTCATTTAAAAAATGTTTTTCATTAGGTTTTCGAAGATGTTTTAATTCTTTCATATTATCACCCCGATATAACATATGAAAGCTTAAACTAGAATTTCGCTAGATTTTGCCTCGCTTTCTATTCTTTTAATATCATCTTTTATTTTAGGATAGTAGTTTTTCCAAATTGTAGATGGATCTAAATCATAAGTAAATGATATTTTATCGATTGCCCTTGTTACATTTGTTCCTTTTACAATAATTTCATAAAATAACTCTCTTTCTATCCCTTTTAACTCTTTTAATTTTTCTTCTATTTTTGAAAGAAAAATAGTTAATTTATTTTTTAATTCTTCTAATGACTCTTTTTCTTTTTTTATTTGTTGTTCTTTTTCTTTTACTGCTTCTAATCTTAGATTGATTAATTCTATATCTGTTTTGATATTGATATATCCTTTTATATTTTTCATAAATTCTCCTTTCTTTGATATTTTATGTACTTTATAAAAACAAGAATTGGCATATAACTAAAAAAACATCAAAATGATGTTTTTTTTAAGCAATTCTTTTAAAGACAAATAAACTGTAAAAAGGTGGGTTAATTGTATGCGTATGATTATTTAGAGAATGGGTATGTGAAGCATTATTTCCAGATGCTCCAGTATTATTAGCATTGGTTGTAATACTATGAGTATGTGCTCCTGCTTGACTTGTTGGTTTTAAATATCCAGCTCCAGTAGGCCCTTTAGAGTGAACAGTATAACGGGCTGAGGCTGCACCACCATCAAAATCAGCTCCTATATTATGAATATGATCCCCATTACTAGTTGTACTTCCACTTAAAGATGGAATATAGTGTGTATGACTAGGAATTTGATTTACTGTTAAGGCTGTTGCTCCTGTTTCACCCGAAGCTGCACCAGTAATATTGCTTCCTCCTGTTTCATTTGTATTTCCGGCATATAAATAATAACCGGTTATTTGTTCCCATGTTCCTCCAAATAAAGTGGATGGGTTTGTATTATTTACACTCATGTAAATAGATCCGATTGGATATATTTCATCAAAATTGGTATTAGATGAGCTGATACTTGTTGTTAGGCTATTTACTGTTAAGTTTCCTTCACTATCTAAATGAAATTTATTATTATTAGAAGTAAGACAATTGATATTTAAATTATTTAGGTTGGCATCAATTAAATCATCTGTTTTAGTAAAAGCATCTTTAAAGTATATATCATCTAAACTTAAAATTTTATTTTTATTATTTAAACTATATAAAACATTGTTTAAATAATATTTTACTAATTCAATATTTTTAGGATAGATTACATCTATAGTAGCATTTTCATAATTCGTATAAATATAATTTTCTCCTTCAAATAAATCAATGTTTTGATATTCTATTTCCTCAATATTTCCACTATTTCTTTTTACTTCTCCTTTTAATTCTATTTTGTTATTTTTTATTACTGGTTCTAATATAAATTCATCATTTAACCCTAGCTTTTCTTTTAAATTAAATTCATAAGTTTTTCTATTGTTTGTTTCATTTTCTTCTTTTGAAACATAAATTATGAGTTTATTATTATCAGGTATGATAGTGCTTTCTGTTAAAGTTAGTTTAAAACTTAATAATGATGTTTCTAGTGAGTCTGTTAAATGAATTTTATTATTCCCAGTTATTTTTAATTCATCTAAATTCATGTTTTTTCTCCTTTCTTCATGCTACAACTATTTATATGAAAATATTCACTTGATAATTGCTAGACAAAAAGAAAAAACTATCGATTTTTTCGATAGTTACTTTAATAATTCACTCCAAAGTTCTACTTTAAAGCCGCTTAAAATTATATCATCTTTAATTAATAAGGGACGCTTTACTAACATACCATTAGATGCTAATAACTCTAACTTTTCTTCTTCGCTCATCGTATTTAATTTATCCTTTAAATTTAATTCTTTATATAAGTTACCGCTAGTATTAAAAAATGTTTTGATATCTCTTCCTGATTTGGTAATCCATTCTTTTAATTCTTCTTTGGTTGGATTATTTAAAACAATATGACGATCTTTATAAGAAATATTGTTTTCATCTAAAAACTTTTTGGCTTTCTTACAAGTACTACATTTAGGATATTCAAGAAACAACATTTACTAAACCTTCTTTGTTGCAATATTTGCTCTATGGCCATTTAATTCTAAAGGATTATTTACTGTTTCATCATAAATAATTTCAGTAGCTAGCGTTTCACTTTTAATATAATCCATAAACATCTCTACAGCTTTTTTTATATCTTCATCACCATTATAATCAATTATAATACGGTCAATTACGTTATAATCTTCCGTTTTACGAATATTTTGAACTTTAGATATGAATTCTCTTGCGACACCTTCTAATATTAATTCTTCACTACGATGAGTATTTAATATTACAAACAAATTATTTTCCATTCCAGCATTATAACCTTCTTTAGCACTGATTCGAATATCTAAATATGTTTCATCAATAATATATTCTTTTTCATTTATTATTATTGTTATCTTTTCATGGTTATTTATTTTATTTAATTCTTCATGAGAAATATTAGATAAATAAGAAGCAAATAGTTTTACATCAGCTCCAAAGATTGGACCAGCTATCTTAAAGTTTGGTTTTACTTGGAAATTCATGTATTTGCTTAAATCTTCTACAAATACTACTTCTTTAACATTTAATTCTTCTAATATTAAATCTTTTAAATTGCCAATTAATGATTCTAATCTTCCATCTAGTAAACATTCACTTAATGGTTCTCTAACCTTTATTTTTACTTCTTCCCGGACATTTCTACCAATACTAATTAATTCTCTTACCGTATCCATTTTTTCTTCTAAATCATTATTAATTAATGTTTCATCATATTCAGGATAACTTGTTAAATGAACAGATTCTTCTTTCGTTAAATTCTGGTATAATTCTTCACTTAAGAAAGGGATGATTGGAGCAGTCATTTTAGCTAAACCTACTAAAATTTCATAAGTTGTCATATATACGCTTTTCTTAGAATTATTTAGTTCACTTCCCCAGAAACGATTTCTATTTCTTCTAATATACCAATTTGATAAGTCTTCTGATACAAAATTTGTAATCGCTCTTACTACTTTGAATAAATCATATTCTTCAAATGATTCGGTTACATATTTTAATAAATTATGATATTTAGAAAGTAACCATAAATCAATTTCTTCCCTTTCTTTATATGATACATTACATTTTTCAATATCAATTTTATCTGTACTTGCATACATAGCAAAGAAATTATAAGTATTGCGGAGGGGATTAAAGAACTTAGAATATACTTCTTTTAAACCTTCTTCATTAAATTTTAATGGTGTCCATACTGGAGAAACATACGGTAAATAAAACCTTACGGTATCTGCTCCATATTTTTTCATCGTTGTAAATGGCTCTACAATATTACCTCTTGATTTACTCATTTTCTTTCCTTCAGCATCTAATAATAAATCATTTACTAAAACATTTTTATATGGACTTACTCCTTTTACAAAAGTAGAAATTACTAAAAGAGTATAGAACCAACCTCTAGTTTGATCTATTCCTTCGCAAATAAAATCAGCTGGAAATTGACTTTCAAATAATTCTTCATTTTCAAATGGATAATGATATTGAGCAAAAGGCATAGAGCCAGAATCAAACCAGCAATCTAATACGTCTTTGATTCGCTCCATTTCTTTACCACACTTTGGACAAGTAATTTTAATTTCATCAATATATGGACGATGTAGGTCTAATTCTTCCTCTTTAATTTCAGTAGTTGCTAATTCTTTTAACTCTTTTATCGATCCAATCATATGGGTATGGCCACAATCACAGGTCCAATATGGAATTGGTGTACCCCAATATCTACTTCTCGATACTGCCCAATCTTTTAGGTTTTCTAACCAATTTCCAAATCTTTTTTCACCAACATAAGCTGGATACCAATTTACTTTTTTGTTTGCTTCAATAATCTTATCTTTATATTTGGTAACAGCAATATAATAGCTTGGTAAAGTATAGTATAAAAGTGGACTATGACATCTCCAACAATGAGGATAATTATGGGTCATTCTTTGTTTTTTAAATAATTTATCATTTTCTTTTAAATAAGAAATTACTTCTTTATCCGCATCAAATACTAACATTCCTTCCCATGGTCCTTCTGTATAACAACCATCTTTTCCTACTGGATTTAAAATTGGTAAATCATATTTTTTTGCTACTTCAAAGTCATCTGCACCATAAGCAGGGGCAATATGAACTACACCTGTTCCATCCTCAGTTGTTACATAATCAGCACAGGTTACAAAGAAAGCTTTTTTATCTGGTTTTAAAATAGGAATTAATTGTTCATATTCTATATATTCTAAATCTTTACCTAAATAAGTTTTCACTATATTAGCATCTTCAAATAAAGTGGATACTAGAGCACTTGCTAAAATAAAATGATTTTCTCCAACTAATACTTCACTATACTCGACATCAGGATTTACACATAAAGCGATATTAGCCAGTAAAGTCCATGGAGTAGTTGTCCAAACTAGGAAGTAAGTATTTTCTCTTCTTTTTATTTTCATCGGAACATAGACTGTATCTACTGCCATATCTTCATATCCTTGAGCCACTTCGTGAGTAGCAAGTCCTGTACCACATCTTGGGCAATATGGAGTTACACGATTTCCTTCATAAAATAATCCCTCTTCAAAATATTTTTTTAAGATCCACCACTCGGTTTCAATATATTCATTTTTATAAGTTAAATATGGGTTTTCTACATCTATAAATTGTCCCATTTTATTCGTTAAATCGGTAAATGTATCCTCATTTTCTCTTACACTCTTACGGCATTCATTATTAAAATTTTCAATGCCAAAAGCTTCTATTTCCTTTTTATTATGAAGATTTAATTTCTTCTCTACATGATTTTCAATTGGTAGACCATGAGTATCCCATCCTACTTTTCTTAAGACATAATGTCCTTTCATGGTATGATACTTACAAATAATATCTTTTAGATTTTTAGCAATCATATGGTGTAAACCAGGATGCCCATTAGCAAAAGCTGGTCCATCATAAAAAACAAATTTAGGATCTTTTTTATGCACTTCTAATGTTTTTTTGTAGATGCCTTGAACTCCTTTCCAATTCTTTAAAATATCACTTTCAACCTCATATATTTCTCTTTTATCTAAATTTTTAAATTCATTCATTTTTTTCTTTCCTTTCTAAACACAAAAAAGGCAGCACCCAAAGGGCGTTTTATAAACGCGGTACCACCTTTTTTTATAACTCTTCTTTTTAACGCAAAGTTACGGAATATTTTACTTTATTCAAATATTCAACTTCCAAGTGATTTTTTAAAAGATTTTTTACTAATTTTCACCATCCATTAGCTCTCTATAAAAAATTATCTTTTAAACGTCTTGTTCCCCGTTTGTTATATTATTTAAATGATTGGCTGTAAATATAGCTGATATAGCTTCTATAACATCTTGATCTTCTACTTCTTCAACAAATATGTTATTCGATTCATTTATTTCTTGAAAGTACTTATAATTATTTTTAGGCATCTCTTCTTCATCTATTTCTACACAAAATAAGTATTTTTCTTGATTAATCGTAGCTATATCTAGCACCATGTATTCTACATTATCTTCTAATGTAATAATATCTTCCTTATTCATTATCTACCTCTTCCAAAATTTTCTTCTAAAGCTTCTACTAGTTCTTCATTATTAGGTATAGTTACTGGTTTATATGTAACATCAATTGCTTGAGCCATTTTTTCTCTTATTTCTTTTTCTTCTTCTGGCGACAAGCTTGTTCCTTCACCTAATACTTTACCTGTAAATATAGGAATACTATCTTCTTTTTTAGGTTCTTCTTTTTCTTGCTCTTTATTATTAGTTTCTGTTGTAATAAATGGTTCTACTTGTATTCTTTTCTCTAACAAATCGTGATTAAAATCAATATTTTTGCCATCAAGGGCCTTTGCCGTATTTTGAACAAATTCGCTTGCTTTATTAGACAAAGATTTGCCAAGATTTTTAACTTGAGAAATAATATTTGCTCCTAATTGTTTTACCTTATTTTCTAAATCTTTTTCGTTTGGATCTGGAAGCCTCGTGCTATGTTCCCTCTTATATTGTTTATAAATTTCTTTTAAACCAATTGCTCCACCACCAATAATTCCTAGTTTTAATAAACTATTAAGTAGAGCTCCTCCAAGATTTATGGCAGAAGCATTAAAATTCAAGCTTCCAAGAGGTATTCCAAGGGAATTTATAATACTCACGTTTAGAGCATTTATTCCAGGAGCTAATGCAGGTATAGCAGAAGACAAACAGGCATTGGCATAAAGAATAGTTGGTATTAGTGTACTTAATGATGCTACTAATAGTATCGTTAGTCCAATAGCGGCTATAACATTCTTGTGTTTTTTCCACCATTCTAATTTCTTAGATTTTCTGATAGCTGTCACAAGTTTTCTTTTAACCTTATCTAGTTTTGATGGTTTAGGAGGATTTGGGTTTGGAGATGTTCCACGTTTCTTTTCTTCAATCTTTTTTAATTCCTCTAATATTTCTAAATACCTTTCTTTTGATGCCTTAGGTACTTTGGCTCCTTGTACTTCTTCTAATTCGTTTACTTTTTCTGCTTGTTCTAAAATAGTTAATTTAGCATCTAATAAATCATACTCTTCTTGATGTTCTGTTGGTATTTTCCCATCTACTAATAAGCTCTTCATTTTATTTTCAGTTTCTAAAATAATTGCTTCATTTATTCTTTTAGGAGATTCTTTTCTGGCTTTTTCTATATTTTTTAAAATCTCCATGTATCCTCTAACATATTCAAGTGGTATGTAAGCACCATCCACCTTCATGACTGTTTGATAATTCAAATATTTAAATTTTTTTAACACCTCTAATTGGGCAACTAAGAAGCCATATTCTTTAGGATTTATCTTTGAATCAGCTTTTGAAATTTTTCTTTCGAGTTGTTCTACTAACGATTCATTGCTGATAATACCAGATAAAAATGGTAATTTTTTATCAATTTCATAAAATAATGTACTATCTTCTTTTGATAAATATAATGAATCTTCTTTTTTAGAGGCACTTTCTAACATACTTATTTGCTCTTGTAATAATTTAATCGTTTCCTCACTATTTTCTAGAATATCTTTATTTTCTTCTGACCATTTTAAAATTTTCTTTTTTTCTTCCATGATTTCTAATTCAAATTTTTCTTCTTCTTTGGGAACAGGCTTTCTTAAATTTTCTAAATCAAATAATATTTTCAGATATTCTTCTTCTTTTTTACTACTTATGGTTACACCATTTATTTCCTTTAACTCATCAACAGGAATAGTCATACTTAAAATGTTTAATAAATTTTCTAAAAACTCATATTCTTTTTGATACTCTGGCATTACTTTTCCAAAAACTAAAAGTTGAGCCATTTCATTTTTTATTTTAATTATCTCTTCTTGATTTTTCTTTGTTAAATCAATTGTTTTCTCTGAATTAGAGTCTCTATCTAGAGTATTTAATTCTTGTGAAATTTGTTGAAATTCTTTTGCTTCTTCTTCATTAAGTATAATTCCATCAAAATTATCTGATAAATTGATTACTTTTTTAGTAAGATCTACTGTAGTTAGGATTTCACACATTCTAGCTAATAAATCAGCTTTTTTCTTGTCTTCTGGGGTTAAATTATCTAACATTAATTTTAACTTTTCAGCTAATTCTTTGTTTGCCTTTAAAGAATCAATATTAGGTTTAGTTAATTTTTTTATTTTTTCTAAAATGGCTTGGTATGCTACTTCATCAGACACTCTGATAGTTGCTCCTTCTATTTCTTTGGTTTCTTCTGCTGTAGATGCTTGCAATATATCTAACTGTTGTTTTAATAAGTCATATTCTTCTTTTTTATCTGATGAAAAAGCATTATTTTCTAACAAACCATCCATTCTTTTTTCTATTTTTTCAATTAACTTTTTATTTTCACTTGATAAAGATTTTTCTTCTACTTTTGGAGTAAAATATTTAATTTCACTAATTAGTTTTTTATAACCCGGAATAATGTTTGCTGGAACACAACCACCAATGCTTAGTTCTATTAAATCATTTTTAGCATTTTCTAAAATCGAAATTACTGCTAAAACATTTTCTAACTCTTTTTTATCACTTTCTAGAATAATATGATTTTGATAATTAATTCCTGGAACATTTGTTAAACTCTCTCTTGCTTTTTGATTGTAATTTTCTTCTAATTCACTAATATATTTTCTTAATTCTAAAATTAGTTTTTCATTTTTTTCTCTTAATTTTAAGTCAGGATTATATTTTTGAAAAAATGATGATTCTCTAAGAAGTTCTATAAAAGCATTTCTATCTGGTCCATTTACATAGGCTATATCCCACACAGGAGTAAGAGCAAATTCATTATACTTAGCAGCATGTAAATACTCTAAAATCTTCTTTAAATGATCATATTCTAACTTTGATGCAGGAGTATTTTGACTACTTAAATATTCTATTTCTGCACCTATTTCAGCGATTAATTTATCATTTGGATGTTCTACTACAACTTCTTTTTCTTCTTTTTTTACTAGTCTTAGAAAATCAATTTTAGATACTAATTCTTGTGCAGATGCTAATTGTTCTGGATTTACCCAAATAGTATCGCCAACGTTAATTAGTGGCAAATCATTTTTTACACTATTTAGAATATTAGATAGATACCATAAATTATTGTAATATTCTTCGTCCTTTTTTAAAATATTATGTCCATCTAATCCCCAACCAATAGCAACTCCTTTATTTACTGCTGTTATTTGGTTTCTTAAAAATTCCATCTCTTTTGCGGTTATATTTTTTACTTCATCATTTACTTTATTTTTTAATTCAATTGTTGCCTCTATAATCAAACCATTTAATCGGGTTATAGTGTTTTCTATTTCTTGCCTTTCTGCTTGAGCTTTATTTGCTTCCGTCCACTTTTCAGGATTTCTTTGACTTTCTTCATTTAACTCTTCTTCTCGCTTTTTTATTTCCTCTAATTCTTGTTTTTGCTTACTTAAAGCTGTTTTTAATTGTTCTAGTTTAGCTAGTTCATCTTTTCCTAGATCATATAAATCAGATGCTTTAGAAAAAACATATTCTACTTGGTCTCTTGCTAACTCATCTGATAATTCATAGTATACTTCTCTAAGGTATTGGTCACTATTTATTTCTTGATTTTTAATTAATTGATAGTAAAATCTCGCATTTGCTTTAAATTCATCAACACGACCTTTTTTTACTCTAAATCTTGTTCCTGGAACGATTTCTAATTCACTTTCTGGTAAATTATCTGCTTCTTTTATTATTTCTAAAAGCACTGTTTTTAACATTTCTTCATTCATTCTAGTATCCCTACTTTCACACCAAAAAACATTTATAAGTCTTTAATATTATAACATAGTTATTTAAGATAAGCAATTGAATTTCA
Source organism: Mycoplasma sp. CAG:776 (assembly GCA_000438195.1). Lineage (GTDB taxonomy): Bacteria > Bacillota_I > Bacilli_A > RF39 > UBA660 > Caccenecus. The sequence continues at coordinate 148,975 of FR903078.1, forward strand.
ATTTTTTTTATGTTATCATATTAAGGAGTAGAAAGAGGTTAAATATGAATCCAAATATATTTAGAGAATATGATATTAGAGGAGTTTATCCAACAGAAATTAATGAAACTGTTGCTTATACCATCGGCAGAAGTTACGGAAGTTATCTAAAAGAAAAATTAAACCAAACGACTTGTATTGTCTCTTACGATAACCGCGTTTCTTCTCCTGCTTTAGCTGCGTACCTTACTAAAGGCATAACGGATAGTGGGCTTAATGTATATAATTATGGACTTACTACTACCCCAATGCATTATTATGCCCGCTTTATTCATAATCTTTTTGGAATTATGATTACAGCTAGCCATAATCCTAAAGATGACAACGGTTTTAAATTTTCTTTTGATAATCTTGCTAATGCTCGTGGAGAAATGATCGAAGACTTTAAAAATTACACTTTTGCTGGACAATTCTTAAGTGGAAATGGTACTGTTTCTAGCGGTAATATTACTGAAAAATATGTAGAATACTTAAGATATGGCGTAGAATTTGGCCGAAGAAAGCGAAAAGTAATCATCGATCTTGGAAATGGTACTACATCTATTGTTGCTAGAAAAATATTTGAAAAAGTTCATGTTGACTTTGAAATTCTATTTGAAGAAAGTGACGGAAATTTTCCTAACCATCATCCCGATCCAAATGTAGAAGCTAATTTAGAAATGCTAAAAAAAACAGTTTTAGCTAAAAATGCTGATCTAGGAATTGCTTTTGATGGCGATGGTGATCGCTTAGGAATTGTTAATGAAAAAGGTGAAATGGTACCAAGTGATCATTTTATGATTTTAATTATTCGGGATATGATTCAAAAAGTCAAAAATAAAACTTTTCTATTTGATGTTAAATGTTCTAAAGCTCTAGAAGATGAAATAAAAAAATTAGGTGGTACTCCTGTTTGCTATAGAACTGGCGCTAGTTATACTCAAGCTAAAGTGAAAGAAGATGATATGCCTTTTGGTGGAGAATATTCAGGGCACTTTTATTTTAGAGATAAAATAGCTGATGTTGGTAGTGGAATTTATGCCGGTTTAAGACTACTTGAAATTCTTAGTAAAACAAATAAGAGTTTAAGCGAGTTACTTTCAGATATTCCTAAATATTATAGTACTTCGGAAATAAAGTTCCCTTCTCCTGATGAGAAAAAGTTTGAAGTTATTAAAAAAATTAAGGAATTTTGTGAAACTCAAAAATGGTCTTTAAATACCATTGATGGAGTTAGAGCAAATTTCTCTACAGGTTGGGCTTTAGTTCGTGCTAGTAATACTGGGCCAAATATTACGATGCGCTGTGAAGCTACAGATGAGGTTGGTCTTAAAAATTTACAAACCATATTTACTAATCTCATTAATACTTACAATCAATAAAACAGATGATACTAATACTCATCTGCTTTTTTAATTTTTCTTACTTTTCTTTTCTTTGCAAAATACCACTCATCGTATTCATTTTGACGTGGTTGATATTTTTTCATAAATTCCCTTAATACTTCATCTACTTCTAAAGCAGTTACTCTCTTTTTTAAATATGCTGAATGATTTATTTTTAAACAAGCATCAGCAAAGGTAATATAATTTTCTGCTGTCGTGTTAATTGAAAATTCATCATCATCTTTATCTGAAAAAAGAGTATCTGCAAAATCTTGCGTAAAGCCTAATCTTTGGTTGCCGAATAAACTTTGATATATTACTCCATAGCTTCCGTCATCTAATACTTCTTTTTTTACAACAACATAAAAAGCATTTATAAAAACATTAGCCTCATTCATATTTTGATAAATAGCAAAAATAATATCCGATGGCTCAAAAGTTAAATCAAGATATTCTTTTAACTCTTGTTTTTGATGCTCTAGTTGTTCTTTTTCCTTTTTAATATCTGCTAAGCTTTTTGCTTCTGCCAAAGTATTTAATATTTGTTCTAATTCTTCCCTTTTTTGAGCAATTTCTTTTTCAGATGAAGCAATTTGACTTTTTAAGTCTGTAAAATATTTTGTTAAAGCTTCTTTTTCAGTTAAATCAGGATAAATTGTATGAATTTCAACGATTTGTTCTTTTAAATTTTGTAGTTCTTGATTTGTTTGAGTTACTTCGGCACTTCTTTCTGTTAATAGATTGTTTAAAGCTTCTAATTGTCTAAATTTTCTTTCTACACTTTTGCGATGGCTAAAATCAAACATAATTTTTCCTCACTTTTTTAATAGTGTCGATATTCTAACAATAAATAGTCATTTTGTCAAGAAGTACCCATTGCAGTTATTACTTAAATATTTAAATACAACTTTTAATTCATAAAATTTTAAACTTGCATTTAGTCTTTATTTTTTTCTTATGAGCAGAGATATTCCTACTGCTAAATCAATTAAAAATCATTGGAGTGTAAAAAACAAACTTTATTGGCATATCGATTTTACTTTTAAAAAAGATAAAAATACATTGATCAACAAAAATACTTTAATGAACTTACACTAGTAAATAAATTCATTTTATCAATTGCTTTATTATCATAATAAAATCCTTAGAAAATAAGAATGTTTTTTCATTAAACTTTGAACAAGAATTTATAAATATGTTATTTACGTTTCTAGTAAATTAAATTTTTACAAAAAAATAACCAATAAAGTCTTTATTTCTCTACCTTTATTAGTTATTTTTGTTTTTTTCACTTCTTTGTACTGTATCCTTACAATTCGTTTTTTGTCTTTTTCATACATCTAAGTTTTCGATATACTTCTTTTGTTTTTGATATCATTTTTACTGTCTTTTATTTTTCTTTATTTCCTAATGATTTAAACATCTTTTTCCATAATTTACTTGATGAATAATTTAAGATCCCTACTTTATAGATTCTTAAACCATATTTATACAAGAAGTAAGTTACTACTGTGGTAACTAAAGTAGCTATGATTAATGATATTAAAGTCATTTCTCCCATTAAATATAATGTTGGAGCAATCATAACAGATAATAATGGAATGTAGGCTAAAATATTGATAAAAATGGAACCATCAAACATAACGGCCATTAAAGCTACATAATATCCTACTAACATAATAATCATGAGTGGAGTTTGAAGTTGTTGAAAATCTTCAATATTGGTTGTCATACTAGCAAGAGTTGCTGCTACTATTGCATAAGCAATAAAACTAACAACAAATAAGATGATTAGAACAACACTTCCTTTGGCAAGTAGTGTAAATACACCTGCACTACTTAATGTCGCCATAATTTCGCTAAATGCACTTCCCATTCCAGCTGATGCTCCTGCTCCACTTGCTAAGACAGTTCTTAGTAATATTGCAATTCCAGAATACAACAATAATAAACCACCTTGTATTAAGACATAAGATAGTGCTGCTAAAACTTTAGATAAGAAATGCATTTTAGCTGGAACGGATGAAATAATAATTTCCATTCCCCTACTCGTTTTCTCATCATTAATTTCGGCTCCTAACATTTGAACCATTGTAATAATTAATATAAAGAATGGAACAATTAGAACAGTTGTTACAATAGCACTTAAACTTTCTTTTGTTTGATTATCTTTCGCATCCTCATTTAAAACCCTTTCCGTTACTTCAACAGGACTAGATAAAGCACTAATCTCTTCTGGTGTTAGACCACTTGTACTTAAGACAATCTCACTTTTAACCGCATTTAAAGCATTGACTATAATTTCATAAGTTGTTCTTGAAACACTATCATAAGACACTACTTCACTTGTTAAATATTCTGTTTGGGATGGTTTTAAAACAACTACTACCTCATCATCAATTTCGCTTTCATTTTCTAAAATATCTTGATCTAAAATAATTTCATATTCACCAGTATCTAATTCTTCGGATAAAGCATTAAAATATGTTTTGAATGTTTCAAATGAATTTGTCTCATCTACAACATAAATTTTCTCTTTATTTTCAAAATCACCACCAAATAAATTAATTAAATAATCCATATTGACTAAAAAAACAATTAATAGCAATAATAGTACATTTACGACTTTAAACCATTTGGTATCAATTTTCTTTTTTAAACTATACTTTATTAAATATTTAAATTTATTTTTCATAAGCTTCACCAACCAAACTCACAAATATTTCATTTAAAGAAGCATCTTCTACAACGAATTTCGTAATATCACTTCCCTGTTTTACTACTTTAAATACTTCCTCAACATACTCATCACTTTCAATTTTTACAATTAAATCTAAAGCTTCTTTTTCTACTTCTAAAATGCCTTTGGTCTTTTTTAATTTTTCTACATCGACATTGCCATTAATACGAATAATTTTTTTACGATAATTCTTTTTAATTTCTTTTAGTGAACCACTTAAAACCGTTTTTCCTTTTAATAAAATAACTAGTTTTTCACAGAATAATTCCACATGTTCCATTCGATGAGATGAAAATAAAATCATTTTACCTTTTTCTTTAAATTCACGAATTACACTCATAAATAGCTCTACATTGATTGGATCTAAGCCTGTAAATGGTTCATCTAATACCAGTAAGTCTGGTTCGTGAATAATCGCTGTAATAAATTGAATCTTTTGTTGATTTCCTTTGGATAATTCTTTTATTTTTCGCTCTTTATATTCACTAACGCCAAAACGATCTAACCAATAATCTAGTTTCTTTAAAATTTCTTTTTCTTTCATTCCTTTTAAAGTAGCATAATATACTACCTGCTCTTTTACTGTTAGTTTGGTCATTAAACTACGCTCTTCTGTTAAGAAACCAATATGCTCACAAATGTCATATCCTACTTCTTTACCATTTAAAGTAATCTTACCTTTTGTTGGCTCTAACAAGCTCATAATCATGCGAAATGTTGTTGTTTTTCCAGCACCATTAACACCCAGTAAACCAAATATTTCACCATCATTAATCGTAAATGATAAATCATCAACAGCTAAGTTATTACCATAATATTTTGTTACATTTTCTACTTTTAACATATAAACTTCCTTTCTAACCTTTTTTATTTTATCACTATTTTTATCATGAAGTAAATTCTTTTCTTTACTTTTTTTTAATTTTTAAAAATTGGAAAACTCTTTTGGGGTTGTAGCTTGAAATTCTTTTTTTTCACCATTTAATTCTAAAATTAATTTACTAGCATGTAAGCCTAATCTCTTTATAGGATTTTCCTTGCTTCCATATTTTTTATCCCCAATTATTGGATAGCCTAGATTAGCAAAACCAACTCTTATTTGGTGCTTCTTGCCTGTTTTAATTTCAATTTTTACTATCGTATTTTTCTTTGTTCTTTTTAAAACTTCATAATAAGTTTCCGCATATTCACCTTTTTTATTTTTTGATACATATACTTTATGAGTAGAATCTTCTAATAAATAATTTTTAATAACTCCCTTATCTTCTTTTAAAATACCTTCTAATATGCCTAGATATTCTCTTTTGGTACATTCATTCCAATTCATTTGCAGTTCTTTTTTTACTTTCTCTATTTTAGCAAATACAACCACTCCCGATGTATCTTTATCTAGGCGATGAACAATAAAAATCTTATTACTTTTATGTTTCTTTTTTACATATTCTCTTACCATACTATATAATGTATTTTCGTGTACACCATCACTAATCGTTAATAATTTGGCTGGTTTATTTACCACTAATATTTCTTTATCTTCATATATAATATCTAATTTTTTCATAAATACCTCTAATTCATTATAGCACATCCTTTTCTTATTCAGAAGATGTAATAAGTATACCCCCCCCCCAAGCTTTTTTGTCAAGGGGGAGTTTATAATTTTTTTAAACGTGTTAATTCCCTTTTTACATGATGATTATATTCTTCTACACTTTCAGTTGGTAACAAGCCAATATCTAGTAAAGCATCTAAATATTGTTCTTGAGTAAGCCTTAAATCTATTTCCATTAATTTCTTTAACAGATAAAAGGCATAATCTGGATCTTTAATATAAATCATTACTAACTGAGTTACAATAGTATAAGCGATAATATAAATAAAATTTGCTGAGGGTTTATTATCTAATAAATCCCTTAAGTTATTTTTGTCTGATGATGCAATAAACTTTTTGATATTCTGATATAAATCCAGCTTGGTTTCATAAGAAGACACTTCAATGCTTTTTAATATTTGAATTTCTTTTACTAAGCTTGAAGCATCATAACAAGCGATATCCCATGTTACGTAATTATTCACTATAGCTTTAGAACCTAATGTGGAATCTTTAGTATAATAATAACCACAAATAAATTCAAAAAAAGAACTTACAATTTCCGAAAAAGCTTTTAAATTAGTAAAAATATTCGCATGATAGTTGCTTAAAAATTGAATACCATGCCCAAATTCATGAGCTAAAGTTGGTATATCACTAAATTCATATTTTCGGGCCATTTGAATATAACAAGCATTATAATATTTTAAAAAAACCATATCTGCATAAAATAAAGATTGATTACAGTTTATAAAATGAATATTTTTTCGCTGTCTAAATAATTTCATAAATAAGTCATAAATCCATGAAGGTGTAGCATTCTTAAAAAAATCATGAGTTAATTCTAATATTTCTTTATCCTTTAAATCAATTTCAGGATATGGATGTTTTAGAATTTCGTTATCAGAAAGATCTGCTAGACTTTCACATAAATCCCATAGTGGTCTAAATTCAATCATATTTTGATATTCGTATAATAATCTCTCTTCTAGTGTATAATTAACTAATCTACATGGTTTTACTAAATTATCTTCAATAGTAGAAATCGTTTCATTAATAACTTCTCTTTGTTCACCACTTGCTGTTTTTACTAATCTTTTTAATTCTCTTAATTTTGCTTCTAATTCTTTTTTGTACCAATCATATTGCATGTTTTTCACTTCCTAAAAAAGTGTTTTTATCATATCACAATTTTTTAAAGAAAAAAAGAATTAGTAAATATCTACTTATATATTTTTTTCTAGCCATTCATATAAATATTCATCTTTAAAAGTCTGAGATGATAAAAAATGGTTCGCATTTTTTACTATTTTTAACTCCATATTTTTTGTGCCAATATTTTTAAGTTTATTATAATCTTGAATACTTTTACTAATCTCAATAACATCATCGTTACTTCCATGATATATTAATATAGCTTTTTCTTTTAAAGGCAATAGTGTTTGATCAATTGGTAACATGATACCACCAGCTACTGACACTATTCCTTTAAATAAATCCGGTCTTGACATTGCATAATTCCATGCACCAAAAGCCCCATACTACTTCCTAAAATACAAACTCTTTTTTTATCATATTTATATTCTTTATAAATTTCATTTAAAATCTCTTCTATGTCTCTCAAATGATAATCCCAAAAATTATTATCAGTACATTGTGGTGCTAAAACAATATAAGGAATATCAAATTCATTCATATATTTTGGTAAAGCACATTTTTCGATATCTTCTATTTTCTCTCCTCTTTCACCTATTTCATGTAAATATAATAACAATGGGAGATTGTAAGGATTTTTATTAGGAAAATAAACAGCATAATTCATTTTACAACAGCTATTTCTTTTTGATAGATAATATTTTTTTAGCATCATACTCACTCCTTACTAAATTTATATCTATTTTTATCACATATAGTAATTAAAGAATACCATATTTAAATTCAATTTTCTACACTTAATAATCTATTTTTTCTTTTCAGAATTTTAAAAAAAGCTACTATTTACTAGTAACCTCTCAATTTTATAAATTATTATATAACAAAAAAACAATAAATTGTAAATAATCTATTGTTTTCATTAATTTATTTTTATGTAAAAATTATACACAAGTATATCCACCATCTACTGGTAAGATAGCTCCTGTTACATAACTTGCTTCTTCACTTCCTAAGAATATAGCAGCTGCATTTAATTCTCCGGCACGTCCATATCTTCCAAGTGGTACTGTCGATTTCATATAAGCAGTAAATTCATCTGTAATTAATGTATCATGTGTAAGCTCAGTATCAAAATATCCTGGACATATCGCATTACAAGTAATACCATATTTCGCTAATTCAGCCGCTACCGCACGAGTAAAATTAATTACGCCTCCTTTACTTGTATGATATGCTACTGTATCCATGGCCATATTACCAACCATTCCATACATTGAGGCAATATTAATAATACGTCCATAATGATGTTCTTTCATAATTTTAGCAAAAGCACGAGTTACATAAAACAGACTTGTCATATCGGTTTTGATTGTAAAATCCCAATCTTCATCTGTCATATCTAACACACCAGCATTTTTAGCACTTCCGGCACAATTCACTAGAACATCGACTTTGCCATATTTTTCTTTTACTTCTAAGGCACAAGCATTTACACTTTCCACATCTGTTACATCACAACGAATGGGTAAGCATTCAGCTCCTAAAGAACGAATTTCTTCGGCTACTTTTTCTAATTTTTCCATTCTTCTTGCCGTAATGATTACTGTTGCTCCTTGGCGGGCATAGCCTTTGGCCATTTGAGAGCCTAAACCAGAAGATGCTCCGGATACTACAACTATTTTTCCTTTATAATCAAACATTTATTTTCTCCTTTATTTGGTAATATTTTTTAAAATTACTGTTTTCGTACGAGACATTTCTTTTAAAGTTGTCATAATTCCTTCATTTCCTATTCCTGAATATTTCCAACCACCAAATGGTTGTTCAAAAGAACGGAAGAATGAAGCACCATTAATAACAAAGCCTCCACATTCCATTTTTTCACTTACTTTGATAGCTTTACTAATATCTTTTGTGATAATAGAACCAGATAGGCCATAAATAGATTGATTGGCAATTGCTATTGCTTCTTCTAAATCATCAAAGCCAATTACCGAAATAACTGGGCCAAAGATTTCCATATCTTTTGCTACTTCCATATCTTTTGTTACATTATCTAAGATGGTAGGTTCATAGAAAGCGCCATTCCTTTTGCCACCACATACAAGGGTTGCTCCAGCTTTTATAGTTTCATTTACTTGACGTTCTACTTCTATAGCAGCTTCCTCGCTTACTAAACAACCAATATCTGTCGATATATCTTGTGGGTTTCCTTGTTTTAAGGAATTAATCTTTTCTACCATTCTTCTAATATATTCCTCTTTTACCGAATTTTCAATTAAGAATCTTTTTGATGCACAACATACTTGACCTGTATTATAAAGTCTGCCCCAAACTGTTTCTTCAATCGCTAAATCCATATCCCCATCAGCACATAGAATAAAAGCATCATTTCCACCTAATTCTAGAGAACTATGAGCACAATGTTCAGCACAATTTTTAGCGGCATCTATTCCAGCAGCTGTAGAACCAGTAAGACTGACCATATCGACTTTTTTACTACTAGTTAGGGTTTTACCTACGACAGAACCACTTCCATGTACAACTGAGATAACTCCAGCTGGAACTCCTGCTTCAACAAGTAATTCAACATATCTTGTTAAAGTAAGAGGATTGATGCTTGCTGGTTTTAAAATAACCGCATTTCCCATTAATAATGCTGGTGGTACTTTATTGATAAAAATATCACTTGGGAAATTAAATGGGATAATGGCTACTACTACTCCTAGTGGTTGCTCGATCGTATACTGAATCGTATTTTCTTGTCCTTTTTCGGTTCCACGATAAACAATATTTCCATATTCATGTTTTACTTTTTCAACATATCCTGGAACACCTACTTGAATATTTGCTATTTCATTATATGCCTCTTTGATTGGTTTTCCAGTTTCTTTTGAAAGAAGCATTGCTAATTCATCTTTATTTTGTTCTACTAAACTAGCAAATTTAGATAATACTTCACAACGTTCAACAACAGACTTTCCTTCCCATTCTTTTTGATGAGTATCCGCATAATCAATTGCTTCTTCTACATCTTCTTTCGTTAGGCTTGGTACTGTATCAATTAATTCATTCGTGGCAGGGTTATAAACTTCAATTACCTTACCATCACTTGAATCTTTCCACTTATTTCCAATTAAACTCTTCATATTTCCTCCTTATTCTCCAAAAGCGGTATAAGATAGAGATAATCCTCCAACAGTATTAGATGAGTGATCTCCACTTCCATATTCACCAAAAGTAAATACCATTAAGAATTCTTTATCAGGAATTACTTTTTTTACTTCTGAATAAATTTCTTCTTCAATATTTGCTAAAGCAAGGCCAAGTCTTCTTCCACCACAATGAACGAGAAAATAACTTTCTACTTCACTTTCCATCAAATTAGTTACTTTTTCAATTGTTTCTTTATTTGCTTTTAGAATTCCTTCTGGAGTATTGGATAGTTGAATTACGGCTGTATTTACAGCTAGGTCTGCGCCAATATTCATTGAATAATCATCATTACCAAACATTGGATGACGAACAGCTGTTACCTTTCCTATCGGATCTTTTACTCCTAGTGGAGCGCAAATTGTTTCAGTAAGCAAATTATTGCCCATTAATGAATCTACATCTTTACCTGTCCATTCAGCATATTTTTTTAGGGCTGGTTCATGATCAATTTCCACAAGTGTTCTACTACCATTAATTTTAGTAATTAATCCAGCATTTTCTGTTTCATGATAAGCTCCTGTATAAAGGTTTTTCATTTCACCATTAGTATAGAAAATAGCAATTACGCAACCATCCGCAAAAGATTCACCATCATTTAAAATGCTCCATTTACCCTCTACAGTATTATCAGCAGCTGAACCGCCAAATACAGGAATATTTCCAATAACATCTTGAATTCCTTTTAAATATTCTTCTTCGTTGGCAGGACTTGCACTCATAAAGAAGAAATCTGGTTCAATATCATTTCCTTTTACTTTACTAACTGCTTCTCCAGCAATACGGCGTCCTATTTCTCTTGGTGTTTCATCTGTCTTTTTAGAACCTGCTGTTACAACTTCAACATCTCCACCGAAAAGCATCATTCCTGAATATCCTGTTTCTTTATTTAAATATCCATCTTGCGTACAAATTGCAGCTGATGATGTACATCCAATAATTGGAACATCGCCTAAAATGCTTTTAGCACCTTCCATTAGCTTGGCTTGGTCTTGAACACAACTTGTGAATATTAAACCAACTTGAGGATTTTCAATTACATTTGCCATTTTGGCCGTTTCCATACCTGATGCATAAGCATCAACATTTTCACTATATCCAACTTTTGTTTTTAACATTCTTCCACTCTCCTTTTCTTAACTAAATGTTTTACTTTATTTGGACTAAATTCATCAATTTAAACTCTCTACTTACTTTTAACCATTCCCTCCATTCTCTATTATTTATTTTATCACACTTTTCTTAATTGTAATCATTCCTTTACATCATTTAACAAAAATTGTGTCAAGACACTTGTAATTATTTTCTTTTTTAGATATGCTATAGAATATTAGAAAAAGGTGTAATTATGGCTTTTTTACAAGCGAAAAATTGGTTAAAAAAATTTAATTTAGAAGAAAATATTATTCAATTTAGTGAAAGTACAGCTACGGTTCATGAAGCGGCTGGTGCGTTAAAATGTGATGATGCTCAGATTGCTAAAACAATGGCTTTTTTAGTAAATGACGAAGCTATACTTATTGTTGCTAGTGGTGATAAGAAAATTGATAATGTTAAATTTAAACAATATTTTCATACAAAGGCCAAAATGGTTCCGGCTCAAGAACTAGAAACTTTGATTGGTCACGAAGCTGGAGGAATTTGTCCTTTTGGTATTAAGGAAAATGTTAAAGTTTATTTAGATATTTCTTTAAAAGAATTTGATATGATTTATCCGGCTTGTGGAACAAGTAATAGCGCAGTTAAATTAACTTTAAAAGAATTAGAAAAGGCTTCTAATTATTTAGAATATATTGATGTATGTAAAAAGCACGAAGATTAAATTTTAGTTCGTGCTTTTTGATTATTTTTTAACTTACTACAAAAGGATGTTCAGCTGTTCCATCTCCACTAGCAAATGTTATATCTGCTTTTAAATTGATAACTGGTCTTATTGTTTCATACATTTTTACAGCTCCACTTGATAAATATCCCTCTCCATTGCTCCTACTACTAATATGCTCAATAGAAGCTACTAAAGTGGAACGAAAACTACCTGGAGTCATTGTTCGATAAGGAAAATTTCCATATAAATACATATTAGAATTTGTTATATCATGTTTATTACCTTCTTTATCACTAGTAGCATATCCCGCATAAATGAATTCCATTGTTGTGAGCATCCCTGCTGGATATTTTAAAGCTTTATTTCCGACCGATGAAGTAGTGGTTGTAAAATAATCGTTTGAATTATGACATATTAATGTAGGTTTATCTAATAAATAAGCCGTGATAGCGGTTGTATAATAGTCGTTTACATTTTTTCCAATTCCTGCTTGTGGATTTGTTTCTCGTGGACTTATTCTTCTATCTGCACAAAAACCACTTTCTGTATCAATTTTGTCATTATCAGATAGAAGATTTTTTTCATACCATGAATCGATATATTCTTTTATCGTGCTATCATTTTTATTAGCATGTGTTTCTTCATATGTGTTGGAATTTGGTGTACCATACATATATCCCACATATGCATTATCATCTTCTTCATCATTATACATGCTTACCCCTATAAATGGATCATCATTTAAATGTTTGGGTGTAGTCCCCGCATATATTAATCTTAAACTTCCATTTCCATTCACTCTTATAATTCGCCAATACATTTCTTTTCCTGCTCGCGATAGTACTCTACAATTATCATATACTGCACTACATTCTTCTAAAGTTGAAAATTCCATTATTGGGTTATAACTATCCATATCCAAGGTTGAACCAATATATATATCTGGAGTATCTTCACTCCATTTACCAAA